>JBCDGZ010000122.1:0-23541 GCA_038750655.1 Bacteroidota bacterium | reverse complement strand
CATTCTTGAGTTGGATACTGAGAATATCCTCAATGATTCTATCTTCTTTTTCTTCTTGTGCATTTATGGATACTATCCCGATGAGGAATAGGGCACAGAGACTGAGTAGGATGCGTAATTTAGCGTTCATGTTCATCATTGTTTAGTTTATTTTGATGCTTTAAGTGGAGTGAATTATGGTTTGATTTGTTTAAGGTATTTCCCTTTGGGAAAGGCTTGGAGGTAGGCCTTCTGGTATTGCTTTAGCTCTTCCTCGGCAGCTCTATCTTGTGCATTGCAGAAAAGGGCATAAAGGTAATCCTCCTGACCAGCATATTTTTCTTTTTGTGATTGTAAAAAGTAGTAGTTGATCTGCTTCCATTCTGATAATCGCAGGTTGTGAATCAGCTGTAAGACTTGTTTATAAGCCCGCTTCTGACTGCCTATTGGCTCCACGAAATCATTGAGGCGATGCTCTTTTTGGGCCAGGTATAAAATGTGGAAAGACTGACCGATGAGCGCGCGCAGATAGCCATCTTCTGGATATTGGTTGAGCAATTGGAAGGCATAAAATAGACTTCGCCCGTAATTGCCAGCATCAAAATTGCTCTGCACCATCTCATAATCACAGTAGCGGGCGAAGCGCGCAAAACGCTCCTGGTCGCCTTCTACCGAGGATGCCCCGGCCAGCATGGTAGTCAACTGCCGCTCCAGTAACCGATGGCGCTTTGCACAATCCGGATGGGTTTTCAACGAATCGCTGTTCTCCTCCACCTCCGTATCCTGAAGCTGACTTAAGCCCCTGCGCCTCGGCCGAATCCAGCGCTCCTTAAATGGATATTCGGGGTGATCCAACCAGCGCCGCAGGCCCACCTCCCCAGGGTATTTTTCCTCATCCATCCCATCCAGCAGCAACATACAGCGCAGGGCCTCCTGCGGCCCATACCCTGTCTTCACAAAGTATTGCATCCCCAGCGAATCTGCCTCCGACTCGTGCAGCCGACTGTGGTACCGATCCTCATACACCATCCCCCTCAAGAGTCCCACCAGGGCATCATACCGCCCATATTCCTGCTTTTGAATGGCCTTCATCGCCTCGCTGTTGACCATATCCTTACGGGCTTCCACCCGCTCCCGAATCGCCACATTCACATGGTCCGCCATATAATGCGCCAGCTCGTGACAAAGAATAAAAGCCAACTGCCCCTCATTCTCTAAGCGCCGCAGCAGCCCCACATTGAAAACCAGGGTGCCCTCCCCCAAACAACTGGCATTTGGCCAAGTATATCGACTGATCAGCAGCCGAATCCTATCCGCCGGAATCTCTGGATTAGCCGCCAAAATACGCCCCAAAACTTCATCGAAGTAGGCATTGATGGGATTGTCAAAAAGGTAATGCCCCTCCGCGATGTTGCCTTCGATGCGCTCCGTCCGCTTTCCATAGACCTCCTTGATGGCCTTCCTGTTAGGCCGGGGCAACGCTTGTACATCCGCCTTGAGCTGCTGCTGCAAAGCCGTAACCAACTGATCGTCAGCCGGAGAAGTATTAGGGGGTGTATAGCTTTGTTCCTGCCCAGTCAGTTGAATGGTTAGGAAACATAATACGACCAGCACTACGTAGGCGTACTTGCAAAACATATGATAGTAAGGTATTCTTTAGTTTTCAAAGAAAATTAGGAGGGTCCACTGTGTGCAAATGCAAATATAAAGGTTTTTTGGATAAAATGAGGGATTCGTTTTACAAGTAGCCTGATTATTCTTGCCTCTCACTGAGCCGATAATAGGCGATCAATTTCCGAGAGGTATTTCTTTGCATTGTCATTGGTCGGGTCCAATTCCAGTGATTTTTTGTAATGTTCTTTAGACTTATCGTAAACTTGAGCAATGAAATAGGTCTCTCCTAGGCTATCGTGTAGATTGGCATTTTCGGGGTCAACAGAGACGGCCAATTCAAAGAGGGCGATGGCGTTTTGCACTTGGCCCTTGCCAAGAAAGTCATAGCCTACACCATTTAGGTAATCAGATGCTGCAAAATAGGTAGCGGTATCTTTGGCGAGTTGTTGGTACTGTTTAGCGGCTCCCTTGGGGTCCGTCAGGAATGCCATTTCCACTGAGGACCATGCGTTAATTTTAGGATACTCAATCAAATCGTTCTCGATGCGGTTATACAGTCGTATCCAGTCGTATAGGGCCTCATCTGATTGATTGTTCATGATCAATATCAGCCCGTAATTGGCATCTGGGCAAATGAGGAGAATGCTTTGTATGCCGTTTGAACTCCCCGATTTTTTGTAGTAAAACCCCTCTCTCGTTCCTCTTCCCAAATCCCAGAAGTAGCCCGTATCATCTTCTCCATCCTCAAATAAGAGCCGTGTTGATTCTTTAATCCAGGGCTCGCTGCTTTCCAATTGGAATTGCATAAATTTCGTCAAATCGGGGAGGGTGCTGATGATTCCGCCGGCACCACCCAGCAGTGGATTTTTAATTAGCGTGGCTTTGTTTTGCTGTTCATCGTAGCCATTAGAGAGGTATTTTTCATGCTTCTCAAAGTCTTGCAGGTGGGTGTTTTGGAGCCCCAGGTCATCAAAAAATGCGGAGAGTAAGTCTTTGTACGGTTTTTCGTACACCTGTTCCAAGATATGGGCCATCAACTCTGGTCCGGCATTGCTGTAATCATAATAGGTGCCCGGTTGTTTGATGAGTGCTACCGTTTTGAGTTCTTCCAATAGATCCTCCATGCTGTAGTCAATGGTTTTATCTTGGTAAAACCCATCAAAAATTTTTCGGTAGACGGCCAGAAAATTATCGGGCGCCTCAAAACCGAGTGTATGGCTAAGTAGATGGCGGACTTTGACGGGAGAACCATCGAATTCCAAATTTTCGTAATCACCATCTAGGTACATTCTGATGTCGTCATCGAGAGAAATTTTCTTTTCTACAACCGCTTTTGCTGCCAAGGAGCCGACAAAAATTTTAGAGATGGAAGCAATCTCATAAAGCGTACTATCATTAGGGCGATTGCCTTGATTCTTATCGATCTCCCCGTAGTAATTTCGGTAGCTCAGGCTATCCTTATAGATCGCCACGGCTAAGGAATTAATATTTCCTTGCTTCAGCGTTTGCTCGGCGTATTGATCCACCAGCTTTATCAATTCGGCGAAAGGCGTCTGGGGATTTGGAGAGGAGGGTTGACATCCAATTGTGATTAAGAGAGTAAGTAGGATAAAGTAATTTTTCATGAGTACTGTTTTTTTAAAAGACGGTATAACCTGGTCAAACGTTGGTTCTGTTGGCCAAAAAAATTATGCTCATCTCTCAAAGGTACACAAACCCATATATCATTACCGATAGGGCAGCAAAAAGGCCGTACCTCTGAGAAGAGATACAGCCCCTATAGTTTTAATCAATCTATTTATTTACACCGACTTCGCTCCCTCCTTAATCTCCTTGACAATATCTGGATTGAGCAATGTACTCACATCACCTAAATTCTTCGTATCGCCGGAGGCTACCTTGCGGAGGATGCGCCGCATGATCTTGCCCGAACGGGTCTTCGGAAGGCCGGAGACAATCTGGATTTTGTCGGGCTTGGCGATGGGGCCAATCTCCCGGGTGACAACGTCGCGGATTTCCTTGACAAAGGCCGACCGGTCGGCGACTTCGTGGTTGGTGATGACGTAGCCGTAGATGCCCTGGCCCTTGATGTCGTGCGGATAGCCCACTACGGCCGACTCTACTACATTGCTGTGCTCGTTGATCGCATTTTCGACCTCGGCGGTCCCCATGCGGTGGCCGGAGACATTGATCACATCGTCGACCCGGCCGATGATGCGGTACATGCCTCTGCGGTCGCGCCGCGCGCCGTCGCCGGTGAAGTACATATTCTCGAAGGCCGAGAAGTAGACCTGGCGGCAACGTTCGTGATCGCCGTAGGTGGTGCGGAGCATGGACGGCCAGGGAAATTTGATGCAAAGTAAGCCTTCTTTATTATTGCCTTTGATCTCTTTGCCTTCGGCGGTCATTAGACAGGGCTGGATGCCAGGGAGGGGAAGGCCTGCGAAGGTCGACTTTTGCGGCGAGATGTCTCCTAAGCCGGAGATCATAATGCCGCCGGTCTCGGTTTGCCACCAGGTATCGACGATGGGCAATTTTTTCTTGCCGATATGTTCTTTGTACCAGTTCCAGGCTTCCTCGTTGATGGGTTCGCCGACGGAGCCAAGTACTTTGAGGGAGTTAAGGTCGTATTGTTTGGGCCAGTGGTCGCCCTTGGCCATGAGGGCGCGGATGGCCGTTGGTGCGGTATAGAATTGATTGACGCGGTGTTTTTCGCAGATGTGCCAGAAGCGGCCGGCATCCGGGAAGGTGGGGACGCCTTCAAACATCATGGTGGTGGCCCCGGAGAGCAGTGGGCCGTAGATGATGTAGGAGTGACCGGTGATCCAGCCGATGTCGGCCGTACACCAGTAGACATCGCCATCCTGGTATTGGAAGACATTGCGGAAGGAGAAGGAGGTGTAGACCATATAGCCACCGCAGGTGTGTACGACGCCTTTAGGCTTGCCGGTGGAGCCGGAGGTGTAGAGGATAAAGAGCATATCCTCGGAGTCCATTTGAGTGGCACGGCAGGATTTGCGCTTGCCTTCAATTTCTTTGTGCCACCACTTGTCGCGGTTGCGCTTCATCTTGAGTTTGCCGCCGGTGTTCTTGTGAACAATGACGGTTTCTATACTTTTACAATCCATCTTTAAAGCCTCGTCGACGACCTCTTTGACCGGGATGAGCTTATTGCCTCGGGCGTTGAAATCGGAGCAGATCACCATTTTGCAACTAGCATCCTTGATCCGGTCCGCCAGTGCGGTAGCCGAGAAGCCAGCGAAGACTACCGAGTGAATGGCACCGATGCGGGCGCAGGCCAGTACGCCAATCGCCAGCTCTGGTACCATCGGCATGTAGAAGCAGACGCGGTCGCCCTTTTTGATGCCATTGGCTTTGAGCATGTTGGCACAGCGACAGACTTCCTCGTAAAGCTCGCGATACGTGTAGGTCTTATAGGCATGACTAGGGTCGTTGGGTTCCCAGATAATCGCAGCTTGGTCGCCTCGCGTTTCGAGATGGCGGTCCAGGCAATTTTCCGTAATGTTCAATTTTCCTTTGATGAACCACTTGACCTTGGGCGATTTGAATTCATGTTCCAATACCTTGGTCCAAGGCTTACGCCAAGTGAAAGTCTCGGCTTGCTTGGCCCAGAATTTTTCAGGATTCTCCACACTTTCCGCATAAGTCTTGTGGTATTCTTCGAGGGTCTTGATTTGTTGAGTCATTGGGTTTGATTTATGTAAATATATAGATTTGTATATATGATTAGGTAAAAAAAATGTCATCCATATTCTGCTAGTTCGGAGATAACCACGAGCAATTGATCATTATCGAAAGGCTTGGTTAAGTAAATATCTCCTCCCTGTGTATAGCCAGTAACTTTATCTGACTCAGTACCTTTGGCGGTAAGAAAAACAATTTTTAAATCCGCAAAAGAGGGGTTGTGTCTCAGTAATTTTGCTACTTCAAACCCATCCATTCCCGGCATCATGACATCCAATACCACAATCTCTGGTTGAAAAGCG
Source organism: Bacteroidota bacterium (assembly GCA_038750655.1). Taxonomy (GTDB): domain Bacteria; phylum Bacteroidota; class Bacteroidia; order Chitinophagales; family Saprospiraceae; genus JBCDGZ01. The sequence continues at coordinate 17,941 of JBCDGZ010000122.1, read as the reverse complement.
ACTGCCTTTGCCAGGGCCTCTTCGCCGTTCAGCGCCTTCTCTACTTCGAAGCCTCTGGCCACCATGAGAAATTCAAGGGCGACCAATATATTAGGCTCATCATCTACAAGCAGAATCTTCCTTTTCATGCCTGTCATCACCATATTTTGTGTCGTTTACAGAAGTGTAGGTTCTAGTGTAATAAAAGTAGTAATTTTTTGGTATAAAAAAAGAATATCTAAACAATTATTTTCAGCGATTCTGAATCGCAAAATTTAATTAGGAATGAAGGGGCAGTTTTACAATAAAAGTTGTTCCTGTCTTCGGTCCACTGCTGACTCGGATGCTTCCACCGTGTCGCTCGATAATTTCTTTACATATGAACAAGCCCAAACCACTCCCCGTCGGCTTACCTGCTTTCTGTGAACTGAGCTGCGTAAATTTTTCGAAGATGATTTTTTGATTTTCCTGCTTGATCCCTGCGCCGTTATCTTGAACCTGTAATACGACAAAATCGGTATCCTCTTTTTCTAGCACCACCTTAATCTTCCCCTTCTGTGAATCGCAGAATTTCAGTGCATTGGACAGCAAGTTGAGTACTACCTGTGTCAGCCGATCGTTGTTGCCCTTCACCGAAATTTCAATGGCGGGCAAGTCCATGCTGAACGCAATATTCTTTTGTCGAAACACCTCTTCCATGCCTACGCCCACCCTTTTAACCAATGCAGTTAAGTCCAGTGGCTGCAAGGGAAACTGCGTTCGTTGCGATTGTATTTTTTCCAAATCCAGCACCTGATTGATCAGCCGCGCTACGCGCTCACTCTCATCGATGATGATGTTGAGGTACTGCTCCCGCTTTTCCAGATCGATGTTGGGATGGTCAAACATAATTTTTGATAGGGCCTTGATGGAGGTGATAGGGGTCCGCAGCTCGTGGGTAACGGTCGTGATAAAATCAGCTTTAAGTCGATCCAACTCCTTGAGTTGTTCATTGGCGGTTTGTAGTTGATGGGTAGTGGCCTCCAACTGTAGGGATTTCTTTTCCAGGGCCTTACTGTATTGAATGATTTCTTTGGTTTGATCCATGATGATCAACATTTCTTCCAGACTGATGGGGTCTTCTTTGACCACAGAATCCAGTACGACTTTAGCCGATGCTGCACCGATGGCTCCGGCCAGATGGGTTTCTGTAAAATTGATGAATTCTGCATCCACCGTCTTGGTGGCTTTAAGGTTAATCTGCCGCCGTCGGGCAAAATTTTTCAATACCCGTTTACGGCCTCTCTTCCCCAGAAAACGATCCAGCAAAAGCTTGAGATCGTCCAGGCGGGCCCGCCGCTTGATGACTTCCACCTCTGCTTCCCCTGTCGTATATTTTTCAATTTCAATAAACAGATCAGCTTGGCTCAGTTCGATGGGCTTGGGAAGGGTGTTGAGCGAAACGGCTACATAGGTGATGCTGTTGAGTAGTAAGCTCCAAAAGGCGGAGTGGGCGATGTGGTCGCTGCCCTCCAGTCCGAAAAGCGCATAGGGCCGGAGCAGCGAAATCCCAAAATAGCCTTCCTCAATGCTGCTATTGGAAAGCAAGCCCACCTCCGCCATCGTTGGCAGACCCAGCGTCAGCCCCCAAACCGAGATGCCGACCAGCAAACCCGCCAGTGCCCCTTTCTCCGTGGCCCCCCGCCAGTACAAGCCACCAATAACGGGAGGCAAGAATTGAGCGATGGCCGCAAAGGAAATCAAGCCGATGGAAATCAACGAAAAGGCCCCACCTACCCACTTGAAGTAAGTGTAAGCAATGAGCATGACAATGACAATACTGATCCGACGGATGTTGAGCAGCCGACGGCCGAGGTGGCTAGTCGTAGGCTCCTGAATGAAGGAGGATTGGACGAGGACGGGCAGTACGAGGTTGTTACTGATCATGATGCTCAGGGCGATGACGGCGACGACGACCATCCCCGTTGCGGCCGAAAGGCCTCCCAGGTAGACGAAGAGGGCCAGGAGGTTTTGCCCGTATTGCAGGGGGAGGCCCAGGACGAAGCTGTCGGGCTCGACTTGTCCTTCGGGGAAATGCAGGAGGCCGCCGCAGGCGATGGGCAGCACGAAAATGTTGATCAGCAATAGATAGAGCGGAAAGAGCCAGGCGGCTTTCTCGACGTGTTGGACATTGGTATTTTCGACGACCATGACATGGAACTGCCGGGGCAATAGCATGATGGCTGACATCGAAAGCAAAACCATCCAGGTCCAGGACCAGTTGTCGACGCCGGCGGCCTCCATCGAGAAGCGGTTGGCCAGCTCGGGCTGTTTGGTGGCTTGGCTGAATAGATCGCTGAAGCCATCGTAGATGCCGTAGGTGACGAAGAGGCCGACGGCCAGAAAGGCCACCAGTTTCCACAGTGATTCGAAGGCGATGGCGGCGATCAGCCCTTCGTGCCGCTCGTTGGGGTCGAGGTGACGGGTGCCAAAAAGGATGGTGAAGATGGTCAGAATGAGGGCCAGTAGGAAGGCCTTATCTTTGAAAAACAAACTGCCATCCAGTATCTCGCTCATCCAGTCGGCCTCATTGCTCAGGATACTAGAACTGGCGTCGATGGCTTTAAGCTGTAGGGCGATGTAGGGGATGACTCCGATTACGGCAATCAAGGTAACGACTACGCCCATTCTTGCACTTTTGCCGTAGCGCGAAGAGATAAAATCTGCAATGGAGGTAATCCGTTGATGTTTGCTGATTAGGATGATTTTGCGGAGCAGGTAGATCCACAGCGGAGCGATCAGGATGGGGCCGATGTAGATGGTGAGAAAGCCCAGGCTGCCCGAAGAGGCGGCCTTGCCGACGCTGCCGTAGTAGGTCCAGGCGGTACAGTAAACGGCCAGCGAGAGGGCGTAGATGTAAGGACTGTTGACCAGGCTATTGCCTTCGCGGGTCTTTTTGTCGGCATAAAAAGCGATAAAGAACAGGAACAGCAGGTAAGCAATAGAGCTGAATAGAATAATACTCGTACTCATGCTAGGGTTGCTTTTTGTTGTCTTTTCGTCGGACGATCATCGCAATAAAAATAATCAAAAGCAGCCAAACCAAAAATAGGTAGATATACAGCGACGGAATGCCGAACAAAAAGTCCTCTTTACTGAACAGGTTGATGATGGGAAAATTCAACAGAATCAGGCCCAGCAGAAAGAGACCAATTAACTTGGATGTTCTATTACTAGACATAAAAGTGCTGTGAGGAAGCATTGCGGTTGGTTTTTTACAAAAAAAGTACAGCGCATAGGATAACGCGCTGTCACTTTTCTCGCTATAAAGATAAAAACAAACGCAAAACTTGAAAGGCGAATCAAATGAGCTTCCGGCAAACACTCGTAAATTCACTGCCGAAAGCTGATGAAAAATTGGGGACGGATGAGGAAGCACCCATCCCCACTTCTATAAACAAAATTGGATTGCTCCTAAATCTAGTGCGCCACGGCTTCACCAGCGCCACTCGGAATTCTGATGTTCTCTACAATCTCCTGTACTGACTCTGGCGGTGGAGGCGTCATCCGAGAGACGACCATGGACACGACAAAGTTGACCAGCATAGCAATGGTACCAAAACCTTCAGGCGAGGTGCCAAACCACCATTCGCTAGAGGGACGTGGACCCATTACACCAACCAATCCGGTCTTGTAGACGATCATGTAAAACAACATCAAGGTAATTCCGACAATCATACCGGCTACAGCCCCCTGACGGTTCATCCGCTTATCGAAGATCCCTAGGATGATGGCCGGGAAGAAGGAGGCGGCGGCCAGTCCGAAGGCCAGTGCGACCACCGCTGCGACAAAGCCCGGCGGATAAATCCCAAACAGTCCTGCAATCACTACGGCGATAACGATGCTGATACGTGCAGCCATCAACTCGCCTTTCTCCGAGATGTTCGGATTGATCTGCATCTTAATGAGGTCGCGAGATACGGATGTCGAAATCACCAATAACAGACCCGCCGCCGTAGACAGTGCTGCGGCCAGACCACCGGCTGCTACCAGCGCGATGACCCAATTGGGTAGATTGGCGATTTCGGGATTGGCCAATACCATAATGTCACGATCGACATACAGTTCGTTTTCTGTATTTGTGTTGGCATTGGAAATCATCCGTTCCCCATTTGTACCTCTACTTTCTGTGTAAACTGGTTTCTTGCCAGCCAAGGCGCTGCCAGCAACATACTGAATCTTGCCATCGGCATTCTTATCGGCCCAAGCAATCAGGCCCGTATCTTCCCAGTTCTTGAACCATCCGGGAAGCGTTTCGTATTCTTTTTCACTTACAGTTTCTATCAAATTGGTGCGGGCAAAAACGGCGATAGCCGGAGCCGTGGTGTAAAGAATGGCGATGAACAACAAGGCCAATCCAGCAGATTTTCTAGCATCCTTCACCTTCGGTACCGTGAAGAAGCGAACGATTACGTGAGGCAGTCCAGCCGTTCCGACCATCAGGGCCAGGGTGATGGCAAAGACATCCCAGGTGCTCTTCGAGCCGTCCGTATATTCATTAAAGCCCAGCTTGGTATGCAACTGGTCCAGCGTATCGAGCAAGTAATTGCCGTTCTCTAAGGTCCCTCCCATACCGATCTGTGGAATTGGACTTCCGGTCATCTTAATTGAGATAAAGAAAGCAGGAACCATAAAGGCAAAGATCAACACGCAGTATTGCGCCACCTGGGTATAGGTAATCCCTTTCATTCCACCCAGGAAGGCGAAGAAGAGGACAACGGCCATCCCGATGATAACGCCCCAGTGAATCTGAACTTGCAGAAACTGCGAGAAAACGATCCCTACCCCTCGCATCTGTCCGGCTACATAGGTAAAGGACACGATCAGGGCACAGATGACGGCCACGGTTCGAGCGGTATTGGAATAATAGCGATCACCGATGAAATCAGGAACGGTGAATTTACCAAACTTTCGAAGATAGGGGGCCAGTAGTAGGGCCAGCAGCACATAGCCGCCCGTCCAGCCCATCAAGAACACCGAGCCATCGTAGCCCATGAAAGAAATCAGGCCGGCCATTGAGATAAAGGAAGCCGCACTCATCCAGTCGGCGGCCGTCGCCATACCGTTGGCTAGCGGAGAAACGCCACCACCAGCGACGTAAAATTCTTTTGTTGAGCCGGCACGGGCCCAAATGGCGATACCAAAATAGAGGGCGAATGTAACCCCAACTAATATCCAGGTCCAAGTTTGAACACTCATAATGATTGATTTTTTTACCCAAGTTGTGATGAACGAGATTCAACCTGCCTGCCGGTAGGCAGGTAAGGAGGATTTTGTGAGCCACGAAGTGGCGATTCAAACATCTGACGCTTTGAATCTTTTAATAGGGAATCACAACTTGAATTTATTAATTAGATTAATTAGGATTATTCTTCATCAAAGCCATACTCTTTGTCCAGCTTATTCATCAGACGGACATAGACAAAAATGAGGACGACGAATACATAAATGGAGCCTTGTTGGGCAAACCAAAAACCGAGCTTGAAGCCGCCCAGGCGGATGGTGTTGAGTTGATCTACGAATAGAATTCCGCAGACGTAGGAGACAATAAACCAGATCGTGAGGAGGATGCCCAGATAGCGCAGGTTTTTTCCCCAGTATTCCTTTAGTTTGTTGTTTGACATAATTGCGTTGGTTTAAGTTATAGACTTATAAAAAGATGTGTAGTTGAAAGCGCAGTTGGGAAAGGGCATCATCTTGCGTTGCGATAGCGCCTTCTCTGACGTCGCCTGCGATGCGATGATACTCTAGGGTCAACTTGCAGTGATGGCCATTAACATAGTAATTGGCGCCAATATCGAGGGCCTGAACAGGGTCTGCAAAGCCATCATAATCGCCGTTTTGGAAGGCAATATAAGGCATAATCTTGGCTGATTTGATGAAATAGGCCAGTTGTCCGTACAGATTAGTGCCGGTACCGCCCCAGCGGCTGACATAGTTTTCGCCGTAGTCGAAGCTGATGAAAGAGGCGTAGGCGTGGATGGCGTTGCCCTGCGGGTTAGGATATTCGAAGAAAACATCTACAGCAAAGTGACTGACATTTTCGTGTTCACCGGTAGCGTTATTGAACATGCCGTTGGGGTGGAGGAAAAATCCTGCTCCAATGCCGAGAATCTTCTTTTTGCCCAGGTAACTGCCCACCTGATAGGGGAGCTTGGTCGATTCTGTATCCCAGAGGTTGTAGCGGAAGTACCCTTCGGCGATGTAATTGCCGACGGGGTCGCCGTCGCTGTCGGGGGTGCTGACACCGGTGTAGGTGAGTGGAGAGTTGTTGGTACCAAAATCGCGGCCAGTACCCAGCGGGCTACGCCCAGGAGCATTGAAAGCGATACGATAGTCAAACTTTTCGATCTGCCCCTTGGCGTAGATTCCAAGGTGACGGGCAAACTGGTCGGAGATTCCTAGCGAGTGCCACTGGGCAAAGGGGCGAGACTGATCGAGGGTCATAAAGTTGAGCGTGCTGGCGTTGGCCAGTCGAGTCAGCCCTTTCCAGTAGTGGAGGCCGGAGCCAATGTAGAGGCCGTCGCTGATCTTTAGCTCCCCCCAAGCCCCGTGTAGAAAGAACTGTGGGGTGTTGCTGTCGTTCCCCAGTGCACTCAAATTATTGGGATTAAGGCTGTTGAGACCGAAGTGCGTGAGGATTAAAAATTTGGAGGAAACTTGAGAGTAAGCCAAGAAGCGAGAGCGTCGAATACTAGGGGTCAATTGAAACTTAGCACCGTCAGCGTCCAGATTGTTAGTTGTGATCCAGAGCTGGTGCCACATAATGAAACGGATATATTTTTTTCCACTTTCATCGAGTCGTAACGTTAGAGGCTTGTAGGAGTGGTCCTCCTCTGGCGGTGCCTCCATCTGAGCTTGTAGGGCGATCGGCAAAAACAACAGACCACCAAGGGCAATGAACATACGTAGGTTAGAGTATATGTTATCCATCATTAGCATTTTTTTTGCGGGCTCAGGAGCTAGGATTTAAGGTGATACTGAACCTGCTTTTGTTCGTAATTAAATTTTATCAGGCTGCAATTGCTTTTGCTAATGTATATAGATATGTATATATTTACAAATAAAATTGAGAAAAATTTTCCCTTCTCAAAAGGAAATGTGGAAAATCAAAGGCCCGTCAAAAGGAAATTCTTGTAGAAAAATTAATAGTTTACAATCTATGAAATAGTAATTTTTATTGATTTATAATGTTGATTATTAGTAGTTTATGAAGATGAATTGGTAGGCGGGGATAATCGAGATAGCTGATCGAAGAGTAGAAATAATGGCGGGAATAATATTTTTTCTGAAAATAATGAATTAACTTGTAGAAACTTCTAAATATATAGATTACTCCATGTGACCCACTTCAATCCCAATTTTAGAGCGTCTTGGTCAATACTTCAATAATGTCATGGAAATCCTTACTAGTTAAAGCATAGAACGAATTTTTCCCAGTACGATTAACGGTAACCACTTTTTTATTTTTCAGGATGCGGAGATGATGAGAGGCAACAGCCTGTTCGATATGAAGCTGTTCGTGGATTTCGCTGACCGACATTTGCTCATTTTTGAAAAGCATATCGACAATGGCCAAACGGATGGGATGGGCGATCGCGCGTAAGGTCTCGGTCGCATCTTCTAAAAACTCAATATTGAAGTGGGTTTTCATATGTAATCGCAATTTAATTAGAAAATTGTAATAAATCGAATTATTTAGATATATAAATTTGTCTTTTGAGAGATAATTCATTCACCGCAACCCAAAAAACAGCTTATGAATAACACCGTTGCTGTCCGAGTGTACGATTTTTTGAAAAATTATCCCCCTTTCTCCATGGTGGACAAAATGCGCCTGCTGGAGGTGGCTGGCAATATCGTTATCCAATACTACGAGCCTCAGCAAATCCTTTTCGAACAGGGCGATACCACCCACGACTATTTTTATATCGTACGAGAAGGGGCGGTACAATTACTGCGTAAAGAGGGCGATAAAAAGATACTAATCGACGAATGTGATGAGGGCGATGTCTTCGGCATTCGGCCCTTGCTGGCTCAACATCCTTACTTGGTTTCTGCTCAGGTGATCGAGGAGAGCTTGATCTATGCGGTGCATACGGATGACTTTCAGGATATTTTCAAACGCAATTCCCGCGTCGCTTATTACCTGGCCTCCAATTTTGCCGCCGGTGTACGCAATCAATTTGCCCAAAACAACAAGGGGCGACTCTTCTACGGGGCGGAATCCTCCGTCAACGCTGAATATGGGCTGGTGGAAGTCCAATCGATCGAAAGCAGTAAGCAACCGGTAACTTGTTCGGCCAATACCACCATCCGGGAGGCCGCCAGGATCATGAGCCGCGAGAGCGTAGGCTCTATAATCGTTGTCAATGAAGACTTTCATCCCGTAGGGATCACTACCGATCAAGATTTTCGCAGAAAGGTGGCTACGGGCGATGTGCCTACCACTGCTCCCGTATCCGTGATTATGTCTTCCCCCGTCGTCACCGTACCCGCTGAGCGAACGGTGGCCGATGTACAAATCGAAATGCTGCAAAAGCGTATCCACCACCTCTGCATTACCGCCGACGGCAGCTCCAATTCTAAAGTGCTGGGCATTATCTCCGAACATGACCTACTAGTGGTACAGGCCAATAACCCCGCTGTCCTCGTTCGGGAGATCAAAAAGGCCAAGTCCGGGGCGGAGCTGCGAGTGATCCGCGAGAAGGCCGAGATGCTGCTGGACAAGTACCTGGCCCAAGAGGTATCGATCAAATATGTTTCGGAGATCATCTCTGAAATCAATGATGCCCTCATCGTCCGTGCCATCCAAATCACGGAAAGCGACCTGGCCGCTTTGCCCATGCAGCGCCCCAAAGTCAACTTCTGCTGGCTGGCCCTGGGCAGCGAAGGCCGCAAAGAGCAACTGCTGCGTACCGACCAAGACAGCGCCCTGGTCTTCGAAAACCCCGGCGAGGACGAATCCTACGAAGAAGTGAAGAACTACTACCTGGCCCTGGCGGAAAATACCACCCTCATCCTGCACGAATGTGGCTTTGAATATTGCCCCGCCGATATGATGGCCAGCAATCCACAATGGTGCATGTCGCTGTCGGAGTGGCAACAGCAGTTTGATCGCTGGATACAGCAGCCGGGAAGCAAAGAGGTGATGATGACCACCATTTTCTTTGATTATCGACCTATTCACGGCAACCTCGAACTGGCCAACTCCATGACCAGCCACATCTTTGAGGGGATCGACGAGCAAGAGATCTACCTCTCCCATCTGGCCAATAATGCCCTGCAAAACCCACCGCCACTGAGCTTCTTTCGCAATTTTATCGTAGAAAAGGATGGGGAGCACAAAGACCAGTTCGACATCAAGTCGCGGGCGATGATGCCTTTGGCCGACGCTGCTCGCGTACTCATCCTCAACGCCAAAGTTGGCCAGATCAACAACACCTTCGAGCGCTTCGACAAGCTGGCAGAGTTGGAAGAAAGCAATCGAGAACTCTACGAGCAGGCCGCCGATGCCTACGAGATGCTGATGCGCTTTCGCGCCGTTCAAGGTTTGCGCAACAAAGACAGCGGCCGTTTTTTCAAAATCTCTGAACTCAATAAAATGCAGCGATTGATGCTCCGCAACAGTTTTAAGCCCATCAGCGAATTGCAATCGCTGCTCAGGGTTCGGTTCAGACTAAGCTTTTTGTCATGAATTGGAAATTCTGGAAACAAACCAAAGACTATCCGCCTTTCTGGCAGGATTACCTCCAGCGGCTTCACCCGCCCTGGCCCGCCAAAACCCCCATTGAGGCCCTGGACTTTGTGGTCTTCGACACCGAAACCTCCGGCCTCAACGCCAACAACGATAAGCTGCTGACCATCGGCGCGCTGCGGCTCCACCAGCAAAAAATCCGCCTCGCCGACCAGTACGAAGTCCGCGTTCTCCGGGCCGAAAACTACCGTACCGACGCCGTGCCCATCCACGGCATCGTCCCCAACAAGCAACTCGGCATCCCGCAGGCTCGCGCCGCCCGTGAGTTTGTCCACTTTCTCGGCAACAGCATCCTGGTCGGCCACAACATCGGCTTCGATGTCAGCATGATCAATCAGGCCCTCGCCCCCCTCGTTGATGATCAGCTGCGCAACCCCGTCCTGGACACTGCCCGGCTGGCCATCCGTGTAGAGCACACCCGCCCCACGCATCTGCTCAACCCCTCGGCTTATACCCTGGACGCCCTCTGCGATCGCTACAACATTGCTATGCACGACCGCCATACCGCCTCCGGCGACGCCCTGCTCACGGCTTACCTGCTGATGCGATTGCTGTCGAGATTGAAGAAGCGAGGGGTGAAGACTTGGGGAGATTTGAAGCGGTAGGGGAGCTTAGGCTTCTTTGATTTTCAGCGTAATCTCCGGCAGTACCACCCGGTAGGATCGATCACTTTCCTCATCATACCAAACCACGATGAAGCGGGCTTGGATAGTTGTAATTTCGTAGCCCTGACGGAGATAGTTGTTTAGTTTTTCTTCAAAAGGTCTGGAAAGCTTCAGGACCTCATTTCGTCCTTCGTCGGTGAAGATGGTTGGATTAGAAGAAGAGGGGAAGAGCGGACAGCCCGAGTTCAACTGCTTGACATTGTGAATAACTTGGCGACGCTTGACGAAGCCCAGCCAGACGTCCCGCATCCCGCAGTCCAAGATAAGGGTCTTTGGTGATTCGTAAGTATTTTTATCCTCCCTGTAATCCAGGCCTCTGATGGAGCCTTGGGCGAAGCGGACAGCATTGCTGTGTAAGAAAAGATGGCTTTTGGCTCTGGTCATGGCGACGTAGAGCACCCGCTTTTCGGCCTCAGAGTGCAGCTGATAGTTGTTGAGGAGGATAAAGACATTGTCGAATTCCTTGCCTTTGGACTTGTGCATGGTGGAGACCAGGATGGTCGACTGCTCGGCGTTGTAGAAATCCTGGATACGGCTTTCTTTGAGGAAGCTGCGCCAGCTGCCGAGGTATTTTGTGGGGTGCAATTTCTCGTAGGTTTGGACGACGCGCAGCACCAGGTCGAGGTTATTGGATTGGGCGCAGTCTGTCGGCAATTGGGCTTTTAGCTTTTCCCAATGTTCCTCCTCGATGGTTTCTTTCTCCTCCTTGGTGATACTTTGTAGTCGGAAGGAGAAGCGGCGCAGTTCGAACAGGTCGCGCAGGGAGAAGCCTTGTTTGTCTTGAATCAGTTGGGCGGGGAGGCCCAGTTGTTTGAGGATGCTGGTGATGAGGACGGCTTCGTCGTTGCGATGGGTGAGTACGGCGGTGCTGCCTTCGAGGCTTTTGTATTGGCGATGCAATTGATAGATGAGGGGGACGATGAGATGGGCGGTCCGGTAGCGAGTGATTTCGATGCTTCCTCGGGTTTGTTGGTGGGCTTGCAGCTCGTAGTTGTGCTTCATCCGTTGGGCGCTGAAGGCGGTTTGGAGAAACAGATTAGTGAAGGCGACGAGGTTGTATTTCGAGCGATAATTGGTGGTTAGAATATGGTAGTTGGCCTGCCGCTCATCAATAAATCGCCGCATGAACTCGATGCTGGTGCCCCGAAATTCGTAGATGTTTTGATCATCATCTCCGGCGACGATGACGCGTATTTTCGCCGATTTGGTTACAATGGCCATGATAAAATCATATTCATCGCGGCTGACATCCTGGTATTCATCGACTACGATGACACTTTTATTTTTGATCCGTTCCATCGGGGCTTCCTCCTGCTCGATGGCCCTGCGGGCATCGCTGATGATGTGCTGCGAGCGATCGAGGTCGCCGATGCGGCCCATCAGTTGGAAGGCGAAGCCGTGGTAGGTGAAAATATCGACATGATAGGCGGCGGGGCCGACCAGCTTGCGCAGGCGATTTTTGAATTCGATAGCGGCGGGCTTGGAGAAGGTCAGCATTAGGAACTGCTCGGTTTTGACATCTTCAACCAGTAGGAGGGAGGCCACTTTGTGAACCAGCACCTTGGTTTTACCGCTACCGGGGCCTGCGGCGACAAGGATATTTTCGCTCTTATCATCAATCACCGCCTTTTGCTCCTCCGACAGCTCTCCGAAGATTTTCTGCAATCTTTCCTCCGTGATCGGCTTTTTAATCTTTTTTCTTTTTCGGCTAAAATATTTACTCAGAAATTCTTCATAGGGCAGCACAAAATAATCATCGGCAAACTGCACGGCCAGTATTTTATTGAGCAATTGCTTGCGGGCATATTCTCCTACAATATGAATCTGCTCCGTTTTACTTTGGTAGTAGCGGGCTAGTTGCTGGTAATCTTCCTGAGTGTACTGCTTGCGATTGTTGTCCTCCAATCTGGTGATCTTCATGGGGTTGTAAAAAATCAGCAGGCCATCTTTGAGTTCCAGGATTTTGAGGTGATGAAAATACAGCAGCAGCAGCTCGTAGAAGCGGATAACCTCCTGCGCTCCACTTTGCTTTTCGATTTGTTGTTTTAAATCCGAGACAGAAAATTCAATCAATTTTTTATCCGTAAAATTCTCATCCTCAATGGCGTGAGGGAGGTACTGCTGCTTGATGACCGGCATGGCCAGTTCCGCCGTAGCCAACCGTTTTTCAATATGTTCCCGAAATTGGCCGTACTCCATTTTTCGGATAATTAGGTACTGATTATTGCTGCGGTCGATGCGTTCTTTTTTAACAAAACCCACTTGCGCCCAGTAGTTGAGTAGGTCGCGAATAATGCCCAAATTACATTCAAAATCCTCTTCCAGCAGTGCTTCATTGATGGCCTCATTCACCTCTCGCAGGTAGCTGTTTTTTTTGTGAATATGCTCCTGCGGAAATAAATTGTCTAGCAGCAATCGCTCGATGGTCGACACTTGTCGGAAAACATTCGAAGAGTTGCGTTTACCTTTGACGGTGAAGTAATAAACCCGCAAATCTTTCTCCTTATCCATGATGCCAATATCCTTGAAGATATTGATGATCGTGGTCACCTCATTGCGGTGGATACCCAAGGCTTCGGCTACATAATCGACCTGCGTTTCCTGCCTCGCCTTGGCCCTTGACATCAGAGAACTGAATATTCTCTTAGCGTTTTCCTGCTGTTGCTGGCCAATGAAATGACGAGGACTTTCTTTCATTTTCTGCTGGGCTTCCTCCACATTTTTCACCAAAATACTCTGCGCAAAAACCTGCGCCGCATTCTCGTCCCGCCGGATATAGCCCGACTCCTCCAATGCCGACAGCGCCACTTTGACCCGCGTTTCCAGCAGACTCGACCCCGACTGCGTATTCTCGGTATCCCAGCCCGCCTTCTTAGCAATCTCCAAAGCCGATTTGGTGAAATGACGTCGCCGAAAACCCTTAATTCCTCGCCAGATTTGATCCACCTCCTTCTGACTCAGTTTGCTGTGGTTAAGCAAATCAAAATGAGCGCTCAGGTCATTCTCATCGAAGAGGATATGGCATTTGGCTTCCAGATCGGCCCGCCGGCCGGCCCGCCCCGATTCCTGCATATAATTTTCTAAAGAATCCGAGATGTTATAGTGAATCACCATCTTGACATTATCCTTGTCCACGCCCATTCCAAAGGCCGAGGTAGCGATGATCAGGTCCAGCTCATTGTCCTCGTCCATAAAGGCATCCTGCGTCTTTTTCTTCTCTTCTGGATTCATTTTCCCGTAATAAGGCCGCGCCAGAACGCCCTCTCGGCCCAGTCGCTCCGCAAGATCGCGCGCGGCTTTGACCCGAGAAACATAGATGATCTTGGCCCCATCTTCGGAGAAAATCAGCGACTTGAGGCGTTCGTATTTTTCCTCTTGGTCTCCTACATTATGAACAAAGTAATGCAGATTTTTGCGTTTCGCACTAGTCTTAAAAAGCTGCAATTTCAAGCCCAATTGGGTATTGAAATATTGGTAAATATCGTCGACTACGGCCGGCTTGGCGGTGGCCGTAAAGCAAGACACCGGAATGGGCTTCGACAGCCCCTTGGCCTTTTGCAGCTTCTTGATAAACTTACCGATGTAGAGATAATCGACCCGAAAGTCCTGCCCCCAGGAAGAAAAGCAGTGGGCTTCGTCGATGACAAAGCGGTTGATGCTGCGGCCGACCAGCAGTCGGTAGATACTGCGGGAGCGTAGGGACTCCGGAGAAAGGTAGAGCAGGTTGGCTCCGCCCAGCCGGACACGCTCTAGCGCCTCGCTGCGTTCCAGTGGCGAGAGCAGGCCATTGATGGTGACCGCATCGATTCGCTCGTGGCGATTGCGCAGCACATCAACCTGGTCTTTCATCAGCGATTGTAGTGGTGAGATGATGACGGTGAGGGAGCGGTTGGCCTCGCCCTTCATCAGGGCGGGCAGCTGGAAGGTCAGCGACTTGCCGCCGCCGGTAGGGAAGATAGCCAGCAGGGAATCCTCGGCCATCGCTGCCTCGACGACCTGTTGTTGTAGCGGTACCTCGCCATCGCCGTCGAAGCGCCGGAATTGCTCGAAGCCAAAGAAGCGCCGTAGGCCATTGAGAGGCTGTAGGCGCTGGCAGTAGGTGCAGCGGCGGTCCGCCGCGCAGTACAATCGTAGGATATTGAGTATGGAATACGTCTCCGGGAAATTCTTGCTCACCCAAGGCGGCAGCAAAGAAACGCTGTCCTCTACGGCGATCAGCGCCAGGGCAAAAGCCAGCGCGATCGGCTGCTGCTGGATAAAATCCTCCAAGTCCGCTGTCTCACAAATAGAATTGGAAAAGCATTGCGTAATATAGGACGCCAAAGGTTGCGCTATGGCCAACTCCTCCTGCTCGGCAGCCGTCAATAGCCCAAAAAAGCCATCAAAGCCCGGCACCGCCTTTAGCAGCTGATAATAAATGCACCGATTGTCCTTCGGCAAGCCTTCCCACACCTCCCACGCATCCTCAAACACCACCCTCGACTGCTGCGCGTCCGCCAAGGGATTGCTCCGCTCCGAACTATCCAACACATCATCCTTCACCAAGCGGTGGTACTTCTTTTTGGGAAAAAACAAAACCGATAGGTACAAAGTATCGATCGTCGGCAGCTGCGCCAGCGCCTCCGTCCCCGGATACCGCCGCAAAACCGGCAGGTCATGCGCAATAATATTATGCCCTCCAACCACCCGGGCTGGCCTCGCAAAGTCGGCAAAAGCCCCCAGCTTCGGCGTTCGCAGCCCTTCTCCCTGCCATACCGCTCCCAGCTCCCGAATGCGGGTCGCCTCCGGGTCATATTCGATGTCGAGGAAGAGGATGTTGGGGTGTGGCGTCATTATTTCGGGGGTTAAGGCGTTTTGGGGTGATTGCTGTTTGGTTTTTTATGTGTAGCTAAATTCGTTCCTGTTTTTAGGTTGATAGCAATTACATGCTTGATATTCAGATAAGATATTGATTTTTTGCTTCAAAAAGTGAAATATTTCATCCTTTATAAACTTCGATCTAATTTTTAGCTTTTGCTTCAAATTTGGAAGTAGGGATTTTCCTTTTCTGTTTGCTAAGATTATAGATTCTAATTAGATATGATGAGGGTTTTTAGGTATTTATTGTTTAAATTTGATTTTCGTTGCTTAATTTCTATTTGATATGAAAGAAGGAATAATCTCATTTCTTGTTTTTTTGACTAGTTTCCAGTTATATGGTAATGATTCATTAACGGTCAACTTGGGCCAAGATACTTCTATCTGTAGTGATCAGGTTTTTATTCTAGATACAGATATTACTGCGGATTCTGTATCAATTGAGTGGTCTACTGGGGATACAAGCCAACAGATTACGGTTTTAGAATCGGGTAGTTATAGTGTTACTCTTACAAGTCCTTCATGTACGGCATCGGATACTATTGAGGTTAACTTTATATCTATACCGACAGTACAGTTCAGTGTAGATAATGTATGTTTAGGGGATAGTATTAGCTTGATCAATTTCTCAGATTTAGTAAATATTGATGCGAATGTGATCATTGACTTTGGGGATGGCACCCAGGACTCCTTTTCAGATAAAGCTAACTATAGTTATGCCTATTCTACCCCTGGGACCTACAGTATTGAAATTATTATCGATAATGGTTTTGGCTGTACTAGCTCTGCGATGTATTCCGTAGAAGTGTTTGATTTACCTGTATCTTCTTTTTCTGGTTTGGATAGGGAATATTGCCTCTCTACTATACCTGATACTTTATTCGGACAGCCTGCGGGAGGAATGTTCTTAGGGGCATTAGTGGATAATTCGGATAGTATTGGGCTATTTACTCCCGAATTAGCTGGCAGCGATTTATGGGTGATTTATCGGTACATAGATTCAAATGGATGTATGGATGAAGACAGCCAATTGGTAGAATCTATTTTTCCTTTGCCACAGGTTAGTTTGACTGGTCTTGATGATAGTTACTGTACAGAGATGATTTTAGATACTTTATTTGGTAATAGTCCTATTGGTATATTTGAAGGAGACAATCTCGTTGTTGATGGCCAACTGAGTGATTCTATAGCACTTTTTGATCTTTCGATCCCTGGTAGCTATGCTATTACTTACAAGATTACTGATGATAATGGTTGTACTGATAGCGTTGTACAGGAAACTATTATCCACCCGTTGCCCGAGGTAAATCTAGGGAATGATACTGCTTTGATTTCGGGAACTACTATTGTGTTAGGAGGAATTGCAGTTCCACAGTATGAATATTTATGGTCAACCGGAGCCAACACATCAATAATTGAAATTGCGAATCCAGGTTTTTATATTCTATCCATTACAGATCAGAGTAATGGATGCATGGCGGCGGATACTATCTTGGTCGATATTAGGACTAACATAGAAGAGTATGCAATACATAACAGTATAGCTGTATATCCTAATCCTACATCAGGACAAGTTAAGTGTACCATTAACAACTATCAGCTCATCAATCCGTTGATTACGCTGTATGACAGTAGAGGTAGCGTACTTATAGAGAAGCACCTCGATAACTACCGTCGAAATACTGAGATCGACTTTGATTTGAGTAATTTTTCTCCTGGACTGTATTATTTACTATTAGATGATTACTTAGTCAAAGTCCAGGTGCTCTAAGTAGTAACAAATAGTCAAGACATAAACTGACAGTCGATAAAAATTAATTACGGTTTGTCAGATTAAGTTATGACGACTTCGCTTTATATCCTTAGCAGCATTGCTTTAGCTAAGTATCGAATAATTCCTTTCCTCATTGAACACGTCATAATACTGCACGAAAAAGTTTAGCTCATCATTTTTAATGAGGTCATAACCAACCATTATGGTGAAGCGCCAAGGGGATGATTACGGCTACCTTTACGGAAAAATTAAGTAAGTCCATCACTTATTTATTGGTCAACCGTAAAGAGAAGCTCATGTTGTATTTTTTGAATTCCAAGTACTATTTATTTCAATTTCTCTTTCTTTGTTTGCTGACTGTCAGTATAACTCCAGATATACAGGCACAGCCTTCTCCTATTGATCGTATTGATTTAAGTGCTTCCTTTGATTTTAGTGAGGAGGAGATGGATCGGTATGTTGATGATTATTATGACAGTTTAGCTATCAAAGAGTCATCTATTGTTCAGACGATCATGGGACTCACATACGGGGATCATTATGAATCTATAAATCTAGATAGCATCATTAACGTATTAGATTGGGATGGCTTTGTTAAAGCTGTCGATTGGAATGCTATATTTAGTACTGTCGATTGGGATAAATTTATAACTCTTTTATGCTCAGAATATGCTTCCTTGGGTTTTGATCCCAAATCACAACCAAGTGATATACCTGATATTTTAAAGTCAGATATTAGTCCGAATTGGATGCTTTATATAAATAAGTGTAATCGATTTGATCCCCAATCAATAAGTACCTTAAGTCAATTTCTGTCGTGTTTTCAAAGAAAAGCTAATACTCAGGGAGCAACGGATTTTTGTTCTTTTG
>JBCDGZ010000121.1:0-23576 GCA_038750655.1 Bacteroidota bacterium | reverse complement strand
GGCTAGTACTACAAATTTTGGGGTCGGAACTTCTGCGGGAGTGAATAATATATTCTCTACAGAGCTGGCCGCAAATACGCATCGGGTAATTGAAATCAATAGATATTTTGTTAATCAAGGTGAGATTTATTTTGCTGGGAATAATCTGACTGTAAAAGTTTATCAGAAATGAGACGATCTGTTTTTATCTTTCTAGTTTTTGCACCTTTGGTGCTTTTCTCACAAGTCACAACAATTGCTGACGAGTTGATTGTCAGCGGAAATTCGATTAAGGGAGTTGATACCTCTGCGACGCTCAATAGTGCTTCTCAGCTAACTGTGCCTAGCACAAAAGCTGTTCGTCATTACATTGATGGTATCGGTGTTGGCGGTGATGGGAATGGCTTGTATAGCGGAAGTGGATCGCTTATTCAAAATGCAACTATCCAAACGAACGGAAATAACCTTGATTGGGTGACTTTTTGTGGCGGAGAAACTGTAGTTCCTTTGCCGTTGCCTGACAGTACTGTTTCGTTTGTGGTTGGAAGAATTTACAAGGTCACCGTAGAAGTAGTAGGTGCCACTACTGACAAGCTACATATCGCAGGCAACTGGATTAAATTGAGTGGTACAGGGATGGCTGAGTACTTTATTGTGGCGCGATCTTCGGTTGGGGTCGCACTGGTGGACCAATCAGGCGATGTTGATAACCTTAGAGTTTGTCTTTTGGAAAACAACAACTTCACCATTGAGACAAACTTGGATGTCAAGGGTCGGGTTAGTGTTCGGCACATTGATTTTCCCAATGGACAAGGCGTGAAAATTGGTTTCGGTGCATCTGAGCTGGATGGCTATAATCCTTGGGGTAAGTTCGGGTATACGACCGTAGTGGGGCAGTATTGTGGAAGATTCAATAAAGGTGGGTTGATTGCTTTTGGGCCATATGCGGGATATAGTCAAAATATAAATGGAGCCTCTGTAATGATGGGTCCTTGGGCTGGCTATAGAAACATTTCTGGCCATAAGACTGTATTTGGCTGGCGCGCACTACAAGAAGACACCTCTTCTCACTCGGCTGCATTTGGCGATCACGCCCTCCGGCGATATAACGGCATAGAGGCAAGCGATGCATTTGGCTACTATGCCGCAGATGAGCACAGGGATGGACCCAGTACTTTTATTGGCCACCAGGCTGGCCGATTCAGTCAAATGGGCGTAAAAACCCTTTTCGGCCATAAAGCCAATATAAATGGAGTTAAATTTCATGGTGTTGCTATAGGTCACTTTAGCTTGCTCAATGCCGATAGTACCGGCGGAGTGGGAATAGGGAATAACGTCGGATCAGTGCCTGGTAAGCCATTCTTCATTAAAGAGAGTGATTTTGTGGCATTTGGTGACAGTATCCATAAATCCACTACAGCAGACACTTTTCATAATTTTGTTGTCATTGGCCCAAAATCGATAATTGATGGCAGCAACAAGGCGGTTATAGGTAATTCTCTATTCAAGGAACATCAAATATTTGGAGCGCTTTCATTTGGTAACTCCTTCCCTATTGATGGATCGGAAGTGGCAGATAATACCTTGTTTCTTGGTACAGATGGGAGGCTTTACACGAAAACTTCTTTTGGTGGCATAATGGGTCTGGGTTCGCCGTTTCTAACTAATGGTACCACCGCATATTATAATGGTGAGCGCGTAGGTATTGGCACGGACAGCCCTGCACGCTCCCTACATGTGGCAGATGATGGTTTTACTTCGTTTCGAGTTGACAATCAACTCGACAATGTCATCTTTGAAATGTCTGCATTTTCAAATGCTGTTAGACTTACGGGGTTCGGCAATTATCCCCTCCATTTTCGGACACAAAATCTTGACAGAATGACCATCACTGGCGATGGCCGAGTGGGAATTGGAATAGTGAACCCTGGAGCATTGCTACAGGTTTACGAAAATTCTAGTGATCCACTGGGGGCAAGGATTCAGTGCGCCGGAGCCGGGTCCGCCAAGCTGCACTACAAAGTACCTACTAAGGATGCCAATACTGGCCTGACCAGTATTGGAACTTATGCCCTAGATTTTAGCACTGGTCTATCTAGTGCCAACTCGACTTTTGAGGTCCAGCACATAACTGGGCGTTTTGCGCAGTTCGGGCTTAACCAAAGTCCTAAGCCAAACGTTACATTATCTGCAAAAAATAGAGATGTCAGTCATAAATACGCAGTATTTGAGGCCTCTGATGGTAGCACGGGGATCGAGTTGTCAGAGAGGTCGGATGGAAACAACGCCCTACAAATTAACGATGATCAGGGTATCAACACCATTAACTTTGGAAGCAATGAGGCTTCGTTTGTTGATACCGACGAGGCATTCAGTATAGGTCGTGTGACCGGAGGTGTTGGGAAGTTCAGGGTTTTGGGTCTTTCGGGAAACGCTATTCTGGCCCATTTCGAAAGTCAGGCAGCGATTGGTAGCTTTTCTACCCATAATACAATCACCGGGAATCTGGGCACAGATGGCCATCACTGGATTAGTAATGGGAATACTTTGCAGATTCAAAATAAGGAGGCGGCTGACATTGAATTTCAGGCGGGTTCTGGTTCTGTTGATGTTGTTATTAAGGAGAGCGGTGACCTAAAGATTTCGGGAGCCGTAATATCCAGTACATTGGTTTTAGACGCGTTAAACGATGTGAAGATTGTGGCGGGATCGGGCGATCCAGAAGGGAGTGTTTCTGCTGGGAGAAGCTCTGTTTATCATCGCTACGATCCTGGTGCTCCGGCACTGATTTATCACAAAACTACAGACACGGGAAATACCGGTTGGGAAGCGCAGTGATTTTTTGCGTATTTTGGCCTCGCTAATTTAGTCTGCCGCCTCAATCAATGTGTCATTTTTTCTGCACATTTCGATTTGCGGATTATAGTTATCGCAAAATCTAGAATGGAGGCTGAAAATGCCAAGCGCGCCATTAAGGTGACTTGGGAAGTGGAAAAGCAATGGCAGCAAAAGGATATTGAGGATATGATCCGGGTCGGACAGGGGGAACCCATCGAAATCCAAAAGCAAGGCAAGGCTAAGCGCATACTTGATAATGAGGAGGAGATCATCACGATGGAGTTCAAAACACCCATTGGAGCGCACGCGCAGCTAGAGCCCAACGGATCGGTTGCCCATGTGGAAGGCGATCGGGCGACGGTGATCATCTCTACCCAGGTGACCAACTTGACCAGGAATGAGGTCGCAGAGCGTTTGGGCTTGAAGAAAGAAAATGTCAATATCAAGCCTACTTTTCTTGGTGGTGGCTTTGGCCGGAGGCTACATACGCCGAATGCCGTTCAGGCGGCCCTGCTTTCCCGAGCCATCGGGAAGCCGGTCAAATGTTTCTTCGATCGTAAAGAAGAGTTTCAAAATGATACCTTCCGACCACCTACGCACCATGTGCTGAGGGCCAAATTAGAAAGCGATGGGATGATCAGGGCCATTGAACACAATGTGTCTAGTGGAGATGTTATGTTCGGTTCGCCACTCGTGCCCAGCATTGCTGGAACCATTCTGGGGTCGGATGTGGGGGCTTGGAGGGGAGGAATGATTCAGTACGGTAAAATTCCCAATTTCAGCGCCATCTCCTGGCGGGTGAAGCTGCCTTTTGCGACCAGTTGGTGGAGAAGCTTGGGCTTGTTGGCCAACACCTTCGCTATCGAGTGTTTTATTGATGAATTGGCCATTAAGTCTGGCAAGGACCCGGTGCAGTACCGGCTAGATCAGATTCAGGAGGATCAGCGGGGCTTCCGCCTCCGGGAGGTCATTAGGGTCGCCGCAGAAAAGGCGGATTGGAAAGATGGAGTACACAATGGTCGCGCCATGGGCTTTGCCGCCTCTACAGATGCCAATACCCCGGTGGCTCAGGTTGCCGAAGTCTCCATCGAAGACGGCCAAATCAAAGTCCACAAAGTTACCTGCGTCATCGATCCCGGCATTGCTGTTAACCCCGATCAGGTACGAGCCCAGTGTGAAGGCAGTATCATCATGGGGATGAGCGGTGCGATGTTCGAAAAAATGGAAGTCGTTGACGGCGCTTTAACCCCTACGATCTACGGGCCTTACAGAATGGCCCTGATGAGGCACGCCCCCAAGGAGATCGATGTCGTCATTTTGGAGAATGCAGAAGCGCCGGGCGCAGTCGGCGAGCCACCGCTGGGACCTATTGGTGCTGCCATTGCCAACGCCGTACGGCGACTGACGGGCAAGCGGTTGACGGAGATGCCGCTGAGCTTGGAGGCGTAGTATCAACTACTGGTTCAACACCGCTAGTAGTTGCTCCGCACTCAAAAAGCTTCCCATCTGGAAGATGATCTCATATTGGGTGTTGAGCAATACAAATGTGGGGTATTGTAATTGCCCTTCAATGCTACCCAGCGCCTTGGCCAGCTGATGCACCCCTTGCTTACGGCCCTGGGCTTCAAACACGAAGCCTTGGCCATTGAACTGCACGGGGCGCTCGCTCTCGGCATCGAAGCTGACGAAGTAGTAGCCTTCATTCAGCGCATTTACGACGGCCTTGTTCTTGAAGGTCGTCTGCTTCATATTGGCGCAATAGCCGCACCAGTCGGTGTGGAAGAAGACCGCAATGGGGCGCGGAGCCTCCCGCATCAAAGTGTCTAACTGCTCAAACGCCAGCTGGCGCAGTGGCGCTTCGGACTTTGCCGCTTGAGGGCTGGTGCAGCCTAGATAGATAGCGATGGCCCCGAGTAAGAGCAGGAATTGCAGTGGTCTATTCATCTTACTGTAGGCTGTATCGAATACCTAGAAAACCTCGGATGCCCTGGTTGGGGGCGTAGACATAGGTTGGATCGAAGGTTAGGGCATTGGGGTTATTAGGCGTGGCCAGCACTTGGCCGTCATCGCCAAATTCGACGCCTCGGTCAAAGGGATCAAAGCTGCGAGCGATGATGGGATCGTCCTGATTTTTCCAGGGCGTCCAATTGAGCAGGTTCTTGATCCCGGCGTAGATTTCGATGTTGGGCAGTCCTTTGTAGGTAGCCTGAATGTTCTGGATGCTCCAAACGGGAGACTCTGGTGGCCGAGGATCTAGTTCGCCAAGGAGGGGGAGGAGCATGGGGCCGTAGAGGTTGCCGGTGTAGTCGAAGGTGAATTTTTGATTGGGCAGGGTGTAGCTCAGGCCCCAGGTGCCGGTGAAGCGTTCGGTGAGCAGTTGGCGTTCTCGAATGCCGTTTTCTTCGGTGCTGACGTCCATGAGGGTGAAGCCCAGAAGGGCAGAGAACCCTTTGGTGGTGTTCAGGTCGAGATTGGCGCTGATGCCTTTAGTTACCGCGTGGCCGTCGAGATTGTCGTAGATGATTTGGTTGGGATTGGTGTCGTAGTCAGGGAGAATAACGTTGTTGAAGTAAGTATACCAGGCCGACAGGTCGAGGTTGAGCCAGCCGCCGTTGTTCCAATACATTTTTTTTGTGTAGTTCAAATTGACATTGTAGGAGCGCTCTGGCTGTAGCTCCTCGGCAATGATTACATCGCGAGCGCCCGTCAGGGCAGCGTGGTCTTCGGTGAACAGGTTGACTACTCGAAAACCAGTACCAGCATTGAGGCGAAGGATGTCATTGTCGGTAATCGACCATTTATGCGCCAGTCGGGGTGTGAGGATATGTCCATGAGCATCGTTGTAGTCGTAGCGCAGGCCCAGCAGGAGTTTGTGCTGAGGGTGGAGCCGCATTTCATCTTGTACAAAAACACCCGGCAGCCAAATTTCATCCGCGTTAGCTTCCGTAGCTGGCGTATTGTCATCGTAATAAGTGTAGCGTAAGGCAGTTCCGAAAAGAAGATCGTGCTTATTCCATTGCTTATCCCAAGTCAACTGTCCAAAGGCAATTTTTTGATCGGCTAAATAAGGAACATCTCCGTATACAGAGTTTTGCTGGTGATCGTTATAGGAGAAAGAAAACATCACTTTTTCTTCAACCGGCAGCTGATAATTGCCAATCACCTCCCAACGTTCGGTGTAGATGCTTTCACCGTAGACCTCATCGCCGCCCCGGAAAGAAGGATTCCAATCAACGTCACCTCCCCAGCGGTCTTCGTAATAATAGCGGCCTGCAAGACTAAATAATCGATTGTCTTTTCTTTTAAAATTCCACTTTTGGAAAACAGAAATGCGCTCTTGCAGGGTAACATCGGTGAAATTGTCGTCATTATTATCCACCACATTATCAAAGTTGAAGTAATTCGCCCCCGTCAGCACCGATATTCGCTCATTGAGCCGAAGTTTGACGCCCACATCGAGGTTGTGCTCCCCCCAGCTCGTCGTCATAAGGTCGGCGCTAAGCGTAGCAGCCTGGTCAGGGTTTTTGGTGATAATATTGATCAAGCCCCCGATTGCTTCACTGCCGTAAAGCGAAGAGGCCGGGCCTTTGACGATTTCCATCCGCTCCACCAGTGAATTCGGAATCCCCGAAAGCCCATAAACCGTCGCCAGACTGCTCACAATGGGCATTCCATCAATCAAAACCATCGTGTAGGGACCTTCTAATCCGTTGATATGGATGTCTCCGGTATTGCAGACCTGACAGTTGAGTTGAGGACGAACGCCGTTTACATTTTGCAGGGCCTCATAAATATTGGGGGTGGGATTTTTCTTGAAAAATACCGGGCGATAGACCTCCACCGGAACCGGACTTTCCAGGCGACTGACTTCCTTGAGCGTTCCCGTCACCACTACCTCTTCCATCGTATTGGCAATCGTTTCTAGCGTCAGATCTAGTCGGAGCGATTGGCCGGCGGCCAGTTCGATCTTTTGGCTTACAGATTGATAGCCCAGAAAAGAGGCGACCAGAATGTATTCCCCGGCGGAAATGTTCTTGATAGTATACTGCCCTTCGGCATCGGTGGTGCTGCCATGCGGGGTGCCCTTCAGCGCCACGGTGGCAAATTCCAGCGCCCGGCCTTCGGCGCTAATGATCCCGGAAATCTGGGCCTGCTGCCCGAGTGCAACATTAAGGCTACACAAAACAAAGATGATACAGTAGGCTAATTTATTCATCAGGGTTAGCTTTTGTCGTATTATTAGATAATGCAAATATAAAAAGTTAGATTAGTCTAACAAATTTATCAACGTATATTTTTGTACTTTTGTTGAAATTTTCATCACAAAAGTCTTATGCCTACCCAAACGAAGGAAAATTACCTGAAGGCCATCTACTTTTTGGATCAAAAAGACCATAAGATTTCGATCACCGATCTGAGTAAGGAAATGGGGGTCAGTACACCTACGGTCAATAATATGGTCAAGAAACTGCAGTCAGAAGGTTGGGTGGCTTATCGGAAGTATAAACCGCTTCAGCTGACGGCCAAAGGCCGCAAGGTGGCGGCGCTCATCGTCCGCAAGCATCGTTTGGCCGAGATGTTTTTGTCCAAAATCATGGGCTTTGGCTGGGAGGAAGTGCACGATATTGCCGAGGATATGGAGCATATTGCCTCCGAAAAGCTATTTGATCGCATGGATGAACTGCTGGGTTATCCAACCATTGATCCTCACGGTTCGCCTATTCCGGATAAGGAGGGGAAGGTCGCTTCTCGCAGCTATCTGAAACTATCTGACACCAAGGAGGGGCAGCGGGTACGGCTTTGCGCCTTGGCGGATAGTTCTACAGAATTGCTTTTATTTCTCAACAACAAACAGATTAAACTGGGCACCGAAATCGATGTCCTTAAGGTCGAACCCTTCGATAAAAGCCTGTTGGTCAACTACGAGCAACATCCATCGGTGATGCTCAGTCATGAGGTCTGTCGGCGTTTGCTAGTGGAGCTAGTGGGGGCGGAGTTGGTGGACAAATAGGGGCTGCTCATAAGGCGCTAGAATCCCTTTTTGTTGGGCCAATCGATACATTTCTTTTACCGCAAAGCGGCCTTTCTGCCCCAGATCGACGCTAAAATCATTGACGTACAACTCGATGTGCTGCTGCATCACTTTAGGGTCCATTTCTTGGGCATAACGACTCACATAGTCCATCGTTTGGGCGGGTTGGGCCAGTGCGTAGGACACACTTTGCCGCAATAGCCGATCGACTTGCTGCTTGACCGCCTCCGGCAGCGAACGCTTGATGGCAATCCCGCCCAAGGGAATTGGCAGGGCCATCGTCTCCTCCCAAAATTCTCCTAAATCCCGAATTTTCACCAGCCCTTTATCCTCGTAGGTGAAGCGATTCTCGTGGATGATCAAACCCGCATCCACTTCGCCGGAGAGCACTGCACCCTCGATGTCTGAGAACAGCAAGGCTTGCCGATTTTGGGCCTGGGGGTAGGCGAGGCTCAGCAGGAAATTAGCGGTAGTGTATTGCCCGGGAATAGCAATGCGGGCGGTATTAATCGCCTCCGGCGTCATCGGCTGGCGGGCGATCAAGAGGGGACCGCAGTTGTTGCCCAGCGCGCTGCCGGCATTCAGCAATTGGTAGTCATCGATGAGGTGAGCGTAGGCGTGGTAGCTGAGCTTGGTGATGTCCAACTCGCCGGCGAAGGCTTTTTGGTTGAGTTCTTCGACATCGGCCAGCAGCACCTCGAATTCCAGCCCTTCGGTATCTAGTTTACCATTAACCAGGGCATCAAACAAGAAGGTATCGTTGGGACAGGGAGAAAAGCCTAGACTAAGCATAGTTATTTGATTATTTAGCTTAACAGTTGTACAGGGATCTTGTTGAACAAGGGGAGGCAAAATTTCTTTAAACCCTTGTTAAATGCTACTTTTGCACGAATCTATAAGCAGCACCTACTATGGCAGAACATCTTAAAATACTGCACGAAGATAATCACTTGATTGCGGCCTACAAACCGGGAGGCATTCTCACTCAAGGGGATGAAACTGGCGATATGCCACTCAGCGATTATGTCAAAGAGTACATTAAATTGCGTTATAAGAAACCTGGGGACGTTTTTCTGGGCGTCATTCATCGCATCGATCGGCCGGTCAGTGGGGTAGTGGTCTTCGCTAGAACCAGCAAAGCCCTGACCCGCATGAACAAGCTTTTTCAAGAGCGGGCCGTTAAGAAGACGTACTGGGCCATTACGCATCAGCGGCCTAATCCGCTTTCTGGGCACCTGAGGCACTTCCTGTTGAAGGATCGGAAGATCAACAAAACGAAGGCATACGAGCGCACGGGTAAGCGGACGGCGGCGGCGAAGCTTTCGGAGTTAGACTATGAGCTGAAGGCTGAGATTGATGGGCATCATCTGTTGAAGGTTACGCCGCATACGGGGCGCCCGCACCAAATTCGGGTGCAATTGGCCGAAATCGGCTGTCCGATCAAAGGAGATGTGAAATATGGCTTCAAGCACGGCAATCCCGACGGTTCCATCCATCTGCATTGTCGGTCCTTGGAGTTCATCCACCCGGTCAAAAAGGAGCCGGTGATCATCAAGGCCGATCCCCCTCGGGAGGAATTTTGGAATTTTTTTAAAGAGCTGTATGATGACTAATCAATTGGTATTGCGACTTTTAGGCTCCTTGCTGGGGCTACTGATTGGAATGGCCGGGCTGGCCCAACCGGTGCCTCCACATCCCGACAATTCGCCACCCATGGAAAATTTCTACAAAATGGGTGTTCCTTCGGTTGATAGTTTGTGGACATTGGAGGAATTCGAGAAGGTGCTAAAGCTGTTGAGAAAAATCAGCGGTATCGATAAATATTCCCTTCCTCGTCAAGCAAGCCCTTACTCCGGTCAGCTATTCGCTCATCTCACCAACAAGGAGCACATGGATGAGCTGATCGATACCACGCTGGATATTCGGCTGCGTATCGGTCGCCTACAACCGTCCTTAGATTTGGTCTCTAGTCTATTAAATCTCTATGTCGAATACAGCGGAGAAGAGGAGCGGTTTGGAGCAGAGTTCATCGAATGCTACTATTTGATCATTCATTTTACCAATAATGCCGTGCTCTTGATGCGAGAATTTGAGGCCAAGATTGGACCAGAAGCCAAGAACAAGGGCGTTCAAGAAACTATAAATGCCGTACAAGATATGCACGCCGATACGGTTTTGGGGCTATTGGATATTCTGGGCGAATACCGCGATCGCTTTGACGAGGGACTGCGGAATCAATTGGCCCAACGGCTAACCGTTTTATTACCGCAGTATTGGGTGCAATTGGTGGGTAAAGACCAGCGTGCACTACTGCAAAACATTGAAGCATTGCAGGAGCTGCCACTGAGCACGACAGAGGCTACGTCGATCCGTACCCTAAAGGTGGAATTAAGCAAATAGCCCAGAGGCTAACTAAGCCAATAGCAAAGAATTGATCATTTATTGCTTAAAACGATCGCTCCGGCTTATACCCTGCTGGAGGTCCAAAAGTATTTGCGGGCAACGTCATCTTTTTAGCCGATTGTAGTATCGTTTTTTCCTTAGTCTCCAGGTCGAAGATCATTACGGGCATTCCTTCCTCATAATCAATATCATCGAACAAGTTGCCGCCACCGCCAGGCATCCCCTGAGTCATCTCATCGCTGAGCTGTTGCATGAAAGTCATAAAACCCATCATTGCCTTTTTGACCTCGGCTCCTCCTTCGATTGAGGACCAGGGGGCAATCCAGATTTCCCGTTTTTTCTGGCCATCTTCCAAAATATCGTAGCGTACACAGGAATAGCCTGCCTGTGTCCCCTTTTCGCCGGAATTGACCGCTTTGATCTCCTTGGGGGCCATACCGCCCATACCAAAGTTCATCCCCCCTTCTTTTTGCGCTTTTTTCATCTGCTCCTGGGCCTCCGGCGGCATATTTTTGTACACCTCCTCCATCTCCTTTTGAAAACCACTCATCGCGCCCTTCATTTGAGCAATCATTTCTCCATTAATCACCATGTAGGATTTCTTTTCGTGATCAATGGCGATCATTTCTTTATTGTCTCCCTTGAAAACCATATCGGTTTGGTCATTTTCCATATGGAGGCTAGGTGAACCAATAGCTAAATTGCCCGAGCTGGCTTTGATCTTAAAGCCCTGCGGGGGCGTCTTATCTTTTTCGATTGAGAACTGTAGAATGGCTCCGCTTTGAGCAAAAGTGGAGCCATTATTGCTCAAAAATAAGTCGCTGACTATCAGTAAGGTAAGGCGTAATTTGCTCATAATACTTTGCTTTAAGGATAATTTTTTTTGAATAATGCTCTAAAGTTCTTAAAAAAAACCCATCTTTACAATCCCTCATATGAGTTATGATCTCGCGCTAGTATAATCCCTTTCTACAGGTATTTTTTTAATATAACTTCACTAATGAAGCATTTTACTGTTTTGGCTGTTCTGCTGGCCATTACTACTGCTTTGTGCGCGCAAAATGGTAGTGCTGCTCAGCAATTATTGCAGAAAAGCAAGGATTACCATGACCCGATGGGTAAGTGGGCCACTTTCGAAGCAACGCTGAACTTGTTGGAGACACGTCCTAATGGGAAAGACCGGCAGACCCAGTTAAAAATTGATAATATATATTCACCCTTCTACCTACGCCCTGCTGGGCTATCGCTTCTACCACGATGAATCTAAAAATGACGGCGAGTACATCACCCTCGAAGGGAAGGTGCTGCTGAATGGTATTCGTTTTCCTCAAACGAGAAAGTGGTACAAAAATGCCGATGATAAATTTCTCGGCGCCGATATTCTACAAAAAGACTAAAACACTATCACCAAAATTATCAAACCAATGAGAATTCTAATTAATGTGTGCGTGCTATTCTTCCTCCTACCGTTGATGGCCAGTGCTCAAAGTTCCAATGGTCGCGTCCCCAACCCTAACTCACTGGCGGGCCGGACGATCCTGGAATCAGAGCCGATGCTAGAGGTAGCAAAGGAGAATGGTAAAGTTGTCGTTGCGATCTGTGTAAACAAGGAGGGCAAAGTGGTTGAGGCCAAATACAAAGCTCATGGCTCGACCTCAGACCATCCGCAGTTGATTCGCATCGCCATCGCCAATGCCCGTAAGTACCGATTCGATCGCGGAATGCTGGATCGGCAATGCGGCTCGGTAACCTATGATTTTAAATTTGCAAAAGAGTAAACCACCAAATTTGCAATGAATTTATAAGTTCCAATAAAACTGATTTATTTGTTCAGGAGTTCATCGAAGGGTGAGCTCCTGAGTTTGTTTAGGGGGACGACTCTGCACCCCAATCAAAAAACTGCCGAAGCGCCACCCCACAGCCTTCGACATCATACATAAACGCCCCGTGCCCCAAAGGACTGTGCAGCACCTCATGCCTCGACACCTTCCCCAAGCCCCTCAACACTTTATTCAGCTTCTCCATCTCCTCACTCGGATAGCGCCAGTCGCTGTCATAACTGAGCAGTAAAACCTCCGCATCAATAGGCCCAAAAGCGGCTTCTAGGCTGCCATAACTCCCCACTAAATCAAAATATTCCTGCGCACGAGTCAGATATAATAAACTGTTGGGGTCAAACTGCCGATCGACCCTACGGGCAGTCTGTTCCAAGAAGTCTTCAATAGTAAATTCTGCCCCCAGCGTGTAGCCGGGAATCTGACCATTACCCCGTCTACCAAACTTAGCTTCCAGCCCCGAGCGATTCATCCAGATCGGTATCCCCATCAAAATGGCCTGCGTCAGTCCCTTACTCGGAAAAGCCCCTTCATAATACCGCCCTCCGCACCAATCCGGATCCTCGCGAATAAAGCGGCGCATGATATGGAACAGAGCGATAGTATGCGCCGAAGTCGCCTCCGTCGTACTAATAACTGCTGCCCGGCGCACCTTCCCCGGAAACTGAATCAACCATTCCAAAGCCTGCATCCCACCAAAGCAGCCCCCCGCAATCCCGTGCAACTGCTCAATCCCCAAGTGCTCCACCAGCTGCTGCTGCGCCCGCACCATATCCCGCACCGTCAAGACCGGAAAATCCAACGCATAGGCCCGCCCCGTCGCTGGATTGATCGACGTCGGCCCCGTACTCCCTCCACAGCCCCCGATGACATTGCTACAAATCAGAAAATACCGATCTGTATCGAGAGCCTTTCCCGGCCCCGTCAAAGTGTCCCACCAACCCGGCTTGCCATCTGCTGTCGCACGTCCCGCCATTCGAGCATCTTTGGTCAGGGCATGACAGACCAAAATAGCATTATTTCTTTCAGCGGAGAGCCGACCGTAGGTCTCGTAGGCGATGCTAAACGCCGGAAGCTGCTGTCCACTGTCCAAGGCTAGCGGCGTACGGTGATGATAGCACAGTACGGGTCGATTTATAGTTGCATTTATCAACATTTTGTTTTTTTTTGTGGAAAAAATTTGATAATTGCCATTGTCCCTAATTTTGATTTTCTCCGACCGATGACTTTGGTAATCCTTTTCCGTTCGTAACATACTTTCTTGTTTTCTCAAAGGGCCTAGAGAGAACGAGGATGCCATCTTTCAAGAGGAATTCTTGCCTGCCTGCCGGCAGGCAGGCGATCTGCCCCGTAAGGACTGGCTATCTTATAGCTGGGTCTGAATAATGGCGGGGTGGATTGGCGGCGCCTGCCTGCCGGCAGAGGCAGGGTGGTAATGTGGGTGCCTGCCTGCCGGAGGTAGGGGCCCTCCCCAAAACACCAAGCTATACGCATGGTTTACCTTAACACTTCTATTCAATCCACCACAAAATAATCAATCGTCAACAAAGTATGTCCTACGCTTTCCTTGCCAATATCACAGGATTGTTGCGACCGAAAACCTGCCGCTGCCGCCGCCCCTCTAAATACCTCCGGCTCCACCAGGTATTGATTGGAATAGCCATGCGTCGCTTCCATAATTGTGCTGATGCTGCGGCCGTTGAGCTGGGCAATTAAGGCAGGAGGGGTACAGTGGCCTTCTATGACCAGCATGCCGTGCCCTCGGCAGAGGGGCTTCCATTGGGTAAAGTGCTCGATCAAGTTTTGTCCCATTTGAATATTCGGAATGGCCTTGCCGGCTGGGGTGGCGAAGGCGCCAGTAGAGGGTAGGGCCAACTTTGGAGTTGTTGGGGGAGGGGAGTGGTAGGGGCGATTGTGAATGACGGACTTGCTGACGTGTAGGGCCTCGTGAGGAGCTACTCCTAACTTTGCCAGAGAACGACTCAGAGCTGCTGGCTCAGCGATATTTCCGGCGATGATGCGGCAGGGAATTCCGGCGGCTTGCAGCTTTTCAGCAGTGGTCTGCCGAGCGATGGCGCTGGGCTCTACGCCGATCATCAGCAATGGAAACTCGTCGAGGTGTTGGCCGCGTAGGCTTTGACGTTGAATCGCTTTGTAGAAGACTTCAAGCAGTGCACCATTCCCGCAGCCCATGTCTACGATAGCTTTGGGCTGGCTGGCCAGATCGCTGGTATGGAAAAGTGGTAGGGCCATATCAAGAAAGGGTTGCTGACAGCTGGTTTCGAAAACGGCTCCGCTGAATTGGATGTCCAGTAGGCGGTCGACATGGGTTTCTTCTTCGCCGTTGGTGGTGTGAAAGCTGGTGGGCTGGCCGAAGAGCAAGCGTGGAACGCGAATCAGGGTTTCGAGGTAGGAGATCGGGTACCAGTATTGCCGGGCGAAGGCTACAGCGACTTTGCCTTCTGGGCTGAATTGTACCTTGTCTTGCTGTACCCTTGTCCATTGCAGCAGGCTCAGGGCTGCGAAGGCAGTATGTAGTATTTCGCTCTGGCCATTGTATTGGTCAAGTGCGATACTTGTA
Organism: Bacteroidota bacterium; assembly: GCA_038750655.1. Taxonomy (GTDB): domain Bacteria; phylum Bacteroidota; class Bacteroidia; order Chitinophagales; family Saprospiraceae; genus JBCDGZ01. Next base: position 8,908 of record JBCDGZ010000121.1, on the reverse strand, counting down.
ATGATTTCGTGCTGTGGAGGAAAAAGGCCCTGATGACTTAGCATGGCTATAATGGGAACCGCCAAGTGCCCTTGAATATGATCTTTAATTTTTGGATAGAGGTAAACGGGGGCTTTGGTCGCTAGTTGATGCTGAGTGGTTTGAATGATTGTGGTGAGCTGTCGCAGGCCGCTTAGGGTTTTTGCTTTATTACCCAAGTGCCAATCATTCAATAACTGTCGCGTAAGGACTAGGGTTTGGGCGATAGTGGTATAAGTATCTGCTAGTTGTACTATCGTTTGGCCTTCGTCGCTGAGTTCAAAGGTCATTTGTGGGGTGCCGACAGGGCCTCGGCGGTGCAGCCAGTTCTGACAGTCCAGGATGCGAAGGGCAATGTGTAGGTAGCCTTCATTGCCTCCAAATTTTTGGAGGATTTGTTCCATGTTTACTGGCCCATTTTTCAACAACCACTTCAATAGTCCCTTACAATGCAGGGCACTGATGGTAGAGCTTACTGCTACTCCGTCGACTTGTCGACAGATGGTTCCCCAGACGCGAGGTGCGATTTGACGCAGATGGAGTAATTCTGATTGTTTGACCATTGTTTTTATTTTTCTAGTTTGGATCAGTAGGTTTTTGACACCAAAACTGGTACATAGCAAGAAAGGTATCTGGATGTTGTTCTTCGAATTGGGTCCAGGCTTGGAGGTCAAAGATGGTTTTTTGGGGAAATATTTTTTTAAAATTATTGATGATTGCTGCTTCGAGTGAAAACCCTAGAAATTCGAGACCGAGCTGCCGGAGGCAGTTGGCGATTTGGGGGATGCTGAAGCAGTGTTCTTGTGGATGAAAGAGCAAGTCCTGAAAAGCATTGTAGGTGAAAAAATCTGCAATGTTGAGCAGTGAGGGCAAGTCCGGGTGATCCTGTTTTTGGAGTAGTTGGTCGCGAAAGGTACACATGGCTTGGTGTTCTTTACTTACTCCCTTTGCTTGGGCCATTTGTCTAAACTGCGGCAGCTTCCGTCGGGCAGTGCAGCTGTACAATCCGATTTTCATCAGGCCGCCGGGGCGGAGAACACCGCAGAGGGCTCGCCAGCCGTCCATCGGTGCAGCCATATGGTGCAAGGTGCCTATACACTCGATGATGCTAAATTGCTGGCCGAGCTTTTGAATCGCTAGCAGATCGCCTTGGATAAATTCGATATTATCCATTTGATAGTGACGCGCCATTCGCATAGCGTAGCCCAGACTGCGTCGGCTAAGGTCAATCGCCTTGACTTTAGCATCGGTGAATTGGCTGCTTACGGTAAGCGCATGGTTGCCAGTGCCACAACCTGCAACCAGGACCTCTGCGGGCAGTTGGGCGATTGGAGACCAATAGTTAGTGTGGGCAAAGTTGACTTTGACCCAGTCTGAAAAAGGGAGGGATCGGCGGCGGTCAAAGCTCAGCCAGCGCGGGTAAGGGTAGTTTTCGTATTGTTGTTGTACGATTAGAGAATTCGCCTCTGTAATGGGAGCGAGACTAGGTAGTTGCTCCATCAGTTGTTGTTCTTCTATTCCGTTCAGCAGACATTGCTCAAGCGTTTGCTGTTGTTGCTTGGTGTGGGGAGAAAATTTGGACCAATCGAGAGCAGTCACCTCCGGGAAATATTCAGCAGGCTGGTACATCATTGCACTCATCAGACCAAGAAAAATATCCTCTGTGGCGGTCTCCCTAGTTTGGGTTTTATCCGCTAGCTGCCGTGTTAATTGATCCAAAAGTATTTGCTCCTGCTCCCTAATCGACCATAGGTATTCATTGATGAAAACCTGGGTAGCCATCACCGCGATACTGTCCTGAATATAGGTTGGAACTACTCGATTATTTTCCATAGCTTGGACAACATAGCGCAGTAGCAGTTGTCTCAAAGCCCGAAGCAGTTGCTCGAATTTCAAATCAATAGTATAGACCTTCTGTAAAAGTTGGGAGAATAAGGGGAAGGTAAGTATACCAATATTCGATGCTGATAAGACCTCTTCTTTTTGGGCCATGACCTGTTCCCGGAATTGGTCGAAGCCCGGTTGTTGTCGAATGAACCCCAGTGCAATACCAAATAAATGCTTGTGATTAATCACAGGGGAATCCAGTGCCAGCAGTAATTCTCTTTCTAGTTGAGGGACATACAAAGCTTCACTGATGTAAGACATTTTGCCAAGTGTTGCGGTTAACAATTGGCGACTGATTAACTGATCGGGTTGTTTGTTCAAAGCTTGTAAGAAGTGGAAAATGGCGATGTTGAACATCCTTTGATCCCTGTAACAGCTGCCCAGATAATGATCAGGAACAGCCGATTTTGGATCGAGTGTTGCTGCTTGTTTATACTGCGTTTTGGCTTCAGAAAAATGCTGCTGTTTTTGCGCCAGTTGCCCCAAAAGAATGCAGGCTTCCATTGCACAGTCATTCTGCTCGATGGCTTTTTGGGCCCATCGTTGAGCCGTTTCCAATTGCCCCAATTGACAGGCTGCTAATGCTTGTTGATAGGGGGAGGTGATACTCCGACTTTGGTTGCTTGCAGGGGCTATGGTCACCGTTTTTTGTTTTGATTTATAAAAATGTGTTACAGCGCGCCGGTCCAGATTTCTTTGTACTTAGGCGTCAGCAGATTTTTACGAGTAGCATTGTAGATGTGTCCGCCGGGAAAATCGAAAGTAGGGGTGAGGCTAGGAATGGCTCCACGCAGCGCCAGCGCCAGGTAGCGACCACTGATTTTCATCATCAGTGCATCACTCATTAGCTGTTCTACTTTGGGTTCAACATCCTCCCAAGTCAATGCTGTATTGAATTGCTTCGATAGAGCTTTCACTAGTTTTTCCTTAGTAGCCGATTTTTCACAAAGCAAATAGATCGCTGCGCTCATCCCGGTTAATTCATGACTTCGCTTGGTGGCTATAAATCGACTATCCAAAATTCTAATTGATCCATCATCACGTTCGTTCAAACAAAGAATAGGAGGCATTCCTGATCCCCAAAAATAGGAAGACCAATTCGTGATTTCTTCGTGCACCCGATTGTAGCCAGGCAGGTTATAACTCAGTGTCCGTCGGAGAACTTTACCGTCTACCACCTCTTTTTTATCCTGAAAGAAATAGGCCAGGTCTTTCATCTTTTCTTCGGAAAGTGGATAGACGTAAAAATAGCTTTTGTAAGGCACCAATTTGATCCCAAAAGAAGCGGCCCGTTCATGGTAAGGACTGAAGCGATCGTAACGCATTTTGATGATGCCTTGTGGTGGTTGCAAATGATGCAGTAGCGGCATTTTTTCCGCTAGCTCCAAGTACCAATCTTGTGATTCACTGGGAGCACCACATAACATATTCCACGAACACCGCACACCATATTCGCGACACCATTTGAGGGTCATCACATTTTGTAGCGACGTTGTTCCTTTATCAATCAGTTTGAGAAATTCATCAATCAGACTTTCAAAACCAGGTTGAATCCATTTCACACCAGCCTCGGCCAGCTTACGGACTTGATCTCTTTTGAGATTGGCCTTGGTCTCGTAGAAAATAGAGTAGGGCGGTTCTTTTTGGGAAAAATTATCCATCAGCGAATTAATGTATCGCATGTCGAGGATATTATCGACGACCTCAAAGTTGCGCAGGCCATAGCGTTGGGCCATATTGTCAAACTCCCCCATCACCCGATCGGGGGACTTAGACCGATAATCCATTCCGTTGCCGTTGAGGCCACAGAAGGTGCAGTGGTGCTTGGCTCCCCACCAGCAGCCCCGCGCCGTTTCAATGACCAAGCCGGGGCGAATGTAGTCCTTGATTGGTGAAACGTTCAGCATCTCAAAGTAAGCATCATAAATTGGAGCCCCTACGGTATCCATATCTTCCACGATGGCGCGGGCGGGCTTTTTGAAAAAGTCGGCTGGGCTGAATTCTTTTTTCTCTTCCGTCCTCAGTACCCCGTAAGGAATTTCCTCCGCATTCAAGTTGGTTCCTTTTTCTAGCAGCAGCTTCACCAATGGAACGATCAGACCGTCGGCCTCCCCGGAGACGGCAAAGTCCAGCCAGGGGAAATGATCCACTAGAGTTTGGCCCATCTCACTTTCGCAGTTGGCTCCCCCCATCATCGTAATCACCTCCGGCCGTCTGGCCTTAATACGCCGTAGCACTGCCAGTGAAGCGCAGTTTTGCTGGAAGTTAGACGTACAACCAACGATGCGGGGGTTAAGAGCCAGAATACTTTTTACCATATTATCAATAAATTCATCGGCCTTGTTTCGGATGGTCCAGAGGCCGGTCTTGAACGAGGCAGGCGTATCGGGGAAGGTCCTGAAATAAGCATCATGGTCGGGTTCAAACGCGGGAAAGGCAGCCCCCGCAAAAGTCCACTCCCCGAGCAAGTCTTCGTTGTAACTCAACTCAATAGCCTGATAACCGATGGTGCCAATCAACTCGGCGAAGTGCATGTTAGCGTACAGGGTCGAGCAGCTGTAGCCCGCCGTTTGTATATAATTTTCCAACAGTCCCAAAGCGATAGAAGGGCGCTCCACGCTAGCGTAGGGCATACAAACCAGACAAACATCTGTTTTCATAAGGCATAGTTAAAGGGTTTGACAAATAAGTTTTATAACGCATTGGTTGATGGGGTTTCAATGGCCACCAGTGACTCCGAATTGGGCGAAGGACGCCAGGGCGGTTCGGCAGAAAAGATACCTTCTCTAAACATCTGGTTGATGTAAAATAAGCTCTCTGCCAAAGGAATCTCATATTTGGATTCCAGCTCTACGGCCAGCTCACCAATCGTTGCATCATCGTGAATACGCCGGCCATTGTTGAACATTTTACCCATCGATTGCCAGATCGGTTTGTCGAGATACATGTGCTTAGTTGTCAAAGTAGACAGTTCAAATCCATTGTCCATCTTAGAGAAAGTTAGATTTTTTCGGATGTCGAATTTCATTCCCGGACCTACCCTTTCGACCATATGGTCTTCGATCATTTGATTCATAATGCGCTCCAATTCTTCGGGTGTTTCGAAGGGCTGCTCATCGTAAATATAATAGCCCAAGGGCCATTTATCATTAGCATTACAAGGGCTGATCAGTTTGACTTTTTGGTCGACCATATTAAAGAGAAATCCAGAGACACAGGCGATGGTACTGGTCAATGTAGGATCGACATACTTCATGGTTTTATCAATCAGCTTTTTGAATTTTGGTAAGCGCGCCCGGCCCGCTACGGCCTTTCCGGTCAGTGCGCCTTTATTTTGGGTGACCAGCTCAACGTACAATAATTCTTCTGCGGTAAAAGCGTTAAAAACTTTTTGCAGTTGGCCAAGACTAAGGATGGAGAAGCGTTCGAGCAGCCCCTGTTTGCTTTCACTCAAGGCGAGGAACTCGCGGGTACGATCGAAGTTGCGTTGTGGAATAGCAGTTGTCGTTTGTGGAAAATTATTTAAGATGTCGTGAAAATCGATGAGGAATTTTTCGTACTCAGGATTATCGAATGGATCAGATGCCCAGTAGCAGAACCCGCGAGCCGCCGCTGGCCCAATGATGGATTTAACGACCTCCAAACATTCTCGCCAAAACTTAGCATTGCGTTCGGTGTATTGCCAGATGTCTCCTAATTTTGGAGCAGCGACGCCACAAAACCAGCAGCCTACCGAGCAGCCTTTGCTCAGCTCGAATACGACCGGAGCGTGAACGATGCCGTGGGCTTTGATCATACCCAGCTCGCTAAAGCTGCGATAGATTTGACGGATGCGCCAGTTTTTGAACGGAGGATTGGAGGGGTGAGAATCTTTGCGAATGATGTCTCGCCACTCCAGTTTTTCGCGGATGAAAGACTCGTAACGACGGACCGCGAGTGGGGTAGGTTCATTATCTTTTTTTCTTTTCAACTCTCCCTGATCCCAAAGTAGGCGAATTTCTTCGGGATCAGCTTTCAGTTGGTACTGCTCGCAGGCCTCCTGCGGATCGATGGCGGCGAGTTCTCTAAATTTAGGATCAGCTGTCCAGCGCTCCAAAAAGCGTTTGGTACGTGCAATACTTCGGGTGTAGGCTGGATCGACATTTTCGGGACGGCCCATTAGTTTAATAATCTCTCCGGAGTCGAGTCCCTCTTGCACAGTTTTTAACGTTGCGGCCCATTTGAGGTTCATAATAGTTGTTTTTTTGATGATAGAATATTGCACAACAGAGGTACCTCCGTGCAGACATACATCTGTTGCGCAATTCGTGATCTAGCATTTTTAAATGCGTTCTTCGCCAGTAGGTTAGGTGAGTACGACCCCTACAACGGCAACAGCAACGGCGGCACCAGCAACTTCAGTAGCCCCGACAGCATTCTGTACACCGGCGGCATTCGCCTCTCCGGCGACATTGGCCGAGGTATAAAGATTGATGGCTTCCCAACCCGCGGCGGCGGCAATGTGAGCGTGTGACGCATCGAGTTTGCCTGGGCCAGAAGGCGGACGAACTGGAAGCACAACGTGAGTCGTATTGTGGGCATTTTGCACCAGCGATAATTCTAAATTAGGATCGAGCGGAGAGCAGCGACTGAGGAACTTACTCAGCTGCGGCATATACTGATGTGGTGATAATCCAGCAGGCAGTACAATGTATTTCTTGTTGTCAGAATTGGCGTGGGCGACAATATGGTGATTGTCACCGATGCCTTCGACTCCAGCTTTGACGAGTACTTTTTTAGGATCATCCAGTACTTTGGCTTTAAACTTAGGATCGTTCCAGGTTTGGGCCACCACATCGGCCATGATCAAACGATTTTTTTCGCTGTTGGTATCCATGATAAATTATTTTGGAAGATGATGAATTAAATTAAAGAAAGCATTTTTGATTAATGAGTAGGTGAATACCTATGGCAATACACCAGCAGTCCAGTTAAGCGTAACACTTAACAGACGGTTCATGTTAGCAGTACAGATTGTAGATGCCAAGAGCGGGTTTCTAAACTCTTTAGTGTAAATCAACAAGCGATGTTGGAAGTAAAATAGAATACAATAGGAGGGTAGGTGATCCTGTATTCTGGTCAGAAAATGGTGCTTTGGGGCCTGTAATTTACATTAGACGTTAATCACATCCTAAATATACAGATTTTTTTTAATGTTTTATTATTTAGTGAAATAAATTTTCCTAAATTTAAAACCGAATTTTCACCTCAATATTCAAAACCAAAACACAATGAACTCTTCTAATGTTTTCTTTGGGAGACATCGTTCTCCTGTACCCTCTGAATTGACTACCACATTTACCCCCGTTCAGATTGCTCGCTACTACGGCATTCCAGCCAATCTGAAAGGCAAGGGGCAGTCTATTGCCATTTTGGATTTCGGGGCCAGCTTTGACCAGGATTCTATCAACACGTATTTTGAAAATACACTGGGCATGAAGCCCCCCAATGTCATTGTTGAAGAACTTCCTGGTCAGCTGAGTAATGGTTCCCCCGTAGAAGTTTACATGGATATTGAAATCGTTGGAGCGATTGCTCCCGCTGCGCAGATTGTTGTTTACCGCGCTCCCAATGCGCCGGCCAGTTTTGCTCAAGCCATCACGGCTGCCGCTACGGATAAACACAACAATTCGGTTATCTCCATCTCCTGGGGCATGAGTGAAGCGTACTGGGAGTCCGCCGACATTGAGGCGGTAGATAAGGCCCTGGCCTTGGCCAAGAAAAATAAAGTCACCGTCTGTGCGGCCACCGGCGACGGCGGCTCCTCAGATTACATGCTAGGCTCCCGGGCCTTCCCCAACCCTGATGAGAAGGCGCACGTCAACTTCCCCGCCAGCCATCCTTTCGTTCTGGCCTGCGGCGGCACGGAGTTTGTCGGCGAGCATAACAAGATTGAAGGCGAGCAGGTCTGGAACAACAGCGATCGCCCCTTGAGCGGTGGAGCCACCGGCGGCGGCGTCAGCAATCTCTACGCGCCCCCTAGCTACCAGACCACGGCTAAGATCAATATCCGCTCTGCCAACAAAGGGGCTCGCAAAGGCCGGGTGCTGCCCGATGTCTCTGCCGTCGCCGCCTTCTCTTCTTACGACATCCGGGTGGGTGATCAGGAGGGCCCCGGCGGTGGGACCAGCGCCGCCACACCACTCTGGGCCGCTATGATTGCCCTACTCAACCAAAAACTCAAGACAAGACTCGGCTTCTTCAACCCCCTCCTCTACAAAACTGCCCGTTCTCAACAGGGCTTTAATGACATCACCGTCGGTAACAACCAGCCATCGGCGAACTATCCGGGGTATACGGCGAAGGTCGGTTTTGACGCCTGCACGGGGTGGGGGTCCCCGAAGTTTAAGGCCCTGGTACAGGGGTTGACGTAGGGAAGGGAGCGTATTGATTGGGGGGAGAGGGCATCGTCCTGTATAGTTGGAGTGGTGCAGGGCGATGGTATTATTTCTAAATCAATATTTATTGTCGTATGCTCTTGGATATTTTCATGCTTCAAGCCAATCAAAGCAATGACTTCTTTGTATAATTCTTTATTATGAGTCATATGAAATTATTAATTTGAGAAACAGTCGAGACTTGTATTAAATACCTATTGTTGCTGGCCCCAGATAGCTGCATTTTTTCCAATGGCTGTAGTGAGCGCCACGCTATATTTCTATTCCTATTGAAGTAAAGCCTGTCTAATATCACGTTTAATAATTCCACTGGCAATATTGTAAATCATTAATTGCCTCAGGATATAATTAATTGTGGCTTGTAAACTATCCAATTTTTTTTCATATAGCTCTTTACCTGCTAGTTGTTCAGGATAAATTATGACGCTTTCTCCATTATCATATTTTGTAAAACTGTTAAAATCTAAGTCGTATCCTATAAGTTTTTCAAGGAATTGGAGAAAGTATGTATCCATAAATATAGAATTTAAATGATACATATTCCCGTTCTTACTTAAAATGGTGAT
>JBCDGZ010000120.1:0-23837 GCA_038750655.1 Bacteroidota bacterium | reverse complement strand
CTACAGTTGTTGTTATCTAAAACCACGACCGTGTAGTTACCCGCCGCCAAGCCATTGAAGGTGGGATTGGTCACCGCTGTACCGCCGTTGAGGCTGTAGGTGTAGGGAGACGTACCACCACTAGCCGTGATCGTCGTTTCTCCATCGCTGCCACCATTACAAGTAGCATCCGTTTCAGAAGAGGTCGCCATCACATCCGTAGGCTGATCAATCGTTAAGTTGACCGTCTCACTACAGTTGTTGTTATCAGAAATGACTACCGTGTAGCTACCCGCTGCCAAACCGTTGAAGGTCGGAGTGAGCACCGCTGCACCGCCGTTAAGGCTGTAGGTGTAGGGAGCCGTGCCGCCACTAGCCGTGATCGTCGTTGAGCCGTCGCTGACGCCGTTACACGTCGCATCGGTTTCCGAAGAGGTCGCCATCACATCGGTAGGTTGGTCAATCGTCAGATTCACCGTTTCGCTACAATTATTATTGTCCGTAACCACCACTGTGTAACTTCCAGCAGCTAATCCACCGAAGGTCGGAGTGTTGACAGGGGCCGCACCATTTAAGCTATAAGTATAAGGAGGCGTACCACCACTAGCTGTAATTAAGGTCTGTCCAGTACTAGCACCATTACAATCTGCATCGGTATCTGTAGAAGTCGCCATCACATCAGAGGGCTGATCAATCATCAGATTGACGGTCTCGTTACAGTTATTATTATCCGAAACCACGACCGTATAATTTCCGGCCGCAAGGCCCGTAAAGGTGGCATTCATGGTTGGGGCTCCACCGTTCAGGCTGTAAGTATAAGGGGCCGTACCACCGCTGGCGGTAATCGTTGTTTCCCCATCACTTGCTCCATTACAACTCGCGTTGATCTCTGAAGAAGAAGCCATGACATCAGAAGGCTGATCAATAGTCAAGTTTACAGTTTCGCTACAGTTATTATTATCTGAAACGACAACCGTGTAATTCCCGGCCGCTAAACCACTGAAGGTTGGGTTGGTAACGGCAGCTGCTCCATTTAAGCTATAAGTATACGGAGGGGTACCGCCAGAAGGAGTGATAGTTGTCTCCCCATTGCTGACGCTATTACAAGTAGCATCTGTCTCCGAGGAAGTTGCTGTCACCTCTGTAGGCTGGTCAATGGTCAGATTGACTGTTTCACTACAATTATTATTATCGGTAACTACAACGGTATAGCTACCCGCCGCTAAGCTATTGAAAGTGGCATTGGGTACTGCTGCACCACCGTTGAGGCTATAAGCATAAGGAGGCGTACCGCCACTAGCCGTGATGGTTGTAGAACCATCGCTCACACCATTACAAGTCGCGTCAGTGTCAGACGAAGAAGCCATAACTTCAGTAGGTTGATCGATGGTAATGTTGACGGTTTCGCTACAGCTATTGTCATCCGTAATCACTATAGTGTAGGTTCCTGCGGTCAAGCCATTGAAATTAGGCGTATTTACTGCTGCTGCGCCGTTGAGGCTATAAGTATAAGGCGCTGTACCGCCAGTTGCTGTGATGGTCAACTCACCATTAGCATCGCCATTACAAGCAACATCCACATGGCTTTCCGATACCATAACCTCCGTCGGTTGATCAATAACGATATTGACCACTTCAGCACACATATTGGCATCGCTAACGGTCACAGCATAAGTGCCCGCAGTCATATTGGATCCTGTATCGCCACTTTGGCCAGAACCTACCGGCCATTGATAGCTATAAGGTGTAGTACCACCCATAGGTGTAATAGTCGCCGTACCCGTTGCATCGCCATTACATGCTACATCCGTCGAACTGCTCATTATATCCAGTGAAACAGGTTGAGTAAGCGTAACATCTACAGAGCTAGAACAATTATTGACATCAGAAACGACCACGGTGTAAGTCCCGGCGATGAGTCCAGTAGCCGTGGGGGCATTCAAACCAGGATCATGGCTCCAAGAGTAGTTATAAGAACCACCACCACCACTTACACTCACCGTGATTTCCCCATCACTGTTGCCACTACAAGAAGCATCATTGGTATTGTCCACAGCAACCATCACCTCGGTAGGTTGGATGATGGATACGGTCTCGATAGCTTCACAACCATTGCTTCCAGTAACCGTCACCGTGTAGGTCCCTGCATCCAGGCCAGTCACTGTTGGTGAGGTATCATTGGCCGGGTCGCTGCTCCAAACATAGCTGAATGGGCCAACACCGCCACTGACAGAAGCGGTCACGTTACCATCGGCCGCCCCAAAGCAACTCAGATCGTCGCCGGAGGTCGCCACCGTTGGGAAGTCAAAGTTGGAAACGACTAGTACACTATCTTCCACAAAACATATTGGAGGGAAGCCACAGACATCAGAAGTGGTACCGTTGACAATCTGGAACAGGAAGTACCAGCCAGGCTGATCAACGTCGACGCTGCTTTGGTCATCTGGGCCGATAATGTTTCCACCGGGGCCAGCCGTCCAAAGGTAATCTGAATTGGGATCAAAGTCTGCAATGATAGTTACCCCTGTTGTCTCGTTGGTACAATCGAGTGTATCTGGTTCCATGATATTAATGGTAGGAGCCAGTACTTCGACAGATACGATCAGCGTACTGTCGCAACCATAGAGAGAAGCATTAGGGATAGTGAGGGGGACACCATTGGTTTCACTGTTGAAAACAATAGGCATCGCACCATTTCCACCGCCGATTGGGCAGGTTTGTCCACCTTCGCAAATCTGCTCAAATACAATATTGGGAGTAGAAGTGCGCTCGATGACGCTGATGCGAACGACACTATCACAGCCGTTAGCCGTTTGTAAGTTAAGATCAAAGTTACCACCGGGGAAGAAAGTACCGGTGCCGGGGTGTAGCCAACCAGGCTCATCTGGGAAGCAGTATTCTCCACCATCAAAACCTTCAAAAGAAGGAACATCCATGAAGGTAGGTAAAGAAGTAAAGCCAACTGGGTTACCATCATTCACTGCGGTAACTGTCACATTGCCAGGATTAGACCCCCAGATTACAACAGCAGTATTACAGTTGATGTCCAGAGGAACGACGCCCGGAGGAAAGTTCCAGAGGTAGTTGCTGGCGCCTACCACCGCTGGGATGGTAAACGTAACGACCAATCCGGGACAAACTGGATTGATGTCCGGGATTGGAGGATCGGGTACTCCAAGTGCAGAGTTGTCACAAGTGATTTCACCACCTGCTAAACTAATTTCGTACTCACAGACATCCCCGCTACAACCATCGATCATGATGTAGTAGTTCTGACCAGGGACGACGTTTCCGGAGAAGCTAACGCCTCCGGTAGTACAGCTACACTGTACCGCATCTACTGGTGGAGAGTTGGGATTACAGTCGGTGTACAGTCCCGCCTGAATACCCAAGCCATTAGGGCAACTAGTAGGGACGATGTTAATACCAATCGTTGCCGAATTGGCGGTGATTTGGAACCAACTGGTGTTGTGAAAAGAGAATCCGCCACCACAGCCGGGGATCGCACCGGAGTTGTTGTTCCCGTTGGGCAGAGTTCCTGATAGAGGCAGGCAGGTGGGCTGCGCAGAGCCACAAACGCCTCCTCCTGAATTACACTGCGCCCACAGCTGGGGAGTAGGGTAAAACAGCAGGGCCCCTAGCACAAGGAAGGTGCTCAGCAGGCTTTTCGCGGAAATGAAGATTGTGTCGGTAGTAAGTTTCCGTTTCATGCTAAAATTAAGTTAGTGATAATAGGAAGTATACCTATGAGTGGCATCTTTTTGCCGAATTCATAGGATTTTAGTTCCAGATAGGAATTATGTGTTGCGTTGAGATGATATAACAGACAGAAGTCTTGCTACGAAAGCCGATTAAAGATACTTAATTCGTCGAGAACATTATAATTATTAGGCTTCTGAAATCAATTTTTCGTATAAAAAGCTATTCAAAGGGTAGTTTGTGGAGCATTTTTAGGTCAATTTACTACCTTTGATGCGAATATACATATACGATTTTGAACATTATTGACGTTTCTTAAGCTACTAAACTCATAACATTTCTAATTAAAAACCACATTCATGAAAGCAAAGCAAATATTGGGCATAGTCGTCGGAATCCTGGCCTTACTCCTGCTATTAGCAGGCTGGTGGGGCTATCAGCAGAACAGTGAAAAACTAGGGCTGATGAAGGAAAATGAAGGCCTGACCAGCGAATTGAGCGATATGCAAAACCTCAAAATGGACCTGGAGCGAGAAATCGATAGCTTGCAGGTGACCTATAATGCATTGGAAGTTGTCAATGACTCTCTGCAAACTTCGCTGACCGAAGCTAAAGAAACCATCAATCGCCGCGATCGCTCCATCAGAGTGCTCAAAACGGCCAATAAGAAAACCGTCAAATCGAATGAAGCGGAGCTGGGCAGCCTCAGAGACCAAATTCAGTCGCTGCTGGCTACTAAAGCTACCCTCGAAGCTTCTATCCTCAACTTACAGAGCGAAAATGATTCGCTTCGCGTACGCACGGGCGTACTGGAGCAAGATCTTTCTACTGTTCGCGAGGAAAAGGCCGCCCTCAGCAGCCTCAATACCAGCATGGAAAAGGAACTCAAGCGTTTGACCTTGGCCAATTTCCAGGCCTCTGCCTTCAGAGTCGAAGTGGAAAAACGCAAGCCTAAGGTAACCTCCAAGTCGCGCCGCGCCAAGCGCATCAAGGTTAGCTTTGACCTGACCAACGTTCCGGAAGAATACCAAGGCGTACGTCCGGTATACCTGGCCATTACGGACGAGAAATCGACGCCCATTAAACTCAAAAATCCCATTAAGGCCATGGTGAAGATCAACGGCCAGGCCACAGACATCATCGCAGCCGAGGCAAAGGAGGTCAATGTAACGCCTAATCAACGCCTATCCTTTACCCACGACCTGGCCCAAAAGCTCCGCAAAGGCTACTACCGCATCCTGGTCTACACCGATGTCGGACTGCTGGGCGCCAGCAGCGTACAGCTTCGATAATCGACGCTGGCTTCCCTCCTCATTGATTCCTTCGCCACCTTCGGAAATGGTCATCAATGAGGAGGCCTTTTTACCCTAAAAAATCTTTTAGCTTATGACCAGGTTTGCTCTACCTGCTTTTTTACTCCTCCCCTTTCTCCTCTCCCTCACCGCCTGTATCAGCAATAAAAAACACCAGGAAGCCCTCACGGCCGCCAATACCAAACACGCAACTGAGTTGGAACGCGAAGTCAGTGCCAGAGAAGCTAAGCTGAAATCGGCTAATGATAGCATCGATAAAATGCGGCTGCAACTGGCAGAGCGCAAAGGGGAAAATAATGCCTTGACGGCCATGCAAGATAAGTTCATGGCGCGTATTAAGGACTTGGAAGATGACATCAAAAGTGCGGATGCCAGCTCTCGTTCTAATCAAAACAACCTCAGCCAAACCATTCGGGAGAAAGAAAACGAAATCCAACTACTCCAGGAACAGCTCCAAAGTATTGACGAGATTGTCGATCGGCATATCGAAATGATGAATGGTATAGCAAATGACCTACGCTACACCTTCCAAAATTATCCTGAGGGCAGCTATGAAGTCACCAGCGGAAACGAGCAGGCTCTGCTCCAACTCCCTGCGGATCAGTTGTTTAAATCAAGCAGTACTACCCGAATGCAGGATAGTGGCTACGAGATGCTGGAAAAGCTCAGCGAGGTGCTGCTCAAGCATCCCAATATGTCGATTACGATTGTAGGACATACGGACAATAAGAAGGTGGATAAACGCTACAAGGACAATTGGAACTACAGCGCCCTGCGGGCGGCGACCATCGTTCGGGTCATGACCGAAGACCTCGACCTCACCCCCAGCCAGGTGCTGCTGGCCGCGAAGGGCGAATACGAGCCCCGATCCTCCAATGAGTCGACAGAGGGCCAAGCCCTCAACCGCCGCATCGAGTTCCGCATCGCTCCCCGCTCCGAGGAGCTGACGCGCGCCCTCAAACGCGGACTGGAAGCCAACTAGCTTCCCCTCAACCGTTGGATGCGCTGATAAATCTGCCAGCCGCTATAGCTCATCATCAGTACAACTAGCCCGTAGACCCACAGGGGAATGTTGCGGCCTGCGATAAAAAGGTAAACGTAGGTGCCGATAAAGCACAGAAAGGCGCCTGCTATTGGCCAGAATAAGGACCGGCCCAGCCGATAGTTGCGCACCATCATCGAAAAAGAAAACAGAGAGAGGGGAATAGTACCGAAATATAAGAGGGCAAAAACAAAGGGGTTTACACCGTATGCCTCGCCGAAACTTCGCAGCCAAGCCCCCCAGGCTTCCCAATCCATCAGTAGCCCAAATACAATTGATTCGCTTGCGTCACCCAGGAGTCGAGCTTACGGTTATTGTATCGTACACCGGCCGCTTCCAGAATCGCTTCTAGCTCGTCAGTGCTGGTTTCGGAGAGTTGGCGGAAGGTCTGGATGCCCGAATGGCGCAGCAGGGCCTCTGTTTTTGGACCAATACCCTTCACCTCTTTGAGGTTATCGATGTGGTCATCTTCTGGGTGGTGTAAATCGTTGGGTTGGCTAGGGGGAGCCTCCTGGTTGTCTCTCCAGTTTTGGAGAGCTTCCTGATAGGATCGGTATCGTTTGCGGGTCAGTTTATTAGCAGCCTTGAGTTCCTCCTTGAGGTACTTCAGCTGAGCCTTGTATTTACTGATTTGATCAAGGTAGGCATTGCGGCTTTCGGTGTCCACAATTTTAGCGGCTTCATAGGCTTCTTTTAGCTCCTTAAGCTTCTTCTTAAGGCGCTTCATTCTTTTTTCTGCTGCAAATACAAATTGTCCCATCCTTCCAGCGGTTTAATGATTAAGTGTAGTGGTATTGGTGTATTGACGTAAAACGCTAGTGCACCAAGACGGTAGCTTGGTCCAGATTGTTTTACGGGAAAATAATTTAATAGCTTTACTCGCGTCCTCCCTTCAGTCGATCTTGCAGGGCTTTCAGCTCTTCCCAGTTTTTGTCGGCAGCGAGTTGCGCCTGAGCGGGCCAGCTCCCTGGGTTGTGCATTCGGAAGCGAGGACCAGCATTGATCAGTATCTCTTTGATGGCTTCTGGCTGCGTAGTCGCTAAGCGAGTGAATGTCGTGATGCCTGCATCGTAGAGCAGTTGCTCAATCTTAGGGCCGATGCCTTCGATTTTGCGAAGAATATCTTTCATGCCTGGGTCAGGTGGCGGAGCACTCATGGTGATGACCACCTCGGGTTGCGCTTCTGGCTGTCGCAGCCGCTTCCAGGCTTTGCGTGCTTTCTTATAGGCCTTGTGTCGCTTTTTGGCTTCTTTGTGCGCTGCTTTCCACTCTGCTTTTAGTGGCTTGAGCTTGGCCGCCAGCTTTTTCCATGCCTTACGGTATTTTTTCTTAATGGTTTTCTTTCCTGTCTTTGCCTCCAGCCATGCAGCTTTCAGCTTCTCTAGCTTCTTCTTCCAGCGTCGTTTTTCTTTCTTATTCAGCTTTCCCATGATAGCTAATTTTCCTTGTTTAAAGTAGTCGGGTGGACTGATCAATAGGTAGCATTGATCATTTCAAGGTCCATAAATTTCATCTAATAGCAAATGAATATAGAAGTTTGCTCAGACAAAAAGAAATTTACCTTGCAGTATTATTGTGGCCGAACAAATATAGTAACCCAGATTAAGGATAACTTATTATCTTGGTTTTCTGTTTAACGCTGAAAAACTTCATCATGTTCGAATACAAGTTTATTAAAATCCCGATTTCTGGATTTATCAAAAAAGAGCCCATGGCCAACCACCAGGAGATTATTCGAGAATATGCGGAGGACGGTTGGCGATTGGTGCAAATATTCGCACCAGCCATTCACGGCTACGGCGCAGCCAATCATTTTGAAATCATCCTGGAGCGAGAGGTATTCGATGATGAACCTCTGGAAGATTACTAGTCCCAAAGGACCTGTCGCTCCGGGCTGAAGTAGGTCGTTCGGCCAGCGATGGTGGCGCGGCTGAGGGTACCACTGCCGTCGGGGGCGGGGCCGCCCTCTTCGCGAAAATGCCAGAGCCAATCTTCGGGATATTGCCGGTAAGTCGCCTCCATATTGACGGCAAAATGCAGGATGTCTTTCATTTGGTGAAAGATTTGCTGGCGCAGTTCTTTGCTCAACTTATGTACTCGGGAAGCGGGATGCACTCCGACCCGATAGCAGATTTCGTCGGCATACAGATTACCCACCCCCGCCAGGTTATGCTGATCCAATAAAAATCCTTTTATCGTTCCTTTCTTGCCTTCCATCTTACTCAGGAATGCTTCCTCACCGATGAGCAGGGCGTCCTCCCCCAGTTTCAGCTTGGCGATGTAGGCATCGAGATCATCGATATAGCGAATTTTGGCAAATTTGCGGGGGCAGTCGAAGCCCAGCCGGAAGCCCGTATCAAAGCAGAAGGCGAAGCGTTCGTGTTTGGGCCGATCATCGGGGTCTTCGTAGTAGCGCAGGTCGCCAGTCATCCCGAAATGCAGCAAGACGTGGTGTTGATTGTCGAGACGGGCAAAGAGGTATTTGCCCCGGCGGTAGGAGCTGGTAAAACGTCGGCCGCGCAGCGCGTCAGCAAAGGCGGCCCCGCTGATGTCGCGGATAATTTTATCATCATGCACTTCTACTTCTGTAATTTTTTGTGCTAAAGAAGTGCCATCAAAATAGCGTTGAAAGGTATTGACTTCGGGTAGTTCGGGCATAGTAGTTTGATTTTTATATCTTTGGAAACAGCTATATTAGCAAATGGTTGGACACCTCAACAGTCTTCTTTTCTAAATATGCGCAAATTCAAGATTCCTCCAAAGCTCCGTGAAGGGCAATACAACTATCTCTGGGTATTGATTGCCTTGATCAATATGCTGCTTTCGCCCATATATGTCGCTTTCTTCCCGGCCTTTGATCGACTAATCATAAGCATCAATTTTTCCCTAATCATCGTCGCCAGCATTCAAATTTGTTCGATAAGACGCCATCACCTGGTGGTAGGGGCCATACTAGGCGTTGCTAGCCTGATCAGTATCTGGCTGCAAATGACCGTAGAATGGAGTAGCCAAATACGCACCATCAGGGCGGTTATCGTCATCTTCTTTTTCATCTACATGACCAAAAACACGTTCAAATGGCTGCTGATCAATTCGGCGATTAGCCTCAATATTATTTTTGCGGCTGTGGTGGGTTTTTTACTACTTGGCTATGTTGGCGGCTTGCTCTTCGAATTGCTGGACATCTACCTCCCGGGGTCCTTGGTAGGAAACAGCATAAGGCTGGAAAACTATTATCACTACGCCTATTTCAGCTTTGTGACCCTCACCTCGCTGGGATACGGCGACATCGTCCCCACCAATGAGGCAGCCCAGTCGCTGTCCCTGTTCATCGGCATCGTCGGACAGTTTTACTTTACCATCATCATTGCCATTTTGGTCGGAAAATACCTCAGCACCAACTAGCTCTGAGGCCATCCTTCCAGTACCGCAATCCGCTGTTTCATCAGTTCGGGTACCTCGACTTTCGTCTTCTTTTGATAATCAAAGGTAACGATGCGGTTGTGGCTAATGGCCGCCAGCCGCTGATGCCGCTGACTGTAGATGTGACACTGAAGATTGAAGCGATCGGTGCCGATGTCCAGGGTTCGGACACCAATGACAACCGTATCGGGAAAGGTAATGGGAAAGAGGTACTTACAATCCTGATAGCCCAAAATAAAACCGGGGGCATCGCCCCCATCGATGACCTCATAGCCTAGCTTGCTGAAGTAAGCGATGCGCGCAGTTTCACTCCAACGCAAGTAAATGAGATTATTGACATGCTGGGCGGCATCCATATCGCCCCACTGAACGGTTAGGCTAAGCTGAACGGGAAACGGCTGTAGTCCCTTTTGAATGGTTTCCATAAATCAATGAAGTTAGGGAGCAAGCTAATCATTTTAATACAATTCCACAAAAAAAGAGACAGGCTACAATGTCGAGTGTAGCCTGCCAAACAGTGGATAGATATTGTATATCGATTAAGTGAGTTTGCTCAAATTCTTCTGAGGCTTACTTGGTTACCAGCGTAAATTCCAGGTCGAATTCATCGTAGATGGTTTTGTCTCCCAAGTTATCGAAGAAGCTGCCAGAACCGTAGCGGACATCAAATTCCGAGCGATCGATCGTGAGTTTACCCTTGGCCGTCTTGGCTGCCCCAGATTCGTTGACAGTGGTTTGGAATTTTACTTCCTTCGTTGTCTCTTTGATCGTCAGATTACCCGTAATCTTATAGTCACCAGGCTTTCCTCTGGATATGACCTTGGTAATCACAAACTTCGCTGTAGGATAATTCTCCACACCAAAGAAATCAGCAGACTTGAGATGTCCTTCCAGCTGTCCTTTGTAATCGCCCTGTAGATCAGTACAGTTGATGGTAGTCATATCAATCTCAAAACTTCCGCCAGTCAACTGGCCATTGTCGTAGTCAAGTGATCCGTTCTTCAGTTGTACTGTTCCTTCGTGAGAACCGGTAACCTTATAGCCTTTCCAGATAACCTGGCTAGCGTTGGTATCAACGTTGAGAGCTACTGCATCAGTAGTGGGTTCAGTAAATGCAAATCCGGCAAATACGAGTGCTGCCAGGAGGCCGATCAATGATAATCTGCTTTTCATAATAATGGTCTTTTTTGTTTCTAAATTAGATGATGATTAAAGTTTAAACAACGATGTTTAAACATCTATTATGGTAAAAAAATTTTCTTGCTTATTCTGTTCTGGCCTTATCCAGTAGATCACTAAGTAGTAGAGCTTCCTGGGAACTTAAACTCTGCATCAGTGAGTCCATTACTAATGAGTCCTTGTCTATGAGTTCCAATAGCTCGTTCCCTTTTTTACTCAGCTTTACATCTACCAGTCGTTTATCCGAGATACAGACCTTTCTGATCACTAGTTTCTTCTGGTGCAAGCGGTCGACCATTCTTGAGGCATCCGCCATTTTGTACAGCAGGCGCTCTCTGATGATCGAAGTAGAGATGGGCTTTCCTGCCCCCTTCAGTATGCGTAGTACATTGTATTGCTGAGAGGTGATTCCGTAGGGCTTAAAAAAGCTCTTCAACTGCTCTGCCAGCCAATTGTGCGTGTAAATCAAATTGACTACTGCCCGCTGATGGTCACTCCGAAAAGGTCTACTCTGGTGGATGGCTTCTTCAATTTTCATCAAAAACATCTTCTCAGTTAAATTCAATGTTGTAACATCAAATATCTGAACTTGTTTGGAAAGATGCAATTTTTTTTGGATTTTTTTACACATTTGGCGCTACCGATAATATTCCTCAAAGAACTCCGCGTAGCCATCCATTGACTTGGACTTGAGAATTTGGCGGTAATTGTATTGGGTGACCGGGTAGTATTCGTACTTGGCTTCAGCAGGTAGGAACTCTGCTTTATTTTTGGCAATACCATCATAGTACTTCATGGCTAAATCTTTGCCTTTGAAGCGGCGGATGACCAGAATGGGCGTATCGGTCTTGGCACCGAAGTAGATATTCGATATTCTCAGGCGATCCAGCTTATGGTATTTGCGATTGTAGTTCGAGACAGCATTTTTGGCGTCGGTCAGCTTGATGCTGCCTTTTTCGAGGACGACGATGAAGTAGTGTACCTTTTTATCTTCCACCTTAAAGCGGGAGCTGGCGTCGCCATCGGCCTTGGTCTTATTATCATCGCCCGTACCGGCCGTATCACTGCCCAGAATACGGAGAATTTCGCGGGCACGCTTCTTCTCTGGGGTCTTGGGATACTTCGCCACCACGTCTTTGAGCGACTTAATGTAAGCCTCTTTGCCTTGCAGATTACCCGTACACATGGCACTGAGGAGAGCAAATTTAGCTTTCATGGTATGTTGAGGACCAAATTTCTCCTCGGCCTTGGCAGCCCGGTTGAAGGCATCTTGATAGTCGCCTTTAGTAAAGGAGGTGTAGGTCTGGTCATAATAAATCATCAGCTGGCGCTCCTCCTCCTGGCTGGCGGCCAGGAAGTTGGGGTCTTGCAGCACTCGACCGTAAGTCGTTTTGGGATATTTCTTAATGATCTTATCGAAGTAGACCTTGGCCATCGCGCTATTGTTCAAGTCGGTATAAGCCAGGTAGAGGTAGTACCAGGCTTCGAGTTCGTGCTCCGTCCCCGGATACTCTAGCAATAGCTTTTCCAGTGTTTCGACCGTCTTTTCGTTATTTTCCAAACGCTCGCGGTAGAGGCGTCCCAGCTTAAACATGGCATCTTCAATCTTCTTCTTGGCTGCTTTGATCTGAGCCGGCGTTTGGGGAACATCCTTGAGGATTTTTCCGATGTCGTCATCCGTCAACTCCAAATCAATCCGCTCTTCGGAAACGATTTCTTCGTCCAGACCAGAGATGCCTCTACGCTTGGAGCGCCGCCAGTTGTCTTCCAACTTCCGCTCCCCCCAGCGCTTTTTGAAGTCCTTTCTCCCTTTCTTTACCCCTTTTTCATTGTAGGCAAAAAAGTTACTGGCTTCGACGCGCGCCGTCCGCGAAGAGGCGCGGATGGAGCGATTGGTACGCTTGGAGCCGGAAGGGCTGCTGTTTTTTGCGTTTTTGATGTCATTGAGGCGCTTCTCCTCTTGTTCCTTCTGGATTTGAAAGGCCAGGGCCTTTTTATCCTTATCACTCAGCGCAGCAATTTTGAGCAGGCTGTCTTGCTCCATAATAATCGTAATGTTCTTGGCAATATCTGTCAAGTTATTGCTAAAACGGGTCACCTTATCGTGGCGCTCATCCGTGTTGGGCATGACCTGCAAGGTACTGTCGTAGTAGTTTTTGGCTTCCACATACTGCTGATCTTCAAAGTACAAATCTGCCAATTGCAGGTAGGACTCGGCCTTCTGAGCACTATTCCCTACACTGTTAGCCAAAGACTGCTTCAAGTATTTGATGCCTTCTTTGCGCTCATCCATTTTCAGGGCGATAGTAGCAAGGGCGTAGTAAATTTGATCGAGGTATTCCTCGTTCTTAATATCTTTGGTCATTTTCAGTAGCGCCTTCTTGGTATCCTCGGCAGAGGCACTGCCATTGCGCCAGCCATTCATAGCCATATTGAGGCGAGCACTGAACTCCATTTCGTAGGACGTACTGAACTTAAGGGCTCTTTCGAAGGCGATAAACGCCTGATCGCCCCGGCCGGCCTGCTGATGAATCTGGGCGATGATGTAGGCATAACGAGCCTTGTCGCTGCGCTTTTTCGCCAGCTCAATGGCTTTCTCCAGAGGTTCCAGGGCCTGCTCGTATTCTTTTTGCCGCAGATAGTAATACGCTCTGAGCGGTGCCAATTGACTACGGATGTCATCAAAGGTGGAGACATCGCGCTCCAGCTGTGCCATTAGGTATTCAGCTTCTGAATAGTTTTCGCGCTCAATATAAGTACGCGCCAGCCAAAGTAGGCCTTCCTGGTAAGCCGGACGGTGTTTGAGGAAATAGTTGTCTTGCTTATCCTCCTCTTTCGAGGCTTTGCTCTTATCCTTCTTCGTCTTGGAATTTTTAACCACTGTTGGTTTAGGCGTTGTTCCAGTCTTCGCCTCCTTCTTCTCTACTGCTTCCTTCGTCTCTTCTTTGGTATCCTTCTTTTTCTTGCTGGCCTTTTTCTTTTTCGACCCTCGGCTCTTAGAGCGGGCCTTCTTCTTGGCCTTTACTTGTTTGTTATATTCCTTCCGCTTTTTAGCTTGCTCTTTGGAACCCGTACTTTTTTTCTTACCACTGGACTTCTTTTTCTTACTGCTCGATTTTTTCTTCTTATTCTTTTTCTTCTTACTATTCGAGCGGGACTTCTTTCGCCGTTTTTTCTTGCCCTTTTTGGTTAGGGCCTCTCGGGCGGCCATGGCCTCCGGGCTGTATTCCCCTCGGAGGTACTTGAGGGTCTGCTCAGCATCTTCGTAACTTTTTTTGAGGAATTGGGCCTTACCAATCAGCAAGTAGCAATCATCCGTCCAGTGGCTGATGCGATGGAGAGAAACAACCACAGAGGACTTTTTGATAGCCTCATCCAGCTCACCGGCGACAGCTTGGGGATTATCTGCCGCAACATAGGGGTATAATTCCAGGATTTGATTATAATTATCCTGATGCTGCTCGTTTAGCTTGGCAATGCTCTCAGTTAGTAGTACATTTGCATTGAAATAGCCATTGAACTTGGCAGTAGTATTGTGGTAAAACTTACCAACTGTACCGACATCCTCCTTCCGCTTCTGGCTAACACAGGCAGAAATCACGGTGATGAGGCAGAGAATTAGCAGTGTTCTGATGATCCGTTTCAAACTAAAGCGATGTTAAGGTTCGTTATAGAATAAGGTTTAACCAATAAAAGCAGGTTAAATTATATTACCTGCTTAAACTACTGAAGGTTTCAAAAAAGCTGCCAACTACGTCGTAAATAGCAGTAATAATTATAACTTAAAAAGCACAAATTTATTTTAATTTTTGCAAAATTAGAATAATGCCCAACGAAAATAAAGAGGAAAAAGGATTGATGGAAAAGTTGAAGCATACCTACCGATTGGTAGTTATGAACAACGAAACCTTCGAGGAAGTCGGCTCCTATCGGCTGTCACTGCTCAATGTATATATCGTCGTGAGTACCGTGGTTGTGTTGGTCGCTCTTTTCGTTATTTCGATCATCATCTTCACCCCCGTCAAAAGGTATATTCCTGGCTATGGCGACGCCAGTGAGCACAGTGAATTGCTGCGTCTCAACCGACAAATCCAGGAGATGGAGGAGGAACTGACCGCCCATCAACAATATAATGAGAATTTTCGGAAAATACTGGTCGGCGATGTCGAAACCGAAGAACCCACTACAGAGGAAGAAACTTCCGTCTCCAATGATAGCCTGCTTAATGTAGAGCGCATCAAGGAGGATGAACTGCTGCGCAAGGAAATTGAACTGGATCAGCAGATTCAGGAGCGGGAACTGCTCTCCAAAACCTCTAATTTTGCACCAAGAGAAGTTCCTCTGGAAAAGCTCTATTTCATCCCGCCATTGACCGGCCTGATTAACGAGGGCTTCCAACCCCATAAGAAACATTACGGCGTTGATGTGGCCGCCCCGCGCAATACCCCCGTCAAAGCCATCATGGATGGCTATGTCTTCTCCTCGGATTGGACCCTGGAAACGGGCCATACCATCGGAGTACAGCACAGCAATAATCTGATCTCTTTTTATAAACACAATTCTGCCCTACTGAAAAAAACCGGCGCTTCTGTCAAAGCTGGAGAAGCCCTGGCGATCATCGGAAACACAGGTACACTTTCTAATGGTCCGCACCTGCATTTCGAATTGTGGCACAAAGGAAAGCCCGTCGATCCGCAGGACTATATTAATTTTGAGTAAACCCTACTGTCCTACATTTTGTTCGTATAACTAGTATGTTCTGGTATACCAGATTTTTAACTTTTATTAATCCATGAAAATCTGGCATTTGGAACCATTGTTGCAATACATCCCTTCTATGAATAAGCGATTTACATTGCAGTTTACTAGCAGCGAATAGGAAGGCAACCCTGTACAAAGAAAGTTGCACTTGAAGGATAATTAGTGTAATTTGTACATTAAGAAAAAGGAGTTTCTTAATTTTACACCATACTGTGCTTTTCTTTTAAAAAATGGCCGTATTTTTGGCCTTCTTTTTACGAAATAACACATCGTTAAAAAATATATTAAGATGGATCAACAGCCCAATCAGCAACTGAACAAGGCTTATAATGAGAAAGGAGAATTGATCAGCCCGGTCTTTCCGGAAAACGTCAAAAACTTCTTAATCGATATAGATGGTACCATATGTGATGACATCCCCAACGAGGAACCAGAGCGAATGTCTACCTGCCTACCTTATCCAGATGCTTTAAAGATGCTCAACAAATGGTATAATGAGGGCCACATCATCACCTTCTTTACTTCTCGTACGGAAGAGCATCGGGAAATTACAGAAGCTTGGCTGAACAAGCACAAATTCAAGTACCACGGTCTTTTAATGAATAAGCCCCGGGGAGGAAACTACCACTGGATTGACAACCACATTGTCAAAGCCACGCGTTTTAAAGGGAAGTTTACTGATCTGGTTGTAAAAACCAAGGACATCGAAGTCTTCAAGTAGCCCTGCGCTACAACTTTTTCTCCAATAAATCTCTTAAGGCCGGCAGCAATTCAGGGTATTCAAACCTGAACTGCTGTTGTTGTATTTTATCCGCAGATACTCGACTGCCACTAAGGACCACATCGGCCATCTCCCCCATGCCTACCCGCAGGGCAAAGGCTGGCGCTGGAATCGGAATAGCCGGCCGGCCCAAAGCCTCGCAGAGCGTTTCCATAAACACCTTATTAGTCACTGGATTGGGCGCCACACCATTATAGATGCCATTCATCGACTCCTCCAAACCCTTGATAATCATCCTACACAAATCATCAATATGTATCCAGGGCATGTACTGCTGGCCATCCCCGAAGTAGGAGGCAACGGCGAAGCGGGCCGGCAGCAGCATCTTAGGCAGCGCCCCTCCCTTGGTAGACAGGACGATGCCAATGCGGTAGGTAACCGTTCGGTGGCCCGCCTTGGGCCACTCGGCGATAGCTTCTTCCCAGCGCAGGCAGCTTTCGACCAGGAAGCCAGATTTGCCCGGCGCGCTCTCCTCGTTGACCCAATCCTCGCCCCGGTCGCCGTAGTAGCCGATGGCGGCGGCAGAGAGGTAGGCATTTGGGCGCTTCCCTAGCCGCTCAAAGCTGCTCAGCAGCAGCCGGGCGGCATCAACACGACTGCTGATGATGAGCTGCTTGCGGGAGGCCGTCCAGCGACGATCGGCAACACCGGCCCCCGCCAGATTGATGACATAGTCCGCCCTCACCAGCGCTTCCTCATCAATATGCCCCTTCTTGAGGTCCCAGACATACGTAGGAATAGCAGATTTAGGATTGCGACGGCGGCTGAGATGCATCACGGTATGGCCTTCGGCCAGCAATAATTGGCTGAGGCGTTGCCCGACCAGGCCTGTTCCTCCGGCGATTAAAATATTGGACATAAAGATGATTAACTATTTGCACATATCAACAGGACAGAGGGCGAAAGGTTTTACGACAAAGATGTAATCTAATTACCAGAAAATCTTGTATATTGTTATTCAAATCCCTAAAATCCACCTCCCCATGAATACGAGCGTAAGAATAATTATCACGGCACTATTTTCCCTTATTTTCTTTTTTACCGCTTGCGTAGATGCCCCCAAGGAGCAACAAGCAGCAAATAATACTGTCACTGTACGGCTACCGGCCGATCCGGGCGGGCTTAACCTACTGTTGGCCACTACAGGCTACACCTCAGAAATTACCCACTACATCTTCCAGCCCCTGCTCGCCTTCGACCCTGGCAGCCTAGAACTGCATCCCGTACTGGCCAAAAGCCGACCGCAGGTGGCAAATATCACCGAAGGCCCCTGGGCCGGTGGCAGCAGCTACACCTTCGAAATCCAGGAGGATGCCGTCTGGGACAATGGCAGCCCCGTCACCGCCGAAGATTATATTTTCACCCTCAAAATTGTTCTTAATCCGCATCTACCACTGGGGCGCGTCCGCGCTTACTTCTCCTTTTTACGAGATGTGGAGGTCGATGCCGATAATCCGCGCAAATTTACCGTCATCACCAATAGCCCTTACATTATCTCTGAGGCTGTTTTGGGGAATGTAGAAACCTTCCCTAGATATGTTTATGATCCCGAAGGCTTGTTGGAAGATATTACCATCCGTGAGCTGATTGACGGCGCTGATAATGAACAGCTGGTGGCTCACGCTAAACTATTTGAATCGCCCCAGTACTCCTTCGATACGCAAACGATCTCAGGTAGTGGCCCTTACAGCGTGGAGGAAATTACAGAAGATCAACAAGTGGTTCTTGAACGCAAGGCCAATTGGTGGGCCAATGGAAAGCAGGAAGAAAACCACCTCCTGGAAGCTTGGCCCAATCGCATCGTCTTCAAAATCATCCCCGATGAGGCCGCTGCTATCAGCCTGCTAAAGGACCAAAAGCTGGATGTCATGGCCGCCATTCCCAATCAAGAGTTCAGTAGGATGCAGGAGGATGAATACATCAAAACGCATTACAACATCCATACGCCTGCCTCTTTGTCTTATACGCTGGGGGCCTTCAACAACAAGGACCCTAAACTGAGCGACAAGCGGGTGCGCCAGGCCCTGGCCAAAATGCTGGACCTCGATCTGATGATCGAAAAAATCGCTTATGGCTATGCCGAGCGGGTCATAGGCCCCATTCATCCCAGCAAGCCCTACGCCCACAAGAAGCTGCAACCGATCGCTTACAATCCAGAGGAGGCCAAAGCCCTGCTCAAGGAAGCGGGTTGGAGCGACAGCAATCAGGATGGTATCCTGGATAAGATCATCAACGGCCAGCGGGTGGAGATGAATTTGCGGGTCATTACCCCAGCCAATAATTCGCTATCCGTCAATATTGCTACGCTAATGAAGGATTTGGCCAGCGCGCATGGCATCAAGATGGACGTACAGGTACAAGAGCTTAGTACGCTGCTCAAAACCTACCGCGGTCGAGACTACGACATGGCGGTGTTTTCGCGGCGTAGCCTCCCTATTCTGGATGACCTTAAGCAATCCTGGCACACCAGCAGCGACCGCCCTGACGGTGGCAACAGCATCGGCTTTGGCAATGCCCGTTCGGATGCCTTAATTGATGGTATCCGGGTAGAGTTGAACGAAGCGAGGCGCGATTCGATGTACCTTGCTATTCAGGAGTTGATCTATGAAGAGCAGCCCGTAATCTTTTTCTGGGCTCCTGTAGAGCGCATTGTCATTAACAAGCGTTTCGAGGCCGCCTCTTCTTCCTTGCGTCCTGGATATTTCCCTGGCCATTTCCGCTTAAAAAATGTAGGCTTGGCAGATCATTAAAATCACTATCTTTAATCTACCAATTTCAGATTTTTACTCATTACCAAATAAACAATCCTTGGTTATGCTCCTATCTCCCGTCAAATTCAGATACCTCGCAGGTCTATTGGTTCTCCTTTTCATGGTTAGCAGCTGTAGCAGCGATCAACCCGAAAAAACAACCGACGATGGCCCACTGATCCTCACCACCCGCCTGCGAGCCGAACCGGATCGCCTCAATCCACTCCTCACCGTTCGAGGTTGGTCATTACACGCGGCTTATCAAATCTTTCCCACCTTGCTGAACTACAGCCCAGAAACGCTGGAACTGTCTCCCATGCTGGCCAAAGGCCGACCGGAGGTCAATCCCATCACCGATGGCCCCTACAAAGGCGGAGTAGCCTACACCTACGAAATTTTGGACGAAGCGGTCTGGGATAATGGCCAACCGGTGCTGGCTTCCGACTACGCATTTACCCTAAAGACACTGTTCAATCCTAAAATCAGCGTCGGCGCTCCAGTCTATCGCTCTTATTTGAATATGATTCGGGATGTTGCTATTGACCCCGAAAATCCTAAGAAATTTACAGTGATGACGGATAAGCCTTATATCCGTTCAGAATATGCCACGGGCTTTTTCATCTACCCCGAATATGCCTACGATCCTGATGGCCTACTCAAGGATTTTGAGCTGAGTGACCTGACGGACCCCGAAAAGGCGGCCCAGCTAGCGGAAGACGACAAGCGGCTGGAAACGTTTGCAACGGCCTTTATGGATGATAAAAACTCTCGTACCCCCGAAGGACTGGTCTCCTGTGGCCCTTACAAGCTGGAGGAATGGGTGCCCGGCGAACGCGTCGTACTGGCAAAAAAGGAAAACTGGTGGGGTGACAAATTAGCCGCCCAACAGTCCATGTTGACTGCTGGGCCGGATAAAATCATTTACCGTCCCATCTCCGATGCGACTACGGCCCTCTCGCTGGTGAAAGACCAGAGTCTGGATGTAATGAATTTTATTCCCAACAACAAATTCGTCGAACTGCAATCCAACGAGCTGGTCAAGGAGCATTACAACCTTTACACCTCTGAATCGCCCGTTTACAACTATTACGGCATCAACACCAACAAGCCAAAGCTGAGCGATAAGCGAGTTAGAAAAGCACTGGCGCATTTGCTCAACGTCAAAGAGATCATCAAGACGGTCAAATACGATATGGCGACTCCAATTGCCAGCCCGGTACCGCCCTCTGCGGATTATTACAATAAAGACCTCCAACCCATCGAATTCAATGTCGAAAGGGCCCGCCAGCTGCTGAGCGAAGCGGGCTGGGAGGACAGCAATGGCGACGGTACTGTGGATAAAGTGATCAACGGCGAGCGACAGGAACTGAGTATCTCCGTGCTCATCACTCCGCGCAATGAAGATTCGAATAACATGGCACTCATTTTTAAACAAGGTGCCAAGCAGGCCGGCATCGAAGTCGTCATTACCCCCAAGGAGGCCAATGTCTTTCGCGAGGCCCGCAATAAAGGTGATTTTGACCTCTATGCTGCTGGTGCCGCTCCCGATCCGGGCCTTTACGATTTCAACCAAACCTGGCATTCCAAGAGCAATTACCCCAATGGCAGTAATTTCTTTGGATTTGGTACGGCAGAATCAGATCAACTGATCGAAAAGATCCGCGTTACACTGGATAAAGCGGAACGCGATGTAATGTATAAGCGGATGCAAGAGATCATCTACGAAGAACAGCCGGTAATCTTCATCTACAATGCGCTGGATCGAGTGGCGATCAATAAGCGGTTGAAGAACTTCCAACCGGCGAATATGTACCCCAGTGTGTACGAAAATTATTTTACTAAATAAATTCCCGGGCACCGCGCTGCTATGCTCCGCTATCTAACCAAACGGCTGCTCATCTTTATTCCGACGCTGATCGCCATCTCCTTGCTGGCCTTCGGTCTGAGTAAATTGACCCCGGGCGATCCGATTACCGATCGCCTGCAAGCACCTGATGATAGCGGTGGGGCCAGTAGTGCCGAACGCTACGAAAAGGAGGTCAAAGAGCTGGCCCGCCAACTAGGGCTAGACAAGCCTTCCTTTTACTTTGCCCTCAGCTCGGCGGCCTTCCCAGATACGACCTACCGCGTTCTGTTGCCCAGCCGTCGCGATGCAGTGAGCCGGCTGACGGATCGCTGCGGCAACTGGTCGGCCTCTATGCGGTATTACCAATCGGTAGAAAACTTTGAGCAACGGTTGAATGCCCTGCCCGACAGCGTCGATGCAGATGTACGCATCAAGTTGCGTAAAAAACTCAGCCGCCTCTATTTTTCCTCCAAAGAGCGGGAGCTGCGGGCGGTCTTGCAGCAGGTGCAGGACACTGCGGCGCTTGATCCAGTGCTGTTGCAGCAGATGGAGCGACCGTTGACGCGGTTGAGCAGCAGCCTGAAAAAGATGTACAGCGAGGCGACACCCGCTAAACGCCTGATCCCTCGACTGTACTGGTATGGTTTAGACAATCAATACCACAACTGGCTGACTAACTTCCTCGTCGGCAACTTTGGCGAGGCGATGGATGGCCGCCCCGTGGTCGATAAAATTAGCAATGCCATTTGGTGGACGCTCATTATTAATATTGTGACCATCATTTTGGCCTTTGCCATCGCCATTCCGCTGGGCATCACCTCGGCAGTACGGAGAGATTCGGTATTTGATCGCAGCACCTCTTTGACGCTTTTTATCCTCTATTCTCTCCCCACCTTCTGGATTGCCACCATGTTGGTCGTCTTTTTTACAACACCAGAGTATGGGCTGAAAATTTTCAAGTCCATTGGCCTGGGGGATTTGCCCTCCTCTGCACCGTTCATGGCGCGTTTCTGGGAAACAGCGGGGCATCTGGTACTGCCAGTGATTTGCAATACTTACGTTTCCCTAGCATTTATTGCTCGTCAGATGCGGGGAGGTATGATTGAGGTTCTGCAACAGGATTACATTCGGACGGCGAAAGCCAAAGGCTTGGAGGCGCGAAAGGTGGTGTGGAAGCATAGCCTGCGCAACTCCTTGTTTCCTATTATTACGCTTTTTGCCAGCATCTTTCCGGCGGCCGTAGGCGGTTCGGTGGTCATTGAGCTGATTTTTAATATTCCTGGCATGGGACGCCTGATGCTGGATTCTATCTTTGCGGCCGACTGGCCGGTGATCTTTACCATTCTAATGTTGGTGGCCCTACTGACCGTCATTGGCAATTTTGTCGCTGATCTTTTATACGGCTGGGCAGACCCCAGAGTTCGATTTGCCTAGCGCGTCATGGAGCAGCGTCCATCCGTACATATCGACCCTCCACAGCAAGCCCAGGGGTACTGGGCCAAGAGCTGGAAGCAGTTTCGCAAAAACCGCATGGCGGTCTGGGCGATGCGCTTTCTCTTCGTTCTGCTGATGATCAGCCTTTTTGCTGACTTTATTGCCAATGATAAGCCGATTTACTGTAAAATTGAGGGGCAGCGCTATTGGCCAATCTTCAAGTCCTATGGAGTGCAGCTGGGGATAGCGAAGTGGGATCGCCGTTTTTTACCCGCCAATTGGGAAAATCAGGAGTACGAGTATGAAATTCCGGCCTTGATTCCCTACTCCGCCTCTGGCATCGACTACAGAAACGGTAATTTTAAAAGTCCCTTTGGGGAGCAACAGATAGATTCCTGGACAGAGCGTCATTGGATGGGGACTGACCAGTTGGGGCGAGATGTGGCAGCGGGTATGGTGGCGGGCACGCGCGTAGCGATGATGGTGGGCCTGATCGCCATGTCTATAGCGACCTTGATTGGCCTTTGCCTGGGCGCCGTTGCTGGTTATTATGGAGATCATCGGTTGCAGGTAAGCCGTATTCGCTTGTTGTTGAATGGGCTGGGGATCGTGCTGGCCTTCTTCTACGCTTTTATGGTGCGCCGCTATCAATTGCAGGAGAGCGGGACGGAGCTGTTGAAAAGCCTGGCGATTGCTGTGGGTATTATGATTTTGGTCAATTTGCTGGCGCGCGCGCTCAAGGGGCTTCCCTACCTCGGTCAACGCATCACCATCGCCGCCGACCTGATCATCATGCGCTTCATCGAAACCTTCACCTCCATACCGGGCCTCCTTTTGCTGCTGGCCCTCCTCTCCATCATCCATCGCCCTTCCATATTTAACATTATGGTCATCATCGGTCTAATGAGCTGGACGGGCATCGCTCGCTTCATCCGGGCGGAGCTGCTGCGCATCCGACAGCTGGAGTACATCGAGGCGGCCCAGGCGATGGGCTTTAGCGAATGGCGCATCCTTCTCCGCCACGCCATCCCCAATGCGCTAGGCCCCGTGCTGATCACCATAGCCTTTGGCATCGCCTCAGCCATCCTCGCCGAAGCTTTCTTATCCTTTGTCGGTATCGGTGTCGAAGAAGACCAGGTCACCTGGGGTAAACTGCTCAGTCTGGCCCGTCGGAGTGCTCACGCCTGGTGGCTGGCCGTCTTCCCGGGCTTCGCCATCTTCATTACGGTAACTGCTTTTAATCTGATTGGAGAGGGATTAACAGATGCTATTGATCCCAGAACACGGCAAGGATAACAAAAAATGTTTAAAGTTTTTAAAACATTTTTTGTTATTTTAGAATTTATACTTACTTTCGTACTAGCACTAGATTACCCCTTCTTCTTTTTGCGCATGTCCTTAGGGAAGAGGTTACTCTTTCCGCGCTTGGTAGGCATCTTGCCCTTACGATTGGGCTTGATGTGGGCATTTTCGTTGATCGGACAGCCCGTCTTTTTACTACAGGAAGGAAGCGTAGTGCTGGCCAGCAACAGCAAGCTGAAAAGGAGACATAAGCTTAGAAGCTTTCTCATATTTAAATTAATTTAAATATGAGAAAGCTTCTAAGCTTATGTCTCCTTTTCAGCTTGCT
>JBCDGZ010000119.1:0-24479 GCA_038750655.1 Bacteroidota bacterium | reverse complement strand
GCGTTTCAATCCTAATTTTTCTGGATCACGCCCGGCAGCAAGGTAGGATGCCCCCAAACCTTTGCTGCACGTGCGTTTCAATCCTAATTTTTCTGGATCACGCCCGGCAGCCTACCTCGGAGGTCATGGTATTAGTGCTGCGGCCGGGTTTCAATCCTAATTTTTCTGGATCACGCCCGGCAGCTCGTCATCTTCCACAAAATAATGACAATCAGGATATTAACCTAGAGCTTGAGCATTTCTTTTTTCTTCAAGATGAAAGAAATAGTGGTTAAAACAGGCATTGGGGGGGAGTTTTCCGGAAAGATAAAAAATTGTCTATCAATAGATTACAGCGAAAAATGAGGACAGTAGAAATAAATTAGTGCCCGGATAAAGAAGCATCCTCCTCTTCGGGATCAATTCGGATTTCCATAATTTCTCGGATGGTTTGAAAGCCTTTTTTGGCGTAGAAGTGTTTGGCTTGCGCATTATCGTTCCAGACATCGAGTTGAATTTTGGGGATGCCTTTTTGGACGGCCAGTTGTCGGATGAAGTCGATCAGCTGCTCCCCTATTCCTTGGTTTTGATAGGCGGCTTTGATACTCATTTGGTCGACGTGAAGCACCTCGTAGGTGGAATGGAGGAAGGGATTGTTTGGTTTGCGTTTTTTGTGAATCAAAAGCGCATAACCGATGTATATCCCATCTAGCTTTACGAAGACACAGGAGGTTTGTTGTTTATTCAGAAAGACTTCAAACCAGGGTCTGAATCGCTCTTTATCGTAAGGGGCAAATACGTCGGGATGAATCTTACAATGCTTGCTATGAACGGTTTCGTTCAGCTCAAGTAGGACCTCTAAGTTTTTTTCTATGGAAAATTCCAGCTCCACGGGCCTACTGTTTT
The DNA here is from genome assembly GCA_038750655.1 of Bacteroidota bacterium. Lineage (GTDB taxonomy): Bacteria > Bacteroidota > Bacteroidia > Chitinophagales > Saprospiraceae > JBCDGZ01. The sequence goes on along the minus strand of JBCDGZ010000119.1, from coordinate 23,594 downwards.
AAGGGGCCAGGGTATGAAAACGGACAATTTCTACAGGTGTGCCCCACATGAAGATAGAAGCCATTTCTTCTACTTTACGGATAACGACCTCGACATCTGCACCGACATATTTGATCTGCTCGGGCATATTGACTGGACGCCATTGCTGGCCTTTTGTATCGACGATGCCCCAGCAACCGGGACCGATGTGCTCGAATACGACTTTACCTTTGATTGTTTTTGCCATGATTGACTGCTATTTAAATTGATCCTTGAATCTTTATCAACGCTGTTCGATAGTATAAGTTATACTCATCTATATCGAACTTAAAAATAAGGATTTAAAGTATAGTGGGTGCAGCAATATGGGCTAAGCCTATAAAAGTATCGACAAAAGGCGACGGTTGCCGTCGGATGGGGTTACTGCTTGATCAATTTTTCAATCGTAAAGTTGAGGTTTTGAATCAACTTAGATTGGTCTTGTATGACCGTTTGTAGCTGCCGAACCTCCTCGTGGAGCAGATTGGATAGGTTCTGCGGGGAAGGCAGGAAAGGACTGACCTTGGCTCTGACGTACCAGATTTCCCGAACATCACCAACATTGACATTATAGGGTTCGTAAAAGGGATTGTCGGAGTGCAGCTCCAATTGTTTTTTCTCCTTCACCTTATTGACGACTCTCTTGACGACTACATCTCCTCGGGTCACTACGACATAGACATAATTGTCTTTGAGGGAGCTTTCCCAAAGGGTGGGTTCTAGAAAACTACAAACGACCTTATCGCCCTCAAAAAGGGTGGGTTCCATGCTGTCACCGGAGACATCGAAAGAGCGGTGGGTGCCTACCTTGTATTTGTAATCAGGTAAAGTGAAGGTGGGCAGGTCCTGTATGAAAGTCGGATCGGTCATTTCACCAGCGTAGCCCGCCTGAGCCGGAACGGGGACGTGAACGATGCGCTCATCATCCTGTACATTGGTGACAATGGTCAGCACGCGAAAACTCTTGTGGTCTTCTTCGCTCATAAACATGGGGCCTTCACCGGTGTAGAGATAGACCGGATTGATCTTATATTTCTCGACCGCCTTGCGCAGTAATTCGATGGTGACATCACGGCGGCCTTTAAGGATTTCGCTTAAACTTTGGGGTAAATATTCCAGCGACATGGCAAACTGACGGCTGGATCGTACCCGGTTTTCACCTTTTAGTTGATCATGACACTTTATAAATCGTTGAGTTACAATACTACTCATAAATTATTCGCTTGATTTTAGACACTAAAGCCCAAATTTAACTTTTTTGTGCATAAAATGCTAATCAAATTGCGAATATTATTAAAAAAGTGACATTATTAAGCAACAACCAGCCTCCAGCTAGTCCGCTGAGCCTATGCACCCGCTGCGATAATTTGTGTAAAATCGGCCGCTTTCAGAGAGGCTCCTCCTACCAAACCGCCGTCCACATCCGGCTGGCCAAACAGTGCTGCCGCATTGCCTGACTTTACACTTCCCCCATACAAAATGCTGCACTGATCGGCTGCCTCAGTCCCAAAGTGTCCCGCCAGCAAAGCGCGAATCGCCGCCTGCATCTCTTGGGCCTGCTCCGGGCTTGCCGTCAAGCCTGTACCAATCGCCCAAATGGGTTCATAAGCAATAATCAACTGAGCAAACTGCTCGCCACTCAACTCAAAGAGGCTCTCCCGCAACTGCTTTTCGACATAGGCAACATGGGTGCCCTTCTCCCGAATTTCCAGCGGCTCTCCGCAGCAAAAAATCGGATGGAGGCCCTTGGCTAAAGCCGCCACGGTCTTCTCCGCCAACAAGGCGTTGCTCTCGCCAAAGTACTCGCGGCGCTCTGAGTGGCCCAAAATGACATACTCCACACCGACCGACAACAGCATATCGATGGAAATCTCTCCGGTGTAGGCTCCCTTCTCTTTTTCGTGGCAGTTCTGTGCGGCCAGATGAATATGCGGCGAAGATTTGATGATCTCGCCGATGGCCTGGAGGTGTGTATAAGGTGGAGCTAGGATGACGTTCACGCTTCCCGGCTCGGTTTGATCCACTAAGGCTTGTGCGAGGGTAAGACCTTCTTCGAGGGTGGTATTCATTTTCCAGTTGCCAGCGGCAGTGATATTTCGTTTCATATTTGAAGTTGATTTTTTATTTACACATCAATCCGAATCTTATCCCCATAAAATCGAGGCCCCTTTCCCAACACGTACAGATCCAAGACCGCCTTACAGCGAGCCAGGTATTCCCTAATCTTAACCTTATTGGTCACATTCGCCCAAGGGGTTTCAGCGTTATAGGCGATGGCGTCCAGTCCCTTTTGGGAGGCGATGAACAAGGCTCGATGATTATGAAACTTTTGGGAGATGATCGTAAACTTGGATTGCTGAAATACAGCATTGCAGCGTACGACGGAGTCCAGGGTTCTGAAGCCGGCATAGTCTAAAGTAATCGCCGATTCGGGGACTCCCCTTTCCATTAGGGCCGCTTTCATATCGTCCGGCTCGCTGTAGGACTTGCGGCCATTGTCTCCGCTGAGGATCAAGTGCTTGACTTTTCCGGTGGCGTACAATTGATACGCAGCATCCATGCGGGTATCAAAATAAGGATTGCGATAGCGGTTGCGGATCAAGCGATTGGTGCCCAGTACTAAGGCTACTTTATTGGAGGGTAACTGATCAAGATCACTATAGATTTGAGCGGCAGTGGATTGCTCCACCCAGTAGTTACACCCCCAGATCACCAGCGCTCCCAAGAGCATCAAAGCGACCAAAGTCATTGCCATACGCTTTCCATATTTGATCCAGCTCTTCATACTCTTTAGGCATCAACCTTCTTTTCCAGCTTACGCCGGGCTTTGGCAGCAGTAGTGTATTCTTGATTTGCCGAAATTTGATGAGCGGGACGCGACCAACGCTCTTGCTCTCCGGCCATCGCCATCGACGTTTCTTTGGATTGGGGCTGCTCTCCCTGCGCAAAGGCCGCGCGGGGCACTAAGCCTAAGACGTCAAATAGCGCCTTATCCTCATTGAAAGCCGGGTTGGGAGTCGTCAATAATTTATCTCCAGCAAAAATGGAATTGGCACCAGCCATGAAGCAAAGGGCTTGCCCCTCGGCACTCATCTCCGTACGTCCGGCGGAAAGACGGACATTGGCCTGCGGGATAACGATGCGCGTCGTCGCAATCATCCGCACCATATCCCAGATCGGTACGGGCTGCTGCTCTTCCAGCGGTGTGCCTTCAACAGCAACCAAGGCATTGATGGGGACCGACTCCGGCTGAGGATCAAGCGAAGCCAAGGTGTACAACATCTTACAGCGATCCGTCGAGGCCTCCCCCATTCCAATGATCCCACCAGAACAAACTCGGATGTCTGCCTTGCGAACATTATCGATGGTCTTGAGGCGATCTTCGTATCCACGGGTAGAAATGATTTCCTCGTAATATTCCTGAGAAGTATCTAGGTTGTGATTGTAAGCGTACAGACCAGCATCGGCCAGCAGGCGGGCCTGCCCCTCGCTCAGCATCCCCAGGGTACAACAAACCTCCATATCCAGTCCGTTGACTGTTTTTACCAATTCGAGCACATGATCAAAATCGTTGTCGTTGCGGACATTGCGCCAGGCCGCTCCCATACAGAGGCGAGAAGCGCCGTTAGCCTTAGCGTTTTGGGCGGCTGTACGCACTTGATCAACCGACATCAAATCATTCTTCTTAATATCCGTGAAATAGCGCGCCGCCTGTGGACAGTAAGCGCAATCTTCGGGGCAACCCCCAGTTTTAATAGACAATAGGCTGCTGATCTGGACTTCTCTCGAATTGTGATGCTGACGGTGTACGGTAGCTGCTTCGTAAAGTAATTCCAGTAAGGGTTGACGGTAAAGGGTTTCAATTTCTTCTAAAGACCAATGCTTTTGCAGTGTTGTACTCATCATTAGGCTATTTTTTCAAATTTCGGCCTCTACACCTGAGATCAGGATGCTGCTGGCCTGCGCTCCAAAACCGAGCGCATTGATTAAAATGTTTCGTAAAGGACGCTTGGGTAGGGCGGACCCAGTCAGGTAAGGAACAGAGATCGCTTCCTGATGCTGCAACATCAACAGCGCCATTTCAATACTTAATGCTGCAGATGCTCCCAAGGTATGACCTATTTTCCATTTGTTATTACTCAGCAACGGAATATTTTCTCCGAACACCTGCCGGACGGCAGCCCGCTCGGCAGCATCTCCACCGACGGTACCAGGAGCATGGGTAATGATGAGGTCAACTGCGGAGGGAGCCAGTTCTCCGAGGGCCTGTCGCATGGCTTGCTGCAAGCATTGACCGTCTTTGGAGAGGGCAGCAGCATGGCGAATCGGCTCCCGGCCGTAGCCCATTCCTCTGATCCAGGCCATGGCCTCGGCGGGCGAACGCTCTAGGCAAAAGCAGGCCGCCCCTTCGCCCAGCACCATGGTGTTTTCTTCTTTATTTTCCGCTAAAGCCCTACAGGGAAAATCGGCAGCCTCCGCCGAAGCGTAAATCTTGAGGGCCTTCATTTGAGCCAAAGTAAAGGCGGTCAACGGGGCTTCACTTCCCCCCGCCAAAAAGTACTTGCTCATCCCCGCCTTCAGCCAAGCTACGGCATTAAAAAGGCTGTGCATAGCCGTACTGCAGGTGATGGAATGACTAATCGGTATTCCCTCCAAATCTAAATGATTAGCCACCCAGTAGGACAGATTCCCTAAAGTACTCAGAGGAGAAGTAGAAGGTAAAACGCTTGATGTTTTTTGTAAAAAATCCTCGTGCCGACGCTCAGTAATCTCCGTTGCCCCACGCGAAGAACCGATGTTGACCCCCGCAGGGTGATGGGGCGGCCAGCCTGCATCGCGAGCAGCCCTTTGCGCAGCAAGTATGGCTAATAGGACACTGCGATCGAGTTGTCGGTAATTTTTTTGTGAAAGTCGCAATTCCTCCAACTGCTGTTCTTCGGCCGACGGTATTTTCCCCCACCATTCCCTCTGCGGCTTTCCTTGCTGCAGAACGTGATTAGCCTCTTGGTATTTCTTCCAAATCTGTTCTTTATGGCTGCCTAAAGCGGAGAGCGATCCCCATCCAACAATGCCTATAGTGGCTTTCATAATTGCTCTTTGATTGGGAGGATGGAGGGTAATAATTCATTGATGGCGGTCGCCAGGCCGGCCATTTCTTCTTCGCTGTTGAAGGCGTGTAAGCAGATGCGAATGCGCTCCTCGCCCGGTGGTACGGTGGGGGGAAGGATGGGACGGACATCGTATCCGCGCTGCCGCAGGCGCTGTGCTAGCTGCTTAACGGCGGCCTTGCCTGGTACGGCGATATACTGGATGGGGCCATCGTTGTCTGGTAATACCTCCTGTGCTTCTCTATTCAAGCAAGATCGGAAGTAATGTATATTTTGGGTCAATTGGCCAATCAATTCCGGCTTTTCCTTCAAATAGCTATAAGCCTCTTTTACAGTCCATAAACTACTCTCAGGTAAAGCAGTAGTGTAGATAAAAGGAGCGGAGAAATTGATCAAATACGCCCTCAAAACTTCCGGCCCCAATACAATCGCTCCCTGGCAAGCCATCGCCTTTCCGAAGGTATGAATTCTGGCAAACACCTCCTCCTCCAAGCCTTCGGCCACCACCAGCCCCTCTCCTCCCGGCCCGTACACCCCAGTAGCATGCGCCTCATCCACAATCAAAACGGCCCCATGACGGCGAACCACCTCTACGACCTCCAACAAAGGCGCTTTGTCCCCATTCATCGAATACAAGCTCTCCACCACCACAATTTTTCGCCCCTCTACCCGCTTCAGCTTCGCCGCTAAATCCTGCACATCATTGTGCGCGAAGCCCAAGGCCCGCGCCCGCGACAAGCGAATCCCCGTCCGAATCGAATTGTGTACCAGTCGATCAAAAAGCAAGGTGTCCTGCCGCCCCGCAATACAGGACATCAAGCCCAAATTGGCCGAATAGCCGGAATTAAAGATCAAGCCGGCTTCGGCCCGGTGAAAGGCCGCTAGCTCCTTCTCCATCCCCTCACAAAGCGCCGTATTGCCACTCAGCAACCGCGATCCGGTCGATCCCAGGCTGGTGGGCCGCCGCCGCTGCACCCGCGATTGCAACTCCTCCGAACGGGCTAAGCCCAGATAGTCGTTGGAGCAAAAGTCGGCCAGCGAGGGATTGAGACGAAGGCGACGGAGCTGCTGCTGGGCCTCGCGCTTGTCGAGCTGTTGCTGAAGGTATGCTTGAAGTGATTGCATGTCATTTGTTTGTAATTAGACGATGGAGGGTTGAGGGTTGAGTAGATCAAGAGCAGCCATTTGTTCTGAGGCAGACGATGGAGCTTTGAGGGAGGGACCCACCCACAGTACCGCCGCCGCCAGCATCCCGTCAACTTGCTCCGTAAGGGCAAAGCCGTACCCGGCATCTTTCCGTTCAGATGCTGCAAAAACCGTTGATGTTACCCCTCCTCTGGATCCTTTTTCGGAAGGGATGCCCCACATAGACGGCGAAAAGGCAAAAATTCCATAAATATTATGAAAATAAAAATTTATCACGCTTAGCAACATTCCACTTATCTCATTCATTTACAAGCTTTTATAGGCATTTCCTTCAAGTAAAAAAAATTTTACTTTCTCTACCCCATTCTACTTAAAATCGCTCTAAAGCTTCCTTCATCATCCCGTACAAACTACTCAATTGCTCATCGCTGATGCAGTAGGGCGGAATGAGGTAGATGACATTGCCTAGTGGTCGGAGGACTGCGCCTCGTTCCAGAAAAAAGGGATAGAGCTTTTGGCGGATATTGCTGAAATAGCCGGTGCCTTCTTCGGTCTTGAATTCTAGGGCGAGGATGGTACCCTGGCTGCGAGCTTCTCCAACTCTGGGATGCCCAGCGACGTCTCTACAGAAAGCGAGGTGTTGCTGGCTGATCGAAGCAATCCGCTCTTGGCAGCTCTCTTTGAGGAGCAAGTCCATACTGGCCAGAGCCGCCGCGCAGCCTACGGGGTTGGCGGTAAACGAATGGCCGTGGTAGAACGCTTTGCTGTTGTCATCGGATAAAAAGGCATCGTAGATGGCTTCGGTGCAGGTGGTGATGGCCAGAGGTAGGGTACCGCCAGTGAGGCCCTTAGAGAGGCACATCAGGTCGGGCTGGTGCTCCATGTGGTTGGAAGCGAAGAGCCGCCCGGTACGGCCGAAGCCGGTCATGACTTCATCGGCGATGCAGAGGACACCAGCCTCTTTGCAAAGCCCGAGCAGTCGGTTCAAAGCGGCGGGCTTGTGCATGCGCATGCCGGCGGCGCCTTGTACCAGTGGTTCGTAGAGGAAGGCGGCGACATCGCCTTTGGCCAGGATGCTGGCCATTGCATTGAAGGCGGCTTCTTCTTGCCCAGGTTCGGGGGCCGGGATGTGCTCAACTTCGAAGAGGTAGTCGGCAAAGGGCGAGTGGAAGCCGGGAGAGCCGCCGGCTGACATGGTGCCGAAGGTATCGCCGTGGTAGGCCCCATTGAAGGCGATGAGGCGACCGCGCTTTTGCCCTCGGTTATGGAAGTACTGTATGGCCATCTTTAGGCCGACTTCGACGGCGGTGGAGCCATTGTCGGAGAAGAAGGTGCGGCTTTGGTTGTCGGGCAGGATGGCGAGCAGGCGCTCTGAGATTTCGACGGCGGGGGGATGGGTGAAGCCAGCGAAGATGACGTGCTCCAGGGTGCGCAGTTGCTCGTAGATTTTTTCGGCAATGTAGGGGTGGGAATGCCCGTGGAGGTTGACCCACCAGGAGGAGACGGCATCGATGTAAGCCTGGCCTTTTTCGTCGTACAATACTGCCCCCTCTCCTCTGACGATGTTGAGCGGAGTAGGTGCGGTCTTCATTTGGGTGTAGGGATGCCAGATATACTGGCGATCTTTTTCTATAGTTGCTGCTACCATAATATATAAATTAATTCAAGTTGCGATTCTCTATTAAAGATTCAAAGCGTCAGATATTTGAGTCGCCATCTCGTGGCTCACAAAATCCTCCTTTCCGAATCTCGTCCACCGCAACTTGAGGTAAATTAACACTTTATTAAAATCTTTTTATTTACTAATCATCAGAATTTTACAACTACTGAACAAATTCAGTATATAAGGTCTCCCGAAGGGCCGCTGCGGCTCGAGCAACGCTTGCGGCGCTCACCGTTTCCAACTCCTCAATTCGTCCCAACACCTTGATCCCTGTTTGCTTGGCGATGACCTCCTGAGTCGTCTTTACCTCTGGCCCATTGAATAATACTCCGGCGATGTTCAGCTGTCGGACTCGCAGGGCTTCGATGCTGAGCAGGCTGTGGTTGATGCTTCCCAAGTAATTGCGGGAGACCAGGATAACGGGCAGTTGTAGCTGCACCATCAGGTCAATAATACAATCGCGGTCATTCAGTGGCACCATTAGTCCACCGGCACCTTCGACAATCAGGGTGCGAGGGCTTTGGGGCAGGTGAAAATCACTGAGCTGAATCTCCAAGCCATCGATGGCCGCTGCGGCGTGAGGTGAGGCCGGGGTATTCAATCGATAGCCTTCGGGATAGGCGTGAAAGTCGGGATGTGCTGCCCATTGGCTCACCTTATCGGTATCCGTGTGGTGCAAATCGCCCGCCTGTACGGGTTTCCAGTAATGGGCGGCCAGGGCTTTGACCAGCACTGCGGAAGCGACCGTCTTGCCGACTTCGGTTCCGATGCCGCTGACAAAATAGCCCGAGGGGATATGAGTTGTAGTATTACTCGATTTCATAGAAGCGCAAAATTATCAAAACAAGCCACAAAAGCCTTTTATTCTGCTGGGTATTTTCGTATTTTCGGCCCATCCTGAAGGGAGCCATTTATGAAATTTGGAAAACTGCATGATATTAGCGAAGTCGACTTTTCCCTTCCTCCAACGGCCAGGGCTACTGTCGACTATCTCTCTAACCTAGCCGCAAGCGCAACGGCACCGGAGGTTTATCTGGGCTGTACCGGTTGGAGTATGAAAGAGTGGGTCGGCCATGTCTATCCGCTCAAAACCAAAAGTAAGGACTTTCTTTATCACTACACTCGCCAGTTCAACACCATCGAACTCAATACGACGCACTACCGCATTCCAACACTGGATATGGTCCACAAATGGCGGGAAGAATCGGCGGATGATTTTCACTTTTGTCCCAAACTTCCACAAACCATTAGCCACAGTCGCAATCTGGGTCAGGGCAGTGATCAATTGATGGTTTTTTGCGATCATATCGCCCGGCTAGAAGAGAAACTAGGCTGCTGCTTCATGCAATTGCCGCCCTACTTTGATACCCAGCGTTTTAAGATTTTGCAGTACTTTGTCCAACACTTCCCCAAACATATCCCACTAGCTATAGAGCTGCGCCACGAAAGTTGGTTTCAACAAACGGATTATTTCGAGGATTTGTGTAGCTTGTTTGAAGAGCACGGCATTGCTACCGTTATTACCGATGTGGCGGGACGACGGGATGTGCTGCACCAGCGTTTGACGACCAATCTGGCCATGATACGATTTGTGGGAAATGGGCTACATCCAACGGACTACAGCCGGGCCGATGCGTGGGTCGATCGCTTGCACGAGTGGTTTGAAATGGGACTTTCGCGCGTTTACTTTTTTCCGCACGAACCCGATAATCTTATGGCTCCTGATATGGTGACTTACTTTTATGAACAATTCGAAAAAAGAGGGCTGGCCCAAACCCGGGGCCCCAAACTCATAGACCCTGATGCAGGTCGTCAGATCAGTTTGTTTTAAAATCATTTTAGTGAAAACTCGATAAATGGAGAATTTAAGTGAACAGAAGGTGGATAAACTGCCCTTTTTAGAAAGGGACATTAGCTGGTTGTCCTTCAACGAACGAGTACTGCAAGAGGCCAAAGACCCTTCGGTCCCGCTCTTTGAACGCATCAAATTTTTGGCGATTTACTCCAACAACCTGGATGAATTTTTCCGCGTCAGAATTGCTCAGCAGCGCAACCTGGTCAGGGTGAGCAAAAAGACGAAGAAGCAGCTGGATTTTGATCCTAAGCACTTGCTGAAAAAAACCCAGAAGATCGTTAACAAGCAACAAGAGGAGTTTAGCCGTATTTTCCAGGAAGAGGTCATCAATGAACTCGAAGGCTACAACATCAACCTTCTGCGGGGCTATCAGGTCAACGAAGAACAGAAGGAATTTATCGAGTCCTACTTCCAAAATAACCTCCTGCCCTTCGTACAGCCAGTGCTGCTGGTGAAGCAAAAGATCCGTCCCTTCCTCAACAATGCCGCCCTCTACCTCAGCCTTTGGCTGCGCAGCAAAGATGCGGACAAAGACGAGGATGACCAATACGCCATTATCAAGATTCCTTCGGATCACCGCCCTCGCTTTATCCAACTGCCCTCGCAGCACCATCGACACGATATAATGATGCTGGATGACCTGGTGCGCCACAATGCCCAGTACATCTTCCCCGGCTTCGACATCATTGACTCTTTTTCTATCAAACTGACCCGCGATGCTGAACTTTATATCGAAGATGAATTCTCGGGTGATCTACTGCAAAAAATCAAACGCAGCCTCAATAAGCGCAACGTCGGCCCCGCCGCCCGACTGGTCTACGACCGCGATATGCCCGAGCACCTTCTACAATTCCTCAAAGAAACTTTTGAGCTAGAGGACTACGACCTCTCACCGGAAGGGCGCTATCATAATAATTTCGACTTTTTCAAATTCCCGGATTTTGGGATGCAGCACCTCAAAAATACCCCGCTGCCTCCCCTGCCCTACCGGCCGTTGGAAAATGCCAATAATATCTTCACCGGCATCAAGCGCCGCGACCATATGATCTACCTGCCCTACCAATCCTACGAATCGGTGGTGCGGTTTTTCGAGACGGCAGCGCGCGACCGTCGGGTCACCCACATCAAGGTGGTGCAGTACCGGGTGGCCAGCCGCTCGCGGATTATGACGGCGCTAATGAATGCGGTCAAGGCCGGTAAGCAAGTGACGGTGTTCATTGAGGTAAAGGCACGCTTTGATGAAGAAGCCAATTTGGAATGGGGAGAGAAGCTGGAAGCAGCCGGAGTCAATGTCCACTATAGCTTTCCGGGCGTAAAGGTGCACTCTAAGCTGGCTTTAGTGAGTCGGGAGGAGGCAGGGAAAAAGACATTTTATGCCTACCTCAGCACCGGGAATTTCCACGAAGATACGGCTAAGATTTATAGCGACTTTGGGGTTTTCACAGCCGATCCTCGCATCACGCGGGAGGTCGCCAGGGTCTTTTCTTTCCTCGAAACGGTGAAGGCCCCGCGCTACAATTTCCGCCATTTGCTGGTCGGTCAGTTTAACCTACGCGAAGACCTTAACCGCTTCATCGACCAGGAGATTATCAATGCCCAAGAGGGCAAGCCCGCGGAGATTATTCTAAAGATGAACAGCTTGCAGGATAAGAAGATGATCGTCAAACTCTACGAGGCTAGCCAAGCTGGGGTAAAGGTCCGGGCCATCGTCCGAGGCATTTGTTGTATTGTACCTGGCGTGAAGGGAATTAGTGAAAACATCGAAGTGACCAGCATCGTCGATCGCTTTTTGGAGCACTCCCGAGTATTTATTTTCCACAACAATGGAAAGGAAAGGATCTACCTCTCCTCGGCAGACTGGATGGTGCGTAATCTGAGCTATCGCATCGAAACGGTCTTTCCGGTCTATGATGAAAGGATACGTAAGTCCATCAAGGAATACCTCAACATCCAATTTGCGGATAATGTCAAAGCAAGGGTTATCGATGGCGATCTGTCCAATGAATACTTCAAAAACTCCTCTGACTTGGCTGTACGTTCTCAACTAGAGACCTACTACTACATCAAAAGAGAAACTGAGAAATTTAGTAAGAAATAGTGAATGGTCGAGCTGACACCGAAGCCAGCCCAACCATTCATTTTTCCAATTAATTGACAAACTTGTATCCGGGCTTTCCTCCACCAAGACAGCCGTTGATACAATGCCCCGGATCGTAGAGATTGATACTGCGTGACCATTCTCCTTTACAACGTAGTCCACCGTCAGCATCTACTAGGCGGTATCTACTTACACCAGGAGCGTCAACTCCCGGGCATTCATCATTATCAGGACAATTGACACAAATGATGGTGTTGGGTCCCCAATCGCCACAATCAGGCCCCGAAGCAGACACAATGACGTAGATGCAGAATTTTCTGGCCATGAGTTCATCGAGCGGAATATCGGCATTGTAGCTTTCTTCATCTAAGGTCAGGACGGTTTCTTCCTCCGTGTCTTCATTATCTGTCCCGTCAGCACTATCCGCTAAAGGGAGCTTGGTTTCGGTGAGTTGCAGGTTGGAATCATCGTTTTGTACCCCCAGGTCATCTTTGTGATTACAGGCAAAAACTAATAAGACGAGAGAGAGGACCAAACTGGCAAATAATAATTTTTTCATGATGAGAATGGTTTAAAATTTTTGAATGATTTATTAATGATTAAAAGGCCTTTTCTAATACAGGATAGGAGCACAACGCTACCAGCATCCATAAGATGTTGGACTGCAAAGGCACATCGAGGTGCGTTTCAGTAGAAAGCATAGTTAACCATCGTGTAGGCGGATGGATACACTAAGTGATTACAGGTAGCTGTTTATTATTTAGAAAAAGGTGTGGAGATAAAGAGTGGAATATTGAATTGTCCGATGTTTAGGTAATTACAAGTTTGTAATATTTCGGATCAAATGCAAATTTATTGTCCTATTTCTAGGGTTCAAGCCACTTCTGAGTCTGTTCGGATTTTGTTCTTCGAGCCGAAAACAGTCAATTTTTTGCTTAGGCAAGGCGCAGGTTCGGGATCGTAGCCGAGCTACGAAGCCCGGTTCTGCAACGCAGCATCAGCGAAAAAGGGGCATTTGCAGGCCGATTAATAATTTCCGAACAGACTCTTAGTCCAACAGACGCAGCATACTGGGACTTGGTATGAACTAAGCGGCGATTCATCCATTTCTATAAGAGGACCTTATTATGATTATGAATAATTAGGTTGGATCAGTAAATTATTGATATTTTCACAATAACTTGATAGCCGCTCGTGGAGAGCGTCATAAATTCCGGAACTTTACCTTTTATACGATACTATGCTCGAACTCGCAGGGATCATCATACTTGGAATATTAGCGCAATGGTTAGCCTGGCGGATCAAAGTCCCCGCTATTCTACCTCTTATCCTGACTGGCTTGCTGGTCGGCCCCATCTCCACCCTTTGGACCGCAGATGGAAGTAAGCTCATCAATCCAGTATTCGACCCGAACAATGGCGAGGGGCTCTTCCCAGGCCAGTCGCTGTTCTACTTTGTATCGCTAGCCATAGGTATTATCCTGTTTGAGGGAGGATTGACTTTGAAGAAAAAGGAAGTGCAAGACGTCGGCCCGGTCATCGTCAAACTCATCACCGTCGGCTCGGTTATCACCTTCATTGGGGCGGGCCTGGCGGCCCACTTTCTGATGAACCTCAGCTGGGCGGTCTCCTTTTTATTCGCCGCACTGGTCATCGTTACCGGCCCTACGGTCATTGCACCGATTTTGATGAATGTACCGTTGACAAAAAATGTGTCCACGATTCTCAAATGGGAGGGGATTTTAATTGACCCGATCGGCGCGCTCGTCGCTGTATTGGTCTTCGAATTTATTGCCTCTGGGCAGGGCGGCATTGAGTTCAGTTCGCATGTGCTGATTTCTTTTGCTCAGATTCTGTTGATTGGTCTGGCTGCCGGAGGCATTGCGGCCTTTATTCTATATGAGTTGATCAGAAGGGAATGGGTTCCTCACTACTTGCTCAATGTATTTACACTGGCTTTAGTACTGATGATCTTTGTCTTTTCGGATATTTTGGCCAAGGAATCTGGCCTGCTGGCGGTGGTGATCATGGGTATGATCTTGGCCAATCTGAATGTCCCGCAGCTTAAGGATATTTTGTCTTTTAAAGAATCCTTGAGTGTACTGCTGATCTCGATCTTGTTTATCCTGCTGGCGGCCAATATCAATATGGAAGACTTACAGCTCCTGCTCAACTGGAATTGCCTGCTGCTTTTCGGCATCATTATTTTAGTGCTGCGCCCTTTGGGGGTATTTGTGAGCACGGGGCGATCGGGGTTGAGTATGCAGGAAAAACTCTTTGTCTCCTGGGTAGGTCCGCGCGGAATTGTGGCCGCGGGTATTGCTTCGCTCTTTGGGATTAAGTTGATGAGCGATGGGGTGCCGGGTGCGGAATATATTACGCCGCTGGTGTTTATGGTGGTTTTGGGAACGGTACTGCTCAATGCTACGACGGCTCGTTTCTTGGCCAAACGCCTGGGTGTGACGCTCAGCTCCTCGGAGGGTATTATGATTATTGGGGCCAATATCGCGGCCCGAACCATCGCCAAATACCTTACGGACAATGGCCGTCATGTAGTACTGGTAGATACCAATAATTCGAATCTCGAAAAGGCCCAGAAACTGGGCTTGGAAGCTTTTAGAAATGATGTTTTTACGGATGATATGGAAGATCACTTCGATCTGCTAGATGTCGGGTATCTGATTGCCATGACCAGCAGCCCGGATGTCAACAACCAGGCCATCAAACGCTACCAGGGAATCTTTGGAGAGATGGGAACCTTTCGCTTGATTACATCTGATGAACTCAAACTGCCTATTGATCAATTACCGCATCAAGCCTTATTTTTACTCCGAGATGATTACCTCAATCTGAACGAAACCTTGAGGGATTACCCCAATATTTATGAAATCAATATCCGATCGAAGGCCCATTTTTTGCTTTTGATGAAACAACTCAACGAAGCTCCGCACAGTATTCCTCTACTCTTTAAAGACAGCACGGGTAAATTCCGTATCCTGACTCATCCTTACAATGAATTGCCGGTTCAGGCGGGCAACCTGCTGGTTTATGCAGGTAAAGCCATCGATATTTTACCCGAAGAACGTCCTGCTCAACAATTGGCTGATAACAACTGATGCCCACTCCTATTATATATAGCTATTGACGATTACGAATTAACCATAACCAATATTACCATACTATTATGAGACGTTCATTGTACTTTGTTATTCTACTTTCTCTATTCTCTTCGGTTTATTCGCTTTCTGCACAAGATGGAAAAGAAAACAAAAAACCGAAATCAACCAATAAAATCAAGCCCTACGAAGAGGTCATCACCGATAAAGCCGTCAGCGACGATGGCCTTTTTACCGTACATAAAATGGGCAGTAAATATTATTTCGAAATTCCTAATGATCTGCTAGAGCGGGAAATCCTGATTGTCAGTCGAATTTCTGGCTTTGTCAAAAATATGGCCTTTGGTGGTGCGGGGATGAAGTCTCGTCCTCAACAAGTCATTCGCTGGCAAAGGAAGGATGATAAAATCCTACTGCGTTCGGTCTCATTTAATAGCGTTGCTAGCGAAGAAGATCCGGTCTATCAGTCGGTGCTCAATAACAATTTCGAACCCATTGTCATGGCTTTCGACATCAAAGCGTTCTCTAAGGACAGTAGTGGGCTTATTTTCGAAGCTAATCCGCTATTTACGACTGATGTAGAAATGATTGGTGCGCTGCAGCCCCGACAGCGCAAAAGTTTTGAAATCAAAAGTCTCGATAAAAGCCGTAGTTTGATCAGCTCGATTCGCAGCTTCCCGCAGAATGTCGAAGTTCGCCACGTTCTAACCTACAAAGGCAATAAGCTGCCCGACAATAGAGTCACCGGAACGCTGTCTGTAGAAATGAATCAATCTTTTATTCTGCTGCCCGAAGAGCCGATGCAGGCCCGCCTCTACGATTCGCGGGTAGGCTATTATTCCATCAACCAAACCGATTACAGCATCGATGAGCAGCGCGCGCCCGAGCGCCGATACATCACCCGTTGGCGGCTAGAACCCAAAGACCCCGCAGCCATGGCCCGAGGCGAACTGGTCGAACCCACCAACCCCATCGTCTATTACATCGATCCAGCAACGCCCAAACAGTGGGTGCCCTACCTCAAACAAGGCGTCGAAGACTGGCAGAAGGCTTTCGAGGCCGCCGGCTTCAAAAATGCTATTATGGCCAAGGATGCACCAAGCAAGGAAGAAAATCCCGATTGGAGCCCCGAGGATGTACGCTACTCGGTCATCCGCTACATCACCACCGACATCCAAAACGCCCAGGGTCCTCATGTCCACGACCCGCGCAGCGGCGAAATCCTGGAAAGCGATATTCTCTGGTACCACAATATCCTCAAGCTGCTCCGCAACTGGTTTTTCATACAAACCGCCGCCATCAACCCCGAAGCCCGAGGCGTCAATTTCAAAAAAGAAATCATGGGCGAATTGGTGCGCTTTGTGGCGGCCCACGAAGTAGGCCATACCTTGGGCCTCCCCCACAACATGGGCTCTAGTGTCGCCTTTCCGGTGGACTCACTGCGCTCTCCCAGCTTTACGGCTAAGCACGGCACCGCCCCGTCGATCATGGACTATGCCCGCTTCAACTACGTCGCCCAACCCGAAGATGGCGTCAAACGCTACTACCCCGCTATCGGCACCTATGACATCTGGTCGATCGTCTATGGTTACAAGCCCATCCCTAGCGCCTCGTCCAGCGAGGCCGAGCGGAAGGTCCTCAATGGCTGGGTCAAAGAGCGGGCCGGTGATCCGCTGTATCGCTACGGTGCCCAGCGTCGCAACCCCGTCGACCCTTCATCGCAAACGGAGGACTTGAGCGACGATGCCGTTGCGGCCAGCGAGCTGGGCATTGCCAACCTCAAGCGCATTATCCCCAACCTCGTCGAATGGAGCAGCGAGGAGGCCAAGCCTTACGATCAGCTCAAGGAGTTGTACGGACAGGTCTACAGCCAGCTGGGGCGCTACATGCGGCATGTGGGGACGAATGTGGGCGGGGTGTATGAATATCGCAAGACTTCGGATGAGCAAGGCATTGTGTTTACGCCGGTGCCGAAGGCCAAGCAGCAGGCCGCTGTTCGCTTTTTGGATAAATACTTATTTCAGACGCCTCACTGGTTGATTGAGTCAGATGTTTTGCAGCGTATTGAATCCAACGGTTTGATGGAGCGGCTGCGCAACTTGCAGGTGCAAAGCCTCAATCGCCTTTTTGAAGCCCCTCGGCTGCACCGGCTCAGCGAGGCGCAGGCCCTGCACGGCAATGGCACCTACACCCTACTCAATCTGTTCGACGACACTCGCCAAAGCGTCTGGGGAGAACTCAATAGTAATGCCTCCATTGACCCCTATCGCCGCAACCTCCAAAGGGCTTATATTGATAAAATGGAAGAGTTGATGAAATTAGAAAAAGCACAGGATAATCAGAGCGATATTAAGGCGCTGGCGCGCCAGCAGCTAGAGTTGTTGTACGCCATGTTAAAGGGAGCCATCAAGAAGCAAAAAGAAGAGTTATCAAAATATCATTTGATAGATATAAAGGCGAGAATAGAAAAGATTAGGAGGCCCTAGAGAAGAGACTGCGGTTTGCGGTTTACGGTTTTTCGATGGAAACGAACCGTAAACCGCTAGACCGCAAACCTTAGTTTTTTCTTTGATGTTAAACCTGACAACTTTAAATTCACATCAACATCAGGTTTAAAATCACATAGAGACTTGCTAAGATTAGCGAGCATAATCCTTCTTAAGGTTACCGCTTTTTGTAAACCAATCTTTGAGGCCATAAGCGTGACCTTTGCCGGGGAAGGGTGCCTTGACGATTTCCCCTCTCTTATTGGCCAGCTTGTGAATGCTTCTAACCAGCTTGCCTCTGATGGTTTCTTCATCCAGGCCAAGCTTTTCAGCTTTGTTTTTGTCACTAGCCATTTCGAGCAGCTCAGAGTTGATTAAAACTTTACCAGCATCCGTAATGCTATCGATGACGAAGTGGTCCCAAAGCGAAAGCCGATAGCCTTTAGTAGCTCCTACGGTAGGCGTTGTTTTGGGCTTGCTTACCTTAGGAATGATCAGCTTAACTTCTTCCTTTTTTCCTTTTGCTTTAGGCTTTACTAAAACTTTAGGGTTGCCTGGGGCCGTCGGTTCGCCGGGTTGTAAAACCGCTTTACGAGGGCGTCCGCGCTTTCTAGTGACCTTTGGTACGGCAGGAGCTTCAGCAACTGCCGCAGCTTTGGAGCGGCCTCTTTTGGAAGCCGAGCTGGTCGCTTTGGTGGCGGCTCTTTTTCCATTCGTGCTGATGCTGCCTTCCAATTCTGCAATTGTTGCCTTGGTTTTGTTCACCTGGTATTCCAGCTGACGCAGAGAAGCTTGGTAGGTTTTAATTAATGTTTGTGTGTCCTTTTCGGTTAACGAGTTCTTCATTGCATACTATTTTTGATTATAAAACTGTTTTGAATATCACCAATTCAAAAAATATTAGAATACCATACTCTTTTGTATGATATGGGTAGGTCATTTTTCAATTAAGTGCTTTTCCACAAACAACGAATAGGTCTTATCTGAACAAAATCTAAATCGCAACTGAAGGACAGTTGAGGGTTTAAATTCGCGCAGGTAAAACCTTAAAAAACACTTTAGACTTCCTAGCCCATAAAGCAATATGCTTATTTGTAAGTCGTAGATTTATCTGTGGTTGGATAACTTGAATAAAAGAATCGATTAAACTGCAATTTACCACTAGACTTTTTTGATGCATTTCGCTTTGTATACTTAATTTAGGTCTATTACAGAGTGCTTATTCTAATTTCTATTGCACCCTTAATTGTTTTTTTGCAAATGTAATTATAATTTCTAGATTAAATGCAAATTCAAGACCAAAAATCAATATTTGAAGTGCATTTTTATAAATGCTTACTTCTAAAAAGTCACTAATCCACAATCAATTCATTTTCAAAAACTTAATCTCTTACCATTGAATAAAACTACTAACACGCTCTCTGGTTATAATGTCTTTAAACTCTAATTTATTCGCATTTTCAATTGCAAATTATGATAAAAAATGTTCATTTTCAAATATAGTTATTACTAATCTGTTTATTCCCCTATTTCAAACGTTTATTTATCGAAACATATTTTAGAATAATCGCCGTGTCCTTTGCAAGAGACACGGCTCGGACTTGAAGGAGGCTTGAAGGGAACGTATTGAATATTTGATTTAGCAGTATCCGCTAAAGTAGTGCCGCTCGACAGAGGACATTGACAATAGTACAAAAGTGAGATTGCTGTAAGAAATAATCGCCGTGCCCTTTGCAAGAGACACGGCTCGGACTTGAAGGAGGCTTGAGGGGAACGTATTGAATATTTGATTTAGCAGTATCCGCTAAAGCAGTGCCGCTCGACAGAGGACACTGACAATATCGTAAAGTGTTATTGCTGTAAGAAGAAATCGCCGTGCCCTTTGCAAGAGACACAGCCCAGACAAAGCAAACAATTGCAATGCAATACCTCTACTCAATCACTTGAATGAGGACAAAAGAAGCCAAGCCTGAATTGATCATTTCATCAAAACAGGACGGCGCTTTTCAGGACAACTGAAAGCAATTAAGGTCAGTCGTTTAAAGGTTGCGTTTAGATAGGTAATTACAAAGAAAAAAGGTTCAAAGGAAAGTAAATATAAAGAGCGGGATTCAGGCAGTCAGGCTAAGGTTAAAATTAAAGGACCTGCTCTTTTTCTCTTTTTATACCGTATAGCACATCATAAGCTTGCTTGATTCTTTTTCTTGCAATAAAGATGCGGCTCTTTACGGTTCCGAGTGGTAGTTCCAGCTGTTCGGCAATTTCTTCATAACTGAATCCTTGATAGAACAACTTGAACGGTTCTTTGAAGCGAGCGTCGATTTTTTCAATGATGTCTTCTAGCTCTTGAATCACGATGTTGGACTCGGCATCATTACGCGCTTGTGGCTTCTCTTCAAAATAAGCAGTCACCTGATCGTTCACATAATTCATGAAACGTTTCTTGCGGCGATAGCCATTAATGAAAGAGTTGCGCATAATGGTCTTCATCCAGGCCATGAAATTGGTTCCTACACGGAATTTTTCAGCGTTTTTTAAGGCTAGAAAAAGCGTCTCTTGATACAAATCTTCTGCTTCGTACTGATCTTTGGTTAGACTCATCGCAAAGGCGTACAGTTGATTGGCCGACTTCTGCGAAAGACTACTCAATAAATCTCGGGGAAAATTACTACTCTTATTCATCTTCTTCACATTTTACTAGGGTTTACATATATTTTGCAATTAGAACATGAATATACCCAGATTGGGTATGAACGAAGGGCTTTTTTAGACTAGTATAGGCGAAAGTTCGATAAACGACCGTCTCATTTTTGTCCTTTCTGTGGGCAAAAACGTTAAGATGTAAGGGTCGCGACAGTTGGGAAATCGAATCCGGCTACACCGTACCAAGCACAGCCGGATTCTAAGGATTTACAAGGAGAGCTTTTTGGCTAATTGATCAGGGATGGCATCTTTATGGACCATGATCGAAACGGTCTTCAAGCGGGTGTAGTTTTCTGACATATGCAGATAGCCTTTGTACTCGCTGATCTCTCCCCAGGAGTTTTTGATCAAGTAATATTTGGTGCCATTTTGGTCTTTTGCAATTCCTGTCATATGCATTAAATGATCATCCGTGGTAGCGTAGCTTTCGAAGGTTTCTTGGCGCAATTGTTGATCAATCATTTTCTCTTTGCCAGGCTTCATAAAGAGGTCCTCTCTTTTCTCATTTTCTGGAACAACGGCAATTCCATTTTTAGCCGAAAAGCCTTTTTCACTTACATCACCATCCCAGGCTACGCTGTACCCCTGGCCGATTGCGTAATCAATGACTTTCATCATTTCATCAATGGGCAGATTGTAATAAGCACCATTAGAATAGTTGTCTGGTATTTCCAAAATAAACTTATTGTAAAAAGGATGGTGTGTATAGGAGGTCAAACTTACGTAGTCGTTGGCATCAAAGCCCATGCTTTTCACAAAGCTATCCGGGGTGTAGTTTTTACCCTGATAGGTAAACTGCTCGGGCGTAGTCCCCAAATAAACATCGAGGACACTTTCAAATGCTTTTTTCCATTTTGGGCTGAGCCGCTTGCGCTCAAGCAGGCCATCGAGCATTCCTTTGAGCACCGCCGAAAGCTCACTGTGATCATGCCTTTCCTCGCCGGGCAATTTGCCAGAAAAGGCTTCCTCGGGCATCATACCGTAACGAGCAGCAATATTCATCAAATCATGAGAAAGGCTACCCTGACTGAAATTGGCTTTGCCCTGACGCAGCACATAATTGCGGGCTTTATCTTTATAAATATTTTTAACGACGAACATCTCCGACAAATCGTGCGTTCCTTTGCCTTTGCGCATCAATTCGGATTCAATAAACGAAGCGGTGGCGAAGCTCCAGCAGGTTCCGGTCCGGTCCTGACTTTTCACCTCAGTGCATTCTACACTTTTTTCTACCTTAAAATCGTAGGCATTCTTCTGGGCCATATCTACTTGTGCAGTCAAGCCGAAGCTCAAAAACAGTAGCAACAAAGTGACGTTTAGTTGATGTATTTTTTTCATGGTCAATTGGACTTTAATTAGACTATTTTTTGTCTTCAAAATACGTTTATTTTTACCGATTCCAGAACAGATCTTGCCGTTTTAACGATATATCTATCAATAAATAAGAAAAACCCCGAACTTCCTTGCGAAAATTCGGGATGCCTACTAATTGTATCTGCACTATTTATTGATACAAGAGTAGATAATGCAGTAGAAAAACGCTATGCTATGTCTTAATGGTCTGGAGAACTTTGCTTGAGTTATCATCAAAGTAAAAGGAGTTAATTAATAGGGTAAATGGTTCCAGCTGTTCTTGGATTGCAATAGGAACAGTTATAGTTTGATCTTTCACCAACGAAAAGTTATTGGCATACAAAACTGCACCACTAGAGGTGGTCAAACGATAAGTAAATTGCATATCAGCATGGGCAGTAAAATCCATTGAGAATTCATTAGTCAATATGGGGACAGGATAAATGCTAACCTCTAATTGTTCAGACATTGGAATAGGGACAGTAGGCGGGTTGACATCATTGGAATATTCGAAGAAACGAGGCATATGATGACCATTATCAAAAAACGTAACGATTTTATATAAACCGTTTTCTAAATGACTGAGGTCCGGATAGCTGATTGTCCCATCCACTAAATAAACATCATCCGCATTTATTGTGACGGGGTCTTCGGCCTTATCCAATCGATAGATATGAAATTCACTGAACTCCTCTACATCAAAAACCTGAAAAGGAGGCTCCGGAGCAATGTAATTGGGGTAACTAGGGTCGTGAGTTGTAAATAAGTCAAAAATATCGTCGAAAGGTTGACCAGGTTCAATAACCGGAGCACAACATTCTGCTGTCGGACACCAGGCAGGACACCAATGCCATGTAAATGAAACGTGGAAACTATCAGGAGTTACTGGATCTCCCACTACACCAGAGGTATCAGGTAGGGTCGGTACAATGTTGGGTGTGGAAGTCGGAAAACACTCAAGGTCTGGCCCTGAGTAGGACGGAAGTGTAGATTGAGCTTCGAATACGTCAATTATTAAATCCATAGTTGAGCCACAACCACTACTGAAGACAAGTACTGGAGTAGTTCTTGGTGGACCAAAATTACATAAGCCTTTAGGCACACCATAAACGGTACCCGCCAAAGGGGTACCAGAAATATCATAAAACCCCTGACTTAAAGATACATTATTAAAGGTAACTCTATTATTATTAACCCAGTCAGGATCTGAAATATAAGGATAACACGGGCCAGGGTTTTGTACAAAATTGGCCCAATCACTTGGCTTTATAAATTGATAATAAGGAGTAGAAACCCCTGTACTTGGGTTAAAACTTTGTTCGGTATAATCTAATTGAAGTTTTTGTTGTTGTTGTGGCCCATTACTGTTTTCAATTAAATTAATTTCGAAGGCATAATCAGGACCATTGCACTTCCAGGTGCAGACATCGGTCCAACTTACACACCCCGGTGGAGGGCACAGCCCCAAGTTCCAATCTCCCGTTTCAAGCGTTCGCTCCCTAGCATCTTTTGAAGTTACTCTAATGATGATATCTGGATCCTCTATAAATAATTCATCGACCTTGTAATAGTTTTTGGTCTGTTCAAACTGTAAGACCGTGAGGTAATTAGAGAGATCAGAACTAGGATCTTCCTTTTTCATAATCTCAATCTGCCAACTGACTGCATCTTCGCTAGCTTCCCAAGCCAAGTAGTCTGCTGAATATTTGGGAGAAAGCGTAAAGGTCAGGTCATTCAAAGTAGCTACAGGTTTCTCTTGTTTGTGTAAAAAGGCAGAAGTAGTCAGTGCAATTACAGCTAATAGGAGAATAACTTTGCCCTTGAAAGGTAAGATTTGCAATGTTTTCATATTGTTTTTTTTAGTTTATGAAGAAAAATTTATACATCATCCATCAGGGGGAGAATCCCCCTCTCCAACCAACTATTGTTGGCTTATTTACCGTGGGCAAAGACAATAATAAAAACTTATTGTTTGAATTGAGTTGATGTAGGCGAGATAAACTAATGCTGCAAAAGTGGAGAGAAAACGAGCGTTATGCCCTGTTTTGG
>JBCDGZ010000118.1:0-25120 GCA_038750655.1 Bacteroidota bacterium | reverse complement strand
TACAACTTATGATATGGAGAATAACTTCCTATTCTTAATAATCTATTGATCTGACAAATATAAAAAAATCCCAAACAAAATGTACTCACTTGTACAAGATGTTTGAGATTTTTTACTTAATTTAATTAAGACTTTCTAGTTTACAACGCGACGGATTTGCCGCTCGCTGGGTGGCATTTCCGTCATTTAACTCGTTAAATCATCGATAATTATGACGTTTGAGGTGTTCGAAGCCGATTGCGGTGTAACCGGAATAGGCTCTCCATTGTTTGTTGCCCCACCTCTAATACCTTTCTGGCTGTTCTTGTTAAGAACATTGTAGTTTTTTCTGATTTTCATTGTGTTGATGTTTTGTTCACATCGAAGGTATCGCTTTCTTAAGGAACTGATTTTATCAGAATCGTACCCGCTAAGAACCGCATAAGTATATTGTTAGGTGAGCTAAATAATTCTAAAACTTTGATAATCAATTTGTATCTTTGATCTGAAATAGCAAAAGAGAACACGTATGGAGGTTATAAAATCTTACTTATCTTTTATTGATAAGGGGTTGCTAGATTTACTGAAAGGAAATATGGCGCTGCTGGTTCGAGAGATTCGGGCGGAAACGGTACAGAACGATGAGCAAGCGAAAGCACTTTTTGACTTTAAGTCTCAGCGCAACTACGACAAACTGAAGAAAAACACCCAGAAAGTACTGGAAAGCCTGGTGCTGATGGGCAATTACGGGCAATCTGAGGTACAAAAAGCTTATCACAATTGCCAGAAGGGGAGAGCCGCTAGCCTTATCCTTATCCATAAAGGAATGCGCGAGGCAGGGATCAGCCGAGCCCGAGCCGTTCTGGCTATTGCCGAAAAATACGAGCTGACCTATGTCGCCTACGAGCTGGCTATGGTACTCAGTAAGCATTATTCCATTATTCAAAATGCCCGATTGTACAAAAAGTACGCTAAGGTCTGCGATCGCCATCTAACCATACTAAACGCTCGGGCCGTGGCTGAACACTGTTTCGCCCAGGTTACCCTGCTGGTCAGTAAAACCACGGGCTACACCAACGCCGTCCTCCGAAAGCTGGATGGCTTCATCGAAAAAGTAGTCGAAGTCGAACACACAGACGATGCTCGTATTCAATATTTCATCAAAACCATCCGGGTAGTACGTAGCCTGGCTCATCAGGAATACGAGGAGGTAGTCAACACCTGTAATGAAGCCATCGCTTATTATGACAATAAACGGCCCTTTGCTAGTTATCTCGTTGGGTTTAACCTCTATCGGGGCTTGGCCCTCACCGCCCTCAAAGATTTTCCACTAGCCGATGTCAGCCTCAAAAAAGCCCAGAGCCTACTTTCTAATAACCCGGCTAACTGGCATATTGTGATGGTCTATCGCACCATCCTCGCCTTTCACAGCGGGCAATACCAGGACGCTTATATCTTTTATAAACAAGCCATGAAAAAAAATGTCCCGGAATTTCTCAAGGAACGCTGGCGACTCATTGGCTCCTATATTTACCTCCTCTCCAAATCTGGAGCGATTTACACCGGAAGAGCGAAATTTGGTATCGGTAAGTTCCTCAACGAAACCACCGTTAGTGCTACAGATAAGCAAGGACTCAATATTAATATTTTGATCAGCGTCCTAATGATTTTGCTGCAACAAAAACGCTACGGAGAGTTCATCGATCGTATGGAGCAGTTGCAGAATTACCGTTATCGCTACACCCGCGATAAAGCTACCGCCCGGGCCCGTCTCTTCTTGCAGATGATCGGCACCATCGCCAAAGCCGACTTTCACAAGCGGACGATTGAATATGAAACCTCCGCACTGCTCAAGAAGCTCCGGCGAATGCCCGTCTATGCTTCCCACAACTGGGAAATCGAACTAGTACCCTTTGAGACGCTTTGGGAAGTCGTTATGGGGATGCTGGATCGCCGCCGTCGGGCGCTGGCCGTTTGATTTTTAAGGAATTAGGTATTATTTACTAAAGATTAACAGAATAATAACGAGGTGTATCTCGTTACATTTTTGGCTTTTTTCTCCTTTAATATAGGGAGATATAGCCTGAAATACCCTTTTTTGAATTTGTAGTACACTGATTTCTAATCGTTAAGGGGCACTGCCTTATCTTAGGTTTTCCCCGTTTTTTAGGACATTACCACCCTACCACAGTCACCCAAGTTTGTGCATCTAGTATTGCAGATCAATAGATTTGGCAATATATTCATGGTATTTAAAGAGTTGTATATGATGATATGGGTATCTATACCGATGCTTTTGGCCATCAGATTGCTCCTGATTACACTGGGGCTAGCCTTGTTCTACTTTTGGTACAAGGGGCGTCTGTCTTCCGTGGCGGGCCTACTGCTGATCTTGCTATGTGTAGCAGGGATTTGGGGGGTTAGCAATGAGATCAATAAAATCAACGAGAACCCCTTCGATACTTCTACTCCCCTGGGAGGAGATGCGACCACCTCCATGAGCGAAAATCGGTCCCCCTTGATCATCTCCTTTCCCAAATACTCACCTAATCTTTGTCTGCGTCAATAGCAGCTCAAAAACAAAGGCGGCAGCCCGGTCTGCAGCAATGGATTGAATGCCTTCCGCATCGCTTTTGGCTTTATCACTCAACAAATCAGAAATACAGCGAACATTAAGCGTATGGATACCCGGATGATTGCGGGCCAGCACTTGTAGGCCAGCCGCCTCCATCTCGACCGCTAGTACATCGTTGTATTGGGTTTTGATCCGTTGCACCAGAGCCGAACGCTCATCGGTGAGTACCTTATTTCCCGAGGCGATGGTACCGAAGTGGACATCGATATTTTTCTTCGGAAAAGTTGAGGTGTCACTGCGAGGGGGAATGCGGAGTAGCCAATTTCGCGTACGATAGACATACTTCGCCCGTTCGATCAGCCGATTGCTGTGCTGCACAAATTCGACTCTGGGTAAAAAACGATCCTTCACCTCTTTACCAAATTCGTAGTTGATGCCCTTAGTACCTACCACAATATCTCCCACTTTCACCTTTTGTATTCCGCCAGCAACTCCCACTAACATCATAATTTTTGGAGAAAAGAAATCGGCAGCCAGCAGGGCAGCCTCAGTT
Organism: Bacteroidota bacterium; assembly: GCA_038750655.1. Taxonomy (GTDB): domain Bacteria; phylum Bacteroidota; class Bacteroidia; order Chitinophagales; family Saprospiraceae; genus JBCDGZ01. The sequence continues at coordinate 22,013 of JBCDGZ010000118.1, read as the reverse complement.
GTAGGGCCAATTCCTGAGCCCGATTGAACAACAGCCACTTTCCAGTTCTTGTGGGTACCCTGAAAAGTACCATAGGTGTACAGCTTGCCCCTAGGGGTTTCGATGGTTTGGATATTGTCGAGATGGTGGAGTACCGCCCGGTATTCGACCTCGATGGGGGTAAGGAGTACCACATCTGCACGGAAAGGGCGATCGTGCACAGAACGCAGTGCGTCAAAGAGATTGAGGCTGCCGCCCAAGATACAACCTAGGCCAAGGCTGCGGGCGTCTTCAGCGAAATAGACCGTTCGAGGGACACCTACGGCCTTCTCGTAGGTCATCGCAATCCAGTTGCGGCTGAAGTCTCCGGGCATTCGAATATGCCGGAGTTGGGAAATTTTATCCGTGGAAAACTCTTCCTCTAGACCTCTGAAATAGAGTACCTTGTCAGAAATGGCAAGGGTGCCAACACTTGGTTTTCGCCAACTGAATATGCCATACTTACGGGGGCTGAACCATACGTTGTGGATGATTGGTACTTCTTGTTTCACCGCTATGTTTTTTTGAAGACCTCAATCTATCTTCCTCAAACACCAATACTTCAATGATATCTTGAAAATGTTCTCTGTTGATAATCAAGGGCCTGGACATGCTGCCTTGATGTGGTGACAACATGTACCAGGCATGTTCAGAAGAACTCGATATACAAAGCGGTTTAATTGTAAAGTTTTTCGAGTGGACCTTTGCTCAGTACAGCTGCAGTATTATAGCCACTGTACACTAACTATATTGAGCAATGCCGATTGTCGGCAGCAGTTCCATAGCCCTTGAATCTTGTGGGCCTGTTTTTTAGATTTTTTCGAGTTCTTCTGTAGTAGTTGAGCCGTCAATCAAGGTGACATCCGACTCTTTCCAAGCAGTTTTTATCCTTTATTGATCGATACGCTCACTGAGAACTAAGCGTACGAAAAGAATACAATACTGCTTTTTACAAATATGAGTATTTCGCTTGATAAAGAGTCGGTACAAATTTTTTGCTTTTCCCCGCGACGATTTCTGCCGGAGTATTTGGAGTAGGCGATCAATTTCTTGCGGAAAAAATAAGGCCGGGTTGATGATAAGGGATAAGCTTTTTTTGAAAAAAGTGAGCTACGGCTGCTCTACAGCTTATCTGTGATTAGGAAAAGGGGATGGAGTTCTGTTTTTTCGTAATAAGCTGGTTATTAACGTTTTATGTGGTTTTGTAGAGGTGTTTTATAGTGCTTTATATATAGACGAATTATTTAATTGATCAAAAATTGTTATGTCACAATATCTAAAAAGCTGGAATAAATGCTGGCCATATTTGCACAACTTTTGTACTGTAAGACAACAACAAGACAATCGTAGTTTTATTATACTCCATCTACTTCTCTGAGATTTATATCCTTTTTAATTCAAGTACAGCGATTCATTAGGTAGGTCTATCATCAGTTGGACCAATCCGTTGATGTGCGCTCTAGACAGGATTTAGCATAATTATAAAAACAACCGAACAAGGAAACACAAAGAAGCTTTAGTTTGTCAAAATTTGTAGTCATTATTCGTTTTTTTCATGAGAGGGAGCCCTTGCTAGTCAAGGGCTTACTTTTTTTTATCCCAATAGAAAGCCCTGAAACGGCGGGAAAGAGTTTCAGGGCTTTCGTTGGTGGTAGTTCTAAGTAGTATGCTTAGACTTTTTGAAGATTAGAAGTCTATTCCAAAATTATTTTGAAATCCCTTTGAGAACAATACCCTAAATAAGGTATTTTTATAATGTGATTAAATATTATGGTTAATGTTTTTATGTTTAATAGTCTAGCTAGGAGTGGTATAACTATTTTTTTAGATTGTTATTTGTCTAAATAACCCAAGTTGCGATGAACGAGATTCAACCTGCCTGCCGGCAGGCAAGAAAGGAAGATTTTGTGAACCACGTAGTGGTGATTCAAATATCTGACGCTTTGAATCTTTTAATAGTGAATCGCAACTTGAATTAAATAAACATTTGGTCGGCGGATTTCTATTCTGATCAGTAAACAAATATTACATTTGGATAAAACAAGTTGAAGCGACCATGGCTTCCCGCAAAATAGGAATACATCGACTCTACGCGCAGGACCCTCTCCAGGCTGATGAGCAGCTATGGGGGCGAAAGCCTCAGGCCCTCAGCCGCCGCGGGTTCCTACGGCGCAGCGCCCTCGTCGCCATGGCCACCGTACTGGGCGCCCCCATCGTCTTCGCCGAGCACTTTCCCGCTGGCCTCATCCCTGCCGCCCTGGCCCACAGCAGCGAAGCCTTCGCCCTCCCCGGCAAAGCGCCCGGCCTCATCGTGCTCAATGACCGCCCCATCAACGCCGAAACACCGCCTCACCTGCTAGACGATCCACTAACTCCAGCCGATCTGTTCTTCGTACGCAACAACGGCTTACCTCCCCAACAAAGCACCATCGACCCCAGTACCTGGACCCTGACCATCGATGGCGAGGCCGCCCGACAATCCAAGACCTACACCCTGACGGAACTCAAAGCCCAGTTTCGCCACCATACCTACCAGCTGACCCTCGAATGCGGAGGTAATGGACGCAAAGAATTCAATCCGCCCGCCAAGGGCAACCAATGGTCGATGGGAGCCATAGGCTGCGCCGCTTGGACCGGTGTCCGGCTAGCCGATGTGCTACAAGACGTCGGAATGACCAGCAAAGCCCTCTACATCGGCTACTATGGCAAGGACCAGCACCTCAGTGGCGACACCAGTAAGGTCGTCATCTCCCGTGGCGTCCCCATCGCCAAAGCCCTCGATGAGCATTCCCTCATCGCCTGGGCCATGAACGGAGCGCCACTGCCCTGGCTCAATGGCTATCCGCTGCGCTTGGTCTTCGGCGGCTGGCCCGCCTCTACGTCTGGCAAATGGCTACAGCGCATCAGCGTCCGCGACCAAGTACACGACGGCCCCAAAATGGGCGGGCAATCCTACCGAGTACCTTGTCGGCCCGTAGCGCCGGGCACCAAAGTCAAGGACGAAGACATGTGCATCATTGAATCCATGCCGGTCAAGTCGCTGCTCACTTACCCCCAATCAGGGGCTATGATCAAGGAAGGGCGTCGGCTATCAATACGCGGGAAGGCTTGGGCCGGCGAACTGGCCGCCGCCGCCGTCGACTATTCCATCGATTTCGGGATGACTTGGAAGCCCTGCCAGCTGCTGCCAGCCGCCAACCGGCTCGCCTGGCAAAGCTTCAGCGCAAAGGTCGATTTTCCGCAAAAAGGATATTATGAAGTATGGGCACGGGCCAGAGATAGCCAGGGCAGTAGCCAGCCGATGTTGCTGCCGGGGTGGAATCCCAAGGGCTATCTCAATAATGCCTGCCATCGAATCGCCATAAAAGTCGTCTAATGGGGTCTAATGGAGATATACATAGCAGATTTCGTCGCCAACTGTACATAACTGTCACCAGATTGGCTGCGTTTATTGTATTGGGAAGTGGAATGATTTTGCTTTACATCCCTTTCGGTGAAGCCTTTAAAGCCAGCTTGGAGCGACCCGAGTTGATTGAATCAGGAGGAGGGATGGCCCTGGAGGAGGATTGGGATAAAATAGAAAACGGCATTCACCTGCGTACCGGACTGATAGTTGCCGAAGGTTTTGAACTGGTCAAGGGGACTTGTACCACCTGTCATTCGGCCAAGTTGGTGATTCAAAACCGCGCCAGCCGCCAGGGGTGGAAGGATATGATTCGCTGGATGCAGCAAAGCCAGGGGCTTTGGGAGTTAGGAGAAAGTGAGGAGCGAATTTTGGATTATCTCGCTAAGCACTACGCTCCGGAGGCCATCGGCCGCCGCCGAGCACTGGAAATTGCCGAATGGTACGTTTTAGAGGAAGAAGAATAATGATCCATTATGGAATATATCAAAGTATTTATCAACGGCTATAAAAGCTACGCCGGCTATCTGTGGGGAGAGATTATCGAACCTGACTGGTCCAACTATTTTTATTGGCTGCTGTTGGTCTCCGCCTTTTTCTTTATAGTTGAATACCTATCACCTTGGCGAAAAAAGCAACAGACCTTCCGAAAAGACTTTTGGCTGGACTTTTTCTATATGTTCTTTAATTTTTTCCTCTTTGGGTTGATCATCTACAATGCAGCCTCCGACGTGGTGGTCCGCCTCTTTGATGACGGCCTTAGGGTCTTAACGGGCGTTTCAATCCAGTCTTTCAATCCTATGCAATATTGGCCAGCCTGGGCCATTCTGCTCACGGGCTTTGTGGTACGTGACTTTGTACAATGGTGGATTCATCGGCTGTTGCACCGATCACCGACCCTCTGGGAATTCCATAAAGTACACCATTCCGTCGAGCAGATGGGCTTTGCGGCGCACCTGCGCTACCATTGGATGGAAAACATTGTTTATCGCAGTATCGAGTACATTCCGCTAGCCCTACTAGGAATCGGCCTACACGACTTTTTTATCATCCATATTTTTACCCTAACCGTCGGGCATTATAACCATTCAAATATCAGTGTACCCGGCTGGGTAACAGGCGGCGTGTTAGGTACTTTGCTGGGATTGGTGGCTTATACAGGGATTCTGGATGTTCATTTATTGGATGATGTAGGGGGAGCTTTGCGCTTGGCGGCCATTCCTCTCGGTGCCATCGGAGGAGCCTTGCTGCTAGGGCCGGTGATGAAAGTCTTGTTCAACAGTCCAGAGATGCATATTTGGCACCATGCCTATGACTTACCTGCCGATCGCAAGTATGGAGTCAATTTTGGTTTGACGCTTGCCATTTGGGACTACCTTTGGGGGACGGCCTACATCCCACATAATGGTCGGGATATACGCCTGGGCTTCCCCGATGTGGAGCAATTTCCCCAAAAGTTTATCGACCAAAACCTTCACGGCTTTGGAAAAAAAGGATAAAAATTGTGTTAAAATGAGCCCCGAGGGCTTCTGTTGGGGAAGAAAATGGGTGTGTAGGGGAAATGTAGGTGGGTGAGGATGAATTTTGTGCCCAATTATTGTATATTTGTTATTCAATCATTTGAAGATAAGTTATCTAAGAATAAATTCATTTTTGGTTTTTTGGGGTTATCTAGAGCAGTAAAAGGACAACTTTGCTGCTCTTCTTTTTTCTCCTCCCTTCCTTTCTTTGACCAATTTCTTGTCAGTTTTCTGTAGCCTATGGTATCCCTCCCCTGAAAAGGGCAAAAAAAAACAGAATATCCGTTGAGATATTCTGTTTGGAGTAGTGGAGAATGCCGGAGTCGAACCGGCGACCTCTTGCATGCCATGCAAGCGCTCTAGCCAGCTGAGCTAATCCCCCATTATTTGGCTGGCGGCAAATTTAGGACTTTCTTGAGAAAAGGAAAAGAAAAAAGGCGGAAAATTGTTCGACACTACAATTTCCCGCCGGTGATGTTATTGCTTGCAATAACACATAGCTTTCATAGCAATCGGTAGCTGTATTTACCGACAGTCAGCTGTAAGAAAGGTATCTGAATACCTATTTTTTAATGATGTAGATCTAAACCTATAGGACAATAGAGATGAACAATCCTGATTGGACTTGTTCGGATATAGGCAAGTTCATGAAATTGCTGGTGTTTTTCCTTATTTATCAGTAGTATTAACGAAATATTAAGCTACTCGACCTAAGGAACATACGCTAATGTTAACGTTGTTATATTCCTTAACATTTTAGAAGGATAAATTTTAACAAAAAAAATCCCAGACAGCCGGGCTATCTGGGATTTTTATACTCGGAATTCGCCTTTGCTAGCGTCCTCGAAGCTCAATACCAGCTCCGGAGCCAGTACTTGCGCCAGAGAAATTCATCCGGCTGGCCGAAATACCTTTCTTGATGAGGTAATCGTAAATCGTACGGGCACGGACATCATCCAGCCCTAATTCTTTATTGCCTTTGTAGAATGGTCTCTCGTTCTCGCCAATGTAACCGTAAATATCGATCGTCGCATCTGGATAGGCATTGAGTAGGGTGACCAATTCATCCAACTTCCCGCCAGAACCGCCAGAGAAGCGCGTCCCATTCCTTGCGAATCCAACGCCTGCCAGATTGAAGGTGCTTGGGAAGCTACTGCTGCCATCACTCAGGTAGTTGGCCATATCACAGATCGGCGTACCGGCCGTAAAGCCAAGGGTATTACAATCGGGACCAACCGGCTTCGGTGGCTCGGGCTCCTTGACCTCATTGTTTGACGTATCCACCTGCGTAATCGGTGGCGGCGGCGGTACCGCCTTATTGCAACCCTCACAGCCTTTAAGGAAGTAGAGGAGGGCCGCAATAGCTAGGAGTAGCAAGAGCAGTGGGACCAGCCAGCTCAGCCAACTACCTCCACCTCCGCCACTCTCTTTACGTGGAGGGGGAGGAGGACTGCCAGCAGCTTTCTTAGCGGTTGTAGCTGCTGCCGCCGCAGCCGCAGCGGCCGCAGCAGCGGCGGCGGCTTTGCGCTTCTCTTCTTCCTTGCGCTGAGCTTCGGCAGCGGCTAGCCGAGCCGCTTCTTCTTGTTCTGCCTTGAGTTTGGCGGCGGCGGCCGCGGCGGCCGCAGCAGCAGCGGCGGCAGCAGCCTCTTCGGCCTTGCGTTTCTCTTCTGCTTCAGCGGCCAGTCGAGCCGCTTCTTCTTGCTCTGCTTTGAGTTTAGCAGCCGCAGCAGCGGCGGCAGCGGCGGCGGCGGCCTCTTCCTCTTCGCGTTTGCGAGCAGCCAACATGCCTGCCGACATCAGTGCACCTCCAACCAGCGCCGATCCCATTCCAATCGTTGAGTCCGGGCCTTGCACCCAGCCCATAGCCGCCAGCATGGCCGCCTCAGAGTCATAGTAACAACTGCGAGCAATCTCTTGGTTGTTACCGGCGATGAGGTAATAGTAGTGGTATTTATCATTCATGGCAGTGCCCTTCTTCCAGCGTTCCTCAATCGGCGCATTCTTGATGACCGATTGGATGCCATTGTCGCGGGCAGCAGTGGTGGTGTAGCCTTCGGAGCGGAGGAAGGTTTCGCCATTGCCGTCATTATAGGCGAAGTAGTGCTCACCATTATCTTCATTCGTGAAGCTGTGGAAGCCTGCGGCGCCGGTGTAGGCCTTGCAGGGTAGATAATCATCAACGATGGCGGCTTTGCCAGTCGGGGCGGGCTGCATGGCAGCTAGCATACTGGCTGACATCCATTGCCCATCAACCAGGCTGGCGCCCGCGCCGATCGTAGAATCCGGGCCTTTCACCCAGCCCATTGCGGCCAGCATCTCCGCCTCCGTGTCGTAGTAGCAACTCCGAGCAATTTCCTGATGGTTACCAGCAACTAAGGAATAGTAGTGGTATTTATCATTGAGCACCGTTCCCGTCTTCCAGCGCTGCTCGATCGGTGCATTCTTGATGATCGATTGGATACCATTGTCGCGGGCGGCAGTGGTGGTGTAGCCCTCGGAGCGGAGGAAAGTTTCGCCATTGCCATCATTATAGGCAAAGTAATGCTCGCCGTTGTCTTCGTTGCTGAAGCTGTAGAAGCCAGCTTCGCCGTGGTAGGATTTGCAGGGCAGATAATCATCGATCACTTTCTCAGCGGGCTGAGCAGCTGCCAGCATGTTAGCCGACATCAGTTGTCCATCGACGAGGCTAGAGCCTGCTCCGATCGTAGAATCCGGCCCCTGAATCCAGGCCAAGGCGGCCAGCATATCGGCCTCAGAATCGTAGTAGCAGCTCCGGGCGATTTCTTGGTTGTTGCCTGCTTTGAGCGTGTAGAAGTGGTATTTGCCATCGAGGGCGGTGTCGGTCTTCCAGCGCTCGGGCAGTGGTGCATTTTTGATGACCGATTGGATACCGTTGTCGCGGGCAGCGGTGGTGGTGTAGCCTTCGGAGCGGAGGAAGGTCTCGCTCTTGCTATCGTTGTAGGCAAAGTAGTGCTCACCGTTGTCTTCGTTGGTGAAGCTGTAGAAGCCGGCATCGCCGGCGTAGGCTTTGCAGGGGAGGTAGTCGTCGACGATGGCACCGCCACTTGCGGCGGCTGCTCCGGAGGCGACGAACCCGGCGCCGCAGGCCAGGAGGGCGATGGTTTTCTCCATATCCTCCTTTTCCGCATAAAACAGGCTGCTTCGCGCCACTGATTTACCATCATCGTTATTGATCGAGAAATAAAACTTCCCGTTCTTGGTTTCCCGTCTTTCGTAATTTTTTTGGAAAGGAGCGTATTTGATTACCTCTGCTACGCCTTTGGCCAAGTCCTCTTCATTGGTGTACCCACGCACATCTCCATTGATTAAAATGACCTTATCTTCACTGGATTTAAAGACGAAGTAGTATTTCTGGTTCCCTCCACTCTGAAAAGAATCGTATTTAATACCGCTGCAAGGGTAGCCAATATTCTGCTTTACGTAGATGCGCTCTGCGGCTGCCGTTTTGGCTCTAACGGCCTTTTTGCGCCGACGTGTCCCTCCGGTATTCTGTAGCCAACGAATGGCTTTTTCCATCTCCTTTTTATCATCAAACCAGACGCTGGTTGCAATTTCTTGCTTATTGCCCGCCAGCAAGTTGAAGTAATGCTTGCCATTGGGGTGTACCATTCGCTCATAACGCGCATCATTCTTCACATTCTTACGCACCGAGCGAACGCCATTATCCCGTCCAGCCGAAGAAGTATAATCCTCGCTAAGCAGTACTGGCTTGCCCTCATAATTGACAGTAAAGTAGTAGGTGTCCTCCTCGTCAAAGCTGTCGTAGCCAAAGTTTTCGCCGCTGACATGTTCTTCATAAAAACTCAGCGGTTTGTAGTCTTTATAGAGCTTTTCCCCACTGTCTGCGGCCGCAGCAGGCATCACTGCCGCCAGTAAACGGCCATCGCTCTGGCCGCCTCCTTGCAGAATGCTTGCGGCCAGATCGCGGTTCCCTTCATCATCAAACCAGCGGCTCGTCGCGATTTCTTGGTTATTACCGGCTCTTAGGCTGAAGTAATGCTTGCCGTTTTTGTGAGTAGCAAATTTATACCGATCGGGATTCGGCATATTATTGGTCACCGAGTTAACACCATTGTCTCGACTCTTCTCAGATTGGTACCCTTCACTGATCAAGAGGACCAATCCATCCATATTGTAAGTAAAATAATGCTCGCCATCCTGATCATCCGTGAAAATATCAAAGCCGTTTTCGGTGCCACTGATTCGCGCTTCGTAAAAAGCCAGGGGCCGGTAATCGTCTGTACCACTTTTCTTGGTCGTTGTGGGAGGAGTAGGTGGAGCTGCGGTGGTAGGCTCAGCCGGAGCAGCCTTGGATTCAGAGCTTTCTTCTTTTGCCTTCGAGCTGGATTTTGGCGCTTCGGTTTGGAAAGTCGCAATGGCTTGGTTGCGCTCCTCTTCGCTATCGTAAGAAATACTTCTTCCGATCTCTTGGCCATTTGCTGCCTTTACAATGAAATAGTATTTGCCGTCATCGTCAACACCATTTTCGTAGCGCCCCGCATCTGAGGCATTGGTGATTACGGATTTAATGCCGTTGAAGCAGGCGTTTTTATCATTGTATGCTTGACTCTTTAACAGAATGTCGCCCTCCTCAGTAAGAAACTGAAAGTAAAATTGGTTGTCCTTTTTTGTTCTAAAAGCGCGATATCTCATAGTTAATCGTTAATTGTTTAGAAAATATGACATATATAATAAGTGTAGTTGCTTGTCCAGAGGGGCTATTGGGAATCCAATATAGTAAAAATCTCCCTGTTTTCGTTGAATTAGACGTTGGAACTTATTAAATGTAACACCCTTAGATACTCCCTTGATTTACAGGGGCAAGGCGGTCGGTGGTTAAAGGAAAATTGTTCTGTTAAAGCACGAAAAGAGCAGTAGATGGAGAATCGGGTCACTTTCTGTCAATCTGTGACATATAAACCATTTTACAAGTGATTTAATAAGTGGCTGATAATGAGATTTTTAATTAATTAGGATCTACATCGACAATTAGGCGTACGGTGGAGAAGCCCGGCTGGCTTTGCATCATTTTACCGGCCTCGGCTATGATTTGTTTAGCCGTGCGCAGCGCCTTGGGATTGGTTTCTAATTTGACCAAAATATCCAATAAAAAATAATTGCGGATACGAGGAATTCCGGGGATCGCTGGCCCTTTGACTCGCTTGCCCAGCCTACTTTTGATCATTTCGGTAAATAGTTTAGTGGCCTCGTTGACTACTTCGGGCTTGCGATGTTTCAACGTGATTTTGATCAGCCGCGAGAACGGTGGATAGGCAAAAAGCTTTCGCTCTTCGAGTTCTCGGTGAAAAAAGCTAGTATATGCGTTGTTTTGAACCTCTCGAATGATGGGATGATCCAGCTTGAAGGCCTGAATGATGACCTTGCCGCGCTTGTTTTTCCGGCCCGCCCGCCCGCTCACCTGCGTAATCAATTGGAAGGCCCGTTCGCTAGACCGGAAGTCGGGGAATTGTAGCAGTTGGTCGGCGCTCAGTACACCGACGACTCCCACATTGTCAAAATCCAGCCCCTTGGTTACCATTTGCGTTCCCACCAGCACATCCAGTCGCCGTTCTTCAAATTCGTTGATCAGCCGGGCGTGAGCGTGCTTGCCTTTGACCGTGTCGAAGTCCATGCGGGCGATGCGGGCATCGGGGAGCAGCAGCTGCAGCTCATCCTCGATCTTTTCGGTGCCGAAGCCGCGCAGGCTCAGCTCATGGCTGCCACAGGCCGGGCAGGTCTTTTGTACCGGCGTGCTGTAGCCGCAATAGTGGCAGCGCAAGCGGTCGGTAAACTTGTGATAGGTCAGGCTGACGTCGCATTGGACACACTCCGAGTGCCAGTTGCAGACCTTGCAGCGTAGCGTAGGGGCGTAGCCCCGCCGGTTTTGGAAGAGAATCGCCTGTTCGCCCCGCTCCAGCGCCGCTTTCAATTCTTTGATCAAAACGGAGGTGAAGTGCGAATGATTGAGCTTTTTTTTCAACTCGTTCAGTGCATCGACAGTGATGGTCTCGGGGAGTTGCAAGCCCCCGAAGCGTTCTTTCATCTCCACCAACGCGTACTTTTGTTTCAAGGCATTATGGTAGCTTTCTATGGCGGGGGTCGCCGTGCCGAGCAAGACCTTGGCCCCCTGCAAGTGGGCCAGGTAAATCGCCGTATCCCGAGCGTTGTAGCGCGGCGCTGGCTCCATTTGTTTAAAAGAAGTATCGTGCTCCTCATCGACAATAATCAGCCTGAGCTTGCGGAAGGGCAAAAATAGGCTAGAGCGAGCACCCAGAATAATGGGGCTGCCGGCCAGTACCTTACGCCACAGCTCTACCCGCTCATTATTATTGAGGCGGGAGTGATAGACCGCAATCTGATCGCCAAAAATCCGCTGTAATCGCCCTACAATCTGGGCGGTCAACGCAATTTCGGGCAGTAGATAAAGCACCTGTTCCTCCTGATCTAGCGCCTCCTGGATCAGCTCAATGTAGACCCGGGTTTTCCCACTACCAGTCACCCCGTGCAACAGGCAAACCTCCTTGTATTTAAAGCTGGTGCGAATTTCCACCAGCGCCCTTTCCTGTTGGGCCGACAGCTGATGGCTTTCTATCAAGTCCTTGTCATAACTGCCCAAACGGCTGATGTTGCGCTCGTAAGCCTCAAAGACTCCCTTTTTGACAATCGCGTCGATCACACCGCTATCGACCTGCGCCATCTTGTAGAGTTCCTGGCGGCGGATGTGCTCCTTGTCTCGGTCCAGTTGGATGAAGGCCATGAGGGTTTCGACCTGGCGAGTAGAGCGGCTCAGCAGCTCGAAAGCTTCTTCGAGGCGATCAGGGGCAGAGCGGTAGGGCTCTTGCAGGCGGACGCAGCGAACGATTTTGGGTTTGTAAGAAGTTTTGAGTTCCTCCTTGAGGTAGAGTAGCTTGCGGTCCAGCAACCGAGTGATGAGCGGATAGACCGTTTTTTGCCCCAATATCTTACGGACATCATCGATGCTCAACTCATTTTGAATGCGCAGGGCCTCCGCAATCATGTATTCCTTATCGCTCAGCCCTTCAAAGTTGTCATCAAAAATAGGGCTGATCACAATACGCGTTTCACTAGCCAGCTTCAGGCCCGCCGGCAGCGCCGCGTTCATCACCTCCCCCAGGGTACAGCAATAGTAGCTGGCGATCCATTTCCACAACTCAATCTGCTGAGGCAGTACCACCGGCGTTTGATCAATCAACGACAAAATAGGCTTAGGCTTATAAGCCTTCGGCGCCTCCTTGTGCAAGCCAATCACCAGCGCCGCATAAAGCTTACTACGGCCAAACTGCACCTCCACCCGCATTCCGACCTGCAAAGTCAGCAGTTGCTCCTCACTCACCAAATAGGTATAGGGCTTAGGGGCCGCCAGCGGCAAAATCACCGTGGCGTAACTGGCATTGGTAAGGACTGGATGGAGCTGGGGATTGTTCAAAAATTAGATTTTATCAAATAAGTGTAAATGTATAACTTTTTTGTTGATTTTAAAAATTTTTTCAAACCCTGGTGATTCGTCCGGGCGGTATCTCCTGCGAAGGGACGTGGCGGATTTTTCTTACCAAAAATCCACTTTTGCAGTATGGTCAGTGTCCTCTGCCGAGAGACACTGCCTTGACAACTCAAATTACCCGCCGCTAAAATACTTAGAATTATCCGACTGTACCGCCCATTTAATAAACTCCCCCTACTATTTAAAGAAGAAGTAATACAAGATTAAATATTAAGACACACGTCACCGCTAAATTTGAAGAAAGACGAGTTCCAGCTATGCGCCTCCGATACCACCTTATAGCCTTAAAGTATATGACCTGTCTGCTACTGCTATGTACTAGCGTAGCTTGCCACAAAAAAGCGGTCAAATCCAAATTTGGAGAACAGGTTACCCTTGCAGCACCTCCCGTTTTGACCGCGCAGCTTATGAACTTTATCCAAAGACAGGGATTTGACCAGAATGCAGTGGAGGACCTTGGGAAGTATTATCTGGTCGAAAAAGATGTATTATTTCCCAAAGATCCTACACGCTATGATTTTAGCTTGGGCAAACACTATGAGCATGGCAGTTTACTGGCGGATACTCGGGTTATTGTCAGGAGCGGAAACGAGCTGCCCGAGGTGTGGAAAGGGGCCTTGGAGGATGCTATGGGGCACTGGAACAGCATTACCAATAGCCGGCTTACCTTTGAGTTGGGGGCGGAGGAGCATCTCTTGATCCAATCTGATGGGGGCCTACTTCCCTGGGATGTGATGGCGGCGGCGGTATTTCCCTGCACTGCTGCTCCTGGTCCAATTATCTATGTAAATACAGACTTCAAACCTTGCGGTGGAGTCACTGCAGATAGGGCAGAGTACAGCATGGCTCACCAGCTAGGGCATTGTCTGGGCTTTACACACGCTAGCTGGTTGGGGCACGGAGAGGCCGTCCGGGAGGAGGAGGGGAATGTGATAGGAAATGCGATGAATAGGAGAGCGGCTGATCCTCAATCGATTATGGCGAGGAGGGGGCACTGCACGACTTGGTCTGGGTTTTCGGGCAGCGACATTAACGCTCTTGAAACGGCCTATCCACGCTCAACGGCGGATTGATGGACTTTACGTATTCTTATCATAAAGATAATACTACATTAAATACTTTCAGCGGGCTAAGCCCTTATCTTGCAAACGAATTTAAGTTGTTCAATATAGTACATTTAGTTTATCCCAAAGCAGATACGGTCCGTGAACGTTCGGACATGACATTTAATTCTCGCCTCATCAATAGCAAGCCAAAGTGATCCACCCAGGATTGCAAGTGAATGCCCGACTTCAACCGACCTCGTGAAGCCGGGCGTTTCTTTTTTTGTTTGCCAATATTTTCTTAATATTATTCCAAACCCTCCAATTATGCCAACTAACGAAGCCTACAAAACCCATTTTGATCACCTCGTTGATATGGAAGCCCACGTCGGTAAGGAACTGGGCCTGACCGATTGGGTGCAGATTGAGCAAGATCGTATTGATGCCTTTGCGACTGCCACCGAAGACCATCAGTGGATACATACAGACCCCGAAATGGCCCGCCAGCTCTCTCCCTACAAAACCACCGTTGCCCACGGTTTTCTAGTCCTCTCGCTAGCCTCCAAGTTCACCTACGATACCTACGAAGTCAAAGACGTAGGAATGGGCCTCAACTACGGCCTCGATCGGGTGCGCTTCCCCAACGCTACGCCCGTCGGCGCCTTGATCCGAGGGCGCATCACGCTACTGGACTACCTGAAGATTCCCGGTGGTGCACGCATCAAGATGAAAGTGGTTTTTGAGTTAAAAGGAGAGGAAAAACCCGCCTGCGTAGCAGAAATCATTGGGCAGGCCTACACCCGACCTGACTAAAAGAATAACTCTCTAGCCATTCGAAAGGTATTGGAATGGGCCTCCACAATGCGCGAAATCTGTGGCGAATAACCTCCGCCCATGCTGATGGCCACCGGAATCTGACGGTCCAGGCAATTTTGTAGCACTATTCTATCCCGCTCCTTACATCCAGCTATGCTCAACGACAGCCGCCCCAGTTTATCGCTTTCCAGCACGTCAACTCCGGAGAGGTAGAAAATGAAATCCGGTGCGACTTGATCAATAGTAGGAGGTAAGATTTGTTGAAGAATGTCTAAATATGCCTCATCCCGAATGTGATCGGGCAGGCCAACGTCCAAATCGGAGCGCTCCTTGCGCATCGGATAGTTTTTCGCACCGTGCATGCTCATCGTAAAGACCCGATCCTCATTCTGGAAAATATGTGCCGTTCCATTGCCCTGATGAACATCCAGGTCCACCACCATAATCTTTTTGATTTCTCCTTCTTTGAGCAGCTGGTTGGCCGCAATGGCAATATCATTGAGCAGGCAGAAGCCCTCTCCGCGATCGGCGAAGGAATGGTGCGTACCACCCGCTACATTGGCCGCCACGCCGTACTGACGCGCATAATGCGCACATTGCAGCGTACCGTTGGCGATATGCCGCCCCCGCTGCACCAGCTGTGCCGACAAAGGAAAGCCAATACTCCGGATTTCCTTGCGGCTCAATTCCAAGTTCTTTAGTCGTGCCCAATACTCGGCATCGTGAGTCAGCAGGATGGTTTCTTCGGGGAGTGGCTCGGGGTGGAAGAGGTTTTCGGTCGTAATGGTCCCCTCGTAAAGCAGCTGCTCGGGGATCAGCTCATACTTGATCATCGGAAAGCGATGGCCCTCCGGCAAGCTGTACTTATAGATAGGAGAATAAGCGATTTTTAACATGGCAAAAAAGAATAGGCCCGAATAAAAGTATTCCGGCCTATTCTAACAACCAAAGCCGGACCTTGGTTGCGGAAATGCTCCTGCGTATTAGCGCAGCAGCGTCACATCCCCCTTGTAGATGCGTGTAACGCCGTCGACGAAAAGCACTTCGGCGACGTAGACAAACACCGCAGGATTCATCAATTTTCCTTTAAAAAATCCATCCCAACCTTCGCCCGCTCCCTGAGGCTGGCCTTCATAGACCAAGTCGCCCCAGCGATCAAAGATGCGCAAGCTAAGCACCTCAGCAACATTGGGACCAGGATAGACTTCGAAGGTCTCATTACGGCCATCACCGTTGGGGCTGAAGGCCGTCGGGATATAAACATTGCGGGCCTTGAGGGCTCTGATGAAAACATCGTCGGTGGCACTACAGCCATTCTCATCAAAGGCAACCAAAGTCAGATTGGCATCCTCAACCACCACGAAACTAGGATTGAGGCAATCTGTGCAACTCAGTCCTACATCTGTAAGCCAATTGATTTCGACAGGATCAAAATTGATCGTAGTGGTAACATCGGCGGTAAGCCCTTGCTGCAAGGTATCATCTGCACTGAGGACGACGATGAGCTGATCGGGGGCATCGACACTGGTTGCCGTCGTCGTTGCACAATCGTTAATGTCCTGAATGGTCAACTCGTAGTTGCCGGCGGGTAGACTGGAAAGGGTAAAGGGAAAATCCTGGATTTGGGTAAACAACTGACCATCCAGTGAGACCTCCACCGGACGGGCTCCACCCAGCACCGTATCAATCGTAATACTCCCATCCTCGCTGTCAAAACACGTCGGCCGCTGCACCTCAACCACCGCCTCGATGGCCTGCGGCCCCGTCAACTGAACACTTCCAATCGCCGTACAACCCGCTGCATCGGTCACCGTCAACCCATAGGCCCCCGCCAGCAAACCACTAGCGACGGCCTCTGTACTGCCATCACTCCACAAATAGCTGTAAGGGCCGACTCCATCGCTGATCTGCGCACTGGCCTGCCCATCCGTACTATTTGAGCAGCTGGTGGCGAAGCCGCCAAAGTCGGAGTCGACGGCCAGCTGGACCGACAAGTCGCTGACTGCTACGGTTACCGCATTGCTGGGCTGGATCAGGTTACAAGCTGAGTTGAGTACGCTGACGTTGAGGAGGGTGTAGGTGGTGGTTACAGTAGGGCTGACCAGCTCCTGATGGCCGTCGCTGATGCCGGTCAGGGTAGTGGAATTGCCGGGGCTGCCGAAGGTGACATCAAAGGTACTGCCGCCGCCGAGGGTGAAGGTCAGCAGGGTGCCCTCGCCTTGGCAGATGGCGGCATCGCCGCTGATGCTGCCGGTGATTTCGGGGTCGAAGCTCAGTTCGACGCCGGGGCTCTGCGAGAGGCAGAGGTCGTTGAGGTCGATGAAGCCGTTGCCGTCGCTAGTACCGGCCAGGGCGTGGACGAAGTAGGTTTGGCCGGTGCTCATCGTCGTTGGATCGAAGGAAAAAATCGGCGTTGGGCTTGTCGAAAGGATATTGCCAATCGTCGTCAGATCACCTTCGTGGAGGAGGAAAAGCAATGCGTCATCAGGGTTTAAAATAGTGTTGGTACTGGTGAACGTCGCCGCGCTAGTCGCACAAACCCTCAGGCTAGCCGGGCTGAGCTGACCCGCATCTGTGCCCGTACAAGCGCAGGTTTGCGTGCCTTCTAGCAGCTCCGGCCCACAGCCGTTGGCATCATCGAGGGTAAAACTATAGGGATCACCACTGGTAATGGGGTCGCTGACAAAGTTGTTATTGGTCAGGACACCTGAATTTCCGTTTACGATATAACTAATTGGATCACCACCGATAATATCAAAGCTGACCGTGTAAGTCCCCGCTATATCATCGCAATCAACCGTAACGGTGCCGAAGGTTGGAGCGGTATTAATCGTGATGGTGAAAGATTGTTCGTCTGCACAGTTGCCATTATTGTCATAGGCATAAAGCGTCGTTGTACTGCTGATCACATCGCCGGGCTGATAGGCAATCCCCGTACCGCCGGGGCCATCGAAATAGGAGACATTACCACTCAGATTGCTGCCGGCAATACCGCTTAGGACCAAAGAATTACAGCCGGATTGGTCTGGAATCATATCCAAC
This sequence comes from Bacteroidota bacterium, assembly GCA_038750655.1. Taxonomy (GTDB): domain Bacteria; phylum Bacteroidota; class Bacteroidia; order Chitinophagales; family Saprospiraceae; genus JBCDGZ01. Next base: position 4,628 of record JBCDGZ010000118.1, on the reverse strand, counting down.
TGCGGTTGTGGAGCGACATTGACGGTTAGGATGGCCTCGTCGACCGGACAGATGGCACCGCCGCCGACACTGTAGGTAAATTGGTAGCTGCCGTTCAGGCCAGCGGTATTGAGTTGATCGCCACTTAGGCCACCGCTGCTGCTGTCATCGGTAAACGTTCCCCCCAAATCTGCACCGTCGAGTAGGGTGGTTAAGTCGACAGTTGCCCCGGCACAAACTTGCTCTGCATTGTCATTGCCAGCAGAGGGAGCACCGAGTAGATTTATGGAAATCACCGCTTCATCATTTGGACAAGGAGTGTTCCCGCTGACTTGATAGGTGAAGGTATACAATCCAGCATTGAGGCCCGTAGAGTTGAAGACGGTACCCGTAAGCGCGCCTGTTCCTCCATCGTCGATAAACGTTCCGCCGGGATCTGCTCCTTGGATGGTAGTTGTTAAGTCAATACTCGCTCCAAGACAGGCTAGGATGAAATTATCGTTCCCCGCCTCAACAGGCTGGTTGATGGTGATGGTAAAGCTGGTTTCTACTTCACAGCCATTATTGTTATCGTAAACAAATAGGGACGTAGAATTGCTGATCATTGCTCCGGGGAGAAATTGGGTGCCACTGCCATTCGGGCCGGTAAAGTAAGCTTGATTGCCACTGAGGTCACTGCCAGAAATGGTGGGGAGGGTAAAGGATTCACAGGCTAAAGCATCCATCACCGGATCAAGGGCCGGGCCGGGGGTCACCGTTACATTGAAAGTCAATTCATCACTACAGTTGCCATTGTCATCAAAAATATACAATAAAGTAGAGCTGGTAATCGGATCGCCTGCGGCATATTGCGTACCCGTACCGCCGGGGCCAGTGTAATAAGCCGCATTCGTACTTACGTTACTACCGCTAATGGTCGGTAGGGTAATAGTACCACAATCAGAAAGGTCCATGGGCTGATCCAATACCGGAGTCGCCACAACATTGACTTCGATCAAAGCTTGATCTTCTGGGCAAATTTGTCCGTCGCCGACCGTGTAGGTAAATTGGTAATTGCCATTCAATCCACTGGTGTTGAGCGTAGAACCTGTTAATCCACCGCTACCATTGTCGTCATTAAAGCTTCCCCCAAGGTCGCCGCCGTCCAGCAGGCTGGTGAGATCGATCTGATCGCCTTCGCAAAGGGCCTGCGTATTATCGTTTCCGGCAGTTACCGTATTGACTACATCGACGGTAATACTAGCCTGATCGGACTGGCAAGGAGCAGTCGCTGCAATGGAGTAGGTAAAATTATAGCTGCCGCTGGCTAGGCCGGTGGTGTTGAACACCGAGCCGCTGAGGGCTCCCGTGCTGCTGTCATCAGTAAAACTGCCGCCGGCATCGGCTCCCGAAAGGGCCGTCGTCAAATCAAGCTGACTACCGACGCAGACCGAAACCGTATTGTCCACCCCCGCCTCCGGCTGCGTACTAATCGTAATGCTCAACAGCTCCTCATCACTACAACCCTCGCTGTTAATATCATACAAATAAAGTGTAATCGAACTGCTAATGCTCTGTCCCGCCAAATACTGCGTACCTCCACCATTAGGCGCATCATAATAGGCTTCTCCACCGCTCAAATTACTACCCGCGATGGCCGGAAGCACATAATCCCCAAAGCTCTCCGCCACGGGTACGGCTGTAATCGCTGGAGGCTCGCTGATACTGACGGTCAATTCCGCCTGATCCTCCGGACATACCACTCCGTTTCCAACCGTATAAGTAAAGCTGTAGCTGCCCGTCAGCCCCGAACTGTTGAACACCGAACCACTCAAAGCACCGCTGCCATTATTATCCGTAAAGGTTCCCCCCAAGTCTCCTCCATCCAGCAAGCTAATCAAGTCAATAGGGGCTCCTTGGCAAAGGGTAGTGCTGTTGTCATTGCCCGCCGTAACCGAGTTGACCAGCTCCACCGTAATCAGTGCTTGATCCGGCGTACAAGGCGCCGGCGCATTGACCGTGTAGGTGAAATTGTACATCCCGCTGCTCAGCCCATTGGTATTGAAGGTCGTACCGCTGAGCGCCCCAGTACCATCGTCATCATTAAAGCTACCACCGCTATCAGCTCCGGCCAAGGCCGTCGTCAGGTCGATCTGGCTACCGATACAAGCCGAAACCGTATTGTCCGCCCCGGCCTCCGGCTCCGGCGTAATGATGATATTGAGGGTTTGTTCGTCGCTACAGCCGTTGTTGCTAATATCGTAAATGAAAAGACTGATTGAACTACTAAAGCTTTGGCCCGGCAAATATTGGGTGCCGCCGCCATTGGGGGCATCGAAGTAGGCTTCGTTGCCGCTGAGGTTGGTTCCGGTGATGGCCGGAAGCAGGAAGCTGCCGCAGGCGCTTTGATCCCCAATGACATCAATATCCGGGTTCGACTGTACGGTGATCGTCAGTAGGGACTCATCAACCGGGCAAACGATGCCGTCTCCAACCGTATAGGTGAAATTATAATTACCACTTAAGCCCGCCGTATTGAGTAAATTGCCGCTCAGTCCGCCACTGCCATCATCATCATTGAAGCTACCGCCGAGATCACCGCCATTGAGTACGGTGATCAAATCCAGGGCTTCGCCTGCGCAGACGGAGGTGCCATTATCCAAACCAGCAGTTACCGCTGTCGCTACCGTTACAGTGATGGTCGCCTGATCATCTACGCAAGGAGGACCGCCGGTGAGGGTATAGGTAAAGGTGTAGCTGTTGCCGGCCAGTCCCGTCGTGTTGAAAATATTCCCCGTCAAGGCACCGGTAGCATCATCATCATTAAAGTTGCCGCCCAGATCGCCACCGCTCAAGGCTGTGGTCAAGTCTAGCTGGCTGCCCTCGCAGACGGTCACAGCATTGTCGAGCCCGGCCTCTGGCTGATTATTAATGTTTACGAGAAAGGCGATTTCATCAAAGCAGTTGGCTGCACCATCATAGATATATAAGGTGGTCGAACTGCTGATATTATCGCCGGGACTGTAAGTGATGCCGCCGCCATTGGGAGCGGTATAGTAGGCTTCTCCGCCAGTCAGATTGGTACCGTTAATGGCTGGAAGGGTGTAGCTATCGCAGCCATTCTGATCACCAATTGGGGTCAGGTCGGGACTTGGAGTAATGGTAATGACTAGGGGGGCTTCGTCGCTGCAATTGCCATTGCTGTCGTAGGCGTATAAGGTAATGCTGCTGTTGACTGTTTGGCCTGCCGAATAGGATACTCCGGTGCCGCCGGGGGCATCGTAATAAGTTTGGCTACCACTTAGATTGCTGCCGCTAATGGTGGGCAGGGTGTAACTCCCACATTCCGTAACGGCCGTCATCGGATCAATGGAAGGGCTGGTGAGGATAGTAATCAAAAAGTCGATTTCATCCGTGCAACCCGAGACCTCATCATAGGCATACAGTCGAATGTTGCTGTTGATGTTTGCGCCCGGTAGATACTGGGTGCCGCCGCCATTGGGCGCATCGTAGTACGCTACATTACCGCTGAGATTGCTGCCGCCGATGGGCGTCAAGGTATAGCTATCGCAGGCGGTTTCATCGGTTATTGGATCGATGTTGGGGGCCGCCTGAATGGTGATATTGATGACGGCCTGGTCGATGGGGCAAACGACGCCGTCGCCGACGGTGTAGGTGAAATTGAAGCTGCCACTGAGGCCGGTGCTGTTGAAGGTGGAGCCGCTGAGGCCGCCGCTGCCATCATCATCACTGAAGGTGCCGCCAAGGTCGCCACCGTCCAGCACACTGAATAGATCGATGCTTGCTCCGTCGCAGACAGCATCGCTATTGTCTAGTCCCGCCGTTACTGCCGTTGCTACAGTCACCGTAATCGTCGCCTGATCGGGTGTACAAGGGGCAGCGGCGCTCAGCTCATAGGTAAAGGTGTAAGTGCTGCCCGCTAGCCCCGTAGTATTGAAAGTTGAGCCACTGAGTGCTCCCGTCGCGCTATTATCCGTAAAACTACCCCCTGTATCAGCGCCCATTAATGCGGTATTGAGGTCCAGAGAACTTCCTTCACAAACCGTTACGGTATTATCTGTACCTGCATCAGGTTGGTTATTAACAGTGATTGTAAAGGTTTCCTCATCCGAACAAGCACCTGTGGCATCGTAGATATACAATGTTGTAGTGGTGGAAATATTATCTCCGGCACTGTAGGCCGTCCCGCCGCCATTGGGCGCATCGAAATAGCCCTGGCTTCCGGAGAGATTAGTGCCGGTAATAGCCGGTAAAGTATAGCTGTCGCAAACATTTTGGTTGCCCGGATTATTAACGATCGGAGTCGGCGCAACAGTCACCGTAAAAGTCTCCTCATCCGAACAAGCGCCTGCGGCATCGTAGATATACAATGTCGTAGTTGCCGTAATGTTATCTCCGGCATTATAAGCCGTTCCGCCGCCGTTGGGCGCATCAAAGTAGCCCTGGCTTCCGGAGAGATTAGTGCCAGTGATGGCTGGCAAGGTATAGCTGTCGCAAACATTTTGGTTGCCCGGATTATTAACGATCGGAGTCGGCGCAACAGTCACCGTAAAAGTCTCCTCATCTGAACAAGCGCCTGCGGCATCGTAGATATACAATGTCGTAGTTGCCGTAATGTTATCTCCGGCATTATAAGCCGTTCCGCCGCC
>JBCDGZ010000117.1:0-25596 GCA_038750655.1 Bacteroidota bacterium | reverse complement strand
ATAAAGCACTTATTGGAGGCAATCCTCTAGGACGATTACCATTCCCCTTACCCGTCATCGAAGGTAAAAAACTCAAGAAAAAATGTTGTAGAAAGTATAGAAAAGGAAAGCGTTGTAAACGCTGCCCTAACTAACCCCCCCTTCGTTAGTTGCCTTCTTCCTATACTTATTGGTTAAAAAAGACGATCAATCACATGGTGTTGAATCCAATTTGACTATTTTGCGTATTCACAAAGAAATCAAACCAAATATACTGTGGATGCTATCAAACGCTATGTGAACACTAAAGAAAAGAAAGTCCTTGCTCTTTGGACGGGTGGATTGCTCCTTTGGACCCTACTGCTTCTCTTATTCACTTTTTTCAGAGAGCCTCAAATCATTACCATTACTAAGGTAGAAACTGTTCCTCAAGTCGCCGAAGCTACCCTGGTCAGCGGCCCCCTTATTGGCGATGCTATCGACTACCTCAACGAAGTTCCGATTTATTTTAATGGCGGAGTACGCAATACCAGCGGTCGCAACGAAAGTACTGACGGCTACAACTACGGCCTCAAATGGCAATGTGTTGAATTTGTCAAACGCTACTACTACGATTACCTCAATCATCGTATGCCTAACACCTGGGGGCATGCTCGGGAGTTTTTCAACCTCATGCTAACTGATGGTGACCTCAACCCGGACCGTGGGCTGTACCAATTTCGCAATGGCAGTCAATACCAACCCCGGGTGGATGACATTCTTGTTTTTGGGATTGGCAAATACGGACATGTGGCCATTATCTCCAAGGTGACCAATAATTACATCGAATTTGCCCAGCAGAATGTCGGAGAAACCACCCGCGATCAGCTGGAACTAACCCACGATAATGGCCGCTGGCGTATCCGAGATGCTAGGGTACTGGGCTGGCTGAGTAAGTACAAATAAATCTCCTATCTTACGGAGAAAATCCGTAGCATGAGTGATTCTATTAATCGGCGCCACTTCATTCAGCGCTCTACTATGGCGGGTTTGGGGCTGGCTGCGACCTCTTCGCTCCAAGCCAGTGGAGCCGCCCACCTGCTCTCCACCCCGCCCAAATCCAAGATCAATATCGGTATCATTGGCGTAGGTCTCCGGGGACAAAGCCATCTGGGGCTCCTACTCAAACGCGATGATTGCGAAGTCACCGCTATCTGTGATATTGATGAAACGATGATCAATAGCGCCAAAGCTATCTGCGCTGATCAGGGCAAAGCCAACCCCCAAGTCTTCGGCTACGGCCCCCGCGCCTACCGCGAAATGCTCGAAAAATCGGCCATCGATGCCGTTATCATCGCTACCCCCTGGCGCTGGCATACCGAAATGGCTGTCGCCGCGATGGAAGCCGGTAAATACGTTGGCATGGAAGTCAGCGGTGGCTTCTCTATCGACGAGTGTTGGCAATTGGTCAATACCCATGAGCGCACCGGATCACACCTTTTCTTTCTCGAGAATGTCTGCTACCGCCGCGATGTAATGGCCGTACTGCAAATGGTTCGTGAGGGCCTCTTTGGCGAGCTGATCCACCTGGAAGGCGGCTACCAGCACGACCTGCGTGGCGTCAAATTCAACGATGGTGTGACCCCCTACAACTCAGGAGCGGAGTACGGAGAAAAGGGCTTTAGCGAGGCGCGCTGGCGCACCCAGCATTCCATTCACCGCAACGGCGATCTGTATCCCACGCATGGCCTGGGGCCGGTGGTGCAGTACATCGACATCAACCGCGGTAATCGCTTCCTCTACCTTACTTCCATCGCCTCTAAATCCCGAGGGCTGCACAATTACATCGTCAACCATCCCAAAGGGGGAGCTGATCATCCCAATGCTGCCCTGGAGTTTCGCTTAGGCGACAAGGTGACGACGTCCATCAAATGCTCCAACGGCGAGACCATCGTTCTGCATCACGATACCAATCTGCCTCGGCCTTATTCGCTGGGCTTTCGGGTGCAGGGTAGCAAGGGAATTTGGATGGATGTCCACCGCTCTATTCACATTGAAGGGCAGAGTCCCAAGCACCGCTGGGAGGAGGCGCAGCCCTACCTGAGTCGCTACGATCATCCGTTGTGGAAGCGCTACACGCAGGCGGCGACGGGGGCGGGCCACGGCGGCATGGACTACTTTCTGGCGCAAGCCTTCGTGCAGTGCGCCCGCCGCAACGAGGCGCCCCCCTTCGATGTGTATGATGCCGCCAGCTGGCTGGCCGTCACCCCCTTGTCGGAGCAGTCGATTGCGATGGGCAGTGCGCCGCAGCCTTTCCCCGATTTTACGCGAGGGCGCTGGATTGAGCGAAAGCGTACTTTTGCGTTTGGTGATGCGTATTGAGCATAAAATCCCGGATTAGTTTGTATTTTTGTTGGTCTGAACGGATTACAAACCTAAGTGTACTATGAAAAAATTATCAGCGATTTGGTTTTGCTGCTGCTTTCTAGTCAGCCTTTCTACCGCCCAAACGTCTACTACAGATACCAGTGAAATCTTTCAGGTAGTCGATCAACAGGCTCTTTTTCCGGGCTGCGTCAACGCCGGACCAACCGATTTGGACCGCCGTACCTGCTCCGACCGCTCCATTTTGGAGTTTATTTACCAAAATATAGAATACCCACAGGCGGCGGCCGAAACGAAGACCGAGGGAACGGTAGTTGTACAGTTTGTCATTGAAAAAGATGGCAGCATCAGCAACTGGGAAACGCTCAAGGATATTGGTGCGGGCTGCGGAGCAGAGGCCCTGCGGGTCGTCGAGCTGATGAGTAAGCTAGGAGAAAAGTGGACGCCCGGAAAGCGCGGGGGGCAAGCCGTACGTAGTACTTCTACGGTTCCGGTTAAGTTTAAAATAAAAGAAGAGACACCTGTAGAGTACTTATTGATGGGTACCGATACGGTGTGGACGGTAACCGATACACCACCAGGGTTTATCGGAGGAGAAAATGCCTTGATGGCTTATTTGGATACCAATTTGATTTATCCATCAGAAGGACTGCCGGAATGCCAAATCGGGGATATTGAATTGCAATTGCTGGTTACGGATAAAGGCAATATAGAGCTGACGGACCTGGTCAACTACAGCGACCTCAACATTGATTTTCTCTATGAGGCGGTGCGGATGATTCGGGCCTCGGGGGGCAACTGGGACCCTGCGAAGCGGGGCGGGGCGGCAGTACATTCGCTCTATCAAATTCGCTTTCCTTTTCTACCCAAGACCGAGGGCTGCCGCCAGCGCCTGGCTGATCGCGATCGAGCCAATCAGCTGATGAACGAAGGAGCAGTGTTGATGGAAGAGGAAAAGATGGAGGAGGGCTTAGTTAAATGGAACGAAGCGATTACCTTGTTTCCCAACAATGCCGAATGGCTGGCCCTGCGCGGGCAGGTCTACCTCAATGATAGTGTGATGGATAAAGCCTGTGAAGATCTTACCAAAGCCAATAATATCCTTTGGCGAGGCTGGTTTACCAACCTCCTGCCAGTAATCTGTCGAGCTGCTAATCAATAGAGCGGCAGTCTTAGCGATTGCGCTTGCGAGGCCGTTTCTTATGGACGTAAGCCTCAATCTCATGCTGGTTGATCAAAGCTCTTTTGATCGTATTGGCTTCACGCTCTGTAGATTTACGGTCTACGCAGACGGTATGGTATTCCGAAAAGTCAAATTCAACGATTTCTGCGTTATTGTAGCCCATTTTTTTCAATCGGCTCACCTCCCTTTCTGCATTTGGTTGACTGATAAAGGTCCCGGCTAATACCAGAAAGTCCCCATCGGAAGGGCTACTTCCTGCTGCAATACCTCCTCCACCATTTGCCCCACCAGTATCGGTAGCTGCTGAGCCTGTCTCCTCTTCTTCATCCGCTGTAATTGCTTCCTCTGTATTGCTGTCCTCTTCTCCTTCCTCGTTTGTCATATCCTCAGGCTCCTCTTCTTCTCCCGCGAACAGGTCCGCCGCCTCTTTTTCTGCCTCCTCATCTTCTGCGGTGAGTCCCGAATTGTCGAGGCTGCTGGTTACACTAGGTTGTGCTTTATCTTGGCAAGCTTTGAGGGTAGTGAAGACCAAAAGCCCAAGTAGGACTATTGATAATACTGGTATGAGAATTTTTAGGATACCGCCCATAGTAATTGTTTTTTTGTTAGTTAAGTGGCTTATCAATAATTAGTTTTCGTCTCTCAGACGCTATCCAAAGATAGCTATTTATAAAAAACAATGGTACTCCAACCTTTAAAATAGCCTCATCAGTGGGCAAAGAATAGAAACAAGGGCTGATTGGAAGTGGGTAATTATACAAGAAAAATTAGGAGATCGGGGAGTGGCGCAGGAGCATATTTGGAGAAAAAGTTAAAAATTAGTTAAAGAATACGTTACTCTTCAATTGAGGGAACGTCTCAAGAGCATAATCCAAACAAATGAAGTTAGGTACCCAAATCCTGTATGTCCCCAAAATGTTGCAGCCAGACCGGTACCGCTTTATTTAAAATTTTCAGGGGTTATTGGTGTTCCGGCCTCATGATCTTTGGAGGCCGAGATGTGCCGACGGCACTTGATTAAATTTGTCAATCTGAGACTGAGCGAGGTCTCCACGTCGAATTAAAGGCGGGGGGGCACAGTCTCAGATTCTTTTTTTATACCATCCGCATTCGACTGCCTACTCCCGTTTGATAGACCCTCCTCAAGTCATCTGCCATTTTGAATACATCCTGCTGAATCAACTGCAACTGACAGCGTACAAAGCGTTGCTGATTACTGGCCAGCTGTTGAGGATGCTGCTCCGATAGTTGCTGGACTTCTCCTATTATGCGATCCAGCCGTTGCACGTAGAATTCAATATTTTGGTAAAACTTGTACCGATCAGCTCTGGCCCAGTTAGGTGCGGTGCAGGCATTTATTATAAGCCGTTTTTCTTCTTTTGGAGCGATTTGGAAGTTGGGGCCGGGTATCCGACTGGTATGGCAATCGACGGGGAGGACTTGGAGGATTTTGGGAAATGCTTGAACCAGCAGTTGGCTTATGGGATCGAAGGCGATCTCGCGGAGGGCGGCGCTTAGATGGGGATACTCGGCGGGCAAGCGATACCAGCCGTAGAGGCCAGTGAGCATATACAGTTGGGTGATGTAGGTATAGTTGAATAGGTCAAAGAGGCGGAGGGTGTAGGGGGTTTGGAGTTGGTCTCTTTGGAAGGTGGTGGTGTGGTGGGGAACAAAGCGGGTGCAGCCGGAGGTAGCATGGGTCAGCATTTGATACTCCATTGCTATATCAAATAGCTGAAGAAATGGACGCTGAGCATTGATTGGGCGAACGGCGTCGTCCGTCGGGGCTATAATTTCCAAAATGTGGAGGGCTGCACTGACCTCTTTAATGGCGGGAAGGTAAAGACCTGATCGGCTAAGGAGATCAGCTTGTTGTACTTTGGGGGAAAAACAAAAGGCACTGGGTAATCGGGCAAAGCCGTCTTTAATGTTCTGATAAAGTTGGCGCAATGTTATTGAGCTGAGGCTTTCCTCCTTCGCATTGCTCCATTGCTGCAATAAGTCCTGCATCCCCGCCGGCAGGTCCGCCAAATTGGGAGCTTCAAGGCATACCATTCGCTGGGCCTGCGGCAAGCTAAAAGGAGCACAAACAATCACCTCCGAAGGGGGCTGACAAAATCGAGGCGGTGCCTCCAAAGCTAGTAAAAGAGCATTGAGCAGCGCCACATTCTGCCCGCGTCGCAGGGCCAGCCGATGCAACTGTTGATGCCAGCGTTTGACCGTAGTCAATTGGCCATCATTGCAAAATTGATCTGGATTTTTCTTTAAAGAGGCCGCTGCATAGAGGTACGTACAGAGCAGGTGCTGTTCGGTCTCAGCAGCAGATTGAAGAGCGAGAGGGAGTTCTTCTTTTGGGTTTATTATTGGTTTTTTGGTCATCATGACAAACAACACATTTCGTTCTGGCGCTCGAATATCATGCAAGTTGTCACATCAAAGCAGGATGAATTACATCCTACACCAAACAAAAATACTATCTTTTTTTAATATCTGCCAGTGGCTGAGGGCTTAACACGGTGGTCTCTACTTCCATCAAAGTGCTGCCCAAAATGAAGTGGACCAGCGTACGCACCCGCTGGGTACCAAAAATAGCCTGCAAGGTCAACTTGCTGAGGTGTAGCCAGTCTTTCAACTCTGCTGCCTTGGTTTTCCACTGTTTGGCTTCGCCAGCAAAGCCGCTGTTTTGGATCAAAACTATGCTCTGATCCGGCATAATCAGCACAAAATCAATGATGGTTTCGAAGAGGCGTTGCTGGTAGAAGCTGCGAATGGGATATTTGCGGTACAGCTGCTGAGCAGGATAGTGTTTTTGGAGGTGAGTAAAAAAAGCCTGAGCATTGCGCAGTAAGGGGGTAATCTTGACTTCTTCGGCCAATTCAAAGCGGTGCAGAATGGCCTCAGCCATCGCCTGGCGGTATTCGGCGGGCCGGTCGGGATGATCGGCAATCCAAAAAACCTTACAAGCCTTGGCCGTCTGGTAATGCAGCTGCTCCTCGGGCAATTCCAGCGCCGGAGCATAAGCCTGGGGCCTTTTCAGGCGCGCCTTAAAGTCAAAGCCCTCCTTAGGAATCTCAATTCGATGCGGCAGATGCGGCGTACTACCCGTCCGATCCTCCAAATAGAAGATGGCCTCCTCCTGCTGATCGTAATGCACAAAATCCTTCGGAAAAATCAGTGGCTGATTATCGATCAACAAGACTTCGTCGTTCCATTCCCAGGGCGTTTCGTGATTATCGATGTCGAGGGTAGGGTAGTCCTCTTGCCCATTGTGCCAGATGCGGTTGAGCCATCTGGGGGGCCGCTGACGCGTCGGAAAAACGAGGTAGTCCCGTGCCCGGGTAATGCCGACATACAGCAGGCGAGCCTCTTCTTCCAGCGCCTTGGCCTTGGCCTGCGCCTTGACCGGGCTGGCCTCTAGCTTTTCAATTAGCTGCGTTCCTCGGTACTGATCGGCGTAGGGATTGATCCAGTAGCGCACCCAGCGATTGCCCATCAGATTATCTAGGTCAACCGTCTCCGATTCGGCGACAATGTCGAGGCCCCAGATGCGATCACGCAGTTGGCCTTCTAAGCTATGGCAGATCACCATCGGCCATTCTAGGCCCTTGCTCTTGTGGTAGGTCAGCACATTAACCGCCTGCGGCCCTTCGCCCGAGCCTTGGGCGTCGCGCCCTTTGTTGCCCAGCTCATTGAGCCAAAGCAGAAAGCCTCCCAGCGAAGCGGCGCTGTGCATCCGATTGCAGGCTTCCTCGTATTGCAAGGCCAGCTTGCGCAGCACATCGACATTATCCATCCGCTGTTGCTGGCGTCCCCAACTGGCGATGATGCGGCGCAGGTCCAGCTCTTCGAGCAGTAAGTCGAGGATTTCGGCCCCAGAGAGGTCGACGATTTGGGGGCGCAGTTCGTTGAGGCGCTGGATAAACGGATCATCGGCGGCCCATTTGCCGATGCTTTGGTCGTCCTTGATTTTTTCGAGGTATTCCAGTCGATTATCGATGATCTCTTCGATGTCCATACGGGCGGCCAGCAGTAGGATTTCGGCGACCGACAGGGAGTCGGAGCGATGGAGGACAAACTTGAGGCCGGCCAGGATGAGGCGGGCTTCGGCGGTGTTGAGGAGGCCGTTGCGGGCGATGGCGGCCTTTAGGCCAGCGCGATGCAGGGCCTCGGCCATGGTCAGGCATTCGGCGTTGGAGCGGCAGAGGATGGCGATGTCGCCCGGGCGGAGTTGGCGGTATTCGGTGGTGCCTTTAGGCAGTACGAGGGTTTCCCGTTCCAGTTGCTGGCGGATGGTGGTGGCGATGCAGTTTTCCATCCAGGGCCGTCCCGGTAGGCGCTTACTATCGGTATCGGTTTGAAAATGCCAGTGCATGAGGGCATCTAGCACTTCAATGGGTTCGTTGCTTTGATTTTGGCTGTCGGGGGTGGCTAGTTTGGTTCGTTTGGGTTGGAGAGCTACTTGCTCCGGAGGCAGATCACTAAAAGCCTTGGTAAATAGGGCATTGGTCGCATTTACAATATCTTGTCGAGAGCGCCAGGAATACGCCTGAATATCTTCGGGTTGAATACCTCCATTTTGCTCAATGATGGCCTGCATCAGCTTGGGGTCCGCACCCCGAAATCCATAAATCGACTGCTTAGGATCACCGACCCACACCGAGTGATGCGCAATTTTCGATAATTTCAAAAAGATTTCCAGCTGAATAGGATTGGTATCCTGAAATTCATCCACCATCAACAAATCCAGCTCCTCCCGCAGCGTTTCCTGCACACCCTCTTGGTCCAGTAAACGCTTGACATGGATTTCCATATCTATATAGTCAATCAAGCCCCGCTGCTTTTTGTACTCCTCGTACTCCCGAATCGCCGCAATGGCAATATCAAAAAGACTGCTGATAAAGGTCTGAATATCCTGGTGAAACTCCGGGTGGCTATCGTGGCTCTGCGCAAAGATTTGCAAAGCTTCCACATCATCCCTGCTTTTCGCCCCTACCGAGATTTTCCCAATCTTGGCCCATTCATGCCAGTTCAAGGCCCCCTTCAGCTTCAGCGCATTCCGAAATCCTCGCAGCGTATTCGCCGCTCCCTGCGTTTTCTTCGTTTCATCCTCATTCGCCTCCAAGGCCTGCAAAGTATCCTCCAAAAGCTGCAGCAATCGCTGATTGAAGTGCTCCGCCGATTGCTCCGATACTTTCGGCAAATATTCCGCAAAGCTCTCAAAAGACTGTGTCTTACTGTATTCCAAGACCTCAATAGAAAAATCATTGGCCCGAGCCGTATCCGTCAAATTCTTCAACTCCCGCCGCCAATCATAGTACTCCCGCTTACTCAATCCCAATCGCTCACTACAAGCCTCCATCACCCGAATCCGCTCATTGGTCAACACCGTCGCCAGCGCATTATTGAACAACAGCTGCTGATCCTCATCGGCAATAATATCTACCTGCGGCGACACCCCCGCCTCAAAGGCAAAGCGCTTCAACAGCTTCACCCCCAAACCATGCACCGTCCCAATCAGCGCATTCGACAGCTCGTTGGCCTCCGCCGTCATCCCCTCCTCCAGTAGCTTGATGCGCACCCGCTCCTTCAGCTCCGCCGCCGCCTTCGTCGTAAAGGTCGTCGCAATGATGCCGCTGGCCCGTACGCCCTCCTTGAGGAGTCGCACCATCTCCTGTGTCAAACGGTAGGTCTTGCCGCTGCCGGCGCCGGCGCTGATGATTTTTAGGTTCATATTTTTCGAGCAAAAGGTCTGGCGTGAAAATAGCGATAATTAGTATACTGGCTACTATGGCAGCTACGAATAACGAACTTTTGCGTTGATAATGCTATTATTAATAAGTATCTTTACTAAAATAGTCGTTGATGAAGGCTAACAATATTAGCAGCAAAATTCTAGATAATTTATGGCCCTTGCTCAAAGGGCTAGGAGCCGAAGCTAAGCTAGAGCTGGCATCTAGGCTAATAGATTCTCTTAAAAGCCCTGATCCTACCCCTAATCAAGAGGAGGATTGGCGCTCGCTCTACGGCGCTTGGAAAGACGAGGAAGAAAGTGCAGAGGAAATGATTCAACGGATAAGGGAAAGCCGATTGTCTAACCGCCAATTAGAATCTTTCGATTGAATTATCTCCTAGACACCAATATTATTATTTTCTTCTTTAAAGGGAAATTCGGCATTGACGAGAAGATTGCTAGCATTGCTAGCATTGCAAGCGGCAATTGTTACATCTCAGAGATTACGCTGGCAGAGCTGAAGTATGGTGCATTTTCTAGCTCAAATCCCGAGAAGCATTTACGTCAGATCAACCAGTTCGTTGAGATGGTAAAGGTATTACCGATTACAGCTGCTATTGATCAATTTGCAAAGGAGAAAGCTCGTCTGAGAAAAGACGGTAAGTTAATTGATGACTTTGATCTCTTGATTGGCTGTACTGCAATTATCAATGAGCTCATATTAGTCACCAACAATACCAAGCACTTCACCAGACTTCAAGACATCGAACTTGAGGACTGGACAACAAACTAAAACTTATTCTTCCACATCATACTCTCCACCGGCATCGTCGTTCGCTCGGTATATTTCGCATTCTTTTTCTTATTGTAATAATTATCAATATCGCCCTCTACCATGAAGTAGATCAACTGGCCGATGGGCATGCCGGGGTAGATGCGGACGGGTTGGGTGCAGGAAATTTCTAGGGTCCAAGTGTTGCAGAAGCCGACATCGCCCTTCCCCGCAGTGGCGTGGATGTCGATGCCGAGACGGCCGACGCTGGACTTGCCTTCTAGGAAGGGGACCGAGTTGTGGGTTTCGGTGTATTCTTCGGTGACGCCGAGGTAGAGGATATTGGGGTGGAGGACATAGCCTTCCTCCGGCATTTCGATGTACTCGATGGTATTGTGGCGGCGGGCGTCCAGAATGAGGTCTTTATACACGGCGAGGTGCTGGCCGAGGTGGACATCATAGGAGTTGGTGCCTAGGCAGTTGCGGCGAAAGGGCTCAATGACGATCTGGCCGTTATCGATGGATTCGAGGATTTTTTTATCGGAAAGGATCATAGGGAACAAAGCTAGAAAGTTCGACGCATTTAGCGTTATTTTTAAGGCTAAATTTTGTCGGAGAGCACGGGGCTATTGGTGGATTTTCCAAATACAAACGCTACGGTCATCACCGGTGGAGAGCAGCAGCTCCCCATCTTGCATCCAAAGCAGGCGATTGACAGAGTTTAAATGACCGTCGAGCTTGGTGCGGTCGATGACTTTGAGGAGATCGAAGTTGCTGGCATCCCATATTTTGATGCTCTTATCGCGGCTGGCGGTGGCGAAGAGCTGCCCGCTGGGCTGAAAGGCGATGTGATTGATGGTGAACCAATGAGCGGGTTGGCTAAAGACCCGTTCGTAGTTGTGCTCCAGGTCCCAGGCTTTGAGGTGGGCATCGCGGCCGCCGCTGAGCAGGTGGCTGCCATCGGCCGTGTAGGCGAGGCTGAAGACCGAGTTGTCATGGGCCTGGTGAAGGACTTGTCGGATTTCCAGGGTGCGGGCATCAAGGAAGTAGATGTTATTGTCGCTGGCGCCTACGGCGATCTCGTCGCGGGGAGCATTGTAGCTGAGGCAGCGCAGAGAATCATTGCTCAACTGGTAACTTTCGAGGGGGCGGCCGGTTTGGATAGACCAGCGACTGAGCAGCCCGCTGCCGCCGGCGGTCAGCAATTGGCCGTTCAATTCCAACATACTAAACAAGCCTTTTCTGTGGTGGGCAATATTATGAGGATTCTCAATATCGGCGAGGTTTACCCAGTGGAGGCCACCGTTCATATTACCAACGGCCAACTGAGCAGTGTCTGCCAGATAGTGCAGCGAAAAAATATTGCTGTCGACTTTGGCGATGAGCCGCCCGGGGTCAGGATTATCGAGGTCCCATTCAACCACCCAACCATCCCCTGCGCCAGAGAGAAAATGGCGCTCATCTTTGGCGAAAAGGGTGTAGATGGCCGCCTTGTGGCCACGGAGTTGGATGACTTTTTCGACCTCGATTTTTCGGCGCATGGGGTGGGACTGTTTTTGGTAAAAATACGCTATTTTTGGGGCTTATGCCTTTATTCCATCATAAAATACTCGCCTCGCAGGAGGAACTGGGAATTTGGTTGATCGAGGAGCCGGAGGCCTGGTTTCGCGATCGGCTGACTCTGACAGAGGCGGAGGAAGCACAGCTGCTGCCCATCAAAGGCAATCGCCGCCGAGAGTGGCTGGCCAGCCGCTGGCTGCTGCACTACCTATCGGGGCGAGAGCTGCGCGGGGCCTGCCTCAAAGATGAGTACGGCAAGCCCTACCTGGAAGGCTCCACCTATCAGATTTCGATGAGCCATTCGCACGATATGACCGCAGTGATCGCCGGGCCGAAGGCCCTGGGGGTTGATATTCAATTTCTGGTAGGTAAGATCGAGCGGATTGCCCACAAGTATATGCGACCCGAAGAGATGGACAGCCTGCAAGCCGCTACCCGACTAGAGCAACTGCACGTTTACTGGGGCGCCAAAGAAGCCCTGTACAAAGCCTACGGCCGACGGCAGCTCGATTTTAAAGCCCATATCCATATCCAGCCCATTGCGGACTATCGACCCGAAGGTGGGCAGGGGCAGGGTTGTATTATCAAGGGAGATTATCGGGCAGACTTTGATCTGTATTACGAACAAATGGGCAGCTACATTTTAGTTTATGGCATCGAACAGTAGGCTCTGCCAACTTGAATTTAATATTGTAATTTTACCCTTATGAAATACCTCATTGGATTTATCGTCGGCGTTATTTTTACCACCATCTTCTTTGTGGTTTTGCAAAATCGAGGAGACCAGCCCCTCACCGAACCAACCTCCCCTCCCGTCGCTGCCGCTCCGCCCAGTGAAGGCCTGAAAGACTTCGAGCAGTTTTACCAACAATTCCACAGCGATTCGACCTACCAATTGGCGCATATCCTCTTTCCTTTAGAAGGCATCCCCCCCTCAGCAGATAGCTTAACGCTGGTGCAGGGAGGCTTCCGCTGGCAAGCGAATGAGTGGACGCTGCATCGGGAATTCGATGATATGGATGGCGAATTTGTACGCGATCTGCGGGTGCTTTCTGAGGATATGATCCTAGAACAAATTCAGCACAACAGTGGGCAGTACGGCATGGAGCGTCGCTTCGCGCGCTTCGATGATGGCTGGTATTTGATTTATTATGCCGCTATGAATAAGCTAGCAGAGCAGTAAATGGTATTTTTATAAATACTACTCATTTATGTAGGTTTTTATATTCCGCTTTGTTCCTAATATTGCAATGTACTTACATCCATTCTACAGTGTTAACTCACCTGCTTTAGTCCTACTTACTATTAAATTTAGCTCAACTGCCTCTTATCAATTTTAATTGATTTTTTTTACAAGTATCTGTAAATCAGAGCTATAAAACTTCCTTGCAATTAATTATACCCTGCCATTCCCCTGCTGCTTGCTTATAAGCTAGCACCAATACTACCGTTCTTTTTGGACTATTCAATCCAAAAGAAGAGGGAAGGGCTATTCTATTCAGTGTACTACTCATTTGGGTAGTAAATGAATTTGATTTTGTGCACGAAATCAAGATATAACCTTATTTATTTAATCATTAAACCTTTTTTATCATGAAAAAATTAGCATTGTTTTTCGCCGTTGCTTTTCTGAGCACTTTAACCAGTATGAGTGTTGCTTCTGCTAACGTAAATACCGCTGAGGTGCTCGAAGAAGACCGTACTTGCATCGCGACAGTTACTATTGATTACGATTCTGACGGCGTAATTGATCACAGAATCTTCTTTAGCTACGACTGCTAATCAATTCGATAGCAACGATTTCAAATATTGATCAACGTGCTGGCCTAGGTATTTAAGCTTATGGCCAGCACCTTTAAAAAAGTTGACTTATGATTAAGCTTATGCTATTGTGCTTGGCCTTTGCAACGAGCCCGCAAAGCCTTTTTTCCGAAGCACTACAACAATATACAGGCACTTATCGTGTCAATGGAATTGGTACGGCGATGAAGGTTTGGATAGAAGAGGAACGCTTATACACAGATTTAGGGCAACAGGGCCTTTTATTTGAGCTTGTACAAGATCAAGATTTGCAGTTTGCAGTCCAGTTTTCGGGGAGCCAAACAGAGCTTACACTTACCTTTGAGCAGAAAGATAATCAGATTATAGCTTTTCGCTTAGGAGGCCATGGCGAGAAGGACGTGCATTGTTTGAGGGTAGAGAAGTAAGCGCGTTACCAAATTTTTCGGGTCGTCAAATAGTTTTGTACATAATCTTCTACGCCTTCTTCCAGACTAGTGAATGCATTGGTGTAGCCCGCTGCCCGCAGCTTGTCCAGTGAGGCTTCGGTGAAGTACTGGTAGTTGGCTCGGATGTCTTTAGGGGTGTCGATAAATTCGATGTTAGCGGGTTGGCCTAGGGCGGCGAAGGTCGCATTGGTAAGATCGAGGAAGCTGCGCGCCTGACCAGTGCCTACATTGTAAAGCCCGCTTTCGGGACCTTGTTCCAGTAGGAAGTGGCAAAGTTCTACGACATCCTTGACATAGACAAAATCTCTTTTTTGCTCACCGTCGGCGACGTCCTTGCGATGGGAGCGGAAGAGCTTCATCTGTCCAGTTTCCCGAATTTGGTGAAAGGCGTGATGAACCACTGAGGCCATACGCCGCTTATGGGTTTCATTGGGGCCGTAAACATTGAAAAACTTCAAGCCTGCCCAAAACGGTGGAGCCGCCTCTTGTTGCAAGGCCCACTGGTCGAATTCGTTTTTCGAGCGGCCATAGGCATTGAGTGGTTTGAGGGAATAGATGACTTCGTGATTGTCTTGGTAGCCTTTTTTACCGTCGCCGTAGGTGGCGGCGCTAGAGGCGTAGACCAGCGGGATTTGTTTTTCGGCACAAATGCGCCAGATGGCCTTGGAGTAGTTGACGTTGAGCCTTTCGAAGATGGCCTTATCCTGTTCGACCGTATCCGTTCGTGCGCCTAGGTGATAGACGAATTCGATCTGATTGGCCATTTTTTCAAAAATCTCTAAAAAGATGCTGCGGTGAATCCACTCTCGGACGAACTTGTTTTCGAGATTAGGTTCTTTATGGTCTTTGTAAAAATCATCGACGACGACCAGGTTGCGACCATGCCCTTCATCATTGAGTTTACGGATCAGGCAACTACCGATGAATCCGAGTGCCCCGGTTACTACGATCATTTGGTTAAGACTTTAGTTGGCTTTTGTAAACTGTTTTGTAGCGGTGACTTCAATAAGTCACCGCTACAAAATCTTAGAGTGGAGCAGTTTCCGTCTCTGTTTTCTCCTTACCATTTTCCGAAACCTGCTCGTATAGCTCAATTGGTGGACAAGTACAAATCAGGTTGCGGTCACCCTGTGCGTTGTTAACGCGGCTGACAGAAGGCCAGAACTTATGGGTATGCATCAAGTAGGGCAGGGGCCAAGCCGCTTGCTGCCGCGTGTAAGGGTAAGGCCATTCATCGGCCGTGACCACTTTCAGGGTATGCGGAGCATTGGCGAGTACATTGACTTTAGCGTCCGCTTCACCCGTAGCGATAGCATCGATTTCCTGACGGATTTGCAACATCGCTTCACAGAAGCGATCCAGCTCGTCCATGCTCTCACTCTCCGTTGGCTCGATCATAATGGTGCCAGCCACAGGGAAAGAGAGGGTAGGGGCGTGGAAACCGTAATCGATCAGGCGCTTAGCGACATCCTCGGCGCTGACGCCCAGGGCCTTGAATTGGCGCAAATCAATGATTAGCTCGTGCGCTACACGATCGTTAGCTCCCGTGTACAAAACGGGGTAGTGCTTTTCGAGGCGTGCCTTAATATAATTGGCATTGAGAATAGCGTATTTGGTAGATTCCAGCAGGCCATCCCATCCCAGCATGCGGATGTAGGCGTAGGAAATCAGTAGGATACTGGCACTGCCCCAAGGCGCAGCCGAGACTGCATTGATGCCTTCGGCACCGCCGGTCTTGATCAGCTGATGGCCCGGCAGGTAGGGAGCCAGGCTTTCATTGACACAGATCGGTCCCATACCCGGGCCGCCGCCACCATGAGGAATGGCAAAGGTCTTGTGCAAATTGAGGTGGCAAACATCCGCGTTGATCAGCCCCGGGCTGGTCAAGCCCACCTGAGCATTCATATTTGCTCCATCCATATAGACCTTACCGCCATGCTGGTGAATGATGCCGCAGATTTCTTTAATCGCCGTCTCAAAAACACCGTGGGTCGAAGGATAGGTTACCATCAAGGCCGCCAGGTTATCGCTGTGCTGCTCGGCTTTTTCGCGCAGATCGTCGACAATAATATTCCCCTCATCATCACATTTTACCACCACGACTTTCATACCAGCCATCACCGCGCTTGCAGGGTTGGTGCCATGAGCCGAAGAAGGGATAATAGCAATATTGCGATGGGCCTCTCCGCGCGCGATGTGGTAGGCGCGGATGGTCATCAAGCCGGTGTATTCGCCCTGAGCACCGGAGTTGGGCTGTAGCGAGCAGGCCGCGAAGCCTGTGATTTCACTCAGATAAGCTTCCAACTCCTCGAAGACCTGCTGATAGCCCTTGGTCTGGCTGAGCGGAGCAAAGGGGTGAATATCTGCGAAGGCCGGCCAGCTGACGGGAATCAGCTGAGTAGCCGCGTTGAGCTTCATGGTGCAAGATCCCAACGGGATCATAGAGTGCATCAACGAGAGGTCGCGCCCTTCCAGCTTGCGGATGTAGCGCATCATCTTGGTTTCCGTATGATGGCTGTTGAAGACCGGATGGGTCAGGTATTCGCTCTGGCGCTTCACCGCCGCTGGCGCTTTGATACTCCTCGGCAAACGCACCTTGACTTCTACTTCTTGTCCTTGAGCCGCCGCAAAAATATTGATCAGTTGTTGCAGGTCACTCGTCGTTACCGTTTCGTCGAGGCTGACTTGAAGCCCGGTCTTGGTGTAGAGGAGGTTAATTTTCTTTGAGCGGCAGGCCCGCTTGATTTTATTCTTTAACGCCGTATTTACTTCAACAGCCAAGGTATCGAAGTAGGCTTTGTTGGTTTGGGTATAGCCCAGCTTTTGCAACTGCTTATCCAAAATTTGGGTTTTACCGTGGATTTCCTGGGCGATCGCCCGGAGGCCTTTCGGTCCGTGGTAGACCGCGTACATACTGGCCATGATCGCCAGCAGCGCCTGCGCCGTACAGATGTTAGAAGTCGCTTTTTCGCGGCGGATATGTTGCTCGCGGGTTTGCAGGGCCATGCGCAGGGCGGGGCCATTGTGGGCATCTACCGACAGGCCGATGATGCGTCCGGGGATAATGCGCTTAAAGGACTCGCGGCAGGCGAAGTAGGCGGCGTGCGGCCCGCCGTATCCCATCGGGACGCCAAAGCGTTGGGTGTTGCCGACTACAGCATCGGCGCCCCATTCGCCCGGAGGCGCGAGAAGAGCCAGGCTGAGGAGATCGGCGGCTACCGTCAGATAGATACCTGCTTCGTTGGCTTTTTTGGCCAGGCCTTTATAGTTTTCTACCGATCCCTCCTTCGTAGGATATTGCAGGAGGATACCGAAGGTTTTATCCGATACTTTGTACTGCTTCCAGTCGCCGACCACTACTTTGATGCCCAGGGGCTCGGCGCGGGTATGGAGGATGTCAATGGTTTGATCGAAAACGCCACTGTCTACGAAAAATTCATTGATGGCCTCTCCTTTGTTGCGTTTGTTCTTCAAACTGTAGAACATACTCATCGCTTCGGCCGCGGCCGTACCTTCGTCTAACAGCGAGGCATTGGCGATCGGCATAGCGGTCAGATCACTCACTACTGTTTGGAAATTGAGCAAGGCTTCCAATCGTCCTTGTGCAATCTCGGCCTGATAAGGTGTATACTGGGTGTACCACCCTGGATTCTGGAAAATGTTACGAGCAATTACCGAGGGGGTAATCGTACCGTAATAGCCCAGACCGATGTAGGATTTATACACCTCATTCCTCGCAGCGATTTCCTTCAACATACTCAAGTATTCGAATTCGCTCAGGGCCTCCGGTACCCGTAGCTTTTTCTTCATCCGAATAGAAGAGGGAACCGTTTCATCGATCAGTTGATCCATAGATTCGACGCCGATCTGTCGCAGCATCATTTCTGTTTCTTCTTCGCCAATACCGATATGTCTTCTGGAAAATTGGTCGTAGGAAGTCGCTTTACTCATAACGCTAGATACATTTATATGGTTAGTTTCTCCGAATTTGACTTGCCAAAGTTACGGTTTTATCTGTTGTTTTAACAAAGAATCGGGCGCTGTTGTTGTATATTTTTTGAGCTGTTTATTGGATGACAAAAATGTTATTAATAGACCTCATTTTATTCTGCTCATTTGAATGTAATTTCCTATCGTGAGGACGACGAGTCCCAATAATAATCCGAACATAATGACTTTGTTTAACCCCGTGATTTGCGCTCTGGCCACCCCAATCACCGTGTAGCATAAATAGCAGAATATAAGCATCAGGATGACATTCATACCCCTGATCATCCGCGCAGCAGTGCGATACAGCACCTGAGCATTGGCTTCGGTAACTTTGATCGTATAATTGAATTTATGGGGAATACGGGCTACCCAGAGCATTAAAAGCAGTGAGAGAAGTGCAATCGAAGGCATGGTCCAAATCCAGGATTTATGCCCAAAACCGTCGGCTGCGCCACTGCCATTAAAATGAATGGGGATGATTTCCGGGAGTTTGGAGTAGTAGAAAAGGGCTAGAAAAAAGGTTAGAGCGGCTATGGCTATGGCTGTCCATTCTAATAGCTTATCTAGCGGCTCTAGTTGTAAGTTGGGCTGTGGTCGAGTCATCATTTTCGTTTTGTGTAAGAATTTAGTACTTTCTTGCAAAAATACAGCGTGATAATCGTCCATTTCACGCCGTTATTCTACCAAAATGATGAATACCTCTCTAGAGATATGGAAGAAAAAATCTTGACCCTTCATCCACAGGGCAAAAAAGGCGCAAATATCCTCAAGCGCCGTTACCGTCAAGCTGGACCTTGAAGCTCGGGGCATTCTAGAGCGTGTTCCCAAGACCAGCCCGCACCAGCTTCGCATCCGTACAGCCACCAGCTAAAGCGTCTCCAATACCGCCAGCACCTGCCGCACCACCTCCGGATCGGTCCGATAATAATCCTCCTCTGGTACGGCTCCACCGCCAAAGCGAACCTTATTGCCTCGGTATTGCATGCGACTTACACAGCGGCTGCGGGCCGAAAGATGTACTTCTCGGACCCCGCTGGCCTGCACCAGCGCCGCCACATTATTGGCATTTAGGCCCGCTCCGGCCAATATCTCCAAGCGGCCTGCGGCCCGCTCGACCATTTTTCCCAGCAATTGTCGCCCCTCGTAGGCCGTCGGCCGCTGCCCGGAGCTGAGGAGGCGGTCCACGCCCAGTTCGATCAGTTGGTCGAGGGCCCGCAGTGGGTCGGGCGTCTTGTCGAAGGCGCGGTGGAACGTGACCGAAAGGGGGCGGGCCAGGTCGATCCACCGGCGGGTGGCTTGGAGGTCGATCTGCCCGTCGGGCTGTAGGCCGCCGATGACGACGCCGTCCAGGCCTTCGGATTTACAAAATAGGATGTCCTCACCGATCAGTTCGACATCTTCAGCATCGTAGCAAAAGTCGCCGGGACGGGGGCGGATCAGGACGTGGATGGGGATTTGGAGCTGCCGTCGGCAGAGGCGGATGGTTGCCGCGCTGGGGGTAGTGCCGCCGACTGGCAAGTTGCTGCACAGTTCGATGCGGTGTGCCCCAGCCTGCTGGGCACGCAGGGCCGAAGAGTAGGAGTTGGCGCAAATTTCCAGGACCATATTAAGGTATTTCGTTAAGCACTAAGATTGCCAAAACTTTTTATCTTGCGGAAAAATAGGATTTATATGAGAATTTCGCTCCCTTTGTTTATGCTCGTTGTGTTGTTATCGGCCTGTGAACAGGAACCGGTCTCGGATTGGAAGCCCTTTAGCCTACTCAAATACGGCGTACCTTTGACTATTTTAGCCCCCGATAGTGTTAAAGTAGAACAGATGGACTTGATTGTCAAAAAAGATATTGAACTCAAAAAAGGAGACGATTACTACATTCAGCTCTTTGCTGCCGATGCCACGACGACCGATGTGGCAGCCATCAAAGCTGCGCAGCAGGCTAATGTGGAGAGCAATCCCTATTTCTCAAAAATTATAGAAGAAAAAGACGATGGTTTTATCTATCAAACCGCAGTTGATACGGCCAATGTGAATTACAGCTTCAGACGCATATTGGTCGTGGGCGATCGGGAGTACATCTTTCAAACCGGCCTGGTTGGGAAGTTTAGTTTGGAGGACGTGATGCGGATGTACGAGGCTATTGATCCTAAGCTCAACTAATTATGCTCGTTTTAGGGCACAAAAAGAGGGTTTTCACCGTCAGGTGAAAACCCTCTTTTTTTTTGTGTAAAAATGTCTTTCTTGAAATTTCTGGTTTTTAAGATGATGCCTCGTTGACCAATTCATAACTAAACAGGCCAAGGATGACAAGAAGAATGCTTAAGATGATCATGGGAGATGGATTTAATTAGTAAATATGTTCAGAATAATGTATTTCTTCGCTACGATAATAGGCAAAATCCCTCGTATTAAAGGAAGCTGCTTGTATCTATGAATGTCGGGTAGTTTACTACTGTGTAAAATTAGTGTCTGTGGCTGGAGTTTTTGTCTTGTTCAATAGCTTTCAGATACTCAATTTATGTCTTTTTCGGGGCAAAATCAAGAAAAGCAAACATATGTATACTGAATCTATCTATAACTTATTCATTTGTAATAATTATCTATGAAAAAAATGTTTTTTTGTATAAAAACGCCTTTCCAACCATCATTTTACAGCACGATCCGACATCCACAATGCGGCAGTGTAGCCCTAATCGACCACTATTAACTTAATCACTTCCGGGGCTTCCCCTGTGACCGAGATTCTGAAAAAATAATAACCTGCGGCCAATTCTTGGGTCGAAACTGGGATATTAAGCCCTTCGTAGGCCCGCTGGGGCAAGTGTTTTACAACTTTTCCGGAGACCTCTACGATGTCGATGACCAGGGCCTTATCCTGCCAATGCTTGGCCAATTGCAGCTCTACCGCTTCACGGGCGGGGTTGGGGAAAAGGCGGGAGGAGGTCGCCTTCTCCACCGAGGCTGCGCCCGCGCGGGCGCCCGCATCTCCACCGCCGGGCGTTTGTACCAGCAATAGCTCATCGCAAGCGTAGCGCCCTTCGGTTTGTAAATCTTGCAGCACCACATCACCCGTTACAATGGATGGAGGATTGAAGCTGGGATCAGAGGCATCTAGCACATAGTAAAGCCAATTGAAGTTGGGATTATCGTTATTAATATCTGTTGTGTTATTGATAAATTGATTGCCGGGATCAGTCTCGACTGTAAAGCCGCTCCATTGAGTGAGGTGCGTAGGCAGTGCAACGTTGTCATCTAGCTGAATAGCGATACCATTTTCCGACAGGATATTACATTTCATCACCAGCCCGCTGTTGATTCCATCTCCGTTGTGGTCACCGCTTATTCGGATACCTGTATCTGAGCAGAAGCTGACGGCATTATCGGCCACCGTATTGAAGCCTGTTAGGTTACGACACTGGATACCGTTGACCGCTCCTTTGACCGTATTGAACTCAATACGGGTGTTATTGCTATTCCTGACACCAATTAGGGGTTCGCCGAAGCCATTAGGACCGCTGATCGTATTATACATGATTCGAGCATCATTTCCTCCATCACCAGGAGGATAAGAAATAGCAATAATGGCGTGTCGGCGTGGCGTACTTATAGTATTGTGAGTGACATTAATGTTTTCAAAATCACTCAAAAATGCAATCCCATCATTGGTCATTGTATTGCGCTCAAATCGAATATCTTGTGTAAAACCAAAATGGATGAACCAGCCTCCAGAAGCACCCGGAGGGGTTGGTTGTGTAAATTCAGACCAAGTAATATTTACATTACTGACTTGATCGAAAAGAATATTGCTATCAATTCCTGGAAGGGCTGTAAAACGACAATTGTCGATGCTCGAATTAATATCGTAAACTGTAGTAGCTATAGGATTTTGTGTACCGTAGGCAATAAACCGGTTGCAGTTCGTGAAATTTACATTGGAAAGTGAAAATCCTCTGAGGAAGGTCTCGGCTCCTTCGGTATTAAAGCAAGAAATTCCTTCGGTGGCATCTTGAAACTGAATGCGTTGAAGCTCAGGAAGGCCTCCCTGCATCGTGACCGCTGTGGATAGGTCTAAATTTGCAGGGTCAATATTGATGCCTTCCCAAAATTGCCCTGTTACCAGGCAGCGGATTTGACAGGAGGCTCGGACCAATAATTTTCCTCCCTCCATAATTCGGATTTGTCTGCCGGGAGGCATAAGCAATAAGGTGCCATTGCTGAGGTCCAGTGTTGCTCCGGGGAAGATGGTAATATCGCCCGTCGCTGTATTAGTACCAGTGTAGGTTTGATACCCAAAAATATTTTGGGAAAACATAGATGTGCTGGATAGCAGCAGGCTGATCCAAAAAAGTGGCTTAAAAGTCATGGTGTTGAATCATTTGAAAGTGAATGAATTTAGGGACTAATTGATCACGATTAACTTCAGTACTTCGGGCTGTTGTCCGGTTGCGGTAATTCGGCAGAAGTAGTGGCCGGCGGGCAGGTCTTGCGTTGCGATTATGAGGGGTGCGCCTTGGTAAGATTGAGCAGGCCATTGCTTGATGATTTTGCCTGAGAGATCGATGAGGTTGACGGTGATGATTTGTTGGTGCCACTGCTCGGAGAGTTGGAGCTGGGCGGCTTGGCGGGCGGGGTTGGGGAAGAGGCGGGAGGAGGTCGCCTTCTCCATCGAGGCTGCGCCCGCGCGGGCGCCTGCATCTCCACCGCCGGGCGTTTGTACCAGCAATAGCTCATCGCAAGCGTAGCGCCCTTCGGTTTGTAAATCTTGCAGCACCACATCACCCGTCACAACGGATGGAGGATTGAAGCTGGGGTCAGAGGCATCGAGCACATAGTAGAGCCAGCTGAAATTGAGATTATCGTTGTTGATGTCTGTGGTGTTATTGATAAATTGATTGCCGGGGTCGGTCTCGACCGTAAAGCCGCTCCATTGGGTGAGGTGCGTAGGCAGTACGACGTCATCATCGAGCTGGATGGCTGTACCATTTTGCGACAAAATATTACATCTGATCACCAGCCCACTGTTAATACCATCCCCGTTGTGATCGCCGCGGATTCGGATACCTGTATCCGCGCAAAGGCTGACGGCATTATCAGCCACCGTATTAAAGCCTGTTAGGTTACGACATTGAATTCCGTTGATCACTCCTTTAATCGTATTGAACTCAATACGAGTATCATTGCTATTACTGACGCTAATCAGGGGCTGATTAGAACTGCTAGGTCCATCGATGGTATTGTACATTATTCGAACATCATTTCCTCCATCACCAGGGGTAAAGGAAGAGGCTATGACGGCATTATTTCTCGGAGTATTAAAAGTATTGTGGGTGACACTGATATTATCAAAATCGTTCAAAAAGGCAACTCCATCGTTATTAACAATATTTCGTTCGAATCGAATATCTTCTGTGAAGATAAACTGGAAAAACCATCCCAGAACTCCCCCTGTACTCGGTTGCGTGAATTCGGACCAGGTGATGTCTAGATTGCTGATTTGATCGAAAATTAAGTTGGCGTTATTCCCCGGAAGAGCTGTGAAACGGCAGTTAAAGATGCTCGAATTGATGTCGTAAATGGTAGCAATGGGATTCTCTGTACCGTAGGCAATAAATTCTTCGCAATTCGTGAAATCTACATTGGAAAGTTCAAACCCTCTGAGCAGGGTCTCTGTCCCTTCGGCATTTGAGCAAGAAATTCCTTCGATGGCATCTTGAAACTGGATGCGTTGAAACTCAGCAAGGCCTCCCTGCATCGTAACCGCTGTGGATAAGTCGGTATTTACCGGGTCAATATTGATGCCTTCCCAAAATTGCCCGGCTACTAGGCAGCGAATCTGGCAGGAGGCTCGGACCAATAATTTTCCTCCCTCCAGAATTCGGATTTGTCTGCCGGGAGGCATGAGCAGTAAGGTGCCATTGCTCAGGTCCAATGTTGCTCCGGGGAAGATGGTAATATCGCCCGTCGCTGTATTAGTACCGAAATAGGTTTGATACCCAAAAATATTTTGGGAAAACATAGATGTACTGGAGAGCAGCAGCAGGCTGATCCAAAGGAGTTGTTTAAAAGTCATGGTATTTAATTATTTGAAAGTGAATGAGTGTATGAATTAGTTGACTACGATCAACTTCAGCATCTCCGGCTGTTGTCCGGTTGCGGTAATTCGGCAGAAGTAGTGGCCGGCTGGCAAGTCTTGCGTTGCGATCCGCAGGGGTGCGCCTTGGTAAGATTGAGCAGGCCACTGCTTGACGACCTTGCCGGAGAGATCGATGAGGTTGATGGTGACGGTTTGCTGCTGCCACTGCTCGGAGAGTTGGAGCTGGGCGGCCTGGCGGGCGGGGTTGGGAAAGAGGCGAGAGGCAGCCGTTGGTTCCACTTGGGTTGCGCCCGCGCGGGCGCCTGCATCCCCACCGCCGGGCGTTTGCACCAGCAGGGACTCATCGCAGGCGTAGCGGCCGAGATTTTGCAAATCCACCAGATTGATATTGCCCCCCGTGGTGGTTGGTGGATTCAAACTACTATTTGCCGCGTCGAGTACATAGTAAAGCCAGGTGAAATTGAGATTATCATTATTGATGTCGGTACCGTTACCAATGAATTCGTTACCCGGATCAGTTTCAATAGTAAAGCCATTCCATTCCGTGAGGTGTACGGGAAGCTGGGCGCTGTTTTCCAGTTGTATACCTGTATTACTAAAGATAATTGTATTGCATCTTACAAAGAGTCCATCGCCGTCGGCTCCACCTAAATTATCTCCATTGATCTCAATGCCAGCTTCTGAACATAGGCTGAGTTGATTGTCTGCCACAAAACTATTACCACTACTCTTGGTACAGCTGATGCCAATTTGCTGATTGAATACGACGTTGGACAAAATGCGTAAATCACTAATGTTTTGGCCATAAATAGCCGGGGCACTCGCTGCACTGTTGCCAACCACTTGATTGAACGAGATCAGGACATTATCACAATTAAAATTACAGGCCATATTAATTGCTTGGCTTTCAGGAGAAGCAATCTGATTATTGGAAACATCAATGTTGTTGAACTGCGCATAGAAGCCAACGCCGTCATTGAAAATTGTATTTCTACTGAAAAGGATATCATCACTATTAAAGAACATAATGAAATCACCGATGGTGCTGGGATCAGCTTTGGTAAATCCATTTCCTAAAATTTCTAGATCATCCACATGAGTAAAAGAAATAGGGCTGACCATAGTATTGGCATCACCAATAAACTTGCAGTCCTGAATTTTTGAGTCGATCGCATGATCCGGAACAATTGAAGTAGAGAGATAAAGAATGAATGACTCGCAATGACTGAATTCTACGCCAATCAGCTCGAAGCTTCGCAGACGGGTTTGGCCATCTGAGGTAACCGTCCCTTCAAGGGCACGGCTGGCGTCTTGAAAGTCGATGAGATTATTTTCGACATTAGTCGGCGTACCAAGCATGGTCACTGCTGGCAGAGTAGCAGGATTACTGATGCTTGTCGGATCAACCCGAATGCCTTCCCAGTAGCTGTTGTTCAAAGTGCGCAGGGTGCAGCCCGCTTGAACAAGCAGCCGGCCACCGTCTCTGATTCGAATTTGGGAGCCTGTGGGCATCAGTAGGGTCGTGCCGGGAGCCAGCGTCAGCGTAGCGCCACTGAGAATAATAATATTACCTGTAGCATTTTGTACGCCGTTATAAGTGGTATTGGTTGTGATGATCTGTGAAAGTGCTGCATGGCTCAGCAATAGGAGAAGAGCAATACAGAGGAGTGAATTTTTTTTCATATTGGTGACTATTTT
>JBCDGZ010000116.1:0-26174 GCA_038750655.1 Bacteroidota bacterium | reverse complement strand
GTGACATTCAATATCTTAAATTTCACAAGCACCACCTTCACAAACAGGATTCAATCAGTTAACAATAAGGACATACACTATTTACCAACAACTTCTTACAATACTAATTTGCAAATATTATAATTAATCCTCTTCAATCAAGTAGCTTATTTAGTAACAAATCCAGGGCTACTGCACGGTTAAAATCCTCCTTTCTTTTTTTGCTTATTGTAGGTTTTACACCTAGATTAGCAGGCAGCTAAGTGGTGCTAACGTTACAACACCGTGAATTGGCACAATCACAAGTTCAATGATCGCCGGAGTATTTTCTCTTTGCCATGAAAATGGCTTTTGGTTAAATGGTTTTAATATAAAATGGTAGTATTTAATTTTAGTTAGTGAGAGTTATTTCTCTGAAAATATAACCCGGGTGATCCCCAAAGAGCGAAGCAAGTCTAAGATGCTACTTCGCTCTTTTTTTATCTTTACAATCAATCAACTAGGGAAACCATATTAAATCAACTTCGAAATAAAACGAAATACTATGCCTGAATTTTCACTAAGTACCATTGACATTGGGATTATGCTACTCTACGGGGTGCTGATCATTGGCTATGGTTTATACCATGCTAAGCGCAACAGCTCGGAGGAGTACTTCCTTGCTGGTCGTGATATGCTGTGGCCCATCGTAGGGATTTCGCTCTTTGCGGCGAATATTTCCAGTTCGACGCTGGTGGGCCTGGCCAGCTCTGCTTACCAAACGGATACCCATGTTTACAACTATGAGTGGCTGGCTGCGGTTATTTTGGTCTTTTTTGCCATCTTCTTTCTCCCCTTTTATCTCCGCTCCAAGGTCTATACCATGCCAGAGTTTCTGGAACGGCGCTACGATAGCCGGTCGAGGTACTATTTTTCCTTCATTACCATTGTCGGGAATGTCATGCTCGACACGGCTGCTGGGCTTTATGTAGGAAATATCATTCTCAAGCTGATGTTCCCCGATCTGGACAGTACTATCATCATCATTATATTGGCCTTCGCCGCTGCTGCTTACACTATTCCTGGTGGTCTGAACTCAGTAATTCAAACGGAGGTGGTACAAGCCATTCTACTTATTCTGGGTTCTTGTATCCTCACTTATTACGCCTTCGATCAGGTCGGTGGCTGGAGTGGTATGGTGCAAGGGCTGGACGAGATGGGAGCAGAAGGGGCGTTTTATAATGAAGAAACCGGCATACGACTCAATAACGCGGGAGAAGTACTTAGTCTGATCCGCCCGGCCGAAGATGCCTTCATGCCGTGGACAGGCTTGCTTTTGGGCGCCCCTATCCTGGGCTTCTACTTCTGGGCGAATAATCAATTCATGGTGCAGCGCATCTTGGGTGCCAAGGACCTTAACCACGGACGTTGGGGGGCCCTCTTCGCCGGTTTGCTCAAGTTGCCCGTCATCTTTATCATGGTCCTCCCGGGTACCGTAGCCATCCTGCTGTACGGCGATGTCGATCTGACTAATATGAACTATCAGCTCAACGACGGCAGCATTTGCAAGAATTTGGCCGATTGTCCCAACGCAACCTATCCCCTGCTATTATTTGACCTACTGCCCACTGGCCTCCTGGGCCTCGTACTAGCCGGCCTCCTGGCAGCAATGATGTCTTCCGTCTCCGCCACCTTTAATTCCGCCTCCACGCTGGTAACGATGGACTTTGTCAATAAAATCCGCCCTGGATTGACCAGCCAGCAGTTGGTCCGCGTCGGCCAGATCGCTACCCTGGTCTTGGTGGTTCTTGCCTCCGCCTGGGCACCACAAATCGAAAACTTCAAATCCCTCTGGGATTACTTACAGGTCGTCCTGGCCTACATCTGTCCGCCCGTAGCGGCCGCCTTCATCCTTGGCCTCTTCTGGAAGCGCGCCAACGGCACCGGAGCCTTCGTTAGCCTGATTAGCGGGTTTATCATGGCCGCCGTTATGGTAACGGCCTCTGTTTCTGTAGACACGGCCGGAGAAGAGGCCCCCGCCATCTTCCAATTCCTGAATAGCATCCATTTCCTACATATGGCCTTCTACCTCTTCGTGATCTGTGGCTTTATCAATTTCGCCGTTAGTCTGGCTACGCCACCACCTGATCCTGCGAAGGTCCAAGAATATACCTGGAAGAAAGAAATGCTGGAAGAGGAATCGGCCGAATTGGCAACTATGCCATGGTACATGAACTACCGCATTCTGGCTATTCTGTTGCTTATCGTTACAGCTATGGTCGTCGGCATGTTTTGGTAAAAAAACACTCGAGAATCAACTATAGAAATCATCCCGGATCTTCCTATTGAAGATTCGGGATGTCTTTTTTGGAGATTTATCGTATTGCCAGTGTTCCTACTCCTTTAGCGCCTTAATCACCTGCTCTACACCATTGTCAAAATTATCAATATTCTTCTCCGTATTGACGACAATATCAACGGTGTAGAACCGATTGAGGCGATTGATAATTTTGGGTAGATTAATGAGAAGGTCCCTTTGAAGATCGCGCTTGTTCTCCAAATCCGAAGTATCAATCAAATTATTCATTGCTCTCACTTCGTCAATCTTCGATTGATAATCCTTAACCTTTTTATCAATCTCCTTAAGAGAATTGAAAACAAACAGATCATCAAAAAACTCTAGGTCGATGGCGCAGGCGATGAATTGCTTATCTGCTTTGAACTTCTCGTGCTGCAAGGTCAAATCAGATTCCATCCCCACCCAGCCGGACAGCAGGCTCCTTTTGGAAACAATAGAGATGGTCGCATCTGTCCGATTGATCATATCTTGAATAAAGTCGGCAATACTAGTCCCTGGTTTGAGATAATCTGCATCGATAAACACCTCAATATCAGCAGCTTCCAAGGCTTTTTTCATCTTCTGAGCCACCTTTTGATCACTGTGGCTATAGGAAATAAAGACTTTGGGCTTTCCACTGTCCGCAGCTAAATCAGCTCCCTGTTTTTCTGTAGGCAGCTTCCCTTTTTCTGTAACTTTCCCTTCGCCAGCATCTCCAAAAGTGATTCCAGCGGGTGGATTATAACGTTTTATGATACCCAACAACGCTATTCTTAAGCCATTTTTCGTCCTTTCCAAATCATCGTTGTCTTCTACTCCACTGTTCACTCTATTGGCATAAGAATTATAGCGCCCAGATATGCCTAGCGCATCCATTTTTATTTGCCCCCCCACTATACGAGCCCCTCGTAAAAATTCCTTTACCGCTTCCTCTAGCTGCCCCATCGCTGCTAATTCCTCGATGTAATCTCTATGAGTCATGAATAAATGATTTTGTGATTGTGCAAATCCGTAATTAGTTAGGCTTAGTAAAAGTAATCGTTTCTGAGGGTTCGTAATCTTCTAGCATACTCAACAGCGCATTCCGAATCCCATTCTTTTTTCTTTCAAAAAAATCAGGTGGAAGTACTCCTTTATCCATATCATTTTTGAGGCCATTATAGCGGCCAGAAATGGAGATCGCATCATTATAAATCCTCCCCCCCAATATCTTGGCTCCTCGTAAAAACTCTTTGATCGCATTATCTAGATCGCCTCCGGCGGCTAATTCTTCAATATAATCTTTGTGGGTCATTTTAGTGTTCTTATTTGAGAGTATATTAATCTAAGGCTTCACCTCGGTCTCCTTGATGTTGTTACTGATGTTGATGTCTGCCATGCGGCTGGACGGATCAATCTCAATCTTCTCAATATTTTTCCACTTGAGCTTCAAGGTTACCTCATAAGAGGGATGGGTCCAGGGCCAGTCTTCCAGTACCTCGTAGCTCGTGCCCGTGTATTCCTGCTCCTTACTGCCTCGCATGATGCGCAGTGGGATGTTGTATATCTTTTTGCTGCCATCCTTCATAGTAACCACGAGGTCAATAGGCATGGGGATGGTTCCTGACTTTTCGAGGACGACTTTGACTTTCTTACGAGCTTCTTTATCAGCCGATTTAATGCCATAGTCAATAGTGTGAGTGGTATTGATCCAGTATTCTTTATACCAGTCTAGTTCTAATCCAGAGGTTTTCTCCATCACTCGGATGAAATCATTGATATTGGGATGTTTGAATTTCCAGGTATCGAAGTAATCCAGCATTCCCTTTTGGAAGGCCTTGCGCCCGACGACGTATTCCAGTTGATGCAGAAAGACCGCCCCTTTAATGTAGGAGCCGAGGCCATAGGCCCCGTTGGTGGAAAAGTGGTCGGCGTGGGTAGTCAGCGGCTCTTCGCGACCGCTTTGGGTCAGATTGGAGTAGCCCATATAAGAGCCAGCTTGTGGATTGCTCACTGCACTAGATCCCGGAATCAGCCCCTCCCGCTTCAGCTCGTTAACGACAATATTAGTAGCGTAGCTGGTAAAACCTTCGTCCATCCAGGCGTAAAGACTCTCATTTGTTCCCAAAACCATTTGGTACCAGCTGTGCATCAATTCGTGTACAGATACGCCAACCAAGCTGGCAAAGTTGCGTTCGCCGGTAATCAAGGTGGCCATTGGGTATTCCATACCACCATCGCCCCCCTGGATAAAGGAATAAACAGGATAAGGATACTCACCAAAACGTTCGTTGATGATGGCAAAAGCCCGATCCATTACTGTTGGCAGCATTTTCCAATTGGCTACGGTACGATCATTTTCTTGATAGAGAAAGTGCATCAGTGGTCCATCTTTGGCCTGTAGGGAAGTATGGGTATAATCTGGATCAGCCGCCCAGACGAAGTCGTGAATATTTTCCCCATAAAAATTCCACTTGAGCTTGTCCCCACCGGGACGATTGACCGTCGTACTTTGCCTCTCGTAACCATAGCCCACTGCGCCAGCATTCTTCAACTCTCCGGTCGCACCGACGATATACCGCTTATCAATGTTAATATTCACATCAAAACTGCCCCAGACCCCATAAAACTCACGTCCTACGTAGGGGTTGGCGTGCCAGCCCTGATAGTCATATTCGCAAAGCTTAGGGTACCACTGGGACATAGAATAAGAAATGCCTTCCTTATTATCTCGGCCGGAGCGACGAATCTGTACGGGTACCTGAGCTTCAAACTCCATCTCTAGACGAGCACTGCTGTTGGGCGGGATGGGCTTTTTAAGTTGTACTTCCAAGATGGTGCCTACCACCTCATAGCTCACTTTCTTACCGTTGTGTTTGAGGGATTTGACCTTGATGTAGCCAATTTCATTGGGTTGCAGCTTAGAAATGCGACTGCCCACTCTCCCATCGGGATCAGGTAGCGTACGGGAGCGGACGTCCATCATACTGCCCGGCTGAAAAGCATTGAAGTAAAGATGGTAAAAGACCCGATCCAATGCATCGGGCGAATTGTTGTGATAGACCAGCTCTTGGGTTCCTTTGTACTGGTGCTTGTCGACGTTAAAGTCGATATTCATCTTGTATTCAACCCCCTGTTGCCAGCGATCTGGCTGCGCATTTAATTCTATCTGGGTGACCATGGCCAATAGGGCCAGAAAAACAAAAAGTCTGTTCATTTAACTAGTTTTACAATTTCTTTTTAAACTATATCTTCCAGGGGTTCATTATTCTCAACAAGGCCAAAAACCTTCTTCCAGTCTCCAGGCCCGTATTTTTTGCGACATACCAACAGAAAAATCAGTGCCATAATCAGCGTGAAGCCCAGGCTTAGCAGTACGTTGAACTCAGTAGTCTTGAACAGTGCATCGGTCTGCAAAGCCGAACCATCAAAAGTGATGAACACCGTAGCAAAGATGTTCGTTGCTGCATGGACGCCTATTGCCAACTCCAAGGAGTCGTACAACAGCGTGATAATTCCCAGAAACAGCCCCACCCC
Source organism: Bacteroidota bacterium (assembly GCA_038750655.1). Taxonomy (GTDB): domain Bacteria; phylum Bacteroidota; class Bacteroidia; order Chitinophagales; family Saprospiraceae; genus JBCDGZ01. The sequence goes on along the minus strand of JBCDGZ010000116.1, from coordinate 20,362 downwards.
GATGTAATAGGTCATCATTAGACCAGCTCCAAACTTAGTCACTTCTGGATTGGAAAAATGGATCGCACCAAAAAGCACCGAAGTAATCAACAGCGGGGCCAGCCGACTTTCGTTGATCAAGCTGATTCCCTGCATCAAATACCCCCGGAAAAAGACCTCCTCGAAGGTGGTTTGGATGGGTATCAAAAACAGGGCAATAAGCAATAAAGGTAAGAAATTTTGTATCTCAAATTGCCATATGTAAGCCTCGGGATGAAGCCAATAGGCCACCGCTTCACAAATCAGGGTCATTCCTCCCCACAAAAAGAAGCCGAAAGCCACCTTTGACCAGTCGATACGGGATTGGGGGGTGATCAGCGTGCGAAACGGACGCTTGTGTAGATGGACTACGAACCCCCAGAGGGCCATCATGGCGAAGACAAAAATGAGCAACATCAGCACTAGCCCTAGATTAGTGCTAATATCGAGTACGGCAAAGTCAATATTTTCAGAAAACTTGGTGATTCGGCGTTGTGCCTCCGGAGCACTAGGGGCCTTGGCCATAGCGACAAAGAAAAGCGGCAATTGTCCCATAATATAGGCCACAATAACACCCATTATTGTCAACAGGTACTGCCAGAATTCATTTTGACCTTTGTGAACATTGTGGAGGAACATGCCAAACGGTTTATTGTTGTCGTTCTAATATAAGACACTGTCTATTTTTGACGGAAGTAATGGTCAGTTATTTCCACCTCTCTAAAGAAGTGACAAGATAATAAGATTATTCTATTTGTGCAGTTTTAGAACATCCCACCTCCTAATATGTTCTCACAATTCAAACCTCACGGGAATCATGTAATAGACATTGACCGTGCGCCCCCCCTGGGCCCCCGGCACCCACCTGGGCATATCCGCTAAGGCCGCCAAAGCCGCCGCCCCGCATCCACCACCTATATCACTTAAAACCGTAGGATAAACCGCATTCCCCTCCTCATCAATAATCAGGCGGACCACCACTACCCCCTCAATCTTCTTCTCCCTGGCCTCCTCTGGGTAAACCAGCCGATCGTAAAGAAAGGCCCTCGTTTTCTCCCGCGCACATTTATCGCGCTCCTCCTGGCTTCCATTGTGCTCACATCCCGGAAACCGAGGCATGGACTGCACTACTTGGAAAATTTCGGATCGAAAACCGTATTTGCCATAAGACAGCTCTATAGCATCCGTCCAACTACATACCGCCGCATCATCAGCCTGAGCCGGACGAAAGCGGCTGACGTCCTCCTTTTTCAGACGCTCTAGCACTTCTTCCTTAATTTTAGCTGCATAGGTATCCGTAAATAGGACCCCAGCCAAAGCCCCCTCATCGTCAACCAACAATCGCAATTTAACCTTGACCGGAATAGTAACCTTAGCCTTAGATTTTTTCATCTCAAAGCCCTTGCGCAACACAATCCGGAGGTCTTCAGCGGTACAATACTCACAGCGCGACGAAAGGAGCTGCGGTGCTTGATCGGTTTGTTCTGCAATCTGCGGACAGGCGGCCTCATCAAAAAGGATAACTTCCTGAGCGATAAGCTGTAGGGTAGATAAAAGTAGGCCCAATGTCCATATCCATTTTGTCATGATTACTAATTTCTATTGCTTTCCGCTTCGACGACTGCTAATTCTTTACCAACTCCTCTATATCAAAAATATAAACCGACTCATCAAAGACCTTGGGCACCACCTGCACCGTATCCATAAACGTCTTCACCGGGCCATACTCCCGATCACTGATAATCAGAAAACGAGCGCCCAGGCGCTGAAAATTAGGCAGCTGGCTGATCAAGTTTTTACCGTGAAAGGTCTCTGTCCACCCCTTTCGATCCAAATAATAGAGGGTATTATTGGGGGTGCCGTCGGGGATGCTGACGATTTTGGCCGCTTGATCTATGCCCTGCTCAACAAGAAATTGCTGTAGCTCGGCAGTCTTGTAAAGACTGGAATTGACATCCTTAATCTCCAGCTGGGTCGGCTCGTAGGCTTTAAAATTATAGAAATAGGCAGAATTTACATTCACATTTACCAATATAAAGACCAACACCGTAAATAAGCCACGCTGCCAGTTTTTATTGAGGTAGGATTGTACAACTGCCGCGAAAATAGCGAGCAGCACCAAAGGCACCAGCATCACATCGACAAAATAGTAATTATGGACCCGGAGTTGATCGAAGAAAAGCAGTAGATAAGCGATACTACCCAAAATCAACAAACCAAACATCAAGCTGACTTCCGGACGGATTCTTTTGAGGTGAAATAAAATAAAAGCCAGCATCCCTACGAATATCCAACAAATTGGATAGGCGTAGAAGTAGTTTTCGGTGCGGGTACCCAGCAAATACCAGGTGTAGCTTAGGTTCTTCTCCGTCATTTCCCAGATGGGTCGAACTGCAGCCAGGAAAAGACCAGATTGGTGAAGTTCGTTGTAGTGTTTCGCCCAAATCACCCATCCCAAAGCGCCTCCCAGAATGATGCTCGTAGCGGCAGCAACCATTGGTAAGGAGGGGAAAAAATCATCTGCTCGTTTTTTTGTGAAAAAAGGTAAACGGGTCAACACATAAGCTCCTAGCCAGGATAGAAAGACCACCAACAAGGTGACCTTGATCAGCGCAGCCAGCAGCATCAGCGCCACGGCCCACCAGAAATAAACCCGTTTTTGCTGCCGATGGTATTCGTAGTAAAAATAAATGCTCATCAGCGTCAGGCCCAACGCCGGGGTGTTGGGGATGTAAGTAAACCCATAATAGGCGATAACCGAAGCCCCCAGTAGCAGCATGGGAATGATGACCGATAAGGCTACATCGTCCAAAATTTTGAGGAGCATTCTGGAAAAACAATATAGCCCCCCCACTAAAATCAGGAAATTCAGCCAGCGAAGAATACTATGGTCTGGCCCAAAAATAGGGTACAGCAAGGCCGTACAGTAGTACAAGATCGGAAACTCTGAAACAGCCGCCCCAGTACCGTTGTGCAAGTTGTAGACGCAGGGCTGAAAGAAACGCATTCCGTTGTTATAGTAGCAAGAGACCTGAATGGCGCTATCGGACTGCCGCCAGCGATGGATGCCGTGCGGCCCATATTCCATAATGTCGAGATAGTCGTATTTAAGCACTATCCCAAGAATAAGCAATAAGAAAATAGGAAGATGAAACTGCTTTGGTATCACTTCCACCCTACTTTTTGCATCACTTTTTTCGCCTGGCTGTTGTGATGGCCAATGAGATCGAGGAATAGGTCATCAGACTCAAAAGGGCCAGCCTGGCTAGCCCCGCTAGATTGTGGATGCACCTGTACATCGCCCAGAAACTGCGCCAGCGCCAGCTGTGGCCCTGCGCCGGTGATGAACTCGGCGAAGGCTAAGGCATTGCCGAAATTAGCGGGTTTTTCCAGAATGGCCACGCCGCTGACGTTGGTATGCGGATAGCCAGAGGTGCTGTTGAGGTAGGTGAAGCCCAGGCGGTCCCCCTCCCCGCTGTCATCGCTCAGGTTGGAGAGGAACTTGATGACGGCCCGGCTGCTGACTAAGGCTAACTGGCCCTGGCCGGCGACGAGCGCTTCGATCTGGTCGTCTTCGCTGCCCTTGGCCGGACGGGCCAGATTGGCCACAACCCCTGCTACCCAATCGGTGACCTTCTTCTGCCCCTGGCGCGCCAGCAAGGAGGCCAACAAGGACTGGTAGCCCGGGTCGGCGGCCGCGCCGACCAGCAGCTGCCCTCGCCATTGCTCATTAGCCAGATCGGCGTAGGTCTTCAACGCTGCGGGGTCGACTTTAGATTTGTCATACATGATCCCCCAGCCCCTGCGGGTCAGACCGTACCACTTGTTCTCATGGTCGCGCAGACTCTCCGGCACATTCTGACGGATAATATTGGAAACCAGCGGCTTACAAATATTCTGCGACTTGGCCTTGTACAAACTCAGCGCATCTTTCACGAGTAAATTATCCGCAATCGGCTGCTGTTCCTCTCGCTTTATGCGGGCAATCAGGTCCTCCGTACTGCCCCTAAGCAAGTTGACCTTGACGCCCTTGATCGATTCAAACTGCTTGAGCGGTACAAAATCATCCGGCAAATCTAGGTCGGTATACACATACATCGTCTTCGCATCCGGGACCGTTATCACCCGAACATCAGTTCTGACCTCCGGCTGAACATCCTGGCTTTCCGCCGCCGCATCAGTCGTACTTGTCGATTTATTATCCGTCGAATCACCATTACAGGCGGCTAGCAGTACCAGCACCAAAAACAAGGGTAAAGATCGATACCAATTCATTATGAGCTATTATTAGTTGATCAATGGCAATTTAATTGCAGGGATAAAGGTAGCAGATTTTTTGTTTCTGTAAATCCTCCTTCATTTGTAAAATTCCTTTATTTTTGCCTCGAAGATGAATTTCCTAAAAACTTAGACAGATGAAATCAAAAATCAATCTTGGATTTGGTGTAGTAGCGATGATGATCTTACTGGCAGCCCTCAGCCGTTTGTTGCCCCATCCGCCCAACTTCACTCCTATTGCTGGGATGTCGCTGTTTGGTGCAGCCTACTTCAGCAAGAAGTACTGGGCCTTTATCATTCCTATGCTGGCGATGCTCATTAGCGATCTGATCATCAATAATGTTGTTTACGCATCGGAAAGTTTCATGGTCTTTCACAGCACTTCTCTTTACATCTACCTGAGTTTTGCACTCATTACGCTCCTGGGATTTCGTTTACTGAAAAAGGTCAGTACAACTCGTTTATTGGGAGCCAGTCTAGCTAGTTCTGCACTCTTTTTCCTCATCACCAACTTTGGGGTATGGGCCGTTGGCTATAGCAATTTCTCGGCTAATTTCGGCGGGTTAATCGCGACCTACGTTGCTGGCATTCCTTTCGCCCTGAATACGATTGCGGGGGACTTGTTCTACGTCAGTATACTTTTCGGCAGTTATGAACTGTTACGAACGCGCTTTCCTCAGCTATCTACCACTACAGAACTCGAAGAAGACTACGTTTAGGGCTCGACGACGACTTCACACACAGGTATGGAAAGCAAGAAGAGAGGGCCTCTGGTGGAGGGAACAGATTATTATATTGAAAATGGGCTGTATGTCTTTACGGCTACTTTTCACCTAAAAAGAGGCTATTGCTGCGGCAGTGGCTGCCGTCATTGCCCTTATCCTAAGAAGGCTTCTCCTCCTCCGGATACTCAATCCTGACATGATAAATGCTCTTGAGTAACTTCTTAAACTCTCGTTTACAAGCCTCCAATTCGTGAAAACTTAGGCGAGACAACTCCAGCTGCCCCTGCGCGATCTTACCCTCAACAATCTTCTCCACCAAGTCATTAATATCCTTTTCGCTAGGGTCCTTAAGGCTCTTGGAGGCGGCTTCCAGAGAATCTGCGATCATCAAAATAGTCTCCTCCTTACTGCGCGGCCGCGGCCCTGGGTAGCGGAATTGCGTCTCATCGACCTCAATATCCGTATGTAACTTTTGGTAATTGCGGTAGAAGTACTCCGTGCGAGTGGTGCCGTGGTGGGTTTTGATAAAATTGATCAGCAGCTCGGGCAGGCCGTGCTTCCGGGCCAGCTGTACCCCTTCGCTGACGTGGTTGATGATGATTCGGGCGCTGTCTAGGTCGTCGATTTCGTTGTGAGGATTGACGCCGCTTTGGTTTTCGATGAAGTAGAGCGGATTGATCATCTTGCCGACGTCGTGGTAGAGCGCAGCTACTTTGACCAGCAGGGTGTTAGCGCCGATGCGGGAGGCGGCGGCCTCGGCGAGATTGGCCACTTGCAGGGAATGTTGCAAGGTGCCGGGGGCTTTGATAGACAGCTCGCGCAGCAGCGGGCGGGTCATATCGGAGAGTTCGACCAGTTTGGTGGTGGAGACGAAGCCGAAGAGCCGTTCCAGCAGGGGGATGAGCGGGTAAGCCAGTAGGGTTAGGAAAACATTGATGAAAATCCAGCGGTAAATCGACCAGTCGACGCTAGCCAGCGAGCCGTCCTGGATCAAAGATAAGCCCAGATAACCCAGCGCGTAGGCCAAAAAGATATAGATCATCGAGAAAAAGAAGCGCGAGGTATCCCGAATGTCGATATTGGCCAACACCGCGACAATGCCTGCCAAGACCTGCAAAAAGGTGAATTCATATCCCAATGAGCAAAGGAAACTGGCGATCAAGACAACGACGATGTGGGCAAACAAGGCCAAGCGTTCATCATAAAAAATACGAATCACGATTGGGACGATACAAAAGGGAATGATGTAAACACTCAGTAAGCTATTAACTTCCAATACATACACAAAGTAGCTGTAGACCACCAACCATAGAAACATAAAAATCAGCTGGCGAAAATGGTTGAAGACCTCCCGGGCGTGGTATTGTAAATAGAGTAAGAAAACACCAATGATGAGCGATGTCAACAAAAAATAACCTAAAAAGACTCCTAAATGCGACTTTTTATCGCTCACCTCCCGCTCGTATTGCTCTTTGAAAGAAAGCAGATTTTGGTAGATTTCATCCGTCACTACTCCCCCACTCGTCACGATCAACTCCCCCTTACGCACCATCCCTCGCGAACTGGACAAGCCACTGATTTCTTCCGTTCTAAATTTATTGCTCAAACTATCACTGTAAGACATGTTGGGCAGAAAGAGATCGCGGAGTATGGGAATGAGGAATTCGGCTTCCCGCAGGCGACTGTTGAACAGCGAATCGGTCAGCCAAGATTGTATCTTTTGCGGGGTATAGAGGCTTTGTAAGGTCTTGAGTGTCTTGGTATTGCCCCGAATGACATTGATGACAAAATCTTTGCCCTTATCCTGATGCTCGGGCGCCAAGTCGATGACCCCTTGGGCGTAGATGCGATCGATGAAGGCATGGCTGTAATTGGTGTAGGGGCGGCTGTTGCGCAGGACATCGACGAACTGTTGCTCGTTGCCCGCAATTTCCAACTGATCCTGAAACAGTTTATCGAAGGTGCGCTTGCGCTCGATGGCTCGTCCTAGATCAACAGTGTAGTAAGGTGAAAAGCCCTGTTCGACTTCTTGCAGCTCATTTTCCATCTCCTCCTGCGTCTTCTTGATCGCATAGTCAAATGGGGCGATCAAATCTGCATAGCGCCAGGTCTGTCCTTTGTCGAATTCGTATTTAAACTTGGCATTATTGGGAAAAAGGAAACTGATAAAGGCGATGACCAGTAGGACCATACCGTACTTGGTCAAGCCAGGAAGTGCCTGAACAGTTTTTGTGAGAAAATTACTCATACATCAGAATAATCCGTGCAATTCTCCCGAAACCAGGTTGATAATTTTACCCAAATCTTCGGGGTTGTTCTTAAAGTCAACCTCATCCGAGTTGATGATCAGCAAAGGCCCCTCATCGTATTGCTGAATCCAGTTCTCATAGCGCTCATTCAGCCGCTTGAGGTAGTCCAAACTCATGCTGCCCTCGTAATCGCGTCCTCTAGACTGGATGTGCGCCACCAGAGTCGATATGCTGGCCCGCAGGTAGATCAGCAGGTCCGGCGCTTGAATCTGGGAGGTCATCAGCTTGAACAGATCGAAGTAGTTTTCAAAATCACGGGTCGCCATCAGCCCCATATCGTGCAAGTTGGGAGCAAAGATGTAGGCATCCTCGTAGATGGTGCGATCTTGAACAACGGTAATATCTCCCTTGTGGATGTTGAGAATCTGCCGGTAACGGTTGTTGAGAAAAAATACTTGGAGATTAAACGACCAGCGTTTCATATCATTGTAGAAATCACTGAGATATGGATTATTGTCGGTCGATTCGTAGTGTACTTGCCAGCCAAAATGGCGGCCCAATTGTTCACAAAGTGTAGTTTTCCCTGCACCGATATTGCCAGCAATGGCGATGTGCTTGATGTCTGGTTTTTGTTGGTCGATGTTCATCTGTTTGATTTACCGATACAATGCTGTCGTCCAGCGAAAATACAACTCTTCTATTATTTCTTACTACTCCAACCAATTAATTTACATTCATAAGGCATTAGTCGCTTTTTAACGATATTTTTGTATCGAACATCTAATTATTTATTATGAAAATAGATAAGGCGTTAATTTCAAAGCTGGAAAAACTGGCCCGACTGGAATTATCCGCAGAAGAGCGGAAGCAGATACAGGGCGACCTCAACGCCATCCTTGAGATGGTGGCGAAGCTGGAGGAGTTGGATACGACGGACGTGGAGCCCCTGATTCATATCAGTGAGGCGGTGAATGTGATGCGCGAGGACGTGGTAGCTAATCAGGTGAGCCGCGAAGCGGCCCTGCGCAATGCTCCAAATAGCGACGACCAGTATTTCAAGGTCCCTAAGGTGATCGAAAAGCATTAGAATCTCCAAAATTGTAAAATCAATAACGCTATGAGCTCAATGATTGCTGTTAAAGAATTAAAAAAGACCTACGTGATGGGTATGGAAAAAGTCCACGCCCTGCAATCGGTCACCATCGATATTCAAAAAAACGAGTATGTCGCCCTCATGGGCCCTTCGGGATCCGGCAAGTCCACCCTGATGAACCTCCTGGGCTGCCTCGATACCCCAACAGATGGTCAGTATCTTCTCAATGGCATCAATGTCAGCACCATGGAAGACGGTGAGCTGGCCGAAGTGCGCAACAAAGAGATCGGCTTCGTCTTTCAAACCTTCAATCTTCTGCCTCGCCTCTCCGCCCTCGATAATGTGGCCCTTCCGCTAGTCTACTCCGGCATCGGCAAATCTAAGCGCCTCGAAAAGGCCCGCGCCGCCCTCGCAGCCGTCGGCCTCAGCGACCGCGTCGATCACAAGCCCAATGAGCTTTCTGGGGGGCAGCGCCAGCGCGTCGCCATCGCCCGCGCCCTGGTCAATGACCCTGCCATCATCCTGGCCGATGAGCCTACCGGTAACCTGGACACCAAAACCTCCATCGAGATCATGGGGATTTTCGAAGAAATCCACAGAAAAGGCAATACCGTCATCCTCGTCACCCACGAACCCGACATCGCCGAGCACGCCCACCGCATCATTCGACTGCGAGACGGCCTGGTAGAGACGGACGTCAGAAATAATAATATTGTCAGTGCCTATGATCCTTCTCACCGATACAATGAAGAAATCGGCGATAACTAACCCATTGTCCAATTAGTCAAAACGTTTCAAGCAGTATATATGGCCTTCAAAATCTACACCCGTACCGGCGATCAGGGCGAAACCTCCCTCTTCGGCGGCCGACGCCTCCCCAAAAGCCACCTCCGTATCGATAGCTACGGCACCGTCGATGAACTCAACTCCTACATCGGCCTGATCCGCGATCAGCTCTCGGAGGAGCCCCTGCGCAAGGAGCTAAAAACCATCCAAGACATCCTCTTCAGCCTCGGTGCCAAACTGGCCTCCGACCCCGACAAAAACATGAGTACTCCAGATGTAGTGGATGAGGATATTAAAATGCTGGAAACATCAATTGATCAAATGGATGAGCAACTGCCCGCGCTGAAAAACTTCATCCTGCCCGGTGGGCATACAACGGTGTCGTACACGCACATCGCTCGTTGCGTCTGTCGGCGTGCCGAGCGGCTAACCGTCGCCCTCAACATCGACGATGAGGTCGACCCCATTGTGATCCGCTACCTCAACCGCCTCTCCGATTACCTCTTCACGCTGGCGCGCCACCTCGCTCAGCAGCTGAACGCCGAGGAAGTCACCTGGGATGGTGGAGCAAGAAATAAGAAAGCTTAAGTTAAGCCCGATCGGGCAATTCGGCCGTTTCTTCGGGTTCTTGAGGGATGTCTAACCACTCTTTGATAAATTCAGGAAGGTGCTGTTCCCAATCCGTTGAATCGCTGATGGCAAAGCCCACCACCCCAGATAATAAGCCGAGATGAATGACCAGCGAAATCATCAACGCTCTTTTCCTACGGCCCTTGGCCCGCTGTTCAAATTGATTATTTGTCATGATCCGGTTTTTGATTCACTTCCAACTAAAACGACGCTGATATTATTAAATTTCCTCCTATCTTGTTAAATAAAAGCTAAACTCTTGAGCATCGCTACTGCCTACCACGAGCTGTGTCAGCTACTGGATCAGCTCTACGCTCCACGCGAAGCCCGCAGCATCGCTCGAATTGTTTTTGAGGATGCTTTTGGAGTCTACAATCCTCAGCGAAAGGGAGATTTGGAGGAGCAGCAGGTGCAGCGGCTGGAGGAGATTAGGCAGCAATTGGCCCAACGGATGCCGGTGCAGTATGTGCTGGGGCAGGCCGATTTTTATGGATTGAAGTTCAAGGTAGATCAGCGGGTGTTGATTCCTCGGCAGGAGACGGAGGAGCTGGTGTATTGGGTTTTGGAGACTTGGAAGCCGGAGGCGGCGGGGCGAGTACTGGACATTGGCAGCGGCAGCGGATGTATTCCGATTACTTTGAAATACAAGCGGCCGCAGGCTCAGGTTTTTGCCTCAGATATTAGCCGTGATGCGCTGGATTTAGTAGGGGAAAACGCGACCTTAAATGAAACGAAGGTCGACATCCTGCATTTTGATGTTTTGAAAAAAGAAAAATGGCCGACCTTACCCCCTTTCGACCTTATTATTAGCAATCCGCCCTATATTCCCCTAAAAGAAGCCACACTGATGCCTCCTCAGGTATTGGAATACGAACCTCCATTGGCCTTGTTTGTAGCCGATAACGACCCGCTAGTATTTTACAGAAACATTGCTCAATTTGCCCTGCAAAATCTCCAAACCGAAGGTTACTTGTTCTTCGAATGCAATGAGTTTAATGCTAAAGAGGTAATCGCCCTGCTGGAACGCATGGACTTTCGAGAGTGCCTGCTACAGGAAGATATGCAGGGAAAAGAACGGATGATTCGTGCGCGACGCTAATCAGCCTCCTGCCTTTTTGGACTTAGAATAGCCTGCATCAAGGAGAATTTGTAAAACCTTATCGCGGTGGTTGCCCTGAATCAAAATTTCGCCCTCTTTTACAGAACCTCCCACACCGCATTTAGTCTTTAAGAGCTTACCGAGCGCCTTGAGTGATTCATCACTACCCTCGAAGCCGGCCACCAAAGTGACCTCTTTACCCTTTCTTTTCTTGCGATCAAGGAAGATTCGGAGGGCCTGATCCTCCGGTGGAATATCAGTCACCTCCTCCTCTCCTTCACCGTACGTATATGCGAAGTTTGGGTCAGAGGAATAAACAACTCCGGTACGGTTTTTCTTACGATTGTTCTTCTTCATAGGTTCTGAGAAGTTTTGGGGACTAATACTTGCAAAGATAATTTATTAATAGAAAAATTCAAATTGTGACATGATAAAAAACCTTCTCCATCGATGTGAACATAGGCTTCATCCTCAGCTACAATCTGTATTTTTTCCGCTTGATAGCATTCCGCCAAAGCGCTTTTGTGGAAGCTATTATTCATAAAACGCCAAAGGGACAATAAATATCGCCAAATCGGCGCTTTTTTTACCACAATGATTTCCAATAGGCCGTCTGTGAGCTTCGCCTGCGGAGCAATTTGGAAATTATAGCCAAACATCGCCGAGTTGGCCACCTCCACCAACAAACATTCCCGCTCCACCTGCTTCCCGTCAAAGTGAATGGTATACTTCCCGGGACGGTACTTCCAAGCCGTACGAATGCTATGGTATAAATAGGCCATGAAGCCACGAAAGCTGCTCTTCTTAAGCTGATAAGCGACCATCGCATCGAAGCCTACCCCCGCCAGATTGACAAATGTACGATCATTGAGCAAACAGCTATCGACGCGGACAACATTGCCCTGATTCAAAAATTCAATGGCTTTCTCAACATTTCGCCCCAACCCGAGGTGCATGGCAAAACCATTTCCAGAACCGGAGGGTAGAATGCCCAGCGTGGTGTCGGTCCCAATCAGGGCGGCCGCCACCTCGTTTACCGATCCATCTCCGCCAACGGCCACCACCACCTCAACACCCTCCCGTACCGCCTTCTCAGCCAGCTTAGTGGCGTGCCCAGCGTGATCGGTATAAAAGAGTTGATAATCGTAGATGGATTGATCCAGGTGTTGATCGATCAATTTAGGAAAGTTAATCTTTCGCTTCACTCCCGAGAATGGGTTGACGATAAACCATATGCGTTTTCTCTTCGATTGCACTACTGTTGTCTTCATTCCGGCTGTAAAGCAACGCATTAATTTTTAAATATCAAAAGCTGGGTTGGCTTTTCGGGCTATTTCCGCTTCTTCCAGTTGTTGTTGAGCATCCGCATGATAAGATAGCCCAGGCTGTTGAGGCCGTGTTCGGAGTTGGACAGGATGACAATGCCTGTTCGGGTTTCCTTGACAAAGGCCATGAAGGAGTGATAGCCACTGGTGTTGCCGGGATGTAAAATGACGTCGTAGTACTTCTTGTTCTTGATAGAGTGCCAGCCCGTAGCGATGTAGGTATTTCGGGTCAGCAAGGTAGGTTGCCGGCGCTGGTGGAGCAGGGCTAGCTTTTGGTGGTGGGTATCGATATTGCTGCGCAAAAATTGCAGCAGGTCTATGACATCGGACTTGAGGCCTTCGGAGGCGGCGAAGGACTGAAAAGCCCAGGGTGGTGTAGCCTTGCGGCCAGCGGTGTAGCCCTGCGCCAACTGTCGGGCCTTTAGGCTGTCGAGCTGCACGGCAGTATTTTTCAAGCCAAATGGCTGAAGCACATACTGAACGAGCGCTTTTTCGTAGCTCAGCCCTGTGACATATTCAACGGCCAGCCCCAGCAAGGCAAAGCCAACATTGGAATAATTGTATTGCCCAAAACCTTCCGTTCCACCGTACTCCTGGTAGAATTCCAAGAGATCATCATGAGTATAAAAGGCATAGGGATTATTATCAATAGTCTCCCTGCTCCCAAAATCAAAGGGCATCTTAGGCAATCCAGAGGTGTGAGTGAGTAAACTGCCAATAGTAATGTGGTCACAAGCTTCATTGCGCTGCGCAGGCGGCAAATACCGGTTCAGACTGGAATCAAAATGCATCAATTCTTGATCCGCTAATTGCTTTACTAAGGTTGCCGAAAAGACCTTGGTCATTCCTCCCAACTCATACAATGTATGATCCGTCGGAGGAACCGCCGAATCCCGATTGGTCGACCCGTAACTCAATACAAAGGTAGAATCGCCCACGATGATGCCGATCATAAACCCTGGCACCTTATCATAATCCAGTTCCACGTCGTAGTACAGAATCTTATCGATCTCGGTGATCAGATTCTGGCGCATTTGTCCCCAACAAAGAACAGGACTCAGCAATAGTAGAAAAACGATGGCACTAGTGTATTTTCTCAGTTCTTGAGTGATGCGTTCTTTCATTGGTATCTGGTGGATAATGCCAGTGTTCTACTAAGAGACGCTGACTTGACGATTTATTCAATTCAAGGTTCATTTAGGTTTCTTTTAGTTCGCGCGGTATCTACTGCAAAGAGCTACTACAATCTAGTCCGAGCAGTGTCTCCCGGCTAGGGGGCACTGCGATTTTTATATCACACAGTCCCCTAAATTACCCCTTTTTCCCTAAAACCAAAAAATCACCCAAAACTACCGTTTCTTCTTTTGCCAAAACTTCCAGTTGATCTTCTTCTTTTTGCGCTTGACGAAGATGTAGCGCAGGCTGATGCCCGTTTGTGTCTCGAAAGTATTGCCGTTGCCCCAAAGCTTGAGCGCGGGTTTAAAATCCCAGGAGAGGTTAAGCCGGCCGGGGCTGAATTCGATACCGACGATGCCGGTGGCACCGCCGCCGTTGCGACTGCCCAGCTCCGGATCCTCCTGCCAACTGAGGTGAGGACCAGCGCCGAGATAGAAGTTGACCCGACGGAAGAGCAAGTTGTGGTGCTGCTCGTAGAGCAAGGTGAAGGAGGTGCGATCCTGTTTAGACTGCGCTTGCAGGATGGCCTCCAGGGTGGTTTTTTTAAAAATTTCGTGCTTGGCGGTGAAGCCGATGCCTCCACCGAGGCGTAGACCTGCCGCCGTTTTATAAGACTGTGCCCCAAGGCTCAGTGTGCAGAAAAGGAGGGGAAAATAAAGGAGTCGGATTTTCATACCCCCTCTAACGATCAAAAAAATCGCATTAGTGTAATCGCACTCGCCTCTTAACTTTTATTTGGCTAAATCGATCCTTCCCGCTACCTTTGCGCCATGCAGCGATTGCAGATACTTTGGCGCTTTATCTTGTTTTTTTTCCGGGCTAAAACCCTCTACCAGGTTCACTCTCCCTTCGTTTTTGAATTTTGTAAAAAGGTGTTGGAAGATAACCGTTGGTTTTATGCTTTCTCCTCTATTGAGCCTATCCGACAGAAGCTACTGCTGGATTTTAATGAGATTGAAGTAACGGATTGGGGGGCAGGATCCCACGTCGCCAATGGTAAACGCCGGAAGGTCAGAGACATTGCTCAATCGGCTCTGACGCCGCCTTACTACTGTCGGATGCTCTTTCGCGTCGTCCATCACCTCCGCCCCCTACGGCTCCTCGAAGTAGGTAGTTCACTGGGCATCTCCACCCTCTACCAAAGCCAACCCCAAAGCAGTGCCCAGCTGATTACCCTCGAAGGCTGCCCTTCCATTGCCCACATCGCCCGGCAGAACTTCGCTGCCCACAAAACCCAAAACATCCAACTCCTAGAAGGCCCCTTCGAGACCACCCTCCCCCAGGCCCTCGCCCAATTCCCCCAACTGGACTACGCCTTCATCGACGGCAATCATCGCGAAGCGCCTACCCTGGCCTACTTCGAGCAATGCCTCGAACATTGCCACGAGAACAGCGTCCTGATCTTTGACGACATCTACTGGTCAGCGGAGATGCAATCCGCCTGGGAAAAAATAAAGGCCCACCCAAAGGTGAGCCTCAGTATTGATCTGTTCTTTATGGGACTGGTATTTTTCCGCCCCGAACAGCAAGAAAAACAGCATTTCCGCTTGGTTCCGGCCAAATGGAAACCCTGGGTGATGGGTTTTTTAAGATAAAAATGCACCCCCACCACAGCAAATATCAGTAAACCGCAAATCTGTTAACCAGTAGAAGGAGGCAGCCAACAAATGTTTACCTGCAGTGAGGGGATGGGGTGCAAAATTGGTTTTTAGGACTGCGACCAACTCAATTGGGCCGCGGGCAATAAATCCGCTTTATAAAAGTGGTTCATCAAGGGCTGCTGCGCTGAGTCGATCGGAATGGAGAAGTAAAAGCTACAACCTTGCCCCTCGCCTTCTGATTCGACCCAGATTTTGCCGCCGTGGTTATCGATAATCTGTTTACAAATGGCCAGCCCCAGGCCCGACCCTTCGTACTGCCCCACCCCGTGGAGCCGACGGAAGATGTCGAAGACCGTATGCTGGAATTCTTCTTTAATACCAATCCCGTTATCCTGCAACTTAAACTGCCAGCTGCCATGGCTTTTTTGCCAGGACAGGTGGATGTAAGGCCGCCGGTCGCCGCTGTATTTGATGGCATTTTCGATCAAGTTTTGCAGCAGATGGCGTAGTTGCCGGGCATCGACGGGCAGTTGTGGTAGCGTCTCGTAGCTGATAACGGCATCTGATTCCAGGATGCGGGTATTGAGGTTCATCAGCACCTCTTCCAGCAATCCGTTCAGGTCCACCATACCTAGCTGGGCTTGGCCACCTTCGAGGCTGGCGAAGGCCCGGATGTCTTTGAGCATCCTTTGCATGCGCTCTGCGCCATCGCGGATGTAGTGAACGCAGTCCTGCGCCGGGGCCTCCAACTGTGGCTTGTACTTTTGCTCCAACAGCTCAGCATAGCTCTGGATGGTCCGTAAAGGCTCTTTGAGGTCGTGGGAGGCCATGATGGCGGCCAATTGCCCCATCTCCACCGTCCTCGTACTGGCCTCTTGCTTGCGCAGTAGCTCCGCCGCCAGATGGCTATTGACCGTTTCCAATTCCTTCCGCGAGGAGACATCCCGCAAGGCCAGCAGCGTGTGGGTAATTTGCCCTTGTTCATCCTTAATGGCCTTTCCTTTCAGCTCCATCCACACATAGGATTTGTCCTTGTTGCGGACCCGAAGCGTAGCCAGAAAGCTGTCGTTTTGTTGCAGCTTGGTCAGCTTCAGGCGCTGCACCAGCTTACGGCGATCATCGGGGTGCAGCAGGTAGGTGCCGTACTTACAGATAATCTCATCGGGGGCATAGCCCAGCGCTTTAATGGAGGGGCTGACGTAGACATTACTGTTGTCCTCCATGCGGTGCAGGATCAGAATGTCCGCCGTATTTTCAGCCATCAAGCGGTACAGGAGATCCTGCTCAGTGGTCATTTGATCTTTTTTCAAAAATTGTCGGGCCGTTAAAAAACCGATGATTCCTGCCGAATAGGCCAGAAAAACAAAGACAAAGACCCGGGGTTCCCATTCCAGCAAAAACAACATACAAGCCAGGGGAATAAAAAGGGCGTAATAGAGTGCACGAGTGTTTCCTTCCGCACCAAAAGCCAGTGGCTTTTTCAATGACTGAGACAGCATTGCATCTTTCATGACAACACAGTTTTTGGGTGAACAATGTACCATTGACCGCCGTCCTATTGCTCCGTATAGACCTCTGCATGGGCAAGTACGAGCACTTACTGGTACCTACGCGCCAAAGGCTAAAGGGTGTACATTACGACAGACTCCAGTCAATCGCATTAACTCAATAATGGAAAAATATGTGATGGGACTATAAGATGTTGTCTGCTCAATACCGGAATATTGAACAATTCGAAAGTGTGTGCAAATGCACAGTGTTGTGGGGGGAAGGAAAAGGAGAAGTTTTTTTGATATGTTCTTTGCAAATATCTAACTATTGTGGGGTATTGTCAATAGCAAACAAGTCAAAAATACAACTTGTGTGACTTTTCAAACGGGGTTGAGACCTATTAGGCTTATCGCATTTTGACTTTTTTACGAGCAACCTGATCGGAGTCAGGGATTTATGTATATTGTTGAATTACAATACTTTGCAAGGTTAAATTAGGAGCTTAGGATTTGTGACTGGAAATTGTGGGGATGTGGCATAGCCATCCCTTCGGGGCCTTTGGCATTTTTCGGTGGACGGTCGGTGCCTTTGGCACTTTGATGGACGGTGGATGGTGGGGCACCTGCGGTGCTGAGGATGGACGGTAGACGGCCTAACGGTGAACGCCGCAGCCGGCAGTGAGGCGAGGCGTGGCTAGTGCAGAGCTGCGTTTTACAGACGACAGATAGCTTAACGGTGAACAGAGTGAGACGTAGACAGTGCGGAGCCACGCCCCACTATGTACCCCTACTTTCGCCGTCAACCGTCAACCGTCCACCAAAATACCGGAGGTATCTACCGTAAGAAGGCCCTAAGCCGATCCCCCCTGTCGATTTCTAAACCCAATCGTTTTCTTATTGAAAATAAAGCCGCTCTTATCCAGCTTGAAGTGGCTGACATCCTCCAAGAGCAGCATATTACGGCGGGCCGACTTGCGCTCTCGCTTGCCGAGGGCCGCCAAGCGCAGGTTTTGATTCTTGACCGCTTCGGCCACGATGTTGCGGACAGTGCGGGCATTACCGAAGTACTTGTCGCGGTAGTCATAGAGGAATTGGAAGTATTTTTCGAGGTGTTCCTCGGCTTCGGGACTAACGGCAACACCTTTCTCTTCGAACATCAGATTGGCGATGCGCTTGAGGTCGGCGGGGACGTAGTCTTCGAATTTGAGGATTTTATCGAAGCGGGAGTTGAGGCCGGGGTTGGCTTTGAGGAAGGTCTCCATATTGTCGGGGTAGCCGGCGACGAAGACGAAGAATTCACCACGGTGGTCCTCCATGCGTTTGAGCAGGGTTTGGATGGCTTCGTTGCCGAAGTCGCCGTGGGCGCCACCGCTGTGTTGCGTTAGGGCGTAGGCTTCATCGATGAACAGGACGCCGCCGAAGGCTTCTTCGATCTTGGCGGCCGTTTTGATAGCAGTTTGGCCAACAAAGCCAGCGACTAGACCTTGGCGATCAGTTTCTATGATATGCCCGCGCTCCAGAACACCGAGTGCCTTGTAGATTTTGGTGAGAATCCGAGCTACCGTCGTCTTCCCCGTTCCTGGATTACCAATAAATACGGTATGCAAAAAGAAGCTGTTGAGGACGTTCTTATCCGTTTCGCGGTAATAGCGCACTAGGTTGACCAGCTCCTTGATCTGTGATTTGACATTTTCCATACCGATCAGGCGATCGAGTTCTCCGATGGCTTCATCGAGTAACTTATGGTCTACTGGAATATGAGGTAGTTCCTTCTTCGGCTTAATTTTGATGCCTTCGACATCCTGATACTCAATAATAGAGATGGCTTCTTTGCTGAGGGCACGAGGATTTTCCTCCTCCATCACCCGCAACCCAAGATTGATTTTGCCTTGCTCAATCACATCGTAGACAAAGCGGGCGTTACCAAAAGAGCGGTCGCGGTTGCGGAAGGCCTCGACGATGATTTCATCGATCTTGACGCGCGCATCGGCGGTGAGGTTGACTTTCTTGGCTTCGCAGGCGTAGTCGGCGATTTTGGACAGCTCTTGGGGGAGGTAGTCGGCAAATTCGAAGTAGAGCTTAAAGCGGGATTTTAGACCAGGATTGGAATCCAGGAAGTGCTTCATCTCGCGGGGGTAGCCCGCCACGATAACCGCCATATCGCCTTCGCCATTAGACATTTCTTTGACTAATATCTCAATGACCTCGCGGCCAAAGTCCTTGCTGTCATCATTAGAGCGCGCCAGCGCGTAGGCCTCATCGATGAAGAGCACCCCTCCCCTGGCCTTTTCAATCGCCTCCTTCACCTTCGGCGCCGTCTGGCCAATGTATTCTCCCACCAAATCTACCCGATCCACCTCGTGTACATGCCCCTTACTCAAGAGGCCCATCTTTTTGTACAACAAGCCCATCATACCCGCCACTGTAGTCTTTCCTGTCCCAGGGTTGCCGATGAAAACCGAATGTACGTTGATCTCCTCATTTTCATCAAAGCCCTTTTCCTTGCGCAATTGCAAGAACTGGATGTATTTGGCGTGATCCCTAACCTTTTGCTTAATGGCGGTCAGGCCAATCATCGCATCCAGGCGCATCATGACCTCATCGAAAGTCTGCCCGCTGTCCAGATCGGCATTGAGCACCACTGGGCTATGGCGATCGGGTAAAAGTACAGCCGCGATCCCTTCCTCGAATTCCTCCGTCACTTCAAAAGGAATGACGGCCAGTAATTTGTCCATAAATACCAGCTCTGAGGTATAGCGGTCCTTACGCCAGGAGCCCTTTACATTGGAACCCCAGCCTGCCGTAATTTTGATCCATTCATCCTTCTTCTCCAATCGCTGCAGGCGTACCACCTGCCCCTTCAGTTCGCGAGCATCATTATAAAACTTGGTAAACAGCTCACACTGCCAACTTTTGTTGACATTGAGGTTTTTCAAGATGATCTCTACATAGATGTAGCGGGTCTCTTCACTGCTGAATTTTCGGAAATAAGTCCGATCGTCCTCGCTCACATCGTCATAAGGACCTTCGTAGAGCTTGAGGGAATGGACTTCGAGGTAGGGATTTTCGCCAGGAGCAGCATTTTTACCGGCATCTTCCACGTAAAAGTACTTGGTTGCCACCTTTTCGCCTTCGATCCAGGCTTCCCAGTAGTAGGTGCCTTTTTTCCAGAATTGCCCCTCATTCTTATTGCCCCAACCTTCGCGGATAAAGACCACATTATCGTATTTGCTGACTTTGCGGTTTTCAAAAGTGAGGGTACAGACCTCTTTACGGCCTTTTTTGAGGGAATAGCATTTGAGTTCAACATCAATATCCCAGTCTTCCTCGTCAAATAATTTATTGAAAAAAGACAATTCAGCGTAAATATAGGTCGTCTCGTAGCGGTCAAATACCTGGCGGTATTTTTTCTTATTATCCGCCAGCCACTCTGTAGAAGCATAAACCTTCAATTCTCTGAATCTGAACTTCTTAAATTCCGGATGTTTATAGCTTTCTGCCATTCAAAAGAATGATTTTATTGTACAATCTTAATCCCGTTCAAACATATCATTTTTATTCAAGCCAGACAATATTTTTACGAAAATTATCTTTATCGACAAACAGTTTTTCACTATCTTCCCCGCTATTTTGAAAGCAATATATGGGCTTTGTAAAATTAAATATACCAGTACTCGTTCGACAGCTGAAAACAGAAGGAAATATCCAATATCAAATCCAACCCCTGTTTATCGGCCGTCCCACTGCCACACATCGCCGTTTTGAATTGGCCATGAACCAGTTCAAAAAGGAAATGAGGCATTATTTCAAGGGCTTCACCCTAGACCGTGAACGCTCGGATGAGCTGCTTTGGTTTATGTTTAACCCTGATTTTCACTTCCAATCCTACTTC
>JBCDGZ010000115.1:0-26340 GCA_038750655.1 Bacteroidota bacterium | reverse complement strand
GGGCATACCTCGACGGTGAGTGTATTTTCCTTTTTCACGGCCAAGGTGTATATTGATCATCACCCCGATTCGAAGCTCAAGCCGCTGATTTGGGGCGTAGCGGCCAGCCTACCAGCCCTCACGGGCTATCTACGTTACAAGGCGGGCAAGCACTACCCTAGCGATGTGATTATTGGTTATGGCGTGGGGGCTTTGGCGGGTATCCTGGTGCCGCAGTTGCATAAGAAGAAGGATGGGGAGCGCCGATTTACCTTGACGCCAACGGCAGGGGGTGACAGCTTCGGCGTGGTGCTTCGCAAGCGATTTTGAGACTTTGGTGATGTTGAGACCTTGTTAAAATGGGCGATCCGAAGGGCCTGCGCGGGATTAAGCTGTAGCGTTTTTGTAGGGGCAGCCCTTTCCTAACTCCCAGAGCCAGCGGCATTCTGATGGTAATCACGTAGGCAACTTTGGGCGAAGGCGAATCAACGCTAACGCTGGAGTCTGGTGACAAATGGTTTTTGTGTTATGCTGAGAAAGCGATTTTAATCTAAAGGATGGAGAACTTCGCAAAGTCCGAGGAGTGCTCACCGACCAAGGGACAGCTACAGCATCCTACTGATGCCAAATAACTTAATGCTCTTGATGTATGATTATTCCTGATCCGCTGGAGGTTTCAGTAAACCCTCCAAGTCAGTAATTCTTTCCTCAATATTCCTAAAGCGCTTCTTAATCTTCTGGTCGTAATCGACCAGTTCTGTAATGTTCTCGATTTCATAGTTAATGAGATCTTCGTTCACAATGTCCTTATCGGGTACCTCAAGCGGAGCTTGCGGAATATCCTCTAAGGGGATGCTGCTGTAAAAGATGTCTCGGATGCTAATCCCAGTAAGTCCTTGTAGACGAATCATGAATTCGATGCTGGGCTCGATCCCGCCATTTTCGTAGGAGTTGATTTTACTCCTGGACGAGTTGAGCAACTCAGCGAATCTCTCCTGACTCATGTTCCACCGCTTCTTACGAATGAGCTTGAGATTTACGGCTAAATTGTTCATTTGATATTGCTTTGAGAAAAATTTTGCCAGAATTAAGGTAAAATGATTGTTATTGACTAATAAAATATCTATCTTGCAGCATATATACATGCTGTAGAGTAAA
Source organism: Bacteroidota bacterium (assembly GCA_038750655.1). Lineage (GTDB taxonomy): Bacteria > Bacteroidota > Bacteroidia > Chitinophagales > Saprospiraceae > JBCDGZ01. The sequence goes on along the minus strand of JBCDGZ010000115.1, from coordinate 25,203 downwards.
ACAACGAAAAATTCCTTTTAAAATGAAGAAGAACCTGAGAAATCTGATACAGGAAGAAGATTTGATCGGACATCTCCCTCATGGAGCGATTGAAGAGATTGCCAAGGATTTGAAAAAAGGAAGAGCTACAGTTCGAGGCCCACTCAAGGGAGAATGGGTCAATATTGCCATCACAGACAAGGGCCTGGAAAAAATAGAGCACCACATTCAGCGCCTACAAAATTTTATTGGACGATTTAAACCTCGCTACGAGAATGCGAAATCACAGGTCCATAATAGGCGATAAATCGCTGGAAACAGCGGACTTATAAATATCTATGGTTAGAGAGCGCCAATAATTAGTGTCTCCTTCAGAAGAGTGACCAAAACAGATCAGCAATCACCTTACATCGTATTGCCATTTCCCGCAGATGGCGCTCAAGCAATTATTTCTGGTGGCGGTCACTCTTCTCTTTTGGCTCTTTCCTCTTGCTTTGTAACAAAAGTCCTACCTAGCCCACTTTGTTCTACCTCCAGCCGCTACTTCGGCTACTCTTCTCCCCACCTGGACGCTATGCTGACGATCGTAATAGCCCCTTTTTTAAGCACACTATCGTGCTCCTCAAAAAAAGCAATATTCTTGTCAAAATTGATACCATGATGCCCCGTTGGATGGGCAAAAACGCCTTGATTAGCTCCTGTAAGGTGAGGGAGGTGTCGGGACCGGGACGAAAATAATTGAAAGAAAATTATAGATGAGTAAAATTATTCTTTGTAAATAGCATTTCAAAAATTCTTGAAATTTTCGGAGAAACGACCAATCGATGCGGATCAAGCCCGCACTACAAGAAGCATTGAAAAAGTGAAAAAGTGATGCAGCAAACCCCAAATGGGGCCATCAAGGAAAAAAACAGGGGTAATTTGTTCAATTCAACAATTATTTACTACCTTTGACAATAATACACTACAAGAACTACTCTATCTTCAACAGAGTTAAACGTACAAGAGAAAACGATCTTACAAGAATCTACTACTAAAGAAAGTGTTTAATTTTTGTTGAAAAAATTTGCACTTCAATCACCAACCTGATTTAGAATCTCTAAACTTTGCTTTGCAAGTTCAGCCGCTATGCGGCAACGGTGCAACAGCCCATTATTGTTCCTTTCTGAATCTCTAAACTAAAAAATATCTGACCGGCCTTATATTAAAGGCTGGGAAATGATAACACTATGTGAATTTATCCGTATAAGGAGCAAACACGCCGTGCCTGTATATGCCGGCATCCATTTTTTTTTAACCTCGTCTGCCGCCTTTTCCCCGCCGTTATGGTCAAACGGCTTGCTATGGTTTAAAGGTGAATAATGCAGACACCAAAAACAGAATCATGGTTTCAAAATTGACATCCCTGAACAGCTCTCAGCCCCCCGTCGCCACCAGACAGCGACAAAAAAATGACGGGTGGTTGCTGACAGCAGTCCTGTTCTTCCTGATGACCTTCTCAGGACTTCAACAGGCCCAGGCACAATGTGACCTCAATGTGTTTGGAGTACCTGGCCCTCCCCCTTTCGCAGAAGTAACCCTTCAGTTGGGTCCTGACGGTCTTGCCACCGTCACCCAGGATTCCCTCATAGGATTGATCAATCCTACGGGTCCCGGCTGTAGTCTTTATTTTTACGACTGGCCCGGCCAAGCCGTTTTTCTCGGCGACAGCGTAGTATTTAGCTGCGACAATTCAACGGCCTTTACCGACGGTATGAGCCTCTTTGTCGTATCTGATGATGATGGTGTTCCCGGAGGAAATGAAAGCGCCCCCTTCCGCCTGCGCGTACTGTTGGAAGATAACATTCCTCCTTCAATCGGCGGCGGCAGCTGTGGATCAACTGTCCTGGAGAATGTAAGGCCAACGCTGTGTAGAGCACTCGTTAATTTCACTCCTCCCGTACTTACCGAAAATTGCTATGATGCAACCACGACATTGACAATCTCCTATGCGATGGGTAGCCCAGCTCCTACATCGCTGCCTACGCCTAATCCAGAGTCCTACATTGGTTCAGACATCCAGGATTCTGTAGCCGCTTGGGCCGCCAATGGTTTCCAGCGCTGGTTCCACTCTTCGGCAGTGAACAACCTAGGCCGTACAGAAGTGACCTTTTCTTTGGAAGATTCAAATAATCCACCGGCGGTATCTTGTACGGTAAGCGTACTCGTCATTGACGATGAGGACCCTTCCATCACCTGCCCTGCTGACCTGACGGTCAGTACCGATATGGGTTCTTGCGATGTCACTAATATTCCTGGCATCAGCGTCTCAACCGGCGATAACTGCGGTATTATTTCCGTAGAATACAGACTCAGTGGCTCCACCTCCACCCCCTGGACCAGTGGCTCCAATGCAGGTGTCGAAACCTTCAACCTGGGTCTGAATACTGTTTCTTACCGCATCCGTGATGCTGCGGGGAACACCAATGATTGCTCTTTCGACGTCACCGTCACCGATCAAACCGATCCAGTGATCACCTGCCCAGCCGATACGACCATTTTCCTCAATGGTCCTTGCGATGTGACAGTGAGCTGGACGGAACCTGTCCCAACGGATAACTGCTCAGCCAGCGGAGACATCACGGTAAGTTCTTCTCACGATCCAGGCGATACTTTTCCCGTCGGAACGACTACCGTCACTTATAATGCAATTGATGAAGCTGGAAATGCCTCTAGCTGCTCTTTCGATATTAATGTAATGGATACCAGTATGGTGACCGTCACCTGCCCTGCTGACCAAACCCTGGGAACGATTTGTGCAGATGCCGAAGTGCCCGATTATACTTCGCTGGCTAGTGCTTCCTCTTCTTGTGGTAGCATCATGGGCTTGATGCAGTCCCCATCGCCGGGAACGCTGCTTGGTTCTATCGGTGGCCTGACGCCTGCCGATGCAGAGACTTTCACGGTAACGTTGACCGATCCTGGCTCTATGGCTTCTTGTACATTCATGGTGACCTTGAATGATAATGATGTCCCCATTCCAGATGTATTTGGCGTAAATCTGCCTCAAATTGACGAAGAATGTGCTAGTAGCCTAGTTATCGATGCTCCAACGGCAACAGATTATGACTGTGTGGCAATGACTTCAGTGACCATCTTCGGGGTTCCTTCTATTGGTATGTTGGTCCCCATGAGTTCGCCTCCACAGTATACGATCCCAGCCGGCAACTGGAATATCACTTGGACCTATGAGGATACTGATTTGAAGACGACCAATCAATTTCAAATTGTTAATGTTGGTACAGACAATGTTAACCCACAACTGAGCGCGATTGACTCGCTGTTCATCAATCTGGATGCCAACGGTAACGCCAGCATCAGCGAAGCAGATTTATTTATCGTTGCTTCGGATAATTGTGGTTTAAGCGATACCCTGATCGCTCCGTTTACCTTTGATTGCGACGATATTGGTCCTAATAATGTTGCCATTACCGTTTTGGATGATAGTTTCAACCCTGCAACAGTCATCACCGTTGTGACCGTGAGAGATCAGATTGATCCTGTGTTAATCGGTATCCCGGTTGATGCTACCGTTGATTGCGACGCCATTCCGGCTCCACCCATCATCGGTACCGACATCATGGCGATGGATAATTGCGATATTCCGGGTATTGGATTCTCAGAAATTTCCAACCGTTCTTTCAATCCAGCCTTCTGCAACGATTACAACTATAACATTACCCGCAGTTGGACGGCGACAGATGCTAGTGGGAATACCACTACTTTCTCTCAAACTCTTACTGTTCAAGATACCACTCGTCCTGTATTCAACTTGATCAGCACCATCAATGCAGAGACCGATCCGAACGATTGTGCGACGACAATTTCCTACAGTGTCACGGCAGATTCTTTGTCGGATAACTGCGCGGCTTTTGCCAACTTGGCTGTTAGTTATAGCATCAATGGCGGCGCCTCAGTGATGAGTAGTAGCTTTAACGAAGGCTTTGCTCAAGGTACCCATACGGTTGTCTTTACGGCCTCTGATCCTTGTGGCAATACCAATACCCATACGCTGACCATTAATGTTGCCGATACAACGCCACCAATCGCCTCTTGCTTGGGTGGTGCTCCAACAGTAGCCTTGCCACCAAGTGGTATTCTGGTACTACCTCCGAGCTTCATTGACAATGGCAGCTTTGATGAGTGTGATGGTATCAATCTGATGAGAACTATTTCTCAGGATACTTTCCGCTGCGATCAAGCCGATGGCATCACCGCCTGGCCCATCACCTTGACGGTTACCGACCAGTCTGGTAATTCGGCCACTTGTAATGCCGCTGTCATCATTCAGGATAATATTGACCCTGTGGCCTCCTGTGTAAGTAATCTGACGGTGCAATTGGACGGCAACGGCATGGGCAGCATTACCCCAGCGATGGTCGATAATGGCAGCTCTGACAACTGTACGGATGCTGGAGATCTGCTGTTCAGCTTGTCTCAATCCAGCTTTGATGTGACCGATATTGCGCTCAGCCCTATCAATGTGAACATGACCGTAACGGATGAAAATGGCAATACGGATGTATGTACGGTGAGCGTTACTGTAGAATTGCCAGAAACTTGCTTGAATGTCATTGCTGATCCGCCAACTATTGTGAGCGGTACGGCGGCCACCATCGTTTCTGTGCCTGTACTAGTCAATAACTTTATCAATGTGGAATCGCTGCAATTCAGAGCGATCATTGAAAGAGATACGGTAGCAGAATTTACCGGCCTAACCGCCGATGCTCTGGCTGCGGGTGGTTTCGTGACCAATATTATTTCTTCCGATACGATGAACATCACCTGGATCAACATGGGCGGTAGCCCTCCGGTTACCCTGGCTGATGGCAGCGTGATCTTCAATCTGGAAGTGCGTTTGATCGGTGATGTACTAGAAACCTCGCGGATTCGACTGATTGGTGATGTTGCTGTACCTGGCCTCATTACGCGTAACTATGCGGGTACGCCATTCCAGCAGAGCCTTTGTGCTGACGACGGATTTGTATTCATCAGTACTGCTGCACAGCTAGAAATTGCGGGTGAAATCCGTATGGAGAATGGTAATATGGTCTCTCTGGCGGATGTTCAGTTGGTCAACGAAACCACTGGCTTCCCTGTCGGTACCATGACTACTGATGCTACGGGAATGTTCAGCTTCAACCCTGTAAGTGCAGGTATTGACTATTCTTTGAATGTAACAAAAGACATCAACTGGATCAACGGCGTCTCTGCGCTTGACCTCTCTCTGATTCAGCGTCATATCGTGGGTATTGACACCTTTACTACACCGTATCAGAAGATTGCTGCGGATGCACTTCCCGATAACAGCATTACTGTTTTCGACGTAGTACAGCTCAACCGCCTGCTGGCGACCAGCATCCCTGGACCTCCAATTCCACCAACTGGCAATACTTCCTGGCGTTTTGTTCCAGCGGATTTCGTCTTCCCAGATACCATCCGCCGGGTCGTTCCCGTCTTCCCAACGGACATCACCATTGATATGTTGGCGGCGGATTCGCTCAATAACGACTTTATTGCTGTAAAGGTGGGAGATGTTGAAAACAATGCTAACCCACTGGCGCTGACGGGCAACAATTCTGGTCCCGATGATCGCAGTGGCAGCAAAATGACCCTAGCTACTCCACAACAGTCCCTGACTGCTGGCGAAGAATATCAACTGGAATTCACTACCGAAGGCTTCGAAAACCTACTGGCTTATCAGTGGGTGCTAGAGTTCGATCCTCAAGTGATCAGCTTTGTCGATGCTCAGGGAAGTGCGATTAGCAGCCTGAAGGACAACCATTTCAACCTCCACGCCATTGACCAGGGCAAGTTGGTGATGATCTGGTACGAAGTCCAGCCGGAAACGATGACCGATGGCGATGCGCTGTTTACCATCAGTGTCCGGGCCAATAAGGATGTTGAAAAACTGAGTGAAGCCCTCCGCGTCTCTTCTGAGCGTCTGGTAGCCACTGCCTTTACAGAGCAGGGCGATGCGATGGATGTAGAGCTGAACTTCACCGGCGAAATTGCGGCACCTGTTACGGCCAGCTTCGAGCTGTTCCAAAATCGACCTAATCCGTTCAAGGAAGAAACCATCATTAGCTTCACCCTTCCCGAAGCAAGCACCGCTCGTTTGTCAGTGATGGACGTATCCGGTCGCGTACTCAAGGTTTACCAAGGCCAGTACGCTAAAGGCTACAATGAAGTCTCTATTCAGCGCGATGAACTGCCGGTAGAAGGCGTACTGTTCTATCAGCTGGATACACCTGATGCCACGGCAGTGAAAAAGATGGTGGTACTGAAGTAAACCTGATTCATGTCATTAGGGATTGCCAAAGCGTTACCTTTGTTGCGCTTTGGCATCCTTTTACTATTTTATATCTTCGTGCCGATAAACAAAACGACCAACCTGTCTTAAGCAATAACCTGTTCATGTTACCAGAAACCGATTACACGACAAGCACCCATGATCTTTACCATTCACCCGTACCATCGACAAGACCCTTTACACCCACGAACAGGCCCAACTGCCAATAGTTAAAAACTATATTCAAACTCTTCGAGTCATGCGAAAAGCACTTCGATTACTTACTATATTATGCTGTTTCTTCACCTTTCAGGCTACTGCACAGCTTACCTTTACGATAGCTGATCAGAATGTCAACTGTGAAGACAACACCTTCTGCGTCGACGTCGACGTCAGCAATTTCTCCCAGATTTCGGGAATGCAATGGGCCCTGCAATGGGACCCGGCGCTGTTTAGTTACAGCAGCCATCAGCACTTCCTGTCTGGGAATCCTCTCTTTAATTTGGGAGATACCACGACCGGATTTCTTTCTTTTGTCTGGTTTTCTACTGATTTCCTGAATGGATTGACCTTACCGGATGATTCGACCATCCTGACCCTCTGCCTCGAACCATTAGGCAACGCCGGAGATAATGGAACGGTCGACTTTGCTCCGCAACCCGGGCAACTTATCGTCATCTCGGACATCCCTAATGGCCCACTCGATGTAAATACGCAGGTGGCCTTCAATTCCAGTTCAGTGACGATTTTTGACAATGTCAATCCCACCATCAGCTGCCCCAACGATACCACCGTCTTCGAATCGGTGATCAACGGTATTGCTCCGGTGGCGGATGATAACTGCGCCATTGAAACCCTGACGTATTCGCTGGGTGGCGCGACCAGCGGCGCTGGTGCTAACGATGCCAGCGGCTCTACGCTACTCGAAGGCATGACGACCGTCTCCTATGTCGCCACCGACTATGCAGGACAGACGGCCAGTTGTAGCTTCGAAGTAACCTACAATGATACTTCTACGCTTGATCCCAATGTACTGTACTTCAATCCACAGATTACGCACGACTGCGCCAATGATCGGGTTACCATTGAGGTGCAGGTCATCAATTTTGACTCCGTCGCCAGTATGCAGTTTGGAATTAACTGGGATACCAGCATTATAAAATACATTAGCCATACCGATCTGCTGCCGCCTTCGGCCAACTTTATCACCGCCATTACCGACGACGGTACCCTGGGACTGATCTGGGTCCCTAATCCTAGCCCCGGAGGATCGACGCTGACTGATAACACAGCGATTTTCTCCATAGAATTTGATCTTACGGGCATCATTACCCTGCCCCTACTGACTTTTGAAGACCTGGGGCCGCTGAATTTGGAAATCGGCTCACTGCGCAGCTTTGCGATGGGTGGGCGGCTAGACACTACGCAATGGCAGCTACTGCCCGGCAATGTGACGGTCCTCGATATGTCGCCTCCAGTGCTGAGTGGCTGTCCTGGCGATCAGCTCCTAGTTGCTGATGCCGGCCTCTGTGGTACCAATGTCACCTGGACGCCGCCAACGGCTACGGATGATTGTGGTAACCCTACTGTGACCAGTACCCATATGCCGGGGGATTTCTTCAGCGTAGGCGTTGATACTGTGATGTATATCGCCACGGACGGTGCAGGCAATACCGATACTTGCAGCTTTGTCATTACGGTTCAAGACAATGAAAGACCAACGCTAAGCTGCCCTGGTGATACTACGCTTGATGCAGATGCCGGCATGTGCGGCGCTACTGTTGCTGGCTTGGGCTTACTCAGCTCGGCGGACAACTGCACCATCGCCATGACGACCTTCACCCTGACGGGCGCCACCACCGGCGGTGGCTTCAACGATGCCTCCGGCACCTTCTTTAACCTGGATACCACCACTGTCAGCTACGTCGTTACCGACGACAGCGGCAACAGCGAAACCTGTAGCTTCCGCGTAATTATCCGGGATATGGAGCAGCCCAGCATCACCTGCCCAACGGATATTAGCCAAAATGTAGATGCCGGCAATTGCAGCGCAACCGTAACCGTTCCAGCGCCTACAACCAGCGATAACTGCCCTGGCTTCACCATCACCAATGATTTCAACAATACTACCGATGCCTCCGGAGTCTATCCGGTAGGTGTAACCACTGTCACCTGGACCATCACCGATACCAGCGGGAATACCAATAGCTGTATGATGACCGTGACGGTAACCGATAATGAAATGCCAAGCCTCACCTGCCCAGCGAATATCACACAGATAGCCAATATGGGCAGTTGTGATGCGATGGTAACGGTGCCCGCTCCTACTTTCGGCGATAACTGCCCAGGAGCAACGATTACCAATGATTTCAATAATACCACCGATGCCTCTGGTACCTATCCGGTAGGCGTGACAACGGTGACTTGGACGGTAACGGATGCCGCAGGCCTGACGAATACCTGTACGATGACCGTGACGGTCAATGATGACAACGATCCGACGATTTTCTGTCCTGCTGCTATCAATCAAAATGTTGATCCCGGCAATTGTACGGCAGCCATTACGATGCCCGCACCTTCTTTTAGTGATAATTGCCCAGGAGCGACGATAACTAATGATTTCAATAACTCTACCGATGCCTCCGGCAATTATCCGGTAGGGACGACAGTGGTGACTTGGACGGTCACAGATGCCTCCGGCAATACGGCCACTTGTACGGTCGATGTAACGGTGACCGATAATGAAATGCCGAGCCTGACTTGCCCAGTCCTGATCGTCAGAGATGCCGATCCGGGTGCTTGTAGTGCTGCTATCACGGTTCCCAGCCCGTCTGTTACAGAAAATTGCCCGGGTTTTACCCTAACTAATGACTTCAACGGAACAAATAATGCATCAGGCACCTATCCGGTAGGGACGACAATCGTGACCTGGACGGTAACGGATGTTGGCGGTAATACGGACAATTGCATGGTTACTATTACGGTTAATGATAACCAGCTTCCTAGCATCACTTGTCCGAATGATACCACGATTAATACTGCTGCGGCTCCTATTGCCGTCAATAATATTGATCCACTGAGCAACGACAACTGCGGTATTGCAACGACGGCGTTCAAGCTCAGAGGCGATACCAATGCTGATGGCAGCGGCTCGGCCAGCGGCCAGTCCTTCAATCAAGGAACTACAACGGTGACCTACATCGTCACTGATGTCAATGGCCTGATTGACAGTTGCCAATTCATAGTCACGGTGAATATTTCCGTTTCTGATCTGATCGATTGTCCTGGGAATGTCACGGTGAATAATGATCCAGGCAATTGCAGTGCAGTAGTCAATGGCATTGCACCTATTTATTTGGTCAACCCTGCCAGTATAACCCTTGGTTATGAGCTTTTCGGAGCAACGACGACTGCGGGGATGGTGATGGGCGAAGCGAATGGAGTAGCATTTAATGTAGGAATAACCCGCGTATTCTACACCGCTACCATTGGGGCGACTTCGGATACTTGCTCTTTCTTCGTTACCGTAATTGATAATGAAGACCCTGTTTTCAGCAACTGCCCGATGGACATCACCGTAGCGAATGCTACAGGAATGTGCAACCAGGACGTGAGCTGGACTATCCCAACGGCTACTGATAACTGTTCTGCTGCGGTGGTGGCTTCTCATGCCCCCGGCAGTAATTTCCCGGTAGGGACAACCACAGTACAGTACATCGCTACTGACCCTGCGGGCAATACCGATACTTGTCGATTTACGATAACGGTGACCGATAATGAAGATCCGGTGTTCAGCAATTGCCCGACGGATATTTCGGTATCCAACGCTGCGGGGATGTGCAACCAGGATGTGAGCTGGACGGCCCCGACGGCCACCGACAATTGCTCGGCTGCTGTAGTTGCTTCTCATATGCCTGGCGATAATTTCCCGGTAGGAACAACCACGGTACAGTACGTAGCTACTGATCCTGCGGGTAATACCGATACATGTCGATTTACAATAACAGTAACGGATGATGAAGACCCTGTTTTCAGCACTTGCCCGACAGATATTGCAGTAGATGCTGCAGCGGGGAGCTGTACGGCGGCCATTAGCTGGTCGAATCCAACCGTTACAGATAATTGCTCCATTTCTACTCTTAATGGTACTCATGCTTCTGGTGATGACTTTTCTGTGGGGAATACCACGGTTGAGTTTGTAGCTACGGACCCTTCAGGGAACACCGATACTTGTCGGTTCATCGTAACCGTACGGGATACAACGCCACCAACGTTTGCCGGCTGTCCACCAGCGAATATTGTGGTCAACAATATAGCGGGCTGCCGAGCAGAGGTTAACTTCGAAGCGCCCATTCCAACCGACGACTGTTCAACGGTAATGGTCACTTCAACTCATATGCCTGGAGATACTTTTGATGTTGGAGTAACTACCGTGACCTACACAGCCGTAGATACCAGTGGCAATCAATCTCAGTGCGTCTTCGATGTGGTGGTGACCGACCAGACTCCACCAATGATGAACTGCGGAGATAGCCTGGTCATCAGTGTCGATGGAACGGTTATCGAAGATCCCAATAATATCTTACAAGCCGCTACCTTGGAGCCCGGCTGTGTCGGCATCAAACTGTCTTTCACCGAGCCTTCGGCTACCGACGACTGTGTCAGCAATATCGTAGTTACTCAAACCGATGTGACCGGCCTGAGTAACGGCAGCACCTTCCCCGTAGGAACTACACTGCTGCAATACTCGGCTTCTGATACCAGCGGCAATGTGGCCAATTGCGAACTCAAGATCATCGTTAATCCGCTGCCAACGCCAGTCATAAGCTTCCTACCTACCACGCCTTGCCTCGGCGATGATTTGATCATGACCGTCGGCAATTTCAGCAATGCGACCTACAGCTGGACTGGCCCGGATGATTTCAGCTCTTCTGACGAAATGCCAGTGATCAATAATATCACAGCGGCTCAAGCCGGCGATTATATGGTAACAGTGACCCTGGCCAGTGGATGTACAGTAAGTGCTACGGCGACCTTCACCCCGAATACAGGCCCAGATATTACGGCCACTTCTAACAGCCCGGTCTGTAACAGTGCTATCGAGTTGGGCGTGACGGTTAATTCGGGTACGGCGACGGCCTTCCAGTGGACGGGCCCGAGTGGGTTCAGCTCTGTGGATCAGGACATCGTCCTGCCTAATGCAACCGAAGACCAGTCTGGCCTATACATCGTCAATGTTACGGGCAGCGACGGCTGTGTGAGCAGTGATACGGTAGAGGTTGTTGTGAGTAATCTGCCGACACCGGAGGTCATTTCGGATTGTGATGGAGCAATTTGTTTGGGAGAAGCCTGTACGCTGATTGGTACGGAGTATACAACAGCGATTGACAGCTACAACTGGCTGGCGCAGCCTGCTGATACTGGAGGGCTTCCGACGAATACCAATGATAATTCTGTGATCGTCACTCCGACCAGTTCTGGACTAATCGTCTACAAATACTGGGTAGAAAGAAATGGTTGTACCTCGGATACGGCGGAGATTGTCCTAAGTGTTGTCGATGAACCAACGGCACAAAGGGATACCTTCGAAGTAGAATTCAATACTACGCTGGAGAATTTCAATGTGCTGGCCAATGATATTTTTAATGTCACAGTAGGCTTCACCACTTCGATAACGACGACAACCGCCAACGGCGCGCTTGTCGACAACGGCGACGGTACTTTCACCTACACCCCGAACCGCAATTTCATCGGAACCGACCAGTTCGTCTACGAAATCTGCCACAACTGCGGCGACCAGGGCCTCTGCTCTCAAGCTATTGTCACCATAGAAGTCATCTTCCCGGCGGGTGGCGAATGCGACATTCCCAACCTCATCTCTCCTAATGATGATGGGGCCAATGACATGTTGTTCATCAACTGCCTGGAACAGGGAATTTTCAACAATAATGAAATGGTGATCTACAACCAGTGGGGCGACGAAGTTTTCCGGGCAGCCCCTTACCGTAACGATTGGATGGGTACTTTTGAAGGTAAAGACCTGCCAGATGGCACCTATTATTATATCTTCAAACTGGACAGCTCGGCCGCAACCAAGCCTCGCACCGGTTTCATTACCATCTTCCGTTAAGGTGGTCGCTATTGTTTTTATTGAATCAAAATGATTAAAAATGAAGATCAAAAATATACTCCAAACGACGGCCGTGGCGTTATTGATGCTGATAATGATGCCCGCTCATGCACAGCAGGAAGGCCAGTTTACCCAATTTATGAACAACCGGATGGCACTCAACCCAGCTTTCGCTGGGGCCAGGGGAATGGGCTCGCTGACGGCCATCTACCGCAACCAGTGGCTGGGATTCGACGGAGCGCCGGAGAATAAGCTGATCAGCTTCAACGCCCCCTTCGCGGGCGATCGGGTGGGCTTCGGGCTGACCATTCTCAACCAAACCATCGGTATTACCGACCAATGGACCGGAAGTATGGCCTACGCCTACAACATCAAGATCAATGAGGAGACCTCGGTACGCTTTGGCTTACAGGGCAGTATGAGGTACCTTGGTATTGATTTTGCTGATCCATCCGTGTTTGTGGTGGATGAAAACGACGCCTCCTTCTCTGATGAGATGCAAGATAGATACACCGGAAATTTCGGTGTCGGAGTCTACCTCACCTTCAAAGATTTGTATTTTGGTGTATCTGTCCCTCACATGTTTCCCAATGAGATCACCTTTAATAACCAGAACACGTTTCTGGTGGCGCAGGAAAGCCCGCATTACTATTTGATGACCGGAGCGATGTTGGAGATGAACGAAAACCTGCATTTCCGCCCCTCTTTACTCTTCAAGTACGTTGAAAATGCGCCTTTCGACATGGACGTGAACCTGAGTATGGTTTTCAAATACCAGTTTACCATCGGTGCCTCCTACCGACTGGGCGGCGATAACGCCGGAGAGGCCATCAGTGTGAATACCATGTACCAGCATCGCAACATCGGCATCGGCCTGGCTTATGATTACAGCCTCTCTGATCTGAGAGACCATGCCAATGGCAGCCTTGAAGTTTTGGTAAGATATGATTTTTCTAAAGAGCGAGACGATATTGAGAATCCACGCTTTTTCAACTAAGTGTGGCCAATAATTGTTTCTTTCATTAAATGCAGGATATAATGAAGCATTTCCCAAAAATAGTTTTCATCGGAATGATGTGCCTTTTGTCCCTGTCGGCCCAAAGCCAGGGAGATACCGACAGCAACAAAAAGGTCTTCATTACCAATGAAGCGACGATTAATACCGAGCATCTGGAATACAGCCCCGCTTTCTATGAAGATGGCATTGTATTCATCTCCTCACAAGCCTCTAAAAAGCGCTATCGCATCAAGGACCGGCGAATCAATCAAAACATCATGTCCATTTTCCGGTCTAAGCGCCAAGAAAGTGGCCTGCTGACACCTCCCGAGCCCTTCGCCTCCGAGCTGCTGACGCCCGTCCACGAAGGCCCGCTGACCTTCGATCGGACCAATGACAATATGTATTTTACCCGTAACAACTATTACAACGGTAAAAGCAAAAAAGCCAAAGACGGCAAGGTCAAGCTCAAAATTTACTCCGCCACGAAGAAGGAAGACAAGTGGGGCGACATCAAGGATTTGAGTTTTAATGACAACGACAGCAATACCGCCCACCCGTCTATCTCTGTGGATGGCGATGTGATGTACTTTGCCTCGGACCGCCCCGGCGGCTTCGGCGGCATGGACATCTACCTGGCTCGCAAGCAGGGGGACAGCTGGGGAGAACCCGTCAACCTGGGCCCCGGCATCAATACGGAAGTCGATGATATTTTCCCCTACATCCATGCCGATGGTACCCTTTACTTCGCCTCAAAAGGGCACTCTGGTTACGGTGGCCTCGACATTTTCTTTACCACTAAAGTGGGCAACGGATGGAAAAAGCCCGCCAATCTGGGCAAACCATTCAACTCCGAACAAGATGACTTTGGGTTTATTACCGACCGCGATAAAAAGAATGGCTACTTCTCTTCGAACCGCAACGGAGGACTGGGCCACGATGATATTTTGAGCTATTACATCACCACAAATCTGGATGATGTGACCAATAATAATGCGCCTTCGCTGATTAGCCGCACCGTCAACATCTCCGTGATTGACTACGATACGGGCGATCCTATTCCGGAGGCGACTGTTAGCTATATGAACCTGGACGACCTGACCATCGCCAAAGCCATTACCTCGGTCACCCATCAAGATGGGCTGAGCCCCGAAGAAAGCAATGACCTGCTGCTGCGCTTGTCGATGGAAGAGAACAGTACGGCTTCTTTGACGGACTTCGATGGCCGCTACCCGCTCAAGATCAACAACAGTAATTATGTGGTCAATGTAGAGAAAGATGGCTATCAGCCTCGACTGGTGGTCATTACTGCAGACAGCGATCTGCCGGAAATTTTGGTCAGCTTGCAAAAGCCCGACCCGAATGACCTAGCCTCGAATAGCAATAACCCAGACGGGAGTAACAGCAAGGGAGGCAGCGACGGCAGTGGCGGTACCAACCCTGATGGCTCAAGTACTACCGATGGTGATAATCCAGGCGCAAACGGCGACGGTAGTTCGACCAATGGCGAGGATGGTGCACTTAATAATCCGACTTCTATCGAGGAGGACTATGTTGTGACTTCTACGATCAAGGAAGGGACGACCTTTGAGCTGCCGAATATTTACTACAACTTTAACGACGCTTCTATCCGTCCGGATGCCCGAGTGGATTTGGATGCGCTGAGTGCCTTTTTGAAGCAATATCCCGACATCGAAATTGAACTGGCTTCGCATACCGATTCGCGCGGGCGTAGCCGCTACAACCGTCGTTTGTCGCGTAAGCGGGCGGAGAATGTGGTGAAGTACCTGGTGAGAAGTGGTATTGAGCGCAATCGCCTTCAGCCTTTAGGTTTGGGAGAAGCCCAGATTCGCAACCATTGTGTAGATGGGGTGAATTGTAAAGAATTTGAGCACCAGTACAACCGCCGTACGGAGGTTAGAATTACCCAGATTTCGCAGGAGATCAATGTGAAGATTGTTGATGGAAGCGGCGGCCGCCGCGGCGGCAGCTCGGAGTACAAAGTCGTCGCAGGTGTATTCCAGGATTATTCTAATGCCGAGGGCCGCCTACAGCGCCTACGCGCCGAAGGCTTCGACGGAGCGGAGATTGTCAGCTTTGGCAACTCGCAGCGGCACTCCGTAATCGTTGGGCGCCTTAGCAGCCTGGGTGAAGCTAGAAGCCTGGTCAGCCAATTGAAAAACGACCACGCGATCCGATCTTTCATCAAACGCTAAGAACACACATACTCAGAAAACTGATCCTCATTATATAACACACTATTACAATACCAATGGAAATCGGACACTCTACGAGCGTCCGATTTCTTTTTATAGATCGATTAGTTGACTCTCGTTCATCGCAACTTGGGTTAGTTAGTGAATTTATCGGTGTAATTCTGGGACAGTATAAAAGGCTCCCCAGCTGAACCAGTAGCCAATATAATTGACCGTCGCTTCCAGCTGTGTTCCCGCGCGAGGTCCAGCAATGGCCTCCCCAAAGATATTCCAACGGGTCCCCCCCTCATCAATAGCCGCCACCTCGGGGTCAGTAGCATCCCGACTGGGCAGAAAATTAAGCAAAGTACCATCGCTGAGCTGACGTTTGTAGGCCACCATGTAATTCTGGGGTTCACTGCCAAAAATCACCAGCGGCTCGCCCTGAAAGTCATCCTGCAAAGTCGCGGAAGCCGCCGAAGGAAAATTGTTAAAGCGGTAGGTCTTGGCCTTCCCATCTATAATCACCCCCAAAACCCGCTCCTTGGGATGCAAGCGATTATCAAGCGGCGTCACCGTACTGACGAAGGACGAAGAAGTCTTATAATTTCCGTAGGGATAGCGCCCATAATCGCGATTATGCCCCGTTACAGTGGTCATCAGCTGGCCATCGGGGAAAAGGGCTTTACAGGTTTTCCAACTCATTTCAATAATAGGATAGGTCTCAATAACGGACTCAATATGGGTGCCATTGACACAATCCAGGCGCATCTGGGACCAAATACTATTGGTTTCCCGATCAAAGGGCAGCAGATTAGAATTGAAGAGTAGTCCTGATACGCCAAAGGTGGATACCGTACCATTAACCTCCCGATTCCAACCAATCCCAGTTCCCGTCAGCGGACAGTAGGTGATGGCGATGTACTCCTCCCCTACTCGGTCGTTGACAATCTCGTGCCAGTCCAGAATCAGATGAGGATATACCCGCACCTCGTCGCCGACCTTCACCACCAATACATTTTCCTCATCATCCATCACCCCTGTATTGACCGCAGCAAAGTTCGGACGATCGATAGAGGGAATGCCATCCCGGCCCGGCCCACCATCTCTGACCATATCGCGGGGCAGCAGCCAGTCGCCACTACCAAAATCATCGCTTTTCTGACAGGCCGTTTGGCTCAGCAGCAAGAAAGTCAAAAGGGGGAGTAAAACAGTAGCGTATTTCATAATTCAAGATTTTATATTTTGTTAGGACGTGTTGGAATGCGGTAGAAAAAGCCGATGTTGAGGCGGAAGGTGGGCGAAAATTGGGTGCCAATGACCTTGGCGTAAACTGGCAGTTCAACGCTGGCATTGGAGGCCAGGTTGCTGCTCCACCAGTAGCTGAAGGCCGGATTGAGAAAGACCCACTGCCCTCCGGTACTCGGCAAATCAAAGCCATCGACCAAATCAGGCTGTGCATTGCGATAGCGGAAGCTCAAAGAGGGGTCCAACAGCCGCTTGCCTAGCGCCAGTTGATCACTCAGACCTACAATCAGCTGCCATTCATCGCCGAACTTATAGTGCTGGCTCCCATTCAAGTAATCTTCGTTCTCCCCTTTTCGACTGTAGGTTGCTGTTGTTGAAAAGCTCATCGACGGCCGCCAGTCCATCGAATGGGTCAGCTGGCTCCAAAGGATGCCATCCCAGGCGCCGCCGCCCGGCTGAAGCTCCGCGTTGAGGATCAGCCCGCTGCCGCTTCGACGGTCATAGGGGCCGGTCGGTGCTTTGGCCCCGAGGGCGATCTGCCAGACAGTCTCCTCCTGCGCTGTCGCCCAGAGCTTGTATTTGAGCAAAAATACAGCATCACCAATCCCCTGCGCTGCTTCCAGGCTGCTGCTGACCTCTTGATTGATGCGCCGCTCCTGGCGAAGGAAGGAAAAAAAGCCTTCTACGGCCCAGCGATCGGTAAGGCTGTAGGAGAGTTGTAGGAGTGCAGAATGGGTGATGCGATTGCGCGAATCATCGTCCAGGCGCTCCCGCTCTACCTTCAGGGTGTTGAGCACGTTGAGGTCGTAGCTGAGGTTGAGTTGCAGCACGCCGGCCTGTGAGGCGGGCAGGCCCAGATTGCTAGACAGCGGTACGCCCCCCGAGCAACAGGACTGGGCAAAGCACAGCCAAGGAGACAACAAGCTTGCAAGCAGTAAAATGGGGCCAAATAAGCGCATGATGGAGCGACTTGGTTTTTTGGATATAACGCATTTTGTAAGGAATTGCTGTACAAAAATGGTCCAATGTCATTTGATTGTCCTGACCTTGACAATAGAGGAGGCTCCGTAGGGCCGTACAAAGTTTCGACGAATTAGAAAAGGGGTTGGACGGATGTTTGGCAGCTCTGCCGAAAAAACCTTAAATTGCGTAGGCAAAAAATTGGTTCTATGCACGATGAAACGTACCGACAAGCTCAAAAAGTCGTTAAAAAGAAAAAAGGCTTCTATTCACATCTTGCCGTCTATGTGGCCGTTGGCGCCTTCTTCTTATTGATGAATCTCGCTACTTTCGACAGCGGAGGTCGCGAATGGTGGTTCTTCTTTCCCTTGCTGCCTTGGGGCGTAGGGCTGGCCATCCATTACTTTGGCACCTTCGGCCTACCCGGGACAGACATCCTGACTAAAGAATGGGAGGAAAGAGAAACAGAAAAGGAAATGCGCCGCCTCTACGAGCAAAACCCAGAGCTGGGAATCGATGATCATCTCGAACTTCGGGATGTCGATGAGATGAAAGATAAAAACTGGAAAAACAGCGACGAAGACTACGTCTAAGGCTATACATCTTTCATAGACAAGTTGATCCGCTTACGGGCCAAATCCACTTCCATTACCCTAACCTGTACTTGCTGCTGCAATTGAACAACGTCTAATGGATTTTTGACAAATTTATTAGCCAGCTGAGAGATGTGCACCAGGCCATCCTGCTTGACGCCTACATCCACAAAAGCACCAAAGTTGGTGATGTTGGTGACAATGCCGGGCAAGACCATCCCTTCTCGCAGGTCTTCCATTTTATGTACCTCTCGCGAAAATTCAAAGGAGCGGGCTTCCCCACGCGGATCCAACCCAGGTTTTTCCAACTCTTTGAGAATGTCCTGCAAGGTCGGTAGGCCGACGGTATTGTCAACATAATTTTTCAGTACAATGCGCCGCCGCTGCGTCGCATCTTTGATCAAATCCTGGAGGCTACAGCCCAGATCGCTCGCCATTTGCTTGACTAGCGTGTAGCGTTCGGGGTGAACGGCGGTATTGTCCAGCGGATTGCGAGCATCGCGGATGCGTAGGAAGCCGGCACATTGCTCAAAGGCCTTTTCGCCCA
The DNA here is from genome assembly GCA_038750655.1 of Bacteroidota bacterium. Lineage (GTDB taxonomy): Bacteria > Bacteroidota > Bacteroidia > Chitinophagales > Saprospiraceae > JBCDGZ01. Next base: position 6,223 of record JBCDGZ010000115.1, on the reverse strand, counting down.
TCCGGCTGACCTTCTTGAGCGCCGTCCGCGCCTTAAACGGCCCATTATCGCGGCGATAATCTACGATATTCTGCGCCAGCGTAGGCCCCAAGCCCGAAACATAGGTCAGCAAATGCTTGCTGGCAGTATTGATATTTACGCCAACAGCATTGACGCAGCTCTCTACCACCTGATCAAGGCTTTCCTTCAACCGACTTTGGTTTACATCGTGCTGGTACTGCCCTACCCCGATCGACTTGGCATCAATTTTCACTAACTCCGCCAAGGGGTCCATCAGTCGGCGACCAATAGAAACCGAACCCCGTACTGTTACATCATGGTCGGGAAATTCCTCCCGCGCCAGATCAGAAGCTGAGTAGATCGACGCACCACTTTCGTTGACCATAAAAAGATCGATGGGGCGGCCAAAATCGACTTCGCGCAGCAGGCTCATCGTCTCCCGTCCTGCCGTACCATTGCCGATGGCAATGGCCTCTATGCCGTGGCGGTCGACCAACTGCTGCAACTGCTGGATGGCCTGCCGGCTCTGCGACTGCGGTGGATGGGGATAAATGGCGCTGTGGTGCAGCAGGTTGCCACTGGCATCCAGGCAGACCACCTTGCAGCCCGTACGGAAGCCGGGATCGATGGCTAGTACGCGGCGCTGGCCCAGTGGGGCAGCCAGTAGGAGCTGCCGTAGGTTCTCGGCGAAGACAGCAATGGCCTCCTCGTCGGCTAAAGCCTTGCTACTGTTGCGAAACTCCGTTTCGATCGAAGGCTCCAATAGGCGACGATAAGCATCCTGAGTAGCCGCCTTGACCTCCTGCGCTGCCGAGCTGTGCCCCTTTACAAAGAGTCCATTTAAGCGATACAATACTTCCTCCTCGTCCGGACGGATGCTGACCCGCAGAAAGCCTTCGTCCTCTCCTCGGCGGATGGCAAGCAGGCGATGCGAAGGACAACGCTTTAGCGGTTCTTCAAAGGCAAAATAATCACGGTACTTGGCCCCCTCTTCCTCTTTGCCTCTGGCCACCTTAGCTACAATCTGAGCGCTCTTCTCGAACAGGCGACGTACTCGCCCCCGCGCCTTCTCATCCTCGTTGACCCATTCGGCAATAATATCTCGCGCTCCCTGCAGGGCCTCCTCAACCGTCGTGACCTCCTCACTAAGGTAGCTACCGGCCAGCTGCTGTGGCTGGCGGTTATCCTGCTGAAAGAGCGCCTGGGCCAGCGGTTCCAGCCCGCGCTCGCGGGCCATGCTTGCGCGGGTTTTGCGCTTGCGCTTGTAAGGCAAATAGAGGTCTTCCAGCTCTGTTGAGTTATAGGTAGCCAGGATACGGGCGCGCAGGGCGTCGGTGAGCTTTCCCTGATCTTCAATAGCCGCCAGGATGCTCTCTCGGCGCTTCTCTAATTCTTGTAATTGCTGCGATTGCTTGCGAATATCGGCGATCTGCACCTCATCCAGCGAGCCCGTGGCCTCTTTGCGATAACGAGCAATAAAAGGCAGTGTAGCGCCTTCGCTCAACAACGCAACCGTATTCTTGACTTGCTGTGGTCGAATAGCCAGGGCCTGGCTGATCAATTCAAGGTGTTTTGGATTCATTGGTATTGTTTTTAGCGCCTTTGGCGCTCAGGTGGACACCTGTAGACAGGCAGATAGACGTCAACCTAAAGCACCAAAGGCGCAAAGTAAAACAATAAGCAGCAGTAAATGAAACAACAGCCTACAAAGTATTATAATGCTCAAAAATCTGCACCAAATCCTTATCGACTGATGGCTTTAGTTTGTGAATCTGAATGTAGTGGTATAAGGGAAGTTTACGATCTTTCAGCAGCTTGAGTAGCTCCTTTTTCTTGGTATTGAGCCGTACAGGCAATTCCTCCTTGATGCTAGAGTAGTAGTAAGTTTCAAGTTGTCCTTTGCTGGATTTTGCGCTACGGCTAAACAAAGACCGTCGGCCAGTCACCAGGCGCTTGAGGTAGCCCTCTTTTTCCCGATCATCTTCGATAAAGATAGAGTAAATAAACTCCTGCTGGCCAATGATGACAGCATCCACTTTAGAGCCGAAAAGGATATAGGGCTTATCGTTGATGAGAATTTGGACATCATCTTTGATGAGGTTATAACGGCCTTCGACATTGAAGGTCTTATTTCCTCTGGTTTTCACAATACTAGAGGTCCAGCTAGGGTCTAGAAAATTCTTTTTATCCAGTTCTTCTTCAAGTGCAGGGCGGCAATAAAACAGCAGTTCATTGAGGTCACTGATGGTGTTAGTCGAAGGATTTTGAGCAGCAAACAATTCAAATTTGCTATTGGGGCCATACATTTGAAAACAAAGTAAGAATGCTAGCATTCCTATTGCAGTTAGCAGCTTCATGGTTTAATTTTATTTGTTTTTTACCAATGGAATACGCCATTGAAATTAAAGAGGGGGTCTTTATGCTTACTACGTTAACTGAGGAGAGTGAGTGATTATTCCTAAAAATCTATGTCACAATTTATCCTTTAAATAGGCTATCTTCCTGTAATCGTACAATTGTGACGTTCATTTCGAACAGTAACTCACAATTTACAGGCCAAATTTAGGATAAAAAATACTTTTTTACAGACTGATTGAAGTTAAATTTGTATTCCAATTGGCAAAGTGTCGTAAGCTGGAGCTTTTTAAACCAGGTCGCGATCGTCCCAGTTCTTTTCGATTTCCCGTAATTCGAGCGAATCCTCAGGAAATCTGGAGCGCTCCGATCGATCGTAGGAGTGGCGCTGTCTTTGTGCATCTATCCGATCCATTTCCCGCTCAATCTCCCGATCCTCCCAGTCATCATTGGTTGGGCCATAGACTTCATAAGCTTGAACAGCAACTGAGATTCCCCAGCCTAAGAAGGGATAAATCACCCAAAGATGCCAGGGTGAGGTATTGAGATTAATAAATAGCAGAAAACTACAGGTGAGAACCCAGGCAATGGAGTTACCGTAAAATTCGCGGCGTTTTTTAACTCTTTTTCGGGCCTGTTCATAATAATCAGTTGATGACATATTTTAAGTCGCTGGTTTAATGGATTAATCATAAAAACCCTTATAAGTAAGGCTTTTTACCGCGCGACATCAACTTAGATCGACGAGTACGGAAAATTGTGGGATAAAAAGGAAGTCTTAGCGCCTTTTCTTTCCCAATTGAGCCGCCAAACTGCCGCTCAGCGCCCCCATTCCACCAACCAAAGCACCAATTAAGGCCGTAGCAAGGATCAATAAATTGCTGCTCAATCCGCCGAATAGCTCGCCCAACCGAGCGGCCAAAAGCCCCTCGTTGGCCGTATTAGCCATCCAGGCCATCACTCCCCAGAGCATAAAAATGGCCAAAAAGCCGTACAAAAAGCTTTTAAAACCATTCTCTCCAATCAAAGCACCAACCAGCCCCGCAATGAGCGCCATTGTCCACCAGGGCAACCCCAGCGTACCCAATAAAAGCCAGGTCAGCAAAGCTGTAGAGATCAGACCGAATAAGAATTTCATGCGTTAGGATTTGGTAAAGGTTTGAGTAAATAAAATGGCGCTGTTGTCCTCGGCTGGCGATTGTAGGAAAAGCAAGGGATAGGGCTTGCCTTCCGACCAGTCCTTGATCATATTATCGTAGTAGGGACTTCCGGGGTTGCCTGATTGCCCGCCCGGGTAGATGCCGTAGGCTTTAATCGGGGAGCCCATCTCGACGACCATCCGCCAGGAGGGGCCATTGCGCTCGCTAATGGCGTTCAGGGACTGTCGGCTTCCTCCGACGTCCAGCTGGCCGGAGCCGAAGGCCGGCAGTCGTAGTAAGTGAGTGATCTGAGGGGATTGAAAGTTCTTCCAAATCAATTCCTTACCCTTTTTCTTCCACTCTTCTACATCCTCGCTCATCTCCTGAAAGCTGCGCGTAACGATGTCTTGCGCCGTTTCTTGTTTTGGTGTAGCCAGGTCATCAAAGTATTTATTCTCGGGATCTTCGCCAAGGAGGGCGATGGTCCGCCAGGTTTCTGGAGAGAGAATGTCTAGTGTGTCAGACTTCATTTCATCCCAGGTCGCCCGATAGAAGCGAATCAGCCAGCGATCGAAGAGGATTGGGGCAACCGCGTTGGCAGTGTAGCGATAATCCCAGCTCTTCAACTCCGCCAAAAAGGCCTGCTGCTCTTGATTGAGGGCCGAGGCATCGAGGGTTTGTAGGAGCAGGGGCAGCGCCTCCTCCGCCTTGAGGCTATAAACATCGTTTTGTAGGGCAATCATATCTTCGACCTTGATTTGCTGCATCTCCTCCAACCGACGGATCAGCAGGCGGCCACGATAATCAGCGAAAGTACCATTGTAATAGTAAGGATATTCCTCCGTCGTCGAACGCTGATTCGCCGAAGAGACAAATCCGCGCTGGGGGTTATAATCGGCCGCGCCGTGCTCAGCGGGGATCAGTCCTTGCCAAGCATTAGCACTCTGGCTACCATCCTGCACAAAGCGCCCCTGCTGGTCCTTTTTCAGCGGAAAGCGCCCTTGTACTCGAAGGGCTACATCGCCGTTAGTGGCTGCAAAGACGATGTTTTGGGCGGGGGTCCAGAAATTGCTGATGGCTTTGGTATAATCTTCGTGATTGCGGGCCGTGCCCAGGCCGTAAAAGACCTTTAGCTCGTTGCCGCCGGCATCGTGGGCCAGCCAGCGCATGGCCATATCCTTGTGATCATCATCATCGCCCTCGTAGACCACGGGCCCCCATTTGGTATAGCGGACTGTATCATAGACCGTTGCACCACCTTTGACTTGGTATTCCTCATAGACCATATCGGCCTTCTCGGCTTGACCGTCGAGTAGATAGTGCGTCTTCTGCTCATCTGTCCATTCAATCTGGTACCAATCCAGCACATCTTGAGAGGTGTTGGTCATCCCCCAGGCGATGTTATTATTAAAGCCAATGACGATGCCAGGAAAGCCCGGGAGGCTCACCCCGTAGACATTGAATTCGGGGGTATGTAGCTGCGCTTCGTACCAGATAGAGGGCAGGGTAAGGCGCAGGTGGGGATCGTTGCAGAGGATGGCGAGGCCGGAGGCCGTTTTGCTGCCAGCAACTGCCCAATTGTTACTACCGATGCCTTCGGGCGTCTTGGGGTGGCTGCGGTGGTGGATCAGGCCGATGGGATCGCTGCTGCTGGCCGGTGTAGCCGACGAAGCACCGGGCCCTTCAAAATCCCAGACGACCTCTTCAGAAATGACGGGACGCTCAGCGGGATTGTATTCTGGATAGAGAAAATCGAACTGCTCCTGCCCCAGCAATTGAAGGGCATTGGTGGATTCCAGGTCCAGCTCTCGGGAGCAGAGGGTCTGCGCCATAGATTTGATCAACAGGGCACTTTTAAGCTCTGTCCAGGGCTCGGGAAAGTGATCCAGCAGTTTGTACTCAATCGGATAATCGGCGTAGCTCAGTTGGTTGATGTAGGCATTAACGCCTGCGGTATATTGTTGGACGAACTCAAAGTATTGGGGTTCTTTCTTCCAGGTATCGAGGGTATTTTGAGCGCCGAAGGCCATGCCTCTGCGGCGTTGCAATTGATCGTAGCCGAGGGTTCGCTCGCCGAGTAGTTCTGAGAGGCGGCCGGCGGCGGCGCGGGTACTGAGGTCCATTTGGAAGAGTCGGTCCCGAGCAGTCACATAGCCTTGGAGTAGAAAGAGGTCTTTGGTATTTTCGGCGAAGAGGTGGGGCACCATTCGATCGTCGAATTGCACGCTGGCTTCGCCGGTGAGGCTTGGCAATTGGAGGGCCATCGAGGCACCAACCGCCGGATCAGTCCGATCTGCATTTTGCCAAAAACCACCGAAGGGGTTAAAAAATTTACCAACAGGTGGAACGGTAGTTTCCGAAAGAGCAATAGGACGATTCAGCGCTAGGACTAGGCCAAGCGTCAAAATCAGAGCAATAATAAATTTGGCGATGCGCATAGTTGTTTCAGGTGTATTGGTGTTTGCCCTCTAAAATTAGAAAAAATTCGATAGAATTCGGGAAGAGCGGCAAAAATCACAAAACAGCCTGTTTTTTTCTTCTCCTAACAGCAGTTTTTACAAAAAAGGCGAGTCACATATAACAGTATTATTTGATCTCGGAAAAGAAGACTGTCATAAAAAGTTCAAAAAAGAAAGCCAAGAAAAATCTACAGAAAAGTAACGCCATTATGCCTATACTCCCCAAAAAGGCGAGTCATAGATAATTGCTAATAAGCCCTAATTCACAAG
>JBCDGZ010000114.1:0-26391 GCA_038750655.1 Bacteroidota bacterium | reverse complement strand
TGGATAAAGCCAAGGGCGTGGCGGAAGATGTGGGCGGTAAGATTCTGGATACGGCGGGAAGTTTGATGGACAAGGCCAAAGGCGTAGCCGAAGATGTCGGCTCAAATATCATAGATAAGACGGAAGCGCCGTTGGATAAAGCCAAGGGCGTGGCGGAAGATGTGGGCGGTAAGATTCTGGATACGGCGGGAAGTTTGATGGACAAGGCCAAAGGCGTAGCCGAAGATGTCGGTTCGAATATTATGGATAAGACGGAAGCGCCGTTGGATAAGGCCAAGGGCGTGGCGGAAGATGTGGGGAGTACCATTCTGGGAGCTGCGGGAAGCTTGATGGACAAGGCTAAGGATTTGGCGGAAAATGTAGGGTCTAACATTTTGGATAAGGCCAATGAGGTGAGCAATAAAGCGGAGGCGCAGGCTAGCGACCTGAGTAACCTTTTTGATACTCCGAATGATATGGTGAAAGGGGCGGCGGATAAGGTGAGCGATCCAGAAGAATCGATAGACAGCTTTATGGATAAGGCTCGGGATTTGGCTGATCGTTTGGAACAGAAGGTGAAGATGGACGAGCCAGAGGCGCAGGAGCCTAAAATTGGCTATGATGATTTGAAAAAAAGTACGCTGGATGGACAGGACGATTTCTTTGCTAAGGCCGCTCGATTTGCCGACGGCGATTATCACAATACGGGAGATAAAGACCCTGGGAAAGAAGGCGATCTGACCATTTTAGATAAACCAGAAACTCCACCAAGCGATACGCCTTTCACAGGTACTATTGCAGGCTACGAAGATTTAGACGGCGACGGTGATCCTATTATTGATGATGCCATTATCGACGAGGAGGAAGATAAAGAGGAAGAAAAGGAATAGTCGATTTATTAATTCATTTACCTACATATCAATGATTCGAGCAGTACTGCTCGTAGGAAGTCTTTGGCTGCTCCCTATCTTGGGGGCTGCCCAAGACGTGGATTCCTCTATCGAACAACTTTCACTACATCTGGATGAAAGTGAAAAGTTGCTCAAGGACTACTCTTTTCCTACCAAGAGCAAAAAAGTGCATAATCTCTACTTAAATATCAATTGGCAAAATAGCTATGCCGTCACCAACAGTGGAGAACTCCTACAATTTAGTGGCCGTTATAATGCGATGAACCAAGCTGTGGAAATGAAATTACGCAGTGGCATTCGCTCTTTGCAATCCCGCAAGATTAAATTGGTCGTCGTTGGCGATAATATGCTAATCCCACTTCCCGGTACAGTCATTGACCTGGGCGAACGGCGGGTTTATTTTGAGATTCTTTCCAATGGCGATATTACGCTCCTCAAGCAATTTACCCTATCCTACTATATGGACGGCACCAACAGCCTTACAGCGGCTTACAATGGAGAGCGGAAATACCAAATTACGCCAGTGTACTACGCAACCAATGATTACAAAAAGCTAAGCCGTTTAAAGCTCACTAAAAAGCGCGTGTTGCAACTCTTCGGAGATAAGGAAGAGGAGATGAAAAAATTTCTAAAATCTAACAAACTCAAGCTCACCGAGGAGAAAGATCTAAAGCGGCTCTTTAATGCGTTCAATGGTTGAATACAAAAAAGCCAGGTCCGAACGGCTCCGGACCCAGCAATTTTGTGGTATCAATTCTTTCTATACGGTTGTTAATTCTTCTATGTCCTAAGGACAGTATACAAAGCGACAATCCTTCGCATCGATGGGGGAAATGATTTTCACCAAACCGTCACAGCCATCGCCCTCCACGGGGTCACCACCGAGTACCGGATCATAGCCGTAATCCACGGTATGTTCAATTTCTCCCCAAAATCCTAACTGCCCGCCGATGAACCAGCGACAAAGTGGAGAATAGATCAAAGGCTTGTTTTCAACTGGCGTAATGGTATAAAATCCGACATCTCCTTCTATTGGATAGTGGTACGCCTTGAGCGGTTGAATATCGATTGAATAGATAGCATCAAGGAAGTCGTTGAAGTCTGGCAGCAATGGTGGATCGTTGTCCTGTAGTGCAATACTCATGAAAGAGCGAGGAGCAGTCAGGGCCTCAATAATGGTTTTTTCTCCCTTAGGATTAGTGATGGTAAAATTTTCTCCACGCTCAATGAAAGCGTCGAAATTGTATTCGAAAGGAGGTAGATGGCTGGGCGTGGTATTGTTGAAACGAATACCCTTGGAGCCTGGTGCGGAGTTGTGAGCCACCTCGTAACCATTAATGCTCAAATTTTTAAATAACAGGTATTGATTGGCACCGGTGTTGAAGGGCCCTTCGCTGATGCAAAGGATAGTACCAGAGATGGTTGGGCCATTGTCGCCGCCCAGTTGACAGCCAGTTCCAAAGTCGATGCGCAGGGTATCGCCGCTGCCCTGGTCAGGAAGCAGCTTGGTTTCGGGGCAGCCCCCACGATCGTCAATTTCTTCATGGTTGAATCCAAATATGGTAGGATTTTTCACAGCTTCTTGTAAGCCGACAATCATCACCTCATGGAGCAAAGCATTTGCGATAGCGTATTCCTCTGCTGCGTCTTGTTCAATGGCAGTCACATCAGGCTCTTGAGGGGGAGTGGGTATCTCCGTGATGGTGTTGTCCTTCGAGCAGCTTGGAAAGAGCATCAGCAAGGCTGCCGCCCCAAGCGTCAGGGTCTTTAATATTTTCATAGTAGTCCAGTGTTTTGATAATCAATACCGTGTGTATTGATCCAATAAGTTTAAAGGATAAAGCAATTCGGGCGCAGTGCCCGGGATCAATTTTTTCGAAGGAGATTGCGTGTGAAGTGATTGGAAGAAGTGTAAAACTTCTGTTGCTCCGTGGGTAGGAACGAATTGTGTTGTTCAAAAATAGGCTTTTCCAGGGATATTAACAAGCTAAATAATGATTTAATTAATATGTTAAAAACGATTCATGCGTAAACACTGCACAATCAGCAGCAAATAAGAACCTACTGATTTACAGTCAATTATCAACTCCGACTCCGTTATTGAAGGATATTGGAAAAATGTAGATTTCAATTTCGCTTTCTTCTCATCTCCGCTCGGCGCATGGGCATCCCGTCGATTAGGGCAAAAAGATCAGCGCAGGCAAGCCCTCCGGGCTGGCGCAATTTGATGCCTCCATCCAAGCCAATTAGCACCACTTCCAGCCCACCGCCTTCGGAGCCCAAGCGCTCGTAAAGCGAGCTAGAGGGCTTCCACGCTCCCGCCGCCGCAAGCCCGATCCGGTATTGCTGAGGCAGTACCTGATAAACGAGCAACTTTCGCTCTTGCAGCCCCGCTGCTTCGGCCTTTAAGGCGGCCAGCTGTTGCTGATATTCTACGGCGGTTGTATCTTCGACCAAGAGCACCAGCACGCGGTTCTCCCACTGATGAGCAGCCAGCTCCTGCGCCTGCAGCCCTTTCCCAAAAAAAGACATCAAGACCAATAATCCACTGATTTGAAGGCTTCGTGATGCTATCGCTTGCATATCAAAACATTTTGTGTTATATTTATTCCCAGCTTAGACTTTTTGCCAAAGCCCGATTTGAAACCACTTCGCACGATTACTCTGGCAATTCCCTTTATCAGTTTGGACATACCTTCTTTGCTTTCAAAGGCCAGGAAAGTAAAAGAATGCCTACTTTCGAAAGGAAGTTTTGCGACCTGCTTGCAAGACTCGACCAATAATGGTTAGGGCTAGAGTAATAAGTGGGCAGGTCGGCGGTGGTGGTATTGAGGGTGGGCCCTCCCAAAGCATCTTACTATACATATCCCCCATTCCTCCCCCTATTCATACCTTCTTCTTTGCCTTACTTTACTTTACCTTAAACCACTAAACAACACCAATTATTATCCGCTACCTTACCCTACACTTTATCCCCTTCTACTACTTCTCCAACCCCTCCTTCACCTCTCGAATCTCCAACAACAAATAATGCGCCTGCAGGGCCTCCGCCAGCTCCAAGGCCTCCGCCAGACATCGCCGCGCCGCCGGCCAATGCTCCACCCCGTGTTGTGCATAACAGCGCCCCATATACAATAAATCCTGCGCCTGATTCTGCTTATGTTGTACCTCCCGATCCACTTCCAAGGCTTCTTTGCAAAGTGCAATGGCTTCTTCGAGCTTCCCCTGCTTACACTTCAAGCGACTGAGATGCCGCTTACAATCCGCCCGGCCTTCGTCATCGCCGGTCTGTTGGAACAATGCCATGGCCTCCTCCCAAACCTTTTGGGCTTTTGTATCCTGTCCCTCGGCAAAAAAAACTTGCCCGAGGTCCACCTTACAATTGGCCTGTCCCTGTATAGATTCTACCTGCTCATACAAGTCCTCCGCTGCGTTGGCAAGGGTCCTAGCCGCTGTGTAGTTGCCTTCCTTTTGGGCCAAGCGCCCTAGATAGACCTGACAATTGGCTTGTCCCAGATCAGAGCGAATATTTTCATACCCCTGCAAAGCCTCTTTCCAGAACGCTCGCGCCTTAGCAGCATGGCCTAGGCGGAATTCCAGGCGCCCTAAATTCATCTGGCTATTAGCTCGACCCAGATCATATCCCAACTGCTCGTTGAGTTGAAGCGCCGACGTCCAGAGCTGCCGAGCTGCTTCGTTGTTGCCCAATAGCAATTCGAGATCCCCCAGGCTGTCTTGGCAGTTGACTAGCCCACGTTTGGAATCGATCTTATTGTACAATTCAATCGCTTCCATCCATAGTCGACGCGCCGCTTCATTATCGCCAAGGTGAAACTCTAGGTCACCAAGATTTTCTCGGAACTGCGCCGCATAAGTATCGCGGTTGCGCTTATTCTTGAGTCTTTGCAGTCCCTTGGCTGCGATAAGGCGTTGCAGCACCTGTCTGCCTTTGTGAATATTCCGATCATAATAATTCATCATCAGGTCAGCCAGCTCTAGGAGAGCGGGATATTTTTCTAGCTTTTGGGAGAAATAGTAAAGAAACTGAAAAATGAAAGGCAGCTTTTTTAGCCATTTAGTTCCTTCCTCTCCCCTCGCCACATGATCCTTTGGTGCGTATTGCAGAGCGAAGCCCAGGCCATCTTCAAACAACTGCTTCTCTGAAATATCTTGGTCTCCTTCTTCTAGTTTTTGTAAAATAAAACGAGCGAAAGGCGGCAACATATTCAAGCGCCGCTTCTCAATGCTCATAATACTGCGACGAATCAAAATTGCACGATCATTCGCATTTGCGATATTCGATTCATTAAAATAATGCAGTGCTGCTTTATCCATCCCCTCCGGGAAAAAGGCACATAAGGCCCAAAGCCGTCGGGCATTAGGTTTTCCGCCGAGGGACGCCCAGCTCAGCTCCTGCGAGACTGATAAGCTATTCAATCGATGCTCCTTATCTCCACTAAATTTCTTGGCAACCTCCTCGTAACCTGTCTGCCAAGCCTTCATCAGCTCTTCCAGATCAATAAAGTCAATTGCCCTTGAGGCCGTCAGGATCAGCGATAGAGGATGCCGCCCGAGGTCCTTATCTACGAAACGACGCAGGCCCGGATGGGTGGCCTCTATATCTTCCCCACCACTTTGACGCCACTGCTCCATAAAGACCGCTAAGGCACTGTCTATAGCTAGCTCTTTGATTTTAAAAACTGGCCAATCCCCTAGTTCTTCCCGCGACGAAGCCAGCCACTGCACCCCGTTGGTGTACTTGAAATTTTCCAGTAGCTGCCGAAGGCCCTCCTTACCAGAAAGGCTCTCTAAGTTATCCAAGTAAAATAAGCCTTTGGAGTCCTCCACCGCCTTGAGCACTTTGCGAGGTTTGCTGTTATCGGGCAGGCCCAGCACCTGCGCTAAGGCGGAGAGCAGCGCCTGAAGGTCGTTCATGTACTCTAGCCCGATCCAGTAGACGGGGCGGGTGGGCTGTTGTTGGAGGTATTGCTTGAGGAGGGTCTTGCAGAAGGCTGTTTTGCCAATGCCGCCCGCGCCGACGATCAGTAAAGCAGACTCCGTAGGATCGTGGAGACGGGCCAATACTTGGGCCAGCTCTCGGTCGCGTCCCAATAGCCTGAGGCGAACGAGCAGCAGACGGTCCTCCGGCCCTTCGATGCGGTTTACGGCGGTACGCCACTTTTGCTCTTTCTGTTTAGAATCAAAGTGATCAGCCGGCATGGAGGGTTCAATAATGGAGACAAGGCGGTTGCGCAAATTATTGCGTTCAAGGACATCCGCACTCGGGCTAAGCAGTCCTTTATCCTTCCGATTTTTATAATGATTATAGCTTGCTAATAATAATATTGACTGTGAGCGAAAGCCAGGAGCCTGTCGCAGTAATTGCAGCGCCTCCCCCAGCTTATCATCAATGATTGCTTTTTCAATTTGCTCGAAAGTCTCTAGAGATAGTGTTGCGTCATCTGGGGGCCGTTCCGAAGGTGGAGTCACTGGTAAGGGGTTTTGTTTTCCTAATTCATTATGCTTCCTAAAAATAGATAAAAGCCGGTAAAATCCGAAAATCTTAGATTGATGCAGCGATTCTACCTCGGTCCTACTGAACTACTCTTCGTATTCCTCTTCTTCTTCCGCATTTTGGAGATCATTAATAGCTTTCTGGATTTTTTTAATTTGATCAGTATTATTGACGATTTGGGCTTTTTGGAGGGCTTCTTGGAGGTAGTTGAGAGCGGTAGTATGGTGGGTGAAGCCCATTTGGGTGTAGCAGTTGGCTAGGGACTTCAGGGTCAGGATTTCGTTGTATTTGGCTTGATTTGCTTGCTCAAGCCTTAAAGTCTTTTGATAAAATTGAATAGCTTGATCGTAGTTTTCTAGTTTTAGTTCTAGGTCAGCGAGATTACCCAGACAGATGGCTTTACCAAGATTAGAGCCTGTTTTTTCGTATAATTTGATGGCACTTTCCCAAAATTTACGGGCCTTTTCGTTTTCTTCTAACCGAAATTCCAGTTCTCCTAAATTCCTTTGACTGTTCGCTTTACCCAAATCATCTCCCGTCCGTTCGTACAATTCCATTGCAATGGACCACAACTCCCGCGCTCGTTCATTATTCCCTAAGCGAAATTCCAGTTCTCCCAAATTACTTTGACAATTTGCTTTGCCCTGATACGAGCCTGTCCGCTCATACAAGTCCATTGCACTAAGCCACAAAACGCGCGCCTGTTCATTATTTTGCAAACGAAACTCTAACTCCCCCAAATTACTTTGGCTATTTGCTTTACCAAGATTATCTCCCGTTTGTTCGTACAATTCCATCGCACTTGACCATAGTGTACGAGCCTGCTCATTATTCCCCAACCGAAACTCTAGTCCTCCTAAGTTCCTCTGACTATTCGCTTTACCCTGGTCGTCTCCTATCTTTTCATACAAAGCTATTGTGCTTATCCATAATTCCCGCGCTCGTTCATTGTTCCCTAAGCGAAACTCCAATACCCCCAAGTTCCTTTGACTATTCGCTTTGCCAATATCAGAGCCCATCCCTTCATTCGAAGCTATCGCACTTAACCATAGAGCACGGGCCTGTTCATTGTTCCCTAAACGGAATTCCAATTCCCCTAAATTATTTTGGAACTGAGCTTCATAACCTTTTCCTTCCTCGCTAAAGCTGGTAGAATCCAACAATTGCTCTAGAATACGTTTGCCTAAAAAGGGAGCGTAGCTAAACTGATTAAGCATATAATCCGCTACCGCCAATTGTCCGGGATATTGATTAACCCTTTTCGAAAAATAATACATGAACTGAAAAACGAAAGGCAAGCGTTGCAACCAAATCGCTCCGCTCTCTCCTTTTATTATATAATCCCGAGGCATATGCTCTTTGGCAAAGCCTAGCCCATCCTCAAACAGTTGTTGTTCGGAAATACTATCATCTTTGGCTTCCAAGCGCCAATGCATAAAGCGAGCGAAGGGAGGCAACATCATCAAACGTCCTTTTTCATTTTTCAAAATACTTCGCTGGATCAAAAGCGCCCGTTCTTTGGGACCTGCGATGGTGTGCTCTTTGAAATAGCGAAAGGCCGCCGCATCCATACCGTCTGGGAAAAAGGCACATAAGGCCCAGAGGCGAATGGCTTTCGGATAATTTTTGAGGGCTTCTAGACTGAGCGCCAAAGAATCATCCAGGCTATCCAGCCGATGTTTGGACTGCCCGGAAAGTCGCTGGGCCAAATCGCGAGGATTGGTATTGCGCCAATCTTCTATTAGGTCATTAAAAATACCGTAATCCAATCCTCTGGAAGCTAAAAGAATCAGCGAGAGTGGATGCCCTCCCAGTTCTTCTGCTACAAACTGTCGAAGCAATGGTTGCTCGGGTTGTAGAACTTCGCCCCCGTTCTTGTGCCATTGGTTGAGGAAAACTTGTACCGCATGATCAATATCCAGCTTATCAATCCGGCAAAATGCCCAGCTGCCTATTAGCTGACGGGTAGAGGCCAGCCATTGGGTGTTGGGACTTTTTCTAAGCTCTTCTAATAAAGCGGGTAGGGTCTCGTCTTCACTCAGGGATTCCAGGTTATCGAGGTAGAAAAGGCCGTTGGAGGCGCTGGCTGCGTTTACAATCTGAGCCTGCCTGGCGGTTTGTGATAGGCCCAGGGCCTGGGCAATAGCGGCCAGCAGGCTGGGAATATCGCGCAGGTATTCTACTTCGATCCAAAAAACTGCTCGCTCGGGATGCGCGACCAAGTAGCGTTGGAGCAAAACCTTGCAAAAGTCTGTCTTGCCGATTCCTCCTGGCCCAAGCAGCTGAAAACTGCGTCGCGCCGGGCCTTCCAAACGGCCAAGCATTTCGTCAAGCTGCGTTTCCCTCCCCAGTATCTCCTGCGGGCAGTGCAGGACGGGGTCCTCCGCGCCATTAATCTTGCGGGCATAAGTAAGCCCTCCTTCATTCCCTTGTCGCTCCACAGTAGCCGCCATTGCCTCTGCTTTGGCGTCAAAAACCTCCTCGGGTTGATACAGCTCAATGACATTCAACAGGCGTGACCTGAGTTGATTCAAAAACTTCTGCTCCTCCTCAGCATCAATCTCCCCATTGATCCGACGATCTTGAATAGCACTGTATTCTCCACTCAACAGAATTCCTTTCTGCCGGGTGGCCTTCTGGCGTTTCATGATGGCCAGGGCCTTCGGCAGCTCGTTTTTCGCTATTGCGGCCTCCATTTGCTGGTAAGCCTCTAGACGGAGTAGTAAAAGTTGATCGTCGGTTGTCATAATGAAGGTTATCCTTGAGCGGTTTGCTTACTGGTATTATTAGTGCCCTACGTCTGAGTAATACCTTAAAAATAGGAAAAATTTACTGTTTATTATGGTGTACGCGTATGGTACCTGTCCTCTTTGACAGGTATGGACTTGAAGACACTAAGAGCAATAGATTTGTCAAGACAGCTTCTCTTTTGATCAGCTACCGTGAGCAGACGCTGGCAATATTACAAAAGTGAGATTTTTGTAAGAGAAAATCGCCATGTCCCCTCGCCGGGAGACACGGCTCGGACGATTACTATCGAGGCGACTCAGAAAGGACAAAAAAAATAAGCGATGCCATCAGACATCGCTTATTAAAAAGTAGTAGTGCCCAGAGCGGGACTCGAACCCGCACGCCCTAACGGACACATGGCCCTCAACCATGCCTGTCTACCAATTTCAGCACCTGGGCTATTGGATGCGCAAAGATAAGGTAAAAATCGTTTAGTTGGTTCCCCTGGGTGAGAAAATATTTTTGAGGAAAAAGCGTCTACTGTAGGGCAAAAATTTAATAATTGTCACATTTTTAAATTAATAAATACATTTGGAATTGATTATGAAGGGTATTTGTAGGGCCATACCTCCGCTTTTTGCTGCCGTTCAACCTTTACTTCAAGCCGCTGACGGGAGCTTAGGGGTACTTTTAAACCCATTAGTTGTGAACAAAAAAGAGGGGGCAATAGTTTTTTTGCGGTCACATGATTTTATTAAATATTTTGTATTTTATCATATATTATTTACATTTGTTAAACAATACTCAACTACTTCCCTTTTCACAAGTTATTTCTAAATTCTATTTTCTTCCCCGGAAAACTTCACTACGAAGGAGATAATTGCCAGACCTGAAACTATACATTACCACGACAGAAAAGGCTACGCACTACTAACAGTATAGGCTGTACTGAGTAGGCACACCCATCACTAAAGTAGGATATATTTTTACTATTGTTGACCACCAACAATGGAGGCTACGCTTTTGACAAAACACTATTGGTAACACTATAAATTTAACCCATGGAACATTTTTTACTCTATGCTATCGGCTTGTCCGTTGTTTCTTTTCTAAGTATTGTTTTAACTAAACCGGCGACTGATTTTCCTCCCTACGCTATCCCTACAGAGGCATTGGACACCGACCTGATTCCGACGGAGTCCGGCTTATTGTCTGCCTCACGGCCTCCGGCCTCCCTCAGCGAAGTAGTCGAAAATGCCATTTGCCACCCCTATCTCAATCGACCCATTCAAGATACTCAATTGACTCACTTAGACTTAGAACCCATTGCGTAAAGCAGTCCACACACGCACACGCAACACATTTTTTATTTTATCATGTATTTCGTGCAACCCGGCTGAACTCCGGACGTATTTTTAAGTACAACAGATTCTGAATACCCATGAACACCCCAACCCATTATTCTGCTATCCTGACGGGCCTGCTGCTCTTGCTGCTGCCGATGATGATCCAAGCTCAACAAACGTCCTATGAGGATGCGCCCGTCGCCGTTTTGATTAAACCCCGACCTAAAACGGAGGGTACCTACACCCGGTATACTCCTGCCGAAGGGGCTAAAACGGCACACTATTATCGGCATCACAAGGCGCTACCCGCTACTTTCTCTGGCTATTTGATTGAACTGACCCGCTCTGATCGCCCCCTGAAACGGAGTCACGAAGTGCTTCAGCAATTCGGCAAAGTTTTCTACGATCAACTGGACGATGGGACTTACTCCTATTGTATTGTCTTCAATTTTAAGCAGCGCAAAGCGGCGGAGCACTTCCTGGAGCAGGTCATCCGTCCGAAAGCAGCCGACGCACGAATTGTTCACTACAAGAAAGGCATACGAAAAACTAAGTAGTTTTCTTTTTTGAGACCTTTTGTTCGCCTGTCCTTTGGGATGGGCCTTTTGTTTTGGGGGGAGGACGGTTGGCGCCTTTGGCGCTTTGGTGGAATAACCATAGAAAACGGTGGACGGTGGACGGCGAATGTAGGAGTGCGTAGTGATGCGCGATTGCTCTGCAATTTTTCATATCGCCCTAACCGCGTTCGGCCGTCAACCGTCCACCGTCGACCCCAACTGCCAAGGGCAGTCCAGGCCGACCCTAGGCCGCCCAACCCTGACTGCCGCTAGGTAGTCGCTGCCTACGGCAGCTACCGCAGGGCCGACTTGCGCAGCCGCTGCAAGAAGGGCGAAGCAAAAATAAAATCCTGTAAAGTCTCATTATCGCTCTCCAAGACCTCCGATTTGTTGCCTTGCCAGGCCAGTAAGCCTTGGTGGAGCAGAGCGATATTATCACCGATTTCCATCACCGAGTTCATATCGTGGGTGTTGATGACGGTGGTGATCTGGTTTTCGTAGGTGATGTCTTTGATCAGCTCGTCGATGAGGAGAGAGGTCTTAGGATCGAGGCCGGAGTTGGGCTCGTCGCAAAAGAGGTATTTGGGTTGGAGGACAATGGCGCGGGCGATACCCACGCGCTTTTGCATCCCCCCACTGGTCTCGGAGGGAAACTTGCTATTGACGCCTTCGAGGTTAACGCGTTCCAGGCAGTAGTTGACCCGGTCGAGTTTTTCCTTCTTGGTCATGGAAGTAAACATATCGAGGGGGAAGCGGATGTTTTCTTCGACGGTCATGGAATCGAAGAGGGCGGAGCCCTGGAAGAGCATGCCAACATCCATGCGGATGGCTCGGACTTCGCGCTTATTGAGGTTGCAAAAATCGATGTCGTCGTACCAGATGCTGCCGCTGGTCGGCGCGAGCAAACCGACCAGTAATTTGAGCAGAACCGTCTTTCCCGCCCCACTCTTACCGATAATCAGGTTGGTTTTTCCTTTTTCGAAAGACATGGAAATACCCTTGAGTACCTGTACATCACCGAACGACTTCGTTAAATTTTCTGCCCGAATCATATCCTTAAAATTTATACGCCCTCAACATAGAAGCTATACCGTCAGCACCAAGGCGATAATATAGTCCGCCAATAAAATCAGAATATTACTAAATACTACTGCCTGGGTACTGGCTTGCCCCAATTCCACACTACCGCCTTTGACAAAATAGCCCTGGTAGCAGGAGACTGTCGTTAGAATATACGCAAAAACGATCGACTTGACAAACATCATAAAGACATAGTAGGGTTCGAAAAAAGACCGCACCCCTTGAATGTATTCCGCATCTGTGATCATCCCGGCTGGCACGCTGGCGGCATAACCACCGACGATGCTAACGATACTGGCTGCACAAACCAGCAGTGGAATGACAAAAACAGCGGCAATGACCTTGGGCATAATCAGATAGGCTGCCGTGTTAACGCCCATGATTTCCATGGCGTCGATGTGCTCCTTTTGCCGCATTCCTCCAATTTCGGCCGCCATATTGGACCCTACTTTACCCGCCAAAACCAAACAACTGATCGTTGGGGCCAACTCGATGATGGTACTGTCACGAACGATATAGCCTATATAATAACGAGGGACAAAGCTGTCCTGCAGTTGATAAGCAAACTGCACTGCCGTTACCGCTCCGATGAATACGGCAATCAGCACGACGATGACCAACGAGCCCACCCCAATATCGTTCATCTGCCTCATGGTTTCCTTCCAGTACATGGAGAACTTTTCGGGCCTCGAAATAGCCGTTCTCATCATGATGAGATAGCGACCAAAATGGTATAAAAAATTTAAATTCATATATTAGTTGAAGGGCTGAAATAGGCCCGCTTTCCGAATTAGTGCCAAAAATAGTTTAATTTTGATGCAAAACCAAAGTCTGTCTCACTATGAACGCAATCATCACCGGCGCGACCAAAGGAATTGGTCGTGCGATCACCGATACTTTTGCTAAAGAAGGATTCAATCTGGCCATATGTTCACGCACAATGGAAGATTTAGAAGCCTATAAAGCTGAATTACAAGCTCGCCATCCCGACATCGAAATTCTCATCAAAGCTTGCGATATGCGCCAAAAAGCAGAGGTCCTGGCCTTTGCGGACTTTATCAAAACGCAGTGGAAGCAAGTGGAGGTCCTGGTCAATAATGCTGGTGTTTTTCTGCCCGGAGAAATCCACAAAGAAGAACAGGGGGTGTTGGAATTACAGATCGAAACCAACCTCTACAGCGCCTACTACCTCAGCCGGGCCATTTTACCAATCATGCTGCCCTTCCAAAAAGGACATGTCTTCAACCTTTGCTCTATTGCCAGCATTATGGCTTATCCGGGAGGGGGCTCGTACAGCATTTCAAAGTTTGCGCTGCTGGGCTTCTCTAAGGTGCTGCGCGCAGAGTTGCAGGACAAAGGCATTAAGGTCACTTCAGTGATGCCGGGCGCCACCTGGTCCAACTCCTGGGCGGGTGTAGACCTGCCGGAGAGTCGCCTAATGCCAGCGGAGGACATCGCTAAGGCAGTTTGGGGAGCCTACGATACCTCGCCATCTACGGTAATCGAAGAAATTTTGCTGCGGCCTCAATTGGGGGATTTGTAAAAAAATAGCGAGAAATCTTGATTGATCTGGACTGAAGAGTAGGCCACGACCCCTATCTTAGTATTCATTCAACCTGCCCGGTTTTCTGTCTATTTACTAACGCTAATCTGTAGGATATTGCGACAGATTACCACTCCTATTTCTATGTCTATTTTTACTAACGCAGACAAACTCATTAAGCATTCAATCATGGTGAATGCCCCCTCAGCAGCAGTATGGGACTGCTGGACCACTGAAGAAGGCATCCGCAGCTTTTTCGCTGAGGACTGCCGAATCGATCTACGCATCGGCGGCGCTTACGAGATGTATTTTCGCAAGGATTTGCCCGAAGGGCAGCGCGGCTCCGAAGGCTGTGTCATCCTCAGCTATGTCCCCGGTCGCATGCTGTCTTTCGACTGGAATGCCCCCAATGAATTTCCCGAAGTTCGCAAGGAGCGCACCTGGGTAGTCATTCAGCTACAAGCGACCGAAAACAAGCAAACGCAAGTGGAACTCTTCCATCTGGGTTGGCAAGAGGGAGAAGAATGGGAAGATGTCTTCGATTATTTTGACAATGCCTGGCAGCGGGTGTTGGCCTGGCTGAAGCGGTATTTCGAGCAGGACAAGCCCCAATATTGGTACAATACCTAGTTGGCGGAAGTTTCTAATTCCTCCAGCTTTTGGCGCAGGTAGGTTTTGATGGGCAATTCTTCGAGGAAAAGCTCTTCGATGACAATTTGCCCGTCCTTGACCCGAATATCGATATAGATGCTGTTAGGGGGAGCGTTGCGTCGGGCCAGTTCGCGGTAGGCCCTTTCGGCCAGGAGCGCCATGTCGGCTGGCAAGTAGTAGCGTTGTAGGTTGTCGGGAATTTGGAAGCGCAGGCCATTTTCGCTGAGCTGGGTAATGCGGGTGCGGAAATAGCTGGAATGCCCGGGCGGCTCGGCGGTGGGAGTGCTAAACTGAGCAAAGCCATCGGCCTCCTGGTTGAGTTGTAGATAAATCACTTTATCTAGGTGAAACTGCTGGTCGGCGGATGGATAATCCAGGAAGTTATCGTAGGACAGGGTGACGTAGCTGCCGCGAAAATTATCGAAAGGATCAACGGGGCGGGGGCGCAGCCGGAAAGCTTGGCCTTGTTCGGCTACATTGACATAGCCTTGGATCAAAGACAGGGGGTAGGCGATGTAAGTAATCATCAGCACCCAAAAGACGATTTGCTTGAATTGATGCATGGCTCGCTTCAGTATTGTTGTTCTCCGGCGGCCGGGAGGTTGCGCCGTTTGAAGGGCAGCGGAATCATCATGCCCATCGTAAAGGTACGGCTTTCGTTGTAGACCTCAACATCATCGGCCTCATCAATATCCTTGATTCCGGCGTTGAAGCGCATTTCCACGAAGAGGCGGCGCCCTTCGGAGATATAGGCTTCGAAGCCGCCGCCAATCATCAGGCTAATGTCCCAGCGGCTAATGCCCGTCAGCTCAAAATCGAGGGGGCGGGTTTCGCGGAACGGCAGATCGGGATCGTTCGAGAGGCGGACGGATTTCATGTTCAGGGCGTAGCCGATGTGGGTACCACCGAGCACGTAGAGGCGAAAGGGCTTGACTTCCAGCCCAAGCTTACCCGCCAGGGGCAATTCCAGATAATCTATAATGTATTTGGAGCTAAAAGATTGGCCAGAACTGGTTTCCTCATAATTAAAACGAGTCCCCTTTTGGATGTAAATCAATCCACTTTGAAAAGAGAACATCCGTCCTGATGGATATTCAATAGGTAAAGAGAGGGCTAGCCCCGACAGATTGCCGCGCTGTTTGATTTCGCTTAAGCTTTGATCGAATATCAGGTTATTGAAAGCGACGTTAAGACCTCCACCAACGCCAATCGACCATTGCGCTGCCAAAGGATTTCCCCATAGCAGAAAAATGACGGTGTAACCTGTGAGTCTAAAAAGGGTGTTTATTGTCCGCAACATGGAATACTTGCTTATTAATTGGTCCATTAGGCACAGCTAAAATCATAGAATCCTGATTAATAGTTGCTTACAAATTACAACGCCGTATTCCTGTTTTTTAGTTCATCAGACAAAAAATTAACGATTCCTCCTTAGAGCATCGATTAACAATTCAAAGCACCACAGACACTGAGGGTCTGCCCGGAGATGTAGCGCGACATATCAGACCCCAGAAAAACGCAGGCATCCGCCACCTCACTGGGCTCTCCCCAACGTTTCAATGGAATGTTGGCCAGAAAAGCTTCGCGGGTCTTTTCGTCCAACTCATCCGTCATGTCTGTCGCAATGAACCCGGGCGCAATCGAATTGCAACGAATACCGCGAGAGCCCACCTCCTTGGCGATCGACTTGGTAAAACCAAAAATTCCTGCCTTAGAAGCCGCGTAATTGGCCTGCCCGGCATTACCAAATTCCCCAACGACCGAGCTGATATTAATGATCGAGCCCTGACGTTTTTTGAGCATCGGACGCAGCAGGTGCTTAGTGAGGTTAAATACCGATTTGAGGTTGGTGTTAATCACCGTGTCCCACTGTTCCTCCGACATTCGAAGCATCAGATTATCACGGGTGACACCAGCATTATTCACCAAAATATCCACCTGACCATACTCTTCCAGCACTTGTTTGACCAGCGCCTCCGAATCCTCATAGGAGGCCGCGTCCGAGCGGTAAGCCTTCGCCTTGGAGCCCAGAGCGATCAATTCTGCCTCAATCTTTTTGGCCTCCTCCTCCGAAGAGCGATAAGTGAAGGCTACATGGGCGCCCTGCTCGGCGAAACGGCGAACAATGGCTGCTCCAATCCCTCGGGAGCCGCCGGTGACCAATGCAACTTTGTCTTGTAGTAATTTCATTCGTATCAAATTTTGCTGCGAAAATAGCTCAATTATCTGAATTCAAAAAACTGCTTAGAACAGCGGTTGGCGGGCCTGATTGAAGAGATGCAAAAAAATGTGGCAAAATATTTAAAACATTTTGTTTGTTTAAACAATTTGTTTATATTTGCATCGTCGATAGACATTAAAGCGTGTTTTATTCCAATACTATGATTTGCTAAAAATACCAATGAGATGAAAAACAAGAAGCATGATATTCCCATGTTTGTCATTGACACCCGGAGCAATGTCTGGCAAAAGCCGGAGGAGGAGCCCGTACAGTCTCCTGCCCCCCAAAAAGAATTACAAGCTCGGGAGCAGTTTAGCCCGCTCTTAGAGCTGATTGCTCAGCGTTTGATTATGAATATCCAGCGTTCTTTGCAGATGCTTTGGGACTATTGTTCGGAGCGGGTGACGACGGCGGTGCAGCTGCGGCGGATTCCCTGGTTCAAGATTGGGTTGATTCTCTTTGCAGGTTTTGTGCTCTTGAAGAAGGATATGCATTTTAATTTGAGCTTTAAGGCGCCTTTAGGCGAGGTAGCGGATGATGATCAGATTTCGCAGAACAGCATGGTTCAGACAACGGCGCTCAGTGGCCGGAAAAACCCCTACGCGCCGGTCAGCAGCCAGGATTTGCGGGAGAAGCAGGCCCGGGCTTTTATTAAGGAGCACGCTGATGTAGCGGTGAAGCAGATGCACCAGTATGGCGTGCCTGCCAGTATTAAGATGGCGCAGGCACTGATCGAGAGCCGAGCCGGGAGGAGCATGCTAGCAAAGAAGAACAATAACTTTTTTGGGATCAAATGCTTTAGCAAAAAATGTGCGAAGGGCCATTGTACCAATGCCTATGATGATCACCACAAGGACTTTTTCCGCAAGTACGCCAGCCCTTCTGATTCCTGGACCGCCCACAGCAGATTGCTGACCAATGGACGCTACAAAAAATTGAAGCAGCACAAGAAGGATTACAAGAAGTGGGCAGAGGGGCTGAAGAAGGCGGGGTATGCGACGGATGCCCGATATGATAGAAAATTAATTAGCGTGATCGAAAAATACCAGCTCTATAAGTTGGATAAGCGGTAATAATAGCGGATAGAATGATAGATATTTTTTAAAAAATAATTGAAAAGGCCAACACTAATTAGCAGGTGCAGAGACTAAACCCAGATATACCTTTAATAAACTTTGAAATCAATAGCATCACCCTTTTTGTCGATTTCGTGACAGAATATCTTAATTGCTGCTACAAACACTAAACCCTCAAAAGAAGCACTATGCAAAAATTTGTACTTACAGCCATTTTCTTGGCTTTACTGATCGCACTACTCTATTCTCCAAATCCGATCCCAGAGGTAAAGCCACCTATACAAATAATTGATAATAAGACAGTTAATCCGCAGGCTTTTGTCTCGGTAAAAGATTAATACCAATAGTTTCGTTTTCAATGTTTCCGATCTGAGATTTCTACACGTCTGCTATATTTTTCCTCTCATAGCGGTTCTCTCATAGTCTGTTTTAGACCATCCTAAGGGTGGTCTTTTTTTATTTTTGGCACAGTTTTTAGTTCATAAAACTCAAGACATAATGTGAATTTACGTGACAATTTTCTACAATCAACGGACACTAATTGAACAAAACACAAATGTATACAGGTTAATTTTCTGTTAATAGAAAAATGACTTTAATCAAAATCCTTTCTTCGTGCGTTGTAACTGTAGCTTAAATAGTTACGAATTCTAAAAAAAGCAATTGTAATCCCAACACCGATTTCTAATTATTTAAGTTTAGTAAAACACAGCTCACATGAAAAAGTATATCTTGACTGCTGTTTTTCTGGGATTATTGGTTACGTTGTTTTATTATCCAACCCCACCCACAGTTCTGGAACAACACAATGACAACACACCTACGGAGGTGGCTCCTGAATCTGAAGAAATCGTCGCAGATTCTGAAACCGCCACTTATTCGATGCAAACCAGTGAGGTCTTTATTGAAGAAGACCCCAACAGTCAAAGCGTTGTAATTCGATAAGAGGCCACCCAATTTCCGTATTTATCTATCTTCTATCCTTTGTAGTGATAATAATCACTTCTACCGGTTTTCTTTCCAACACGCATTCGCACAAGATCATATACAAATAAAATAATTATTTATATTACAGTTAAATCCCATGTGTTTGGCATTTAATTTGTAATACTCTCTCCTATACGATTTGTGATCCCTCACATATGAACGCTTTATCTCAATAGAGATCCCCCACTCCAACCACACTATCCAACACTTCTAACTTGTAATTCCTATTACCAGTAGGTCAATAATATATTTGGTCCATTGTACTTGATGTACAGTGCGACCTCCAATACCTTCATTTTTCGGGATTATAACTTAACATACATCAGAGAAAACGAACAAACAATCACCTTAACCGGAAGTTCCTGCCCGAAGCTTCCGGTTTTTTATTTTGTCCTGAATTACAATGAACTGAAAGGCATATTCCATTCTTTTATAATTGAGGATTGTTTACACCTCAGCTTGTAATCACTGATTATCAATTGTGATTCACTAACCAAATAATGTCAACTATGAGTACTACTCCGCCCCGGGCCGGGCATTATTCTCCCGGCGTAATGAGTCTAATCCCTTTATTTTATGTCGGTTGGGCAGATAGCGTACTCAGTCCCTCCGAAGTACAGCTCATCCAGAAGAAGGTCAAGGCGCTGCCTTTTCTGACGGCTGCGGACAAAAAATTACTCGCCACCTGGAGTAATCCAGCTCAGCCTCCCGAAGAACAGCTTTTTCGCCATTGGGTCAGCTTGATCAGGAGGACGGCCAAGGAGCTGCCCTCTGATTCCAGACAGTCGCTGGCTGACCTGGGCATGGAGATGGCCCGCCAGAGCGCCAGCCCGCAAAATCGACTGCATTGGCAGGCACCCGCTACCTACGAGGCCTTACAAGAGTTGGAGCAGGCCCTGCAAATCAGCAGCCTCGAAGGCTATCGCAACATCTTCTCACCGGCCCAAAGGCAAAAGGAATACGAAGAAAATATCAATCGTCCCTCCTTTGATGTAGAGGCGATGAGCCGCCTGCTGGACGATGACTACCACGACATCCGGCAGCGCCTGCGCACCCTGATGAGCGACCCCGCCTTTCACTACCAAGAGCTACCCGTCAAAGAAGACTACCGCGAGCACGTACTCCACTGGTGCCACCTGTTGGCCAAGCAAGGGCTCGGGGCCCTCTCCTACCCCAGCGCCTACGGCGGCCAAGATGACATGGGCTCCTACGCCGCTGTCTTCGAAATGCTGGGCTACCACGACCTCAGCCTAACCGTAAAATTCGGAGTGCAGTTCGGCCTCTTCGGCGGCAGTGTCCAGTGGCTGGGCACCCAGCACCACCACGATCAATACCTCGATGCCATCGGCAAGCTGGAATTACCCGGCTGCTTCGCGATGACCGAAACCGGCCACGGCTCCAATGTCCGCGGCCTGCGCACCACCGCCACCTACGATCCCCAAAGCGACGAATTCATCGTCCATACCCCCACCCGAGAGGATGGCAAAGAATACATCGGTAATGCGCTGCATGGACGCATGGCCAGCGTTTTTGCGCAGTTGATCGTCGGCGAGCAGAGCCACGGCGTACATGCCTTTCTTGTCCCCCTACGCGATGAACAACACCAGCTCTTGCCAGGTATTGAGGTCAAAGATAATGGCTACAAGATGGGCCTCAACGGTGTCGATAATGGCCGAATCTGGTTCAATCAGGTGCGAATCCCTCGGCAAAATCTGCTCAATCGATATGGTGATGTCGATGAGCACGGCGTGTACAGTAGTCCGATTGAAAATCCTTCCCGCCGCTTCTTCACCATGCTGGGCACCCTAGTTGGTGGGCGAGTCTGTGTGCCTAGGGCGGGGTTGAGCGCCGCAAAGTCGGGGTTGACCATCGCCATTCGTTATGCGCTGCGGCGGCGACAATTCGGGCCCAATGACAAAGAGCCAGAGACCCTGCTACTAGACTACCCCAGCCACCAAAAGCGGCTGATGCCTCTACTGGCCAAGACCTATGCGCTGGACTTTGCGCTGAGCTACCTCAGCCAACGCTACGTGCAGCGCAGTGAGGCTGACATCCGCGAAATCGAATCGTTGGCGGCAGGCCTCAAGGCCTATGCGACCTGGTTTACGACGGAATGCCTGCAAGAATGCCGCGAGGCATGCGGCGGCAAAGGCTATCTTGCCGAAAATCGCTTCGCCGCCCTCAAAGCTGACACCGAGATCTTCACCACCTTCGAAGGCGACAACACCGTCCTGATGCAACTGGTCGCCAAGGGTATGCTCACCGCCTTTCGGCAAGAGTTTCACAACGAAGGCTTCCGAGCCGTACTGCGCTATCTCACCAATCAGCTCAGTACCTCCGTCAGCGAAATGAACCCCTTTGCCATCCGTAACACGGAGGCGGACCACCTCCTCGACTCCGAGTTTCACCTCAACGCCTTCCGCTACCGGGAGCGACGACTGCTGGTGACGGTAAGTCAGCGCATGCGCAGTCAGATCAGCAAACACATCTCCGCCTACGATGCCTACATCCGCTCACAAAACCATATCCTCGAATTAGGCAAAGCCTTCGTTGAACGGTTGGTATTGGAAAAATTTGTGGAAAAAGTAGCAGCTTGCGAGGAGGAGGGCCTCCAAAAGGTGCTCAAAAAACTCTGCAACCTCTATGCCCTGTCAACCATCGAAACCCACAAGGGCTGGTACCTAGAGAACGAATACATCAGCGGATCAAAGTCGAAGGCGATCCGTAGGATGATAGAGAGATTGTGTAAAGATGTTCGCGTCGAAGCAGGCTTTCTGGTCGATGCTTTTGCCATTCCAGATACCTGTCTGGCCGCTCCAATTGCTCTTTAGAACCTACCAGCAGACTACTGTTATTCTATAAATACCTTTCGGGTAATTCGGGTAGTCTCTAACTGAATCTGTAAAAAGTACAACCCGGAATGGAGTGAGATTGGTCCGAGGTCTAACTGGTAAGTCTCAGCAAATTTTTGCGCTTCGAAATGCCTAAGAAGTCGCCCAGTCTGGTCCAGCAAGCTGAACTGCGGGGTAGCCCCCTCCCACTGAGGCAGCTCAACAGTTAACTGCTCCGCAACGGGATTGGGAAATAAAAGTACAGCAGGATCACGAAGTACTTGCTCGGTAGTACTGGTCAGTATGGCCGCAGGATCGCGAAACAACAGTAAGTCTTTCCCCGCTCGATTACAAATGTAGAGATCGCTGTAGCCATCTGCATTAAAATCATTGACCGCGATACCCAAAGCATCCAAGCTGTCTCGGAAAAAATCATAAGAGCCCATCACACTGACGGTCTGATCAGTAAATACCCCGGAACCATTATTGAGGTAGAACTTTAAAGGTCGAAAAATAACGCCGGCTAAAACCAGATCCAAATCGCCATCTACATCTATATCCAAAAAAACAGCATCAAGCGTTTGATCTTTAACCGCAGGCAAATGGGTCGCCGTCACATCCGTGAAGTAGCCTTCGCCATCGTTCAAAAACAGCCGATTCTGAGGGTCTTTATCCACTTGAAACTTAACCGTTGATAAAAAGACATCCAGGTCCCCATCACCATCCACATCCCCAAATGTCACCTTCCGAGTATCAATAGGCAGGCCCTGCGGCAGGCGAAAAGCAGATTGATCGGTAAAATGTCCAGCTCCATCATTGATAAAGAGCAGGTTGACCTGTTCATTAGCCAAAAAAGCATCCAGGTCCCCATCATTTTCAACATCCACCAATTTCACGTCATGTGAGAGATCAAAAAAGAGCGGTAAGCGAGAGGGCGTCTCATTATCTAAGCCTCCCGAGCCATCATTAACCAAAATCAAATTCTGCCCCCGATTAGCAAGGAAAATATCAGGGTATGTATCATTATCAATATCGCCGGAGGCTACGGCATTACAGATGGTGAAGGGTAAAAACTGAGCAAACTCAAACATCATATTACCATTATTCAGATAATATTCGTGCTCAAAGTCGTCCTCGCTGACAAAGACGATGTCCTTCCACCCATCACCATTGAAGTCGGCGACCGCAATATCTTCGCTATCGTGAACATCAGGAGGGATGGTTCCATCTAATGCCTTGGTATAAAAGCCCGCTCCAGAATTGAGGAGTAGCACATTGGGCTGGTATTCGTTGGCCAAAATAATATCCAAGTCGCCGTCATTATCCATATCCTCACTGTATACATCGACACTTTGGCCGGTGGCGCCATCGTCGGGAAGATTATTACTAAAATTGATGTACAGCTGGGCTTGCGAGCCAGGAGAGGTGATTAAAAGTGCCACAATCAAGAGTGCAGCAATACGGGGGGAGTATCTGCAGTAGTTCATGGATTATTGTTTTGGAATTAATACAATAGAATACTGTGTTTGGTCATCAGTGTTCTAACCTACTAATTCCGTGAGTACCACAAGATACAAAGATTCTCCTGAAATTGCATCAGGGGCTCCCCAAAGCTGTGTTTAGGAAGCCCCTGAGGGGGTACTCACCCGCAAAAATTAGGCGAAAAATAGCGAAATTTTCGCTAATGTCTACTTCTTGTCTAAAGGCTTCGCGTTCGCTCCCAATGAATTATCGAGGTGAATGATCTCCACCTCCACTCGGCGATTCAGCTTGCGCAGGCGCTCCGAGCCATTATCATTGATGGCCTTGCTGGCACCGTAGCCAATCGTTTTGATGCGATGCGCATTGATGTTCATCTTACCCACCAGGTAATCGCGAATAGCTTCGGCCCGATCTTTAGACAACTTCCGCAGCGCACTAGCCTCTCCCTGATTGTCCGTATGACCAGCAATGAGGATGTGTACTTTGGGATGTTTTTTGAGGAAGCGTGCCAGGCGATCCAGCTCGGGATAGGACTTGTGCAGTACGGTGGCTTGTGAGCGGCTGAAGTAGATCGGCTCTAACTCTAGCTGGGTGCCAACGGCCAAGTTGGCCTGCTCATCGTTGAGGTTGACCGCTCGTGGGCGAGACTTTCTGACCTTGGCCTCGGGAGCAGCAGCGGGCTTGGATGGAGGGGGAAGAACGGGCTGATCTAGACTGGCCAATAGCGGCTCTTCGGTCGATAGCGCTTGAGTAGCAGGATTGAGATAGAGGGTTAATTCGACTGTTTTCCCTATTTCAAAGTTGTCCTTAGGGAAATACAATGCTTTAGCTTCATTGTTAAATCCTACTTTCTCCGCCACCAATTGGTATTTAGTATCTGGCTCGACGACCAGACGGAAATTGCCATTGTCGGATTGGTAGATGTACTGCTGCCGCTGATTGTGTTCTGGGGTGCAAAGGATCATAGCTGACTCCGGCTGCATGGTTTCGGCGTTGAGGACAATACCTTGTATGGTCAGCCCGCTGGGTTGGGGTTCTTCGATTTGAATGCGGTAAATATCGCTAGACCCTTCGCGGTTAGAGGTAAAGTAGAGGTAGCCGGTAGCAGTATTGAAATAGGGATGACTGTCGTTGGCTCTTGAGTTGATGGGAAAACGAAAGCGACGCGGCATGGTCCATTTTTCCCAACTATCATCCGTCCGCGTTTGCACAAAAATATCGCTGCCCCCAACCGAATTATTGCCTCGATCCGAAGCGTAGTAGATGGTCCGCATATCATCGGAGAGGTAAGGCGTCGTTTCGCGGTAAACAGTATTGACATAGGGGCCAAGGTTCTTTGGCGTACTCCATTGATTGTCGCCCGTACGGAAGCAAACGTAGAGGTCACTGCGGCCGAAGGCGTCCTCGCGCTCCATTGATAGAATCAGTACATTGCCATCGCTACTCATCGTCATATTTACATCAGGGCCAGAGTTGTGGTAGTTGTTGATATTAACCGCTTCGGGAAATGACCAACTTCCATCCTCTTTGTACCGTACTCTGGAAAAGCCCTTTTGCATTCCTCCTTTCGCAGAAAATTGATTGATGACAATGGCTTCATTGGCGCTTGGCGTTAAAGCACAAATACTGTTCGGCAATGCATTATTGAGTGGATACGAGGGATGTTGGATGACATCGAACTCCCCATTGATAGAATGGGCCATCCAAATATCCTGATTAAACCCAGAAGCAATTGGATCGGCAACAGACTCTCCAGCGATGCTGCTGAACAGCGTACTTAGATGCTCGTAGTATTGGGGTTCTGTAAATATGGAGGCCAGATTGTAGCCGTCATCGTAGAGTGTTTTTTCAAAAACGGGATACCCTACCCTGGTAAAAAACAGGGTATTACCATCCTTGCTGACGGAAGGCGAGATTTCGTTGTAGGTGGTGGTATTGATATTGTCTTTCAGTTTCTCCAGGAAATAATCTTGTGCGTAGCTACCATTTACCACCAGCATAGCCACCAGGAGGCAGCTCACTTTGTAAAGTAAGTTCATAGGATTTCTGTTTACTGTTTAACCAAATTAAACAGGGGGACTATAGGCCGGAGGCCATCACTTATAGGTGGATTGTGTGGTAAGGGAGGAATTGATAGGTGATAGAAAGGGTTAATTTCCTATACAAAATTATTAAATTTCTACGCCATGATCAAGGGCTACAGCAAAATATCTGCCTCTAGCAGATTAAATCATTTTCTCATAAGGCTGATGGCTGCTAGCTTTTGAGCAGCAGCAGCCATCTAGGGGTCGCAATTATTTTTTCTTCAATTGAAGATTTCACAAGTCACAGATTGCTCCAGGATCAGGGCAAGATGAGGTGTAAGTCTCCAAACTCATGCCACTGATACCCCTCCGCCAAGGCCGTCTCGTAGGCCAGTTGCAAATGCTCCCGTTCCGCCAGAGCCTCCAACATCAGCAGATGGGACGCCCGAGGCTCGTGGAAGCCAGTAATTAGACCAGATACTGCGCGCAGCCCTCGCTCCGGAGTGATGAATATATCCGTCCAACCCTCTCCCGCTCGGGTAATCCCCTGCTCCTCCGTCTGGGTTTCTAAAGTCCGCACTACCGTCGTTCCCACCGCAATAATCCGGCGATTCTCTTGCCGAGCCTTATTCAGCGCCGCTGCTGTAGCCTCCGGCAATCGGTAGTACTCTGGATAAGGCTGCTCATCTTCCTCCAAGCTAGACACACCTGTATGCAGCAGAAGTGGCAAGACTTGTACCCCCTTGTCGGCCAGCCGGGTCAACAACTGCGGCGTAAACGCTCGACCAGCCGAAGGCATCTCCGCACTTCCCATCTCTGTAGCAAAAACAGTCTGGTACCAGGCCTGCGGATAAGGATCACTAGCATTATAGTAGCGAATTGGCCGGCCATAACGATTCAAAAATGCCTTCACACTCCCCTCCATCCAAGGCTGCGCCACCCACAACTGCAAATGCTCCCGATGGCTCACCGTCGGATAGTAAGGCTTCACCAGTTGTAGGCGATTGCCCTCTCCAAAATCCAACATCTCTCCGGCGGCCGCCAGCTGCAAACGCTGCGCCCGCTGCCCCACCAACTCCCGAACCTCCACCGCCCAGGCGGCCTCCGAAAGCTGCGTCGAAAAATGTACAATCACCCGCTGCCCATTCGGCCGACGAGCATCAACCGCCGCCTTAAGCGTTCCACTGGTATTGACCACCAGCACATCCCCCCGCTGCAAATGCGCTGCAAGGTCTCGAAATTGAGTATGAACGAGTTCATTATTGTGCTGATAAGAAATCATGAGCCGCACTTCATCGCGTTCTATGCCTCTTCGCTCGGTTGGCTGTGCACATTCTAAGGTAGCTGGCAGCTCAAAGTTCAGGCTGCTTCTGGTAATAGGGGGCTTAATTTTTATATTGGTATTCATACGACTTGATTTTAAAACAATTTGTTATTATATTACATTCCAATTCGATT
>JBCDGZ010000113.1:0-26616 GCA_038750655.1 Bacteroidota bacterium | reverse complement strand
CACCTATGTTGAGTAAGGAATTTGTCGCCAGATTTGTCAAATTACAGAAATATTAGGAAAAATGATAGGGGATGTTGCAATTTTTCATTCTATTTTTTATCGGAGCGGCATTTCCGGCTAAAGGATACGGTGATTTTTTCTCTGCGAGCTATCGTGTACACACATTTCCTTTTCGTATAAAAAGCAGCTCTTTTTTAGTCCGAGCCGTGTCTCCTGGCTAGGAGACACGGCGATTTTCATTACAAAAATCCCGCTTTTATAATATTGTCATTGTCCTTTGGTGAGAGATACTGCCTTGACGAATAAGGCTAAATCGAAGGTTTAAAAAGTGTATTTTGATAGAACTGCGTTGTGTGTACACAGTAGCCCTTAGTAGGACACGGCAATTTTTTCTCAATAAAAAATAAAATAATAAATTCATTTTCAAGTTTCATAAACAGACTGCTTTAGGAAGGCACTGAACCTTCACCACTACCATACTATCCTATACAATGGCCGATTGGACGGCCGTATTCTCTGTTATTACCCAATCATTTTTTTGCTTTTACCACAAAAAATAATGAGGAGGCCCCCTCCTCTGTTGATCGATATTTAGAGATGCCGATGGTGCATCTTTAAAACGACGGCTAAGAAGACTTCTCTTCTTAGCACCATAACCTATTGTTTAATAAATACCACAAACATGAAGCGTTTATTCATCTTCCTATTGGTCCTTTTTATGATTGGAAACCTGCATGCACAACAATTTAGGGCACCAGAAATTAATCCCTTTGGACTAGTGCCTTTTCCTTCCATTAACGATATAGATTTTGTGGATTTAACGGGCGATGGACTTTTTGATATTGTTTTTAATAGTGAATACTCCGATCATTTTCTTCCCAATGGAGGCAGCCCCGGTAATCCAGATTTTTCTAATGCCTCCCTATCCCAGAGCTTTTTTACTTTTGACAACGGACAGTTGATCGGCTTTGGAGGAGTCTCTTATCCCTCTTCTGTTTTTACGGACCTCGATGGGGATGGCGACCTTGATCACCTGTTCAATATTTCTAGTGACAACCCTGCCCTCCCTGCGGAGTTTTTGTATAACCTAAATGTTGTTGATACCTTACCAGCTAATTTTGCGTATTTCTTTTCGGACGAAAATCTCGGCGCAGATTTTAATCTGCCATTGATTGCCTTAAGCAGTGCTGAAGTATTTGCCATGGCGGACCTTGACGGAGATGGGGATGAAGATATTTTGGGCACTCGGATTCATGATACAACGGGCGTTCATACCTTCATTTTTTACGAAAGCTTATACAGCAGCGGAACGAATAACTTTTCCGGGACCGCCCTCGAAGACCCCTTCGGTTTGATAAGCAATGCGGATGGGGAAGACTCCTTTGGTATACCTGTGTTCATTGACCCTGATGGGGATGGCGATCAGGATTTATTGCTTTCTTTGATCAATGGGGATTGGGCCTATTACGAAAATATTGGGGATCGCGAAAATCCTATGTTCACTGCGCCAATCCTCAATCCCTTCGGACTCACGGCACTGCCGCAGATTGGCTTTCCCGAGGCCATAGATGTCAACGGAGATGGTTTACAGGATTTGATGGTAGGGACGGGCAATTTTGTTTATTACTTTGAATTTGATATGACGTCGTCGACTAAAGAAATTCGTCTAAATAGCGGGCTCCACGCTTTTCCGAATCCAGTGAGTCATCAGCTGACCCTCCAAAGCGGATCGGAGGATTTTGAATCTATTGAAATCATTTCTGCGGTAGGGCAAAGGATGGGTGTTTTTGATGTGGAGAGGACTCGAGATTTTACTTTAGAGACTAGACAATTTCCTCCCGGGGTGTATACTGCTAAGTTGAAGCTCGTTGGTTTGGAGGCTTACGCTGTGGTGAGGTTTGTGAAGTTGTGATTGGTCTGTTTTGCTGTAGCGGCTGCCTTTATTAAGCGTAGCCGCTACAGCAGAAATTAGGCTTCTACCACTCGCTCCTTCGGTGTAAACAACTGGTACAAAACCGGCACCAATAATAGCACAAAGAAAGTCGAAGTCAGCAGGCCACCGATGATGGTCCAGCCCATAGGGGCCCACATCGAACCGCCGCCTAAAGTCAGCGGCAATAAGCCAAGAATAGTGGTCAGCGTAGTAAGCAGGATCGGGATGAAGCGAACTTCTCCCGCCCGCTGCGCCGCCTCCCGCACCGTCTTACCCTCCAAGCGCAGCTTATTGGCAAAGTCCACCAGCACTATCGAATTATTAATCGATATGCCAATCAAACTGACCAGCCCAATAAACGCGGTAAAGGAAAACGATACGCCCGTCAGAAACAGCAGTAAAATGGAACCAATGATGGCCAAGGGCAGCGCCGAAAAAATGATCAATGGCTGACTAAAGGACTTGAACTGAATGATCAATACCCCCAGGATCAGAATCAAGGCCATCAGCGAAGCGACCCCCATCCCCCCAAAAGACTCCTCCCGCTTTTCCAGGTCACCTTTGAATTCGTAGGAATAGCCTTCGGCCCAGTTCAGCTGGTCCATCTCCGCCGTCATATCAGCGACGACTTCATCCAGCGTAAGGCCGTTGGCCACGTCGGCCAGCACCGTCGCCGTACGGTCCATATCCAAGTGGCTGATCAGCGTCGGGGCCTCCGTCAGCTCCATGCTGGCCAGCTGCCGGAGCGGCACAAAGCGCCGATTGACCGACTGCACGCTCAGCTGATCGAAATCTTCCAACTCAAACTGCTTATCAAAATCATAGCGCAGCACAATATTGTATTCCTCCGAATCGGTATCTCGGAACTTCGCCACCGGGCTGCCGTTCACATAACTGCGAATTGTCTTATCCACCACATGGATCGGTACGCCTAGCATCATGGCCTTGTCGCGGTTAATGTTGAAAAACAAATCCGTACTCTTAGTGCTCAGCGGATTGTTGACATTGATAGCGCCGGGGTGCCGGAGAGCGATGTCCTCCACCTGTCGCGCGTAGCTTTCTAGTTTATCCAAATCATTCCCATAAATCTTGATGGCGATGGGGGCCTCAGAAGGCGGGCCTTGAACAAATTCTCGTACATCGATGCGAGCATTAGGGTAGCGGGTAAATTTTCCTCGCAGCTTTTCAAGCAAGTCCGCAAAAGCCTGCGGCTCGTAGGATTTGAGGACGACGAAGATTTCCCCGAAAGTATTGGAGTAGTTTTGTGAAAACGTATTGTAGTAAATTCTTGGATTGCCGTGGCCGATGTTGGAAAAATAATACTTGACAGCGGGCTCGGCTTCTAACTCCGCCTCTACGTAGTGCATCACTTCATCTGTCGCATCGAGGTTGTTGCCATTGGGCAGATTGACGGTGATGCGGAACTGCGGCTTTTCTGCCTTCGGGAAGAAGGTGACGCCTACCAGCGGAAACAATATCAGTGCGCCGACAAAGCTGGCCACAGCAAAGCCGATGCTCAAGGCTCGATTGCGGAATACCCAATTCATCGCACGGCGGTAGGGCCCTTCGACTAGGCGGTTGAGAAAGCCGAAAGCCGCATTGTTGGGTTGGTCATCCGCCTTCCTGGCCTTCAGCAGTCGGCCAGCTACCAGTGGATTAAGCGTCAGGGCGATCAGCAGCGAGCCCGTAAGAATGGAGATCACACTGATCGGCATGGCCCGAATGAACTCCCCCGTGGTATCGGGCATCATGATGATCGGCACAAAGGCCAGTACCGTCGTAAGCGTAGCACTGAACATCGGACCCACCAACTGCGAAGTCCCTTTAATTGCGGCCTCTCGCTTGGAATAGCCCATCGCCAAAAAGCGTTCGATATTTTCAATGATGG
Organism: Bacteroidota bacterium; assembly: GCA_038750655.1. GTDB lineage: Bacteria > Bacteroidota > Bacteroidia > Chitinophagales > Saprospiraceae > JBCDGZ01. The sequence goes on along the minus strand of JBCDGZ010000113.1, from coordinate 22,795 downwards.
CAATAGAATTATCCACCAACAAACCCAACGCAACGATCATCCCGGTAATCGACATCTGTTGCAAACCCAGCTCGAAGAAATTGACTACCCAAAGACCAATGAGAATTGAAAAGGGAATAGACAACATGATGATACTCGCAGAGCGCCACCCCAGCACGATCAGAACAATGAGGCCCACCAGCAGTATCCCCTGGCTGAGGTTGCCCGTGAAGGTGCTGATGCGTTCTTCCACTCCTTCCGACTGGTCGAAGACGTATTGCAATTCAATACCTTCGGCAAGTTGAAACTGGGCCAGCTTTTCTTTGATCGGTGTAGCCACATCAAAAATATTCATACCCTCCTTTTGTTGAACAGTCATCATGATGCTGCGCTGACCATTGAAACGAGCGAAGTATTTGTCATCCTCATAATCAAGATAGACCGAAGCGATATTTTTTAGGTAAATAATGCGTCCCTGAAAAGCACCGACGACGGTGTTGCGAATCTCATTTAAATTCGAATATGCCCCCGATGTTTTGATGTTGAATAGCTTATTGGAAATCTTGATCGCACCGCCCGGAATATTGGCATTGCTGCTCTGGATAGACCGCTCTATATCGTCCAGCGAAATATTCATCTCACTCATCTTCACCGGATTGAGTGCCACTCGAACTTCTTGCTCCGGATAGGCATCGATTTTTACCTTTCTTACGCCACTAACTTTCTCCACCAGTTTTTCGACACGCTCTGCCTCTTCCTTCATCTTCCGATAGCTCGCTTGCTCCGAAACAAGGGCCAGCTGGAAAATAGGGACGGTAGCTGTAGATTTTTTCTTTACATCCAGCTTGTACAGATTCGGCGGCAGCTCATCCATGATGCTGTTTACCTTAGCCTGTAATTCATCATATTGATCATCATTGTCTACACCAAAATAATAGTCGATGTCAAAAAAAGCGACGCCATCTGAGATGTCCGTTTCTACCTGCTTCAAATCTTCCATCTCGTTGATGACCTCCTCGATGGGGTCCACCACTTGACTTTCAATATCGCTGGGTGTAGCGCCGGGATAAATGGCGATGACCATCGCGCCGGGGATGTCCATGATCGGATCTTCCGAGCGCGGCATACTGAGATAGGAACTCAGCCCCATCACCAGCAAAAAGACAAAGGCCGTGATGGTAAACTGGTAATTATCTATGGCTAATTTGGGAATATTCATCAGTTGGCATTTTGTGAATTAGACAATGCAGGATTACTGCTGTTCTGGCGACTGACGAGGTCACCCTGCTGTAGATAGCCCCCGCCTTTGACCACCAGCTCTTCGCCGGGCTGTAGGCCCTTGCGGAGAAGGATGGACCCCTTTTCGAGCTTATGAATGTCGATCAAGGTACGGATGGCGGAGTCTCCTTTGACGGTGAAAATTACGCCTCTGTTTTTGTCGGCACTGATCAGTGCATCGATAGGAATGCGGACCAGCGACTCCTGCTCGCTGGTGTGGATGTTGACCTTGCCGATGAATCCGGGCAGCAGCTTTTTACCTTCACTATCGACTGAGATTTCGACTTCGTAGGTGCCGGTATAGGCATCGGCGATACTAGCCATCTCTCTAATCTCCCCTTTGAATTGGTGATTGGGATAGGCGTCAAATTCGATGTCGGCTTTGTCGCCCATTCGGAGGTGGATGATGTCTTTGTCGGTGATATTGACGCGAATAACCAGCTCTTGGTTTTTGGTGCCCAAGAGGAAAATCGGACTCCCCGGGCCGACCAGCTCATTGGCCTCTGCCATCTTGCGGAGTACGGTGCCAGCAGCCGGCGCGGTGATCTTAGAGTAGGTCAGGTTGAAGTCGGCAATCGCTGTATTCTTTTTATTAAAATCCAGTCCTGTTTGGGCGGCTTCGAGTTGATTGCGAGCATTATCCAGCTGAATGCGGGCATTGTCCAGTTGCTCGAAAGTAGCGACGCTGTCTTGGTATAACCCTTGGGTATTTTCGTAATCTCGCTCGGCCTTCTGCAGCGCCAGTTCCGCATTGCGAATAGCAATCTCCGCCTGCTTGTTGCCCAGCTCCGCCTGCTGCACCTGCGCATTGATTTCATCCAGCTTCAGCTCGGCCAGCAGCTGCCCTTTCTTCACCTTCTGCCCTTCGCGAACGTAAAGGCGACGGATGATACCGCCCGTCTTAAAGCTCAGGCGAATCTCTTCGCGAGCGGCCAGCTTACCGCTGGCAAAAACCGAAGGCTGGTACTCAATGGCTTCCGCCAACTGGGTTTCGACTTGCCGTAGATTGCGGACCTTTTCGCTTTCGGTAGCCGTTTTATTGAGGTTATAAGCCGTCACCAGCAGGGCGGCACCGAGTAGGGGGATGAGAAGGAGAAGAATCTTTTTCATGTCGTTTATTTTGAGGAGCAGTTATTAAAGGTTGTAGCTTCCAGCCGCTCGTTCATAAGTGGCCGCTTTCGCTAGGTAATCGTATTGGTTGATGATGAGGCCGAACTCCGCGTTAGTCTTTTGAGTCCGGGCATTGGTCAGCTCGACGAGGTTGGCCTGGCCCTGGCGGAATTTTTTCTCCACTAATCGATAAGCTTTATTGGCGCTGGTGACTTCTTTCTGGCTCAGCTCGATGGACTTAGAGGCCGCTTGCAGGTCGTGATACGCATTGATGATTTGCAGGCCAATCATTCGTGAAGTTTCGGTCTTACGTTCACTCAATATTTGCCGCTCAATACGGGCTTGCTGCACCTTGGCGCTGGTGGGCTTATTGAACAGCGGCCAGCTCATGACCACCGATCCGATCATGTAGTCATCTTCGCTGGTGAAGCTGTAGCCGGTACCTTGAAAGCCGTAGTCGGCGACGAGGTTGAGCTGCGGCAGGTTTTCGCCCTTGCTGAGGCGCACCGAGCTGGCGGAGGCGGAGAGATAGCGATCAAGCTGACGCAGTTCCTCGCGGCGGTGCTGCGCCTGCGGGATGACTTCGTTGACACTGGCTAGGGGGACCTGCTTCATCAGCGTTTCGCTTGCTTCGAGGGTCACTGGCTCTTCGAAGGAGCGGTTGAGCAAGAAGTTGAAGTAGGCATGGGCATTAGCGGCATCCCGCTGGGCCTCCGCCAGCTGCTGTTCGACGCGCTTGACTTCCACTTCAGCGGCATAGACCACATCGACCGTCACCTTGTCGTATTTGTGTAGGCTCTCGGTAGTCCGCAGATTTTCGTTCACCAAGAGTAGGGTGTTTTCAAACAACAAAACGGCTTGTACCGCCTTTCCGTAGTTGTAGTAAGCCGACTTGACCTCTTTGACCAATTCTCTTTTGTAGACCTCTACCGACAACTGCTCCGCTGCGCTCAGGTCCTGCTGAATGCGATGGTTGTTGAGGATGGCACTGTTGAAAATGGGAAAAGCGAGGCGCAGGGCCGTCTCGTGTTCTGAGGAGCGCAGGAAGTAGGTGCGGGAATTATCGATTTGTGGATAGGCGGCTGCACCGGGCGAAGTGATTTCGTTAATTCGGTTGAGATTGTCGTAGACGGGATTGAGGAGGTCGCCTACTGGAATGTCGATGGTACGGCCGCCGCTGGCCCGGCTGTAGCGAGCTTCGATGGATACCTTGGGAAAAAATAGGGCCCGCGCCTCTTCTAAAGCGGCCAGGCTTTTTTGGTAGGACAGGTTTTGCTGTTTCAGGGCGATGTTGCTCTCCATAGCCTGACGGATGTAGCCATCAAGGGGGGACTGGGCTTCAGCTTGCAGGCCGATGAGGAGCAGCAGTGGGAAAAGAATTGGTCTCATTATAGATTATTGCTTATTAACGCTTGCAAGATGGCTCATAATAATAAGTATGGAAAATGCTTGGGCTTGAACCGTTGAATAAACTGGGTGAGTTGCAAAAAGTAGGGGGTGAGGCAGAAATAGCCTATCTTTACGCCATGCGCTATTTTGCAGAACTTTCGTATCGTGGTACCCACTACTGCGGCTGGCAGCGGCAGCCCAATAGCCCCTCCGTACAGGAGGCCATCGAAACGCAGCTCTCGCTGATTTTACAGCAGGAGACATCCATCGTGGGCTGCGGCCGTACCGATACGGGGGTACACGCCCTGCACTATTTCATGCATTTTGACCTACCCGAATCAACTCTGCCGCCCAATTTCCTCCATCGCCTCAATAAGATGCTGCCTCAGGACATCGTCCTCCATCGCCTTCTCCCCGTGGCCGACGAGGCCCACGCCCGTTACGATGCTTTCCAAAGAAGCTACCAATATGATCTGCATTTCGAAAAATCGCCCTTCCTGGCCGACCGCTCTTTCCACTATCCCTACCGCCAAAAGCCCGATCCCCAAAAGGTGCAAGCGGCGGCCCAGCTCTTGCTGAACTACAGGGCCTTTTATCCCTTCTGTAAATCCAATTCCGATGTCAAGACGATGAACTGCGAGCTGAGCCAGGCCAAGTGGTCCTTCGACAACAAAGGCGGCTGGTCTTTTAATATTACCGCCAACCGTTTTCTGCGCGGTATGATTCGCCTCATCGTTGGCATGTGCCTCAACGTCGGCCTCGATAAGGTCTCCCTCGACGACGTCCGCCAGGCCCTCGACCGTCAAGAGCGCCTCCAAAAAAACTGGAGCGTCCCGCCCGAGGGCCTTTTTTTGCGAGACATTCGCTATCCCTACATTTCTTCTGAAAAATAGTAGGCTTGCTGGTTACCCTTTTTGTTGGTCAGTGGATGTAAGAGTGTAAGGGGGGATCGCCGTGTCTCTTGCAGAGGACACGGATAAATATCTCCCCCTAACTCTTTTTATAAGGCTAATCAAACAACGGTATTACATTTCTACGGCCCTCCGGCCGACCCGACTACAATTGATTTTTCACAACATAAAATAAGTTTTATTATGAAAACCAGTTTTTCGTATGACTGGCCTTTTATTAGGTCAGCCACTACCGTTCTATCGCCCTTGGGGCTCCGCTTATGCTGTCGGCTCGGAGTGCTAGGAGTATTATTGCTGTGCAGCCAACTGGCGGAGGCCCAGTTGATCGGCGGGCGGGGCGACGGCCAGCCGAGTCCTTCGGAGGTCAAGCCAACGGCTGTTACCGCTGGTGGCTTCTCCGGCGATGTCAGTCTTTTTACGGGGACCTACAATACCTCCTATCATCTGGGTACCGTCACCCATCCTTCGGGACTGAGCTATACGGCAAATCTAAGCTACAGTTCGACCTTTGCGAGTGGCAATAATCTACCGCACACCTCCGGTGTGCCCTACGGCGAAGGTTGGACGGTGGATTTGCCGATGATTAGTATCAGTACCGAGACTTACAACAAGTACAGCATTCAGCAAATCTATACGATGAAGCAGAACTGCGGGTCAGGAGGAATCTGTACGCCGACTTTTAACAACGGAGTGAATTGTGAGGAGGCCAAAGAAGAAGGAGATCTTCATTGGTTTGCGCCCATGCTTAACATCCCCGGGGTGGTTAGCGGCCGCATGGTCTACAAGCGTTACGATAGCAATGGGACCTACATTTTTACCCTCCATACTTTTGACCGCTATGTAGAGGCTCATTTTAGAGGAGGAGAAGAATGGGAAATTATTCTGGACGACGGTACACGCTATCTAATGACGGCGGCGATGGTCTCTCATGTCAACAGTTCTAATCAACGAATTCAGGATGATTGCTCCAGAGATTTAGATGCCCAGGCCAATGTGATGTTGCCTCGTTCTACTTTCATCAACTGGTACTGTACGCGCATTCACAACCGCAGCTTGACGGGTACCATTCGATTCCAATACGAGACCTTTGGTTGTTTTGACTACTACAAAGAATTTGCGCAGCCGAAGGTCCTGGATGCCATTAATTACTACTTCTCTATCGGACAATATGATGCTGTTCCTCTTCGCACCATTTGCAAGGATATTATTATCAAAGAGATCAGAGCAAGTAATTTGGAACGGTTGGTCTTTGACTATGACAACATCCCCACCGCAGGCTCCGTCAATCTATTGAATCCCGCCGATCCTGATGTGACTAGTGTGGATGCAATGTATTCTTCTAAGGTCATTAAGGAGTGGCAAGGACAAGACTTTAATCTTTGGTATCAATACCGGCATATGAAATCTCCGGATTTTGGTACGAACATTAACAATCACCTCATCAACCCCCTTAACCCTTACAAGGCTAAGATTGGGGAAAGCGATTTTTACTACAGAACAGATAATCAGTTTGATATTCACGGTCTTCCCTTCAAACACAGCTATCTGGAATCTCCTCGTGTCGGGAAAGTGGAGGACGGAGATATGCCGAGTGGAGATACGTATAAGGTAGAGCTAGAAATCAAAAATACGGAACCTCAGGGGTTTCACCCTACTTGCCTTTTTGATATTAACCTGGCTACAGGGGACCAAAAAGATGTCGGCCTAACTTTTCCAGGCTTTATTGATGCCAATTGCTATGAGCGGACCACCTCTCAATCAGTGGCCTCCTCCTTTAATCAATCGGTAAAATGGGTGAGTGGTGATGCTTCCAATGCGGGCCTGACTCAGATTGAGCATACTTTTGTGATGCCGAATAACCCCGCTCATTTCGAGGGTTTCAACATTCAAGTAGGCCCTGCTAATGCAGATTTGGACCACAGCACCGACAGAATAGATATGATTTCCTGTGGTAGTGGCGGCCCCATTTATCCTGCTGTACCCTATGTAACGAATGCCTATTTTACGGAGAATAATCCTGCTACGGATTATAATGCTCAAAAAGCCTTGTATTCTGGTGATCCTGTTCCTTCCAATTTTGGTGTTGGTGCGCCCTGGTATCTAGCTAATGACTTTTATGGGGTCATTGATCCAGATATTAATTTTTTAGCCAATGGTTGTGGGAGTAATACGGCGAGAAACTTTTGGTGGAATGATCAAGTTGTCAATCCTGACTATTCCAATATTCCAACCCTGAGTCATCACATTGCTCCAGACGATCCATTGTATAATGTCCCTTATCTCTTTCTGAGTAATGCCAAGATTACTCGGATTGCTAAGAATCCTTATATGCTCAAGTCTGTCACCAAGCTGGTCTTTGCCGGTGGTGCCAGCATCCCTGAGGTATTGGAGGAGGGGGTATGGCACGAGCAAAGTGTGCTTCACTTTGAATACGATTTTGAGGTCGTCGATCGCTATGTCAGCACAGAGTCGCCGGACGGGATGAGCCAGCTGGATTCTTACTATAAAGATCAGCGCAATGTGGTGGTGTTAAAAAAGATCAGACGAATGCCTATCGATGGGACCCTCTCTTCTTTGGATGATGCGCCAACGACTCATTTGGAGTATGCACCACTCGGGCAATGGAACAACACTCCTTCAACGCCATTAGACCCTTATGCACCGTTAAGTTACACGCGGTACAATTCCAATTTTGTTTTGCTGGAAAAAATTACCGACGAAATTGGTCGGGAGATAGAGCTGGACTATGCCTCGCTCGGCGATCCAGAAACTGGGGGAGGGGTCAGCACTGCGGGATCAACCTCTTATACTTTGATTGGCTACAACTACAGGCCTCGGCCTGCTGAGTTGAACGGTCCCTCGGGAGGAGGTTGTGGATCGACCGTCGGAAAGGTGCTGCCTTATTCTTACCAGACCTACATGGTGGTAGACAAGATGAAAATTAGGGATCGCACTAGCTGGAAAGAGTGGGACTACACCTTCAGTGATTTTGAGGCTTATTCGGATGATATTCCGCTTCCTGAAAACTACGCTTATGATCCGACTTCGAGTGTGAAAGGTGGCTTTGGTACTTCGGAGGTGCTGGGGCCGGATAACAATGGTGCTCGATTGAGAACCAAGATTTATCACTACACGAATGAGGACGCTTCTTTGCTTTGGGGGAAGCTGTACAAGCAGGAGCAGTATGATGCCGCAGGCCTGTTGGAGCAAGAACAGACGACCGATTATGAGATTGTGCTGGCCTTTGAAAGCCCTACCAATCGCTTTACCTTCCCTAATTATGATTATGAAGAATATTATACTTTTTGGGGAAAACCTACCATCGCTCCTCAGGACTATTTCAACTCCACCAACTTGCAGACTTACTATGGTCTTGTAGATACCTGGGGTACCTCTACTAGTACGAATTATAGTATAGATATAGGAGGACGCTCTCCAGACATCAATTCGATTACCTCCGGCTACAAAGCGGCGAATTCTTTTGACTTTAGGGAGGTGAGCCACCTGGAGGGGAGTCGGGCGACCTACCTCAATAGCTATTTTATTAAAAAGACACGAGAAGAAAGTAAGGTATTTGACAACACCTGCCCGGGTAGTGATTCCCTAAATAATCATATCCATACGATTACAGAATACGAGTATTTCGATGCCAATTATCGAGGGCGTTCCAGCTCCGGGGGATATGGAGCGCTAGGGGCTTTGGTCGACCAGGGAGAATATTTGCTACAATGGGAGCCTTCCTGGCAATTGTATCGCCGCAAGTCGTATTCTCCTCAATTACCCAATGCGTTTACGGAGGAAGAGTACTTTTATTTTTACGATCTGGCGAATGTGAGTACCTACCAGGATGTATCGAATAACTACAGGGTGAATCCTAATTTCAAGATACTCCACGATATTTTTGAATTCAAAAAGGTCAGAGGGCTGCCCTTCCAGAAGCGAGTCTCCCAACGGGGCGGTAGTGGAGGGACGCACGTTGCTTCTACTTTCTACGAGTACCACGACGATTGGGAAAACAACCGCGCGCCCGTCACCATCGAAACGGTTGATAATGGGGTGACTTGGCCCTGTGATGGTGGAGACATCCTCACCGGCGGTACCGGCGGCGGCGGAAACAACATCCCCAATGAAGACCCCTGCATCATCGTCAAAGGCGATACCCCCGTACCCGATCTGAGTATTTACTGTCCACATCCTACCATCCCTTATCTTTACTGCCCCTGTTCAAGAAGTACAGGAACAGACCCTGGCGATTATTGGGATGATTATGACAATGCCATCGCTGCCAATACCAATCCTTATGATGACCCAGACATCGCGGCCTACGCCAACAATACATTGATGGGTAAAATTATGCTCCACAAAGTATTGCAGCAGGTCGCCTCGGGGAATGGCGTACTCACTTTCGACCCCACGGGGCAAGCCTTTACCCCCGATTATCCAGTAAATACCCTAGTCGTACAAACCATTGAAGAACGCAATGAATTTGGACAAATTGCACTAGAGCGCAACGAGCGGGATTTGCTTACTCGATACCATTATGGTGACCTGCATATCATACAGTATAAGGACTGCATAGATGGGTACGAAGCATTGATACGGGTAGTTTTGAACAACAATCCTGCTCTTCCTGATTCTGTAACGGTGGGCTGGGGCCGCTCAGACCGCCTAATTACGAAGTACGACTATTGGCCTCATAATGCAGTTTGGAAGGTCGATGATCCCAATGGAACGGAGTTGAGGTACACCTACGATAATTTTGGCCGTTTGACGGAGAGCTTCCGCAATGGGGATCAGCTACAGAAGGTGGAGTACAGTTTTTGGGATAACCAAATTCAAGGCTTCTCTGCCCGCGCCAATCAGAATTTTGTCAATACCACCAACTGGGTTACCGCAGACAGCTCCTGGCAGGAGCGGACTTTTGTTGATCCGCTGGGGCGCGAGATCGCCGTTTTAAGAGATGGCAATGAACATTTGAGCAATACCCTCTACGATAACTGGGATCGGCCCAGTGTCCAATTCAAACCTATTGCGAGCACTACGGGGCAGCCCATCGTCGACCTGCCGGTCAATTTTGATCCAACGGTACACAGTCAGTTCCTCTACGAGGATAGGCATTCAGGAAGAATGCTAAAAAGCAGTAAGAACGGAGAGGATATTAACGGCACGCATATCGTAACCAATGATTACTGTTTGGTATCGGCCACTGTATTGCAAGCGGACCTAGCGACTGCACAACAAACGGCGTTCGTCCCAGCTGGCTCGGTATTTTTCAAAACAACGATAACGGATGAGGATGGAAAACCCATCGTTGAATACAGTAATGCCATTGGCCAGAAGGTGGCTTCGATCAGCAACTATGGCCTATCGGCTACCACTTTCCTGTACAATGCGCAAGGCAACCTAGTTGAAACGTACAATCCAAATGGACAAGTTTCGGAGTATGATTACAACTATTTAGGCCAACTGTTTTACCGGTCAACGGTTGATGATGGAGAAACGGACTACGGTTATGATCAATCGGGATTATTGATCGGCGAGCGGGATGCCAACAATGCCATTCGCTTGTATGAATACGATGCACACGGTCGGACCACCCGACAGGCGAGGACCTTTTCGGGCAACGGGATTGTCGTCTTTTCTACCGATGGGGCGCATTGGGTGAACAATAGAGATATGACGCTCTACAAAAGTCTCTTTAGCAGCACCCAAACCCGTTTGGAGAAGCGCTGGTTTTACCACGATACCTATAATGATGGAACCCCCGATGATCCTGCTTTGGTCGCTTTATTTGAGCCCAATGCCAGTTCGCACCTTCTGGGGGATGTAACCTACTCTGAAGGTAGGTTGACCCTGGCGATCAGTTATGATCTGTTGGGTAAGCCTGTCGAGATGCGGAGCTTTTCCTACGATGAAGATGGATTTATGAAATGGGAAATGAGCCAGTTCAACTATCTGGGCATCACCGCTAGTAGTCCGGGTCATTCGGTGAAAATTGATTATCCATTGTATGACTTTTTGGGGAATAATCGACAGCAGTATGTCGACCTCAACGCCAATGGATCGCACGATTACAGGTTTGCCTACAACTACAATCGCAAGAGTCAACTCTCGGAAGTTTACGTCAACAATGGCATCGATAATCAGGCATATAAAATAGCCGATTTCCACTATTGGGCACTGACCGATCAGCTGAAGTTTAAGCGCTATTTTGATAGTGAGGGCCCCACTTGTAAGGATGTTATGGTCGATAATATGTTGTATCTATACGATGATCGCTTCCGCCTGACGAATATGTACAGTCATTTGTATGATCAGTATCTCTATTACGACAATAATCACTTTGCCGATCATCTTATCAACCAATCGAGCAACTACAATGGCAACATCAACACCAATCGAGGGGTCTACAAGCTCAACAATGCGGTTAATGATCCAGGAAATTTCACGGGGACTTTTGCTTATAATTATAAGTACGATGGGCAGAATCGCTTGATCAGTGCGCAGGGCTACGATAATGCCCCTGGCGACTTTGGTGGCGTCATTTACTCTTATGATAAAATAGGGAATTTTAGACAGCTTTTCCGATGGGGGCGTGATGCTTCCTCCAACCTGCATCTAGATCGCTATACCTATGCCTACCAACCGGGCAACAATCGCTTGTACAAGGTGAAGAATCTAGGTGTCGGTGGGGCTCCTCAAACACCAGATCGCGATATTACGTATGATGCCAATGGTAATGTTGTAACGGACACTAAGCTGGACATCGGATTGACGAAGTACGGGCGGGCCAACTTACCCTGGGAGGTAATCAAAGGCGCCTATAGCCGTACGATCGGTTATCTCTACGATGCGAATGATCAGCGGATTTTCAAGCGGGAGTCTCCGGGCAACTTACCTCCGGTCATCCAGAAGGTCTTTTACCTCCGTGATGCCTCCGGCCGCGAGCTGGGCGTTTATGACTACCTCAGCGGCGAGCTGGAGTGGATGGTCTACGGCTCCAGCCGTGTGGCCAAGATCAAGCACCACACCTTAGATGTCTTGCCCGACCCCGGTGATCTAGGCGGCGGTGGCGGCGGGAGTACCAGAAGCCGGGCCGAGGGCACCTCCTCCGCCAGCCGTTCCTCCACTACCAACGCCCCCGATCTCTCCTTCTATGTCGATGATCACCTCGGCAACACCCGAGTGGTCTACACCACGAACGTCTGCGCCCATAGTGGCAGCTCGGTGGTCTACACCCTGCAATACGCCGGTGACTATTACCCCTACGGCAAGACCCTCCGAGAGTTCGTCAACGGCGCCCCCGAGCGCTACCTGACGACCCAGCACGAGCGCGATGTGGAGACGGGGCTGGATTACCGAGGCGCCCGTTTTTATGATGCCGATATTGGGCGGTTTTTGAGTCTTGATCCGTTGGCGATGGAGTTTCCGGCTTGGAGTGATTATAATTATGTGTTGGGGAATCCGGTGCGGTTCATTGACCCAGACGGGCGTTCGCCCGAAAATCACGACCCGTTTGTTATAAAAACCGAAGTTACAGCAAGCAGGAATGGAGAACAGCTTGTTACTGCTGATGTATCAATTAGCTTTCAATATTCTGAGGAATTGAAGACATATGATTTGTCCACAGCTACTGTATCCGTCTCCATTACTTCAAATGAAGGTTCGGTGATAAGTGCTAGCGGTAGTTTTAAAGATGAACAACTTACTGTCACCTTCCAAGAAGGGGAGGTTTCGAATAATTCGGAGAAAACCACAAATTCAACGGTTACCGATACCTACGAATACCCTTCCATTGAGGCTGGAAAAGGTCCTATCAAAGGAAGCACAGGAGGTCGGACTTGGAAATCGGAAACAAATACTACTGAGACAACAACTTCATCAGGGAAGACCCAGAAGTCATTTTCAGTAAAACAAAAAATTGCCCTTACGGCTACAACTGTCCTATACGATGGAGGTCCCGGAATATTTCATGTGAAAATAGGAGAGACAGGATCAAGAGGAGTTGGGATTAGTGGTAATCTAACAATGAAGAATGAATATCTTCGGAGAGAGGGTCGACGAGTCAATATTGCTGCAATTAAAGAATACAGTAAAATGAGAAGAGTAAAAGCCACTCGACACCGAGGATGGGGGGGAAGTCAGTAGAATGTAAACTTATTAACAAACGCCGTGTCTTCCGTAAAGAAGACACGGCGTTTTTCCAATATCTCTCCCAAAAATCCCGTATCTTGTACTTAACTTTTTAACTTTCATTTTTCCTATCGTTGGTGTTACTTCAGGGCCATCGATAGGAATTTTAGTTAAAGCGCCCTGGATGACCGGGAGAAGAGCGGATTTTTGGGCTATTCTGTGGTCCAAATGCGGTAAAAGACATCACTGCCGTCAGGACTGATCACCACCCGGCCTCTCACTGGATTCGGATAGTCAGGACCTTTAGGGATCTCCCCTTCAAAGTAGACCGGATAGTCGCCAGGCCGTAGGATAACCGATGCTTGGGGTACGGGTAAGCCTGCTGCGGTATAATAAGGCGCAATTTCTTCGATTGTAAACTCGATGGGTTTCTGAACACCAAAATTCTGGGTCGTGTAAAGGTCGTCCAGGATACTTTCCTCTAAACTGTAGCGATCGAAATTAAAGGTCAGATTACCACCAGTATCGATAGTGAATATGCCACAGCTCTGATTGTCCCCATGGATGGCGGGGTCAAAATCGGTGTAGCAGACGGAGAAGTCGGGGTCGCCGCAGGCTGTCGAGGGGGTATCCCGGGAGTAAGACCAAATCATTTCCCCTGGCTCGACACGGGCTTGGAAGGCCTCTTGAGGGGTGGCTTCCTCTGGGGTCTCTAGGCTTTCTTTATCACAAGCCGTTAAGAAAAGGAATAAACAAGGGAGCAAAATAGCGAATAGTGATTTAAAATCTCTCATGAAAATTAGATTTAGGAGTTAGGAAATGAATCGGCTTTGAACTTTAGCCGTTTTCGTATTGTGCTCGCAAATTAGTGGAGAATGGAAGCAGGGACAATCAAGAGTGCATAAGTACGTGGAGTCAATGTATACTGATGCAGAATGGTGTGATAACTGTGGCGAAGGTCGGGGCTATTCTTTTTGCCAGTACTTCAATAAAACCTTTCTTTTGTTCTCAGAAACACTCAGCGTGCTGCCATCTTGGAGAATAACCTGCCCGCCACGGCCTCTGATGTATTCCTTAATGCAGTAAATATTGACAATATGCGAATGGTGGATTCGACAAAAACTCGCTATTGGTAATGCCTTCTCGTAAACTTTGAGGGGCTTAGAAACCAGGGTGCTGCTGCCATCCATGCAATGAACGAGGGTGTAATTGCCATTGGATTCGAGCCGAATGATTTCATTGGTATTGACTACCTTAAAGCCGGTGAGCGTGGGGAGGGTGATTTGTGTTTCCTGTGTTTGTTGGAGGAAGCTGTTCAGGAGGGTCTGTAAGTTTGGTGCTTTGGCCTTTTTTTGCAAAAACGTTTCTACTGCTGCTCGGAAAGGCGCCCGGTCCAGCGGTTTGACGAGATAATCTAAGGCGTGTGCTTTGATGGCGGGAAGGGCATAGTGGGTATGGGCGGTGATGAAAATGACATCGAAGGTGAAGTTGGGCAGTTGCTTCAGCAGGTCAAAGCCGTTGCCATCCGGCAGTTGGATGTCAAGGAAGAGCAGTTCGAAATCATGCTGTTGAATTGCCGCGAGGGCGGATTGCACCGTGTCCGCTTCGGCGCTGATCCGTATGGTAGGAAAGTGCTCTTGGAGGTAATGCTTGACAATTTCTCTGCTGTCTTCTTCATCATCAACTAAGATGGCTCTCATAGGGTTCATGGGGTTGTTTTTTGCGGAATAGATAGCGTAATCAAAGTGCCGCTTTGCGTCGGATCAAGGTCTTTCTTATCGACTGCTGTAATGATAATGCGGATATTGTACAGTTTGTTGTAAGCTTTTTCGCGAGAGGAGCTGATGCGCATTCCCTGCGGAACATAGCTCGCCGTTTTATTTTGCGCCATCGTCTTTTTCAATCCCGGCCCATTGTCGGCTATTGTACAGACGAGCGCGTCATTTTGCAGTACAAATTGGATGCGGATTCTGGAAACCCCTTGATGAGCAGCATTTCTACCGTGTTTGATCGCATTTTCTACAAAAGGCTGAATGAGCATCGTGGGCACCTGCACCTGAGTTGGGGTAGAGATTGTCTGGCTGTCGATTTGATACTCCAGTTGTTCTTTGAAACGGATTTTCTGCATGGCCAGGTATTGCTGCAAATAGTCAGTTTCTTCTTTCAAGGAGATAAAGTTGAGCTGTGAGAGCACCAGCGTTTGTCGGATGAGTCCAGCAAATAGAGACAATTGGGTTTCTGCCCGGTTAAACTCTTTTTTTAAAACCGTCCTTTTAATGGAATTGAGGCTGTTGTAAATGAAATGGGGGTTGATCTGCGCTTTGATGGCTTCCAGCTCCAAGCGGGAAACGACTTTTTCGAATTCGATTTTCTTCTTGATGACCTGCTCTCGATTGTAAAAAATTGCCCAGATGATTAGGAAAGAAACGATAAACAGGCCCGTCTTGAACCACCAGGTTTGTACGAGCGTGGGGAGGACTTCAAAGGCTAGGTTGGCCGATTGTTGACTGATGAGCCCTTGGCCATTCACTGCTCTCACCTCAAAGCGGTATTGCCCAGCTTGCAGTTCGAAGAAGTTGAGGGTATGCTCATTGGTGGTCGACCATTCCGTATTATTGGGCAGCAGTCGGTATTGATAAGTCATTTGTTGAGAGCCGCCGAAGGCCATGCCGGAGAAGGCGATGGTGATATTATTCCTGTGCGCTTGTAGCTGGATGGGATGGTAAATGTCGTGTTCGACTTGGTTGGTGCTGGCCCAGGCGATGTTGATTACCGGAGGCTGAGCGATGGGCTTGGTGGCCAGGGGGAAGATACTCAGGCCCTCATTCGTGGCTGCCCATAGGGTATCGTTTCTTAGCATCAGATCGTTGACATCGTTGGAGAGTAGGCCATCGAAGGTGGTATAGGTTTGGGTTTTTATAATGCTTTGGCCATCTGGGGCCAGCTGCAGCTCGGAGATGCCCGCAGAAGTCGCCACCCAGAGCACCCCATTTTGTAATACCAGTTTCTTACACTGATTATCTGCCAAGCCTTCTTTTTCACTGAGGAGTACATGCACTTTCGTATTTCGATTGATGATACACAAACCATATTCAGTCGCCAGATAGATGTTCGCACGCCAAGTAGCGATGTCATTGATTTGGTAGGACTTTAGAGTGGGGAGGGGGAAGGGAATGCTATTGATACTGTTGTGATTGATGTAGGACAATCCATCAATAGCACCTACCCACAGCGTACTATCCTGATCGAGGTGTAGGGCAATCGTTCTTTTCCTCAGCACCTTAAGCCTTAGGGAGTCTGGCTGATCAGGTTTGAGCAAATGCAAGGCATTGTCTGTTCCTATCCAGTAGGTCTCCTCTCCAGAGACGGCCATGGATTGGGTAGAGGCACCTAATTGCTCCCACAGTACCTTTGGGCTTGAGGGGCTTCCATCAATGAGGTACTGGTTTTCATCGGTGCCGCACAGCAGGCGGTCTGCTCCCAAGTGGATCAATTGCGTAATCCGTCTGGATGTTGGATAATGGCCTTCCTGGAGTGGGTGAAATTGATGGACAGTAGTGTTGCGGAGTTCAGCAATAGCGGGTTTATTGAACCCAATGAAGACCTTTCCTTTTTCCCCCGAACAAATCGACATCACGACTTTCGAAAGCTGTAATTCTACTAGCCCTAAATTGAGGACTTCCTGTTTTCGAAGATAATAAAGACCTTCTGTCTCCGTCCCCAGCCATAGATTAGTATCCCTATCTACAAAAATAGCATTAATGGTTTTATCCGGGAGTAAGTTATCTAGGGGGGCTTTTTTATTCAATCTCATGGCTCCACCAGCATAAGAGGTCGCCCAGAGTTGATCACCGTAGGCCCATACCGCTTTGATGGGCACATCGAATTGTTCGACACGATTAAATACCAATGACTGGTCCGCTTGAATGGTATAGTAAAATAGCTGACTCTTACGATCGGTGTTGCTCAAAAGCAACAGGGTATCCTGATAGCGGATCGGGGGCTTATCGGTAGGAGAGGAATCGGATAATTCACCAGATTTTAAGGGAGTCGTTTGGTGATATACATGATACTTGCGCTTTCTATTCGGCGTGTTGGAGATGGTAAAAGCATAGCAGTAATCTCCCGATGCGCAAAGCCCATATAATCGCTCTCTCTTTTCAGGAAAGCTTATTCGTTCCTTTAGCATCACCTGCCCGTCATCCAGTTGCATATAGAAAAAATAATTAGCCCCTCTTTCTGAGGATAGAAAAGCATGCTGCTCAGGAGCATAATCCGAAAGTGGGATGTCGTCAAATTGTAAATCCGCAAGTGCTGGATTATTGTAGGGATTGCTGATCTGCCCCTGGTAATAATAGTGGACCTTGTTCGTGTAGTTGTACACGAAAATATGGTTTTGGGTGTCGATGTTGATGTGAAAAATCTGATTATCAGTCAGCCCATCGGTGACCGTAAAGTGCTTAAACTCCATACCATCGTACCGGATCAGCCCAGCATTCGAGCCTATCCAGATAAATCCATCTTTATCCTGTCTAATATCATAGATTGTACTTGCTTTAAGCGGAGTACGGGCCTCCAAATCTACAATTGCGTAGTTTTGAGCCGTACTACTCAGCGCAAACAATAGAAATGACAGCGTAAGCAATGCGTCTATTTTGCCACCAATGGCCAGTGCTCGAAATCTTTTAGAATCCATATGGATGAAGTAATGGACTAAGTAGTTTCTGGCATTCGTTGACTATAAAGATAAGACTCACTAATGCTAATCAAAGCCAGAAGACGATAAAGAATCCTGGGCGATCGGTATTTTGATGTCAAAAGCTAGTGTTGGAGGGGGATATAAATTTTCCAACATATTAAATATTTTTTTCTTATATTTGTATAAACCTATCTTTAATAACACCTGCTTTCCAAAGTCAACCTGTAGAGCGAGAGAATCCTGCACCGTACCTAATTCCTACACCCAATAGACTTTTCGGGCCTATTGCCCCTTTATTTCACTTCATAAAAACTTTGTACTTTATGGCAAATCCTACCATTAAGTTGGCATTCTCATGCCTGGATACTGGTGTGTCCAAGGATCAAATCTGGATCAGCGTACTCGGTACGGATCCCTCTACTGGTCAATTTGGCTATCTCGATTTTACTACTGGAAAAATGGTTACGGGCGATTCTTTCTCCTACCAGTCCGGCGTAACCTCCAAGACTTTACAACAACTACTCAGCATGGGCACCAGCGTTGATTTACCGCCCATCCAAAGTGGCCGCATCTACATGGTGGCCTACGAAGACTTTGACACCTTTACCGCAACCTCTGGCCCCACTTTTGGCAAGGTACCTGGTTCTGTTCCCACTCCTTACGTTGTCAATGGCGTTGATCGGATGTGGGATAAAATTGAGTTCGATACCTCTTCTCCAGGGATGTATAACCTCAATCCTACCTGCGTAGATTTCTACGGGTTCTCTTACACCGTAGAAGCTTTCGACTCGCACGCCGGCACTAATCGTACCGTCGGACTGGCCTGCAAGCGCTCTGACATCATCAACGAATACAAAAATATTCCTACCCCTACTTCTACTGATCAGCAATTTGGCAATACCGGCCTGTTCAAGGATATGATGATCGAATCGGTCAAAAATCCTGGGGAAGTACTGCGACTCGTGGCTTTCAAGGCTTCCGCCTGGGCCGACTGGGCCAGCCCCGAAAAGTGCAACCAAGTGTCTCACTTCCTCGATGGCTATATCAAAAACGAATGCTTCAAGCCCAACCGTAAGTTTTCTTTTTACGATAAATTTTACCCCACCCAGAAGAATGTTCGCTATGGAGTGGTGAACAGCACTGGAACGCAGATCAGCCTGTTTACTGACGAGGCTTGTACGCAGGTATATACGCCCGTACCTACGCTGGACATCCCGGTAGCGACTTGGCCGAATCCAAACATGACCGATGCCAGCAACTGGCATAAAGTCGGCTCTAGCAATGGCGAAGAGGTAGACTGGGGTTTTGTGATGTTGGGTAATGTCGCGACGAGTGGTGCTGCACAGTTCTGGGGCAGTGATCCTGCGGCAATGGCCATTATGGTCTCCATCTGCCGGGGTGTGATGCACAATGATGATGGAATGACCAGTTGGGTCGATCCTCAGAATTTCTACCTGGGATCAAGTACCAATCCGGGAGAAAAGGCGGTCTCTACCGAAAACTTCCCGATCTTCTTCTTCTCCTCCATTCTGCACAATAATGCCACTGGTGGCATGGCCTACGCCCTTTCTTATGACGATGTCTACGGAAGTCAGTCGCAGGTATGGGTAGAATCAGGTGCCCAAGTCAACATTAATATCCACTCCTTGGAGAAGGTAACCGTTTCCAGCAAGAAGCTGGCCGTATCCTAGATACCTACCTACTCTAAGATGAGATAGTAATCATGAGATCTTTAGGAGGGACGCCCTTGGGTGTCCCTTCTGCTGTTTAGGAGACGGTGACGCCTGCGTAAAGGGGATAATCTTCCATAAAGGCATTGATTTCCCGGCGAGTATTGGCAATCAAGGCTTCATTTTCAATATCTCCAATCACGGCATCGATCCATTCCACGACGCGCAGGCAATCGTCTTCTTTGAAGCCACGAGTCGTAATGGCGGCCGTACCGATGCGGATACCGGAGGTCACGAAGGGCGATTGGGTATCGAAGGGAACCATATTTTTATTGACGGTAATATCGGCACGGACGAGGGCTTGCTCGGCTTGCTTACCAGTAACGCCTTTAGAGCGCAGGTCGATGAGCATCAAGTGGTTGTCGGTGCCGCCAGAGATGACCTTATAGCCTTTGTTGACGAAGGCCTGGGCCATGGCCTGGGCGTTCTTGATGATCTGGATGCCGTAGTCTTTGAACTCCGGTTTGAGGGCCTCTCCAAAGGCGATGGCCTTCGCCGCAATGACGTGCTCTAAGGGGCCACCCTGCATGCCCGGAAAGACGCCGCTGTTGAGGATGGACGACATCTTGATAGGGTTGCCCTTTTTGGTCTTCCGACCCCAGGGATTGTCGAAGTTTTGGCCCATCATGATCAGGCCGCCACGCGGTCCGCGCAGGGTTTTATGGGTCGTTGAGGTGATGATGTGGCAGTGGGGGAGAGGATCGTTTAGCAGGCCGGCGGCGATCAAGCCGGCGGGGTGGGCGATGTCGGCCAGCAGCAGTGCTCCGACCTTATCGGCGATGGCGCGGAAGCGCGCGTAGTCCCAGTCCCGCGCATAGGCCGAGGCCCCGCAGATGATCAGCTTGGGGCGCTCGCGCAGCGCGATGGCCTCCACCTTGTCCATGTCGATCAGCCCAGTGTCCTCTTCGACACCGTAGAAAAAGGGCTGGTAGACTTTGCCGGAAAAATTGACGGGCGAGCCGTGCGACAGGTGGCCGCCGTGTGCTAAATCAAAGCCCAGGATTTTATCGCCCGCATTCAAAATCGCTAGAAAGACGGCTGCATTGGCCTGCGCACCCGAGTGAGGCTGCACATTAGCATAAGCCGCACCGAATAACTCCTTGAGGCGATCGATCGCCAATTGCTCGATTTCATCTACTACCTCACAGCCTCCGTAGTACCGCTTACCGGGATAGCCCTCGGCGTACTTGTTGGTCAGGCAGCTGCCCATCGCGTCGATGACGGCCTGACTAGTGAAATTCTCTGAGGCGATCAACTCGACGCCCTGACGTTGGCGGGTCAATTCTTTTTGGATCAACTGCGTGATTTGCGTATCCTGGCTCATATCAATTCTTTTAGCTATAGTAATGAAATTTAGCATTGGAAGGGGCTGCGCAAAATTACGACATTTTGTTAACCTTTTCCCGAAAAATTTCGTACAAAATGATGGATGTAGATGTTGCTATTAAAAAATAGTTTAATATCTTATATTTACGGATTAAATTTACGGTTTTGAGATGATAAGTAGGCTGCTGCTGCAACGGCCAACTACATTTTGAATCCCCACAAATAAGACCTACGATGAGAGACGCTGGCTTGCGAATAGGGTGGATTTTAGTGTTTTTGGGAATAAGTCTTCTAACCCATGGACGAACGGATAAGTACCGCTGCATGTGGCGGGACAATCCTTCGACGACAATGGTCATTGGTTGGAATCAAGTCAGTGGCAGCAATCCTGTACTCTATTACGATACCTCGGACGGAGGGACGCAAAGCAGTCAGTATCAATTCTCCCAAAAGCCCGATCGCCAGAATCGCTTTAAAGGCATGCATAACCACTTTGTGCGGCTCTCTGGTCTGCAACCCAATACGCGCTATTATTTTATTATTGTCGATACGGATGGCGTCAGTCAGCGAATGGCTTTCCAAACCGCTCCCGACAACCCCTACGAACGGCTTTCCATTATTGCCGGAGGCGACTCGCGCAACTACCGCGAGGCTCGCCGGAATGCTAATAAACTGGTGGGTAAACTGCGCCCCCATTGCGTACTTTTTGGTGGAGATATGACGGGCGGCGATATTGAACGCCAGTGGCGGGGCTGGTTCGACGATTGGCAGCATACCATTACTAGCGATGGCCGCCTGATTCCGATTGTCGCCACCCGTGGCAACCACGAGTACTCCAATCAAACCCTGGTCGAATTATTCGATGTTCCCAATAGCAATGTGTACTATGCCTTGACCCTGGGAGGCAGCCTATTGCGGGTTTATACCCTCAACTCGCTCATCGCCTGCGGCGGCGATCAGAAGACCTGGCTGCAAAAGGACCTGGAGCAGCATCAGGATGTGCGCTGGCGAACCGCGCAGTACCACTTCGCCATTCGCCCTCATACCCGACGCAAGCGCGAGCGCAACGACCAGCTCGTCAATTGGGCCTCGCTGTTTCACAAATACCAAGTTAATCTAGTGGTGGAGTCTGATGCCCACTGCGTCAAAGCGACCTATCCGGTCCGCCCCTCGCGGGAGCGCGGTAGCGATGAGGGCTTCATCCGCGACGATGAGCGCGGCACGGTCTATCTAGGCGAAGGTTGCTGGGGGGCCCCCCTCCGCCCCAACGACGACAACAAAAACTGGACGCGCTACAGCGGCTCCTTCAATCAGTTCAAATGGATTTTTGTGGACTGGGACGGTATCGAGGCGCGCACCATCCGTACGGATAATGCCGACGAGGTGGCAGCAGTGCAGCCCGACGATATTTTTAGTCCACCGGCAGGGCTGGACATCTGGCAACCTCCGCAGGACGAGGCAGTGATTCGTATCTTGCCTCGCGATATTCCGGTCGCTTACAGCTCGCAGTATGTGGCGCAGGGCCGCCCGATGGAGGTGCTGGATTTCAGTGCCGACGTTGATGGCAATGGTGTATCGCTCAACTGGCAAACCCGCGATGAGCCCAGCCGCAGTGTCCTTTTCAAATTACAAAGAGCCGCCAACGGTGAGGACTACCAAACCATTGCCCACGTCCACGGTCAGGGTATCGGTAAAAACCAATATTCCATTTGCGACAGCGGCCTGGAAATTACCCAAGCCCAGAATCTATCTTATCGCTTAGTGCACAACCTCCGCCCTCCCTCCGAGGGCTTCCCCGTCATCCGCAACTTAGCTCTGCCTACCCCCGAGTGGCAGGACTACAAGCGCCTTTTTCCCGATCCTCGAACCGGCATGCTAAAAGTCTTCTACGCCCTCAATACCCCAGGAGATGTCCGCATCCGACTGATTGATACCCATCAGACCGCCCATTCCCAAAGCGAATACCGCAACCAAAGGTCCGGCAAATTCCTCAAATCCATCGACATGAGCGAGATGCCCACGGGCCATTACCTGCTGACTATCGAGGCAGATCGCAAGGTAATTCGACAATTCCAAGTACACAAAAAAATCTAGATAGGCTTACTGAAGAAAAGAGCCTTCTATCTAACATGGCGTACAATCCCTCTCAGGGATACTGGTAGTCCGCGCGGAAGAAATCAACGGAGGCATTGAGTTATAACAAACATATAGCATAAATTATCAATGTATTCAGGGTGTTT
>JBCDGZ010000112.1:0-27016 GCA_038750655.1 Bacteroidota bacterium | reverse complement strand
TTTCACTGTCGATGCCTTTACTGGCTTCGGAACTTCCTCCGACTTACTTTTTGGGTATGATGATGTTCCAGATGAATACTCTATTCCGGGAGTTGATGTTACCAGCATTCCGGCATTACCCGTAGTAATGAATGCGATCCCTTACCAAACTGCCGACAACGCTTGGTTGGCCACTTTATAATCTCTTCCCCAAAAAAAAGCTTATGCCAATACAGAAATATTATCCGCCCCTATCCGACCTGATTGATGCTAGAGCCATCCCCGGAGATTTTGAAGCCCTTGAGAATACACTCAACGAAGGGATTGACCTGCTGCTCGGAAAGGTCTATTATAAAAACTTATCCGTTCAATTACTCAAATCGGGAGAGACGCGGTACTACAGCATTACCCTGCTGACCAAGAGTATTCGCCTGCCGCTCTTTTCTGATATGAACCTGGTCTTTTTTCGAGGAGCCGATGCGGCGCTCGCCGAATTCGCCATTCTATTTGAATGGAGTTGGCCGATTTCAAAATACATCGCTCGGTTTGACGCGCAGGGATTTTCCTACGCCCCGGAGGCCTTCCTCGACATCCTCATCGAACTGTCGGAAATCAGAGATCGCAATGACTTTTTCAACCAAATGATCAGCGTATTCCTCAATAATGGAGACGATGCCTATCTCGATTTTTTCAGTGACATCACAACTATCATCAACGATTATGACAATAGTGTTCCTGCGGTGACCACCGAAATCCAGAGCATCATCAGTAACCTCACAGCCATTAAAGATGAAGTTCAGACACAATTGACCGTCACCAACCAGTTTTCGATCGCCAGTTTATTTGAAAACTACCAGAACAATACCATCATTGGCCCTGCCGTCGAAGCGATCAGTACTTCGATCGAAACACTCCGACGCGACCACAACATCTCCATCGACGTCATCGGTGATGTACTGCGTGCACTCATCGGTGGATTTTCGAACATCGATGAGAAATTTGATCGCCTGCTGAGCCTCTTTAGAACTTGGCTGGAAGATATTGACATCGATGACCTTAAAAGGCTGCTGATCCCTCAGTTTGGCATTGAACTAGAAGGCATCAACATGGGCCTGGAATTCCCCAGAAAATGGCTGGTCCCCGCCATTCCTGATACCGGTAATCCCGGCTCCTACATCGAAGACCCGGATACCAACAACCTCGCTACGCTCGAATTTACCGTAGGCGACCTGAAGGTCTCTACCAAGAATGGCTTGGAGTTCGACAACCAGTCCTCCTTTACCTTCGAGCGGGCCTACATCGGCAAGACCGGCATCATGCTAGAGTTCATCAACCTCAAGGTGGACATGAGCAAGTCCTACAACATCCCCGAGGCCGAGGCCGACGGCCGCCCCGCCGACTTCCAAGGCGTCTACTGCGAACGGGCCACCGTCACTCTCCCTCCCAAGTGGTTCAAAAACCAAACACCCGGCTCCACCGCCGAGGTCTTCGGCAATGACCTCCTGATCGGCACCGGCGGCGTGTCCGGCACCCTGGGGCTAGAAGCCGTTGGCGGCAACGACATCCTTTGGGCCAATATCGGCGATAATGATGGCTTCCGCGTCGGCTTTAAGCACTTCGACATCAAATTCAAGCAAAATAAAATCCTCTCCTCCAAGATCGAAGGAGCAATGGAAATCGCCAAATTCGTCTACCCCGCCGGCACCGTCAACGAACAAGGACAAAGCATCGCCGGCGACCCCGTAACCATTGGCATCACCGGCCATATCCACGACGATGGCGACTTCAACCTGACGGCCTCCGCCGAACCGCCCTACCCCATCGAATTCCCCGATGTGTTCATCTACAGCATCAAAAGCTTGGAGCTGGGCCGCGAGGACGATGACTTCTATGTCGGCACTTCCGGTAGACTGGAATTCCAGGGCTTCCTCAAAGATACCCTCAAGCTAAAAGCCATCGACGTCGACCGCCTGCGCATCTACAGCGATGGAACCATCGAATTCGAAGGAGGCTCTATCGCCCTCGTCGAACCGATCGTACTGCCGCTCGGCCCGGTTGAAATCACCGTGTCGGCGATCCACTACGGATCGCACCAAAGGGAAGTCGATGGCGTGATGCGTAAGTACAACTACTTTGGCTTCGACGGTGGGGTCAGTGTTGATCCACTAGGAGTAGAGATCAGAGGGGATGGGGTGAAGTACTACTACTGTACCGACAACCTCCCCAACAAGCCACCGGCCTACCTGCACATCCAGACCTTGTACCTCGACCTGACCATCCCCGCCAGCAGCCCAGCGGCGATCATCAATGGCTGGCTGTCCATCCCCGAGCCAGGTACTTCGCCAGAGTACGCCGGTGGAATCAGCATACAGCTGCCCAAGGCCAAGATTGCGGGCAGTGCCGATATGAAGCTGCAACCCCGGTACCCCGCCTTTATCATCGATGCCTCCATCGAACTACCGGCTCCTATTCCACTAGGCCCCGTGGGTATCTACGGATTTAGGGGCTTGATTGGCTACCGCTATGTGGCGGAGAAAGAAGCAGTGGGGCTGGTGTCGGGAGTAGATACTTGGTACGATTACTATAAGAAAGCGCCAAGAGGCATCAGTGTAACTAAGTTCAATGGGCCGGACAGAACGACCGCGTCGGGGACGCCCTTCTCTATCGGCGCGGGCGCTTCGCTGGGAACCTCGGCAGACAATGGAACCATCCTCAACATCAAAGCGATGGTGCTGCTCTCGATTCCGTCGCTGTTTATGATCGACGGACGAGCCTCCATCCTCTCGGCCAGGCTAGGCTTGGATGATCCCGGTGATCCGCCTTTCTTTGCCTTCATCGCTCTGGGCGACAACTCGCTGGAGCTGGGCTTTGGCGCGGACTTCAAGATGCCTTCTAGCTCTGGGGACATTCTCAGGTTGTACGCAGATGTACAGGCGGGCTTCTTCTTCAATGACTCGTCTAGATGGTACGTGAATATTGGGACCAAGACCAATCCGATTACCGCCCGCGTGCTGACGCTGCTGACCATCACCAGCTATGTTATGCTATCATCGAAGGGCATTGAGGCGGGAGCGCGTGGAGAGTTCAACTTCCGCCGCAAGTATGGGCCCATCAAGGTGGCGGCCTGGGCCTATGTGGAGATTGGTGGTAAGATCAGCTTTGAGAAGCCGCAGTTTGGCGCCTACTTGGCCGCGGGCGTCGGCGCAGACATCGACATCAAGATTGTGAGCCTTTATGCCTCTTTTGATGTGCTGTTCGGGGTGGAGGCCCCTAAGCCGTTCTTGATCTATGGAGAATTTAGGTTGTGTGTGAGAATTAGGATTGCCTGGATTTTCAAATTTAGATTCTGCGGCAACCTCAAAATTTCCTGGGAGTTCAACAGCACCGTGGACCGTTCGCCGATTGATCCGATGATTAACCCGGCGAATGCGGGCACCGTCGGAGAAGTAGTACAGGGGGTTAATATGCTATCGAATGAAACCTTCGAACTGGCTTACCTAGGCTCGGCAGCACCGACCAATCTGCCGAATGCCATCAAGGATAAGATTATTCCGCTGGATACTTATATCGACATCAAAACGGAGAAGGGACTGCTTCCTGCTGCCATTGACAGCATCATCGGTGGCATCAATAATCCACCGATCCGATATACAGAAAATGTTCCGCCGGAGAAGATCATTCGAGGCAAAGAAGTCCGACAGGTAACGCATCAGTTTTCTATTGAAAGCATTACCCTCAAATCCTGGAATCCGCAGACTTCCTCCTGGAATGATTACCATCCCTACAAAGCCTTGTATCCAAGCGATCCGAATCTGAATAACTTGAAAATTGGGCAGTTCCAGAAGACGGATGGACAGTACAGCACCATTCGTCTACTGGCCACTACGCCTTTTTCTTACACGGAGCAGGGGCAGCCGGGTTGGTATATTCCCGAGCAGTACGGCATCACGCCGGCCTCGCTATTTTGTGAGGGAGAAAGAAAGGTGAAGAAATGTGCCAACTTCCTGGAAAAACCGTTGGGATTCAAGTACTACTGCTACGATCAGAATCACTTGTTCTACGCCAATGGAGTGGCCTTCTATCTCTACAATAAAGCGGACGAGGAATACGGACTGATTACCGATGAGTCCAACCCTTTCGGCTTTGCCCAATCGCTGCGTTTTGAGAATTTGAATATTCTACAAATTCGACTGCCGCAACCTTCGGTAGAAATCAGTCTGAAATTGACGACTTACAGTCAGGGTGTTACCATTCGCTACTTTGCTTCCTTGATCGATGATACGACTTCGCAGATTCAGTATGGGCACCCCAATCCTTCGGCCAGCAATCAGAGTGCACCCTATGAGGTCAACCTCAACGCCTCTGGCTTGGCGGTACCGGTCAACTACAGCCAGCCCAACTGGCGTCCCATCACCCGAATCGAAATCGTACCGAAGTTTCCGAACAGTGCACAGATCGAAGCCCTACAAGAGCAAATTGCCGCCATCATTCACAACAATATCCTCATCCAGCTGGGCTTGACTTCTGGTCAAATTCAGTCGACAGAATCCCTAGAACGGGAGCTGGAACAGCTGCTAGAAATCGGTTGTACGCTGGTGCAGCCAGGAGGAGGAAGCACGGAGCCATTGCCCGTGAAGGAATCCGCCGCTCCTGCCCCCCCAAAGTGCTCCGCTGAAGCCATATGCACATTCTACTTTGAGGTCAAAAACATCGCCCCCTGCTTCATCGTCGATCGAGTCTCCGATTGGAGTCCGCAGGTGGTTTGCGCAGAAAACTTGCTGGGGCTGCTGTACAATTTTGACAGGAACAATCCCGACTGTCTGGTCATCGAGAATAACTCCAACCTACCGGGCATCCTCACCAACTTTATGAATAACCCGGGTTACAGTACCCTTGATCCAGTGCTTACTGGCGTAGATGCCCTGCTCGCCTTCCTCAACCAGCAGGGTAATTGCGAGCCCACTTGTATTAAAGATGAAGAGATTTGTGCCATCTGGAAACGCATTTTTGACATCAGAAATGATTGTCTTTCTCATCCTCTGCAATACAGCCCTAACTCGCTGACAGAGTACCTCTCTTGTTTTAGAGAAATCTTAGACATCCTCACGCAGGTCAATGTCGAAGTTTTGCGCCAACAAATTTCCCCCAAGACGGAGGCCATTTACAGCTTCCTGGCCAGACCTACACCGGAAACCTACCGCACGGCTTGGGACAATCTACAATGCATTCTAGACCTCTTGCTGGAATATGGCAATTGCAATTGCCAGAACGACGATAGGAAGTGTTATACCCTATTGCACGAGGTATGCTGGCTATCGCTAGAAGCCTACCAGTTTAACATCAACATCCCCGGGCAGGCGGCCATTGAAGCCGATGCACAGGCGGCCATTGACGGTATCACGCAATACATTCAACCTATTTGGCGGCCGGATACGCACTACTTCGTACGGTTTGTATTGAAGGATGTGGTGGATAATGATACGGCGGGAGCGACCTCCTATGCTTATACTTATGGCTTTACGACGGCTGGCCCGGTTGGTTATTTCCATACGGACGAAAAGGCGACCTACGGGGATTACATCGACAGCAATGGCAATACGGTGGAAGATGCCAACGGCATTGTGCGCGATCCTTCGGGCAACATCATTCCACAATCCCCACCGTTGACACCGCATCCCGAAAAGTATGCCCTGACCAATCTGAAACGCTACATTGATTACCAGCGTTCTTATCCGAATGCTGATGGTAATCTGCTGAGTGCGAAGCCACTGTTTTACGATGATGAGACGACCAAGATTGACCTGTTCTTCATCAAGGCTTATGCGACCCACTTCTTCCACACTTGGCAAGCTTACAATGGTCAGGACCCGGTAAGTGGTAGAATCAAAATCGTTATCAAAGACCCCAGAGAAGGCGACAGCATTGTCAATCCTCCTTATCTGGATTACGATCCAGCGGATACCATTCATACCAATATCCCGCAGACGATAGAAAGCTGGGAAGACGATCCCAATCCTATCATGCCTCATGTACTTGCTCAGTACGCCAGTTTATTTGAGGCCAACGATTGTATCGCGACGGGCGGGAATACCATCATTCCTCGATCGTCTAGTCTACAAGTAATCCCCAAGCACCTCAAGCCGCTGAAGTTGTACACCGCTCTGGTCAACAACTTGTACGATCTGGATGGGGACAGTGCTTACAATACGACCACAGAGACCAGAGAAGTCCATCGATTTACGTTCCAGACATCTCGCTACGCCACCTTCAAGGAGCAGATCGAAAGCTACCTGCTGACCGATAATGATCCGGTGAACCCCGCCACTCGAGCAGCAGTATTTGACATCAAAAAAGGCTTTACACTTGCCCAGGTCCAAGCGGCTTACGCTACGATTCTTGGCGCATCTAACCCCTTAAGTGATAGCCTAGCGATTGATTATCAGCATCCCTACGATCGAATATTTGAAGGTATCCTGGGTTTCACGCCCCTTGATGATGCAATCTCTACAGAATTCAATCTGGTGAAGGACAGCAGTGATGGCGATAAGATCATTGCCCTCATCATTCGCAATCCTGAACCCTTCAATAATCCTCGAATTCCACTGGCGGAAATAGAGGATACCATTCAGGTGCTGAATAATGCCGGAGTCGCAGACAGCAATTATAAAATCTTGTTCTCCAAGGATTATTCCCAAGCCATCATCATGCGCCCAAGCTTGAGTATTACTCCGGGGCAGTTTGACTTTAAATTTTTGTACAAGCTCTGGAATGGTTCCAACTACGTAGTGCCTGGTACCCCACAGTATTCGACAAACGAAGTCGGAACGATTGTGATCAATAATCTAGAGTTATTGTAACCAAAACTTAAAATTCACTTAATCAGAAAAAAATGGCAGTCAACAAAAGCAATATAAGATACGAAATTCTTCAGGAGCTGAATAAAGAAGGTATTGAGGAATTTCGCTTTAGGGTCTTTGATCAAAACGATGCTATTATCCTTAGCAGTAGCACCCGCTATTACCAATCTGAAGATGCGATGCGCGAGTTGGAGGACACTGCGGAGAATATTCGCAACAATCCAAAAGCCTTCCAAATCAAGCAATCCAAAAACCGCAAATGGTACTTTAACATTGTTAATCCCAAGGGGGAGATCATAGCGCGTCGAATTGAATACTACGACTCTCAGGAAGCTTTGATCGCCGAAACGGAGCGGGTGAAGCAGTTGTTCGTCGAAAATCCGCTGGATGTCCGCCAAGCGGCACCGCCTTGTCAAAGGGATGAGAAGCTCTGTACTCTCTACGAGCAAATTCAAATTCTGGTCAATGATTGCTTCCCGGATAACATTCCGGACATGAAAGGCGAGTTTTTCTGTGCGCAGGATATTCTTCAGTTGATCCGTGATTTTCATCAGCAATGCCCAGAGTATAATCTGGTTGAGGTATTGAGTTTTCAGATTGCAGTGATGGAGGACTTTATCCGTCGTCCTGATCCCAATACTTTTCCCGAGGCGCAGGGGGCGGCCAATGGCATTCTCAACTATCTGTTCACAACGGGGCAGTGCGACTGTGAGCCTGATTTTGGCATCTCTGAAAATGCCAGCATTCAGTCTTCTCACCTCTACCTACAAGCTGCTGGCTCTTTAGGATTGGAGAGTACCAAAGGGATTCATCTGCGGTGGATGCTCAAGGGCGCTTTAGCCAATCACCTACCCAAAGCCGACTATGCGGTGCCCGGTATCAACTTCAATAAGAATGATGACTACGTCCGAATTTATCGCTCCCCTTATATCCAAAGCAGCAAAGTATTGAATTTTGAGCAACAGGCCACGACGATCAACAACAGCGATGCGACTTGGATGTATACGGTGAGTGGGGAAGCCTTCTATGTTTATTTCCTCAATACAACCAAATATGCGCAGGTACTCAGTGCGATTGATCCGGCAAGCAATCCAATAGACTTTATCAAAGCCTACGGTAATGAGGTGATTGAGGTGGAGCACAAAACCGAGCTGAGTTTTTCCATCACTCCCTTCATTCAGCCTACCTTGGCCAGCAGTATTACCAAGATTGAGCTACTGTCGGTAGATGCCAATCTGATCAGTGCACCCAAGGTCGCTTCGCTGCGCAAGAAATATACCACCTCGGCTATTAATGGTCAGAAATTATTTAGCGAAAATATCCGCAGCGTCCGCTTGCAGGTCGCCGATGGAGTGCTAACGACGCTGCACTTTGAGTTCTACAGAGACTTTATCGCCGAGGCCAATCGCAAGCAATCCTGGACCTATCTCGGTCAGTACGCCCTCACTAAAGATACGCCGACTGCTCATCAGCGACTCGAACCGGGTACTAATGTCGTCAACGGAAAGTGGGAGCGCTTCAATGATAGTGCCTACGTCAATGTCAATAATTACAAAGAAAAATGGAACGGCGCTACGGTCGATCCAGAAAACCGCATTCTGAATACGGTAGATACTTATATCACCCTGAGTGATGATCCCACTAATCCACAGGCGATTGAAACGTTTTTGGTCAATGATCTCTCCGTTTCTCCCGATCCAGACTATAATCCTTCGGATGAGGAAGCGGAGCTGTCTAATCTTTATGTCTTACAATTGGCCTCACTGGACTTCCACATCGCCCGAATGCTGGGCTTGGGAACGCTGGATTTAGATCAGGCGGTTTTCGAAGGCCAGTATATGTATCTGGCGGAATACATCACGCTGGGAGATTTGCAGGATGGCCTTGGTGCGCAGGAGGTACAGCACCTCTACTGCTCGCTGCCTACGGGCCTGAGTGACCAGCGCCTCCCCCTGCCCGTTGACCTCAAGGAAATTGTTCCCGGCATCATACAAGGCGTCGATACCGAAGCGCCGACCATCATCACCGACCCCAACGGCTATGCCTTTGATGGAAAGACGCGCTTCCTCTCGCTATTCAACGAAGATTTACCGGAGGAGTTGGAGAACCAATTTTTCTATTACACCAATTACGAATTCATCTCCGCCGAACAAACCATTTCGGTTTACTCCGGCTTGGAATACCGTCGGACCAGCGATCCAGATTGGCGAAAGCCCGAGCTGCCCTTCGATGGCAAGTACCTCAATATTGACAGCACTGTTCCGAACGATCAAAAAAATGAGACCCTCCCCATTATCATCCCGGAGCCTTCTTTCCCTCTCTTTGTCCATCGGGAAAAAGACAATGGCTGGCACGATTACAGCTCCTACGGCATCAACTGGTTCAGCCGGGCCACCAGGAGCAGTGTGATCAAATCGATACAAACGGTGATCACTCCGGCCAACTCCCTGCAACCTCCAACCAATCTCAACGCCGTGCTCATCCGTCCAGAGAGTCCGCTCCTACTCACTTCTGCCAACGAGCAGACGGAGCTGGCTGGCCTTACGGCAGCCGACAAAACCTTTATCCGCCTCACTTTTGAGTACAACCACAGCCAAGATATGATCAGCTACCATCGGACCATCGATGGAGAGGTGGTTAGCGGCTACGCCGAATTGCCGGATAACGATGAGCTGTTCGGGGATGATTTTGAAGTATATTTCAGAAACCGGGTGCCCATAGCGGTCTCCGGTAAAGCGATTGTCAGCAGTCATTCCAACCCCATTCTGGCTACCATCCAGACGGAGGAATACGAATTGTACAGTAGTGGATCGACCGGCGGCGTACCGGATGAGGTCATCACCCCTTCCCTGATCGGCAACGGCGATAATTTTATTGGTAGTCCATTGACGATTGAGGGAGCCAACTACATCATCCACCAAGTGGACAATAGCGGTACTTACCCCGAATTTACCGTATTCAAAAACGACGCTGATGGCTTTCCCGTCGAACTCGGCTCCACCATCGCCCCCAGTGAGCTGACGATGCCAGCTTCCGATAAGCTATTTCTGGTGGTTGAAAACATGCTGACGACCGACAATTGGAGCTTACCCGATCCAGCCGTTTCTACCTCCTTACCCGCTCCCCTCCCCAACCCGCTCCCCTTCAAAGTCGATATTGACCAAACGACCGTCCATCGGGAGGAAATCACCATCACGACTACCGATGGTACGGTGGAGACGCATGTGCAGAAATTCCGGGGCGTCTACGAAGATGCTTTGATCGCAGAATATCCTAATCCCAACGAGGGGTTGTATAAGATTACCTTCCCCGGCTTTAACCTGGTACAGCATTCTCAGAGCGGGCCTGGCCCGAGGGTGGAATGGTTCAATGGGGTGGTGCGTATTCATAGCCAGGGCGACCCCAACGGGCCTCGGCGGGAGCTGAAAGTAATTCGTACCGAAAACATCGGTACGGCCAATGCCCTCATCGTTTATGCCGCTGATCTAAGTTTTGACCCGGCTCCCTCCTACGATCGGATTCAAGTCGGCAACCACAAGGTCAACTACTATCCAGGCTATAAATTGTACCTTTTCCATGATCCGACACACAACTTGGACGAGCCTACCATCCTTCCGGCTACCGACGAAGGCGTGCGCTATTCGATCTTTGGTTTGCGAACCCACGATAATAACCTGGGCTATTTCTCCAAAATCTCTCAGCCCGTTCTGATGTACGCACAAGAGATTGTAGAGCCCCAGCCGCCGCGACTGCCCGCCGGTAGTTTGTTTGCCACCCGTCCAGATTTTTACGGCAAAGCTTCTTACACCTTCACCACGATATTCGAGCACAAGCCCCACGCTGTGCAGTTCAACCGAGCGAGCGACATTCAAATGCTGTCAGCCATTTATAAAGTCGATGACTTGACCGGCCCTACGGATTATAATGTGGAAAGCATCATGCGGGACATCTTCCTGGATCGCAAATCCATCTGGATGACCGACCGCTGGAATAATTTACTGAGCTGGAATTATACTGCTGATGGTGGACTGTTTGAGCAATTGCCAGCCGACCCCAGTGGCGTGCGACTGCCTTTACCCAACAATCCCAATTTCATTGCCAGCATCAATACCTTCATCGATGGCCATAATGCCTTTTACGGTCAAAGTGTACCGTATGTGAGTAGCATCACTTCGCTCCATCAGCTTGTTATCCCCGCTGGGCCAGGTCATGGTTCGTTGGAGCTGGTAGATTTTATGCGAGACATCATTTTCAATTGCTTTGTTCCGCTGACCGAAATTCCCATCATCTACAAGCACATCAAAGGAGGGCTCTACAAGCCTATTCCGAAAAAGCAAGTCATCCGTGATCGCAATGGCGAATTGTTGAACCCTACTGATCCAGATTTCGATATGGCACCAATGGCCAAGATTACGGGTACGGGTAGCCCTAACCACGAAGTGCAGTTTACTGACTTTGGATTGGATGGGGCCTCGAATGCCAAGTATTTCTATGCAGTTAGAGAGTTTAACCTGCAAATGAAAACCGGACCGTACAGCCCGGTTCTAGGCCCCATCAGCATGGTCAATACCGCTCCGCCTTCGGCTCCCGAGATCGTGAAGGTGACGCCCATACTGGAGAATATCCCGGCAGGCGTCCCTGCCGCCATTGAAGTAAAAATCAATAGCTATCCCGTCCAGGAGAACATCAAAAAAATCAACATCTACCGGGCTACCGCCGCAGTCGATGCCCTGTCGATTCGGACGATGGACATGGTAAGCGAAATGGCAACAGATCTCCTCCTGAACGATCCCACTTGGGTGCTGAAGGATGAATTCAATGATCTGGGCTATGTCCCCTACGGTGATCCGCTGTTCTACAAAGTTGTCGTGCAACGGGAAGTAAAGTACAAGGAAAATGGTGTTGAGGTCACCCGATATGCGCCTTCAGAAGCCTCTAAAATGACGATCACTAATATCGTAGAAAACAGCAGTCCTCCGGCTCCTGATCTGGAATATTACTCCACACAACCCAATGCCTCCTATGAACTCGATATGGTAACCTTATCCTGGAATAAGACCGTACACAATGGGACCTATCAGATTCAAAAGACGAATTCGAATGGCAACTGGGAGACCATCAAGGAATTTCAGTCCAATGATTTGGTGGTGCAGGTGCAGTTGTTGGATACCGATCTGGCCAGTAATATCCTCTTGATTGCCGATGCCAACGGCAAGCAGATTTATCATCGCTTCAGGATTGTGGCCAAAAACTTTGCGGGGATGATCAGCCAGGAAGAAAAGGCTATCACGATTTACGATCAAGCAACCTGGAAAGATATTGCTAGCATCTAAGCTGGGTTAGGATAAATTAAATTCGCCCCATCGACCGGCCTCTCGGCACCGTCGGTGGGGCGAAAATATTTGATGGCTATCCTAATGAAAAATCACATGGATCAACACCAAAGAGACCAATAACCCAAATCCGACCCGACTAATCTGCGGCGAATCGTACTGTATCAAATCGCTCCAACTGCGCAAGCCATCTTTGCTGCTGGCAATCATAACAGAGATCAGCGCGATCAAGATGACCCACATGGCCCGGACGAAATAGTTCATCTCCGGAAAATAGTGAATGATGATGAGGTGTAAGGGGATAGTAGACAAAAAGCCGACCAACGTAGCCGTCCGATTGGGGGTGACCATGAAGGCGGCGGTGCAGATCAGTACCACGATACCGCAGTTGATGTAGTAGCGCAGCTCGTTGAGGGTGTGGGTAAAGGCGGCCTCCGGGTTTTCGAATTTGATGTAGAGCAAGATCAGGCCCATCGTAACGCCGGTGATGAGGGTGACGATGATGGTGCGCTTGCCTGCATTGACCACCTGGGTATCGTTAGCTGTTTTGTTGAGGTAACCTTTGTAGATGTCGATGGACCAGAGGGTGGCCAGGGAGTTGAAGGTGGAATCGACGGTGCTCATCAGCGAAGCGAAGAGGGCGCAAAGTATGATGCCTTTGATGCCCGTCGGCAGGTAGGTATTGACGAGATAGGGGAAGGCCATATCGGGCTCGGTCAGGCCGTTCTCGCCAAGGATGCCGTAGAGGGCGATGCCGGGGACGACGATGAGGACGGCCATGACGTATTTCATGACGCCACCGGCCATCAGGCCGATCTGCGCGTGCCGGAGGCTCTTGGCAGCCAGGGAACGCTGCATGATGGTTTGATTGGCACACCAATAGTTGATGTTCAGCAGGAAGAGGCCGAAGATATGAATCCAGGGCAGCTTGGGGTGATCGGCGGGGAGGTAGAGGTGCATATGCTCGGGAGTTTTGCGATAAAGCTCGCCCCAGCCACCGAGATGGTGGACGGAGATGAACAACACAACGAAGCCGCCGAAGAGTAGGATGCTGAACTGGATAATATCGGTTTTGACCACCGCATTGAGGCCTCCGAAATAGGTATAAATGGCCGAGAAGACGCCAAGGCCAACGATGAGGATGCTGACGCGGGTGATGCGATCATCGCTGAGAACGGACAGGTAGTCGCTAAAGACCAGCTCGGCGGCGTAGGCGCCCCAGAAGAGGGCCGCGCCGAGGGTGATGGTGGAAAAAATCAGTAGGTTGGCCAGGCTGTAGAAGAGGCCGACGGTCTTGCCCAGCCGCTTTTGGATGTATTGGGTGATGGTGATGACCCGCTCTTTGAGGAATAGGGGGACAAAGATGAAGGCGGCCATCAGGATACCCTGCACGGCGTTGATTTCGAGGCTGGCCTGGGCCAGTCCGTAGAGGTAGGCCGAGCCCATCATACCCAGGAACTGGTAGCCGTTGATGTTCGTCGCGATGCTGGACAGGGCGATGGAAGGCCAGCGGAGGTTGCGGGAACTCAAAAAATATTCTTCTACTGTTGCGTCTTTATTAACTCGACCAGTAATGGCCGTAGCGAAAATGGCGACGAAATAGGTGATAACGATGGTTAAATCAAGCACTATAGAGGTTTCGTTGTGAAATATTCAGTAAGGGTAAAGATGACTACGATCGAGTGCCTGCGGCCAAGGGGCTCTCTGGGGTGGTCTTCGGCTTGCGCCCCTGCACCTCCGGCATTGAAAAAGTTGTCAACTTCGGCAGTACATAGTTCGCAAACAGCTTGCACTCATCCGCATGGGGGTAGCCGGAGAAAATAAAAGCCCGGATGCCCATATCCATGTAGCGCCTAATCTTTCGCAGCACCTGATCGGGGTCGCCGACGATGGCGCCGCCGCAGCCCGAGCGCGCCCGGCCGATGCCCGTCCAGAGGTGGGGCTCCACAAAGCCATCATCGCTGGCCATCTTCCGAATTTCCGTCTGCCGCGAGACGCCGTAGGAGTGCGCATCCAGCGCTCGCTCTCTGATCTCCTTGCCCATCTCATCATCAACATAGCACATCAATCGTTGGGCC
This sequence comes from Bacteroidota bacterium, assembly GCA_038750655.1. Classification (GTDB taxonomy): domain Bacteria; phylum Bacteroidota; class Bacteroidia; order Chitinophagales; family Saprospiraceae; genus JBCDGZ01. Next base: position 12,769 of record JBCDGZ010000112.1, on the reverse strand, counting down.
GCAGCCTTAGCCTTGGCCTCTGTTTCTCGTACAATCACATGAATGCGCAGACCAAAGTCCACCGTGCGATTATAGCCTTCGGCCTTCCGACTCATATTCATCATCAGCTCCTGTAGGCGAGTCTCCGTTTCCGGCCACATCAGGTAAACATCGCAGTGTTCGGCGCAGAGGTCGACGGCCGGTGGGGAATAGCCACCAAAATACAGCAGCGGACCGCCGTTTTGCTGATAAGGCTTCACCGGCGCTGTAGTGGCCAGTTGGATATTGTAGAATTCTCCTTTAAAATCGATGTAATCCTGCGTCCAGCCCTGCTTCAAAATTTCGATGACCTCTCTGGACCTTTGGTAGCGCTCGGCCGATTCCAGCTTGGTGCCCGGCAGGTCCGAAGAAATAATGTTGATGGTGAGCCGTCCTTTGAGGAGGTGATCCAGGGTGGCAATGGCCCGGCCTAACATCGGTGGATGGACTTCGCCGCAGCGGATAGCCGCCAGAATATTGATATTGGAAGTGAGTGGGGCGACGGCTGAGGCAAAGGTCAAAGTATCCTGCCCGACTTGGTAAGAGGAGGGACAAAGGATGTTGCGGTAGCCCAACCGGTCGGCCGTCAACAGGACATTAGAGGTATTGCTCCAGTCACTTTTGTAGCGCATATCGTGTCGCCCCAAAAATTCATCGTCCCCATTACAAAGTGGAGCAAACCAGGCCACTTCTGCACCTTCTAAGTGTGGAGACCTGATTTTGATAGCAGGGTTGATCATATTTGGTTAGTTTAAATCTGATAAGTTGTACGCTTGGCGATTACAACTCAGCTGAATAGATGATGTCTTGTCAAATATAATTAAAGTGATGGAAAATGTAAACGTTTACATTGAATTTTCATTTTCCCATAAGCCGTTATTCGTCCGTAGTCTGTGGCCGGCGCAAAGACGATTTCCGAATCTTTAGCACCGGCGGTAACACCTGATGCGCTACTACCCGATCGGCCTCCTGCGGCTGCAATTCCTCCAGCAACAAACTCGCTGCCAGCCGCCCAACATCCTCATTACGCTGGCTGACCGAGGATAAGCCCGGCTCCAGATAGGTGCAAAACAGGCTGTCTCCAAAGCCGACGATGGCCACCTCCGCCGGCACCCTAATCCCCTTTTCGTTCAACACCCGCAGGGCCACCAAAGCCGAAATATCGCCGTGGGCCAAAATCCCGTCCGGCCGCGGCTCCGCCGCTAATCGGGCGGTCAGCTGCGCCACCCGATTGGCCTGTGACTCATCAAAGGCAATAACATCTCCATCCTCTAAGGCCAGCTTATTGCGCCGCAGCGCATCCTCAAATCCTCTTCTACGCTCTCGAAAGATCGGCACCTTTTCCTTGCCCGCCAAATGAATGATCTGCCGGCAGCCCTGATCGACCAAATGCTGCGTAGCCTGGTAGGCCCCATTGTAGTTGTTGATCACGACGCTGTTGAGCTTGCCCAATTCCAAACTGCGATCGAAGAAAACCAGGGGGATATTTTCCTTTTCCAATACCGCAAGATGATCCGTTGTATTGGTCTCTTTGGATATTGAAATAATGACACCGGCTACTTTCAACTGCACCAGGTTTTCGATGATCTCTTGCTCCCTCTGATAGGACTCATGACTCTGACAGATGATGATATTATACCCACTCGCACTGAGCACCTCCTCCATACTTTTAATGGCCGAAGAAAAAACTTCCCGGTCGATAACGGGTACAATCACCCCAATGGAGTTACTTCTCCCACTGCGCAATGCAGCCGCCATTTTGTTTGGTCGGTAGCTGAGTTTTTCAGCGGCACTCAGTACGATTTCCCGGGTTTGCGCCGTAACCTTATCACTATCGTTGAACACCCGAGAGATGGTAGCCAGGGATAGTCCGGTCGCTTTAGCCAGGTCCTTCATGTTGGCCATGGGCATGTCATTTTATTTGGTGGATAGGATTTTGTAATTTAATCAATTGCCAGGCCGTCGTATCTCGTTTGCCCAACAGGAGCGTAGGTTCGCTAGCGCCCTTCCAATCCCAAGGTTGAATATGTTTCACCTCCCCGAGGATTTGTAGTCCGCTGTCGAAGGCCGGAATCGCCGTAAAATTTCCGCTACCGTCTCCCTTCAACAATAAGCCAATACTAGCATCATTGCGGGGCGTTTCCACTTCTGCTTCATATAAATTTCCGGCCAGTAATATATCTAGATTCGTATCCTTATCAAAATCTTGAATGAGTAAATCGTTGACCGAAGACCACTGCGCCATTCGGGGCAAGGGCCGTACTTTGAATCGCCCGGTCCCATCGTTTTCAAAATAGCAGGAGGCAAAGTTAGTAGCCGAATAATGCACCGCACTCTCCAATGCCGCAGCAGGATAGACCTCCTGCAAACTGGCTTTGCCGAAGGCTTCGTAGCTGGCAAATTTTTTCTTGATAAAAGGCATCTGCGAAGAGGAGCATTCTCGCCCCCGTAGCGGAAATAAGGTGTCGTCGGAATAATAGCCCAGCACAATGTCCTGATTACCGCTTTGGTCAAAATCGTTGGTGTAAATTTCGAACGGAGCCGTTTTGGAGGCTTTGTATTTGTAGTTCAAGCCCAAATTACCAGCGATCAAATCAGGGTCGCCATCCTGGTCGAAATCGGCGCTTGCGAGGCTGTACCACCAGCCCGTTTCTTCGTGTAGGTTTGCCGCTTCAGTATGATCAATAAATTGCTGGCCGTCGTTGAGTAAAATTCTAGGCGACATCCACTCGCCAGTCGTAACCAAATCCAATCGTTGATCCTGATTCACATCTACCCAGATCGCGTCGGTCACCATGCCAAAGGCTTGCAGAAAAGGCGCCCACTGCGGCGTTACATTCTCAAACTGAGCCTCCCCTCCCCCACTTTGATTCAACAGCAAATAGCTGTCCGCCGGACGGGGGTATTGCCCCGGTTGCTGCCGCCCGCCAACGAATACATCCAAGTCCCCATCGCCATCAAAATCCGCAGGGCGAATTGCGCCTACGCTCAAGCGGAGGTCGGGCAGCACGGCTTCGTTTTTGCGAAAGCGCCCTCCGCCCTCATTTTCAAAATAGCGCAGGCGATAGGCTTCCGCTCCAGCGGGCCATTCATTGCTCCCTCCTCCAACAATCAAATCTAAATCGCCATCCTGATCCGCATCTAAAAGGCAAGCTTCTACATCTTCCAACTGCTTATCGGCCGCCCAAGTATCCAGCTGGCTTCGCCGCATTTCCCCAGCGTCCCCTTGCAAGTACAAAGTCGCCGGCCGGCCGGCGGCCCCTCCGATGAACAGGTCCACGGTGCCATTGCCATCGACATCGCCGGTGGCCAGGGCCGGCCCGCTGTTGGACATCCGATGGGGCAGTAATAGCTCGCGAGCAAAGTCATCGAACGCATTTTCGCGATGTTGGTGCTGGATAAGGTCTTTGCTGATGTCGGCAAAAATTTGGGGTCTTAGAGCGGGGGAAGCCGATGGAAGAGCACTGGTTTGATGATCAATCACCAGGTGCTGGTTGGGCTGGATATTGCTCCGCGATTCTGCTCTTCCGTCGGGCCATTGGATGAGGAGCTGATCAATTCGCTCACAGGGTTGTAGGCCAAAATGAAGCAGCGGAGGGGAAGCGGAAAGGTAGCCACGCGAGGTATACAGTTCTTTGGTTTGCGACTGGTTGTTGGCCCTTAGCGTGATGCGCATACCGATGCCGAAGGGGTTGAGGGCAGGGCCTTTGAGTTGGATGGTGAGGTAATGGGCATCGGCATTTTGCTGGCTGTTGTTGCGCAGTAAGGTAGCAGGCTGATCGACGTTGTTGATGATCAAATCTAGGTCGCCATCGAGGTCCAGATCGGCGTAGGCCGCGCCGTTGGAGGCCGTGGGGAGGCTGTCCTGCCCCAGGGCCTTGCTGATGTCTTCAAAGACCAGATCGCCTTGGTTGAGGAAGAAATAATTGGGTTTGCGGTGATAGGGAAACTGTTGGAGCATGAGCTGAAAATAGCGGGCTTTAGCCTGGGGGGAGGGGTCGGCCTGTAGCTGTTGTTGGAGGGTCTGTACTTTCTTGATGGCATCGTTGTAACGGATATTTCTCTTGATGCCATTGGTGATGAATAAGTCCTGATACCCATCGTTATTCATATCAAAAAGTAGAGGAGCCCAGCTCCAATCAGTGTTCGAGATGCCCAGCAGTTGTGCGATATTGGAAAACTGCGGATCGCGGTTCTCGACCGCCACACCGTTGTTGATCAACAAACTATTGAACATGTATTGCCGATGCTCACCCAGCGCCACCAGATTTTGAAACTGCTCGGGATTCATGGCACTCATGCTGGTCTTGATACCATAATTATCTTGGGCAACCATATCCAAATTGACAATATCCAGCCAGCCATCATTATTGATGTCGCCAATATCATTACCCATTGCGTAAAAAGAAGTATGCGCTGTTAGCTCCCGAATTTTTTCCCGAAACGTACCATCTTGTTGGTTGATGTAAAGATGATCTTTTCCCGAATAATCATTGCTCACATACACATCCGGATAGCCATCATTATTCAAATCGCCGACGGCCAAACCTAGGCCGAAGCCCAATTGGTTGTTGATGATTCCAGCTTCTTGGGTCACATCAGAAAAGTAGCCCGATTCATTTTTGTAAAGTCGCTCTCCTACCCACTCGCTGCTTTGATTTTGTAAACCTGCAATATCATTGACCTCATAAGTATCGATGTCGTGATTGATCAAAAATAAATCCAGATCGCCATCTTTATCGTAATCAAAAAAGGAGGACTGCGTAGAGTAGGCGGCAATGTCTAGCCCGTAGGCTTTAGCTTGTTCTGTAAAAATGGGAATGCCTTCTTCGTTGTTGCCCTGATTGACATACAGCTCATTTCGCCGCAAATCCAGTTGGGTAAAACGTCCCGATTTACAGAGATAAATATCCATTAATCCATCGGCATTGATGTCCACCAAACTGACGCCCGTATCAAACCCTTTTCGGCCTGCCACGCGGCTGATCGAAGCAACTTCTTTAAAGCTAAAGTCTTGCTGATTGAGGTACAATTGATTGGCTTCGAGGTTGGAGACAAAGTAAATATCCGGATAATTATCCTGGTTAAAATCGGCGACGGCCAGCCCCGCACCATTGTAAAAGTATTCGTAGGTCAGCACATTTTGGCTCGGCGATTCTCGGAGGCGATTGATAAAATTGATCTTGGATTTTTCCTCACTGACCCCCTCAAAAAGAGGAAGTAAATCAGTGGAAGAATCGTTGTTGCAAGCATACAGTAACAGGGTGGTCAACAAACACAGTAGGCTTCTTCGGAAAAGTCGCATCGGCAATGTAAATGTTTTCACAAAGTGTCATTTTTACACCTTCATATCAGGTGCTTATACAGTAAGAAAATCAAAAATACGAAATAATGACTTAAGAGATGAAAACGATTCCGAATTATATTTTTCAATTACAAAAAAATCTAATTTTTTCCCTTGTTTGAAAACGTTTACATATATTTGATGAGAAGCACGCGAATTACCTTACTAACTTCATTTAATACTATTAACTATTATGCAAATCAACCCTATCACAACAAGATTTTCCTTTTGGAACCGACTCCTCAGTCCAATTGGAATCCTACTCTTGTTTATGACTTCTCTACAGGCCCAAACCGGCACGACGGTTTCCGGTACGGTGATCTCCGACTCCGGCGAGCCACTGATCGGCGCGACGGTTCTGATCAAGGGTACGGACAAGGGCACTATTACAGATTTTAATGGCAGTTTTTCTCTAGATGTACCAGATGTTAATACCGCTGTGCTAGAAATTTCTTATACAGGTCATACGCCACAGGATATTGCACTGAACGGGCAGACCAATATCGAAGTGGCGCTACTCGAAGGGGTGGCCTTGGATGAGTTGGTGGTGGTAGGTTATGCTTCGCAAAAAAAGACCGAGGTGACTGGGGCAATCGCTTCTATTAATGCAAAAGAATTTAACGGCGGGGTCATCTCTTCTCCGGAGCAATTGCTGCAAGCCAAAATTCCGGGGGTGCGTATTACCTCTTCTAGCGGGGAGCCTGGCGCAGCGGTCAACGTGACCATCCGAGGAGCCGGTTCGCTGCGCAGTGGCAACAGTCCGCTCTACGTAATCGACGGAGTTGCGCTGAGCAATGAGGCCGTTACGCCCGGGAGTGCCAATCTCGTCGGCAGTAATGCGGGCAACGTCGCTGGGGCCAAAAATCCGCTGAACTTCCTCAACCCCGATGATATTGAATCCATCGACGTCCTCAAGGATGCCTCGGCTACGGCCATCTACGGATCGCGGGGATCGAACGGAGTCATTCTCATTACCACCAAAAAAGGAACACCCGGTCAAGAACAACTGAGCTATAATGCCTATGTTGGCGTTTCTAGCCTAGCCAATAAAATCGACCTGGCCGGTGCTGGAACGGGTACGGACTGGCAGGATGAAATTACCCGCTCGGCTCTAGCCCAAAATCACAACCTGTCTTATTCTGGCGGCAGCGAAAGAGCCAGCTACAGGGCGTCGATCAGCTTTCTGGATCAAGAAGGGATCATTGACAAAAGCCGATTGAAAAGATATACCGGACGCTTGAATACCAAACTGTTTGCCCTACCCGACGATCGCCTACAACTGAGCCTGAACCTGATTGGCAGCCACGTGGTCGACAATGGCGTCCCTCGCTCTGATATTGCGGATACAGATGGGGAATTGATTACCAATACTCTCGCTGCCGATCCCGGACGGCCGATCTTCGGCTCCGATGGCGAGTACTCTGCCGGCCCTACGAATCCTGTGGGCTACCTCGATGCCTGGAATGATATTACCAAGACCGACCGCTTGCTGGCTAACCTTGGGGCCTCCTTAGATTTGGTGGAGGGATTGAAATACCAACTCAATCTGGGGGTAGACCGTTCAAATGCGACGCGCGAGCAAGAGCTGGAACCTAACAACCTAGAGGGTATTAATATTAATAATGGAGCTTATAATTTTGCAACCATTGAGGCGACCAATGTACTGGTGGAAAATTACCTGACTTACGATAAGCTGATTAAGAACAGCCGTTTTAACGTCTTGGTGGGTCATGCCTATCAGGAGTTTGATGTCAACAGTTTTAATCTGGCCAGCAGTAATTTCCTGGTGCCTAGCATCGGCGGCATCAATGATCCGGGGAATCCGGTGAACATCGTTGGTGCAGACGGTGGAGCAACCAACCCCGACGGTATCCGCGAGGTCAACAAGCTGGAATCTGTTTTCGCCAGAGTCAATTACTCCTACGATGACACCTACATGCTGACCGCCTCTATCCGGGCCGACGGCTCCTCTAAATTCGGCGAAAACAACCGCTGGGGCTACTTCCCCGCCGTTGCCGCCGCCTGGCGCATCAGCAAAAGCTTGGAGTCTGAACTCATCGACGACCTGAGATTGCGCGTGGGCTGGGGACAGACCGGCAACCAGGAAATTCCTAATAAGGCCACACAGGAAACGTTTCAGGTGACCCAAAACGGTATCTCTAGAGTAAGAGAGGCCAACCCGGATTTAAAGTGGGAAGTGAGTAACCAGTTCAACGTAGGGATTGATTTCACCCTCGCCAACAAAGTCCTTTACGGCAACATCGATTATTTCAACAAGACCAATACTGATCCGCTATTGCTAGTAGATTCTGAGCCTCCCGCTGTTTCCCAAAAATGGATCAACCTTCCCGGCGAAATTAACAACCAAGGGGTCGAAATCTATTTGGGTACACAGATTAAGAACACCAAAGATTTCAGCTGGAATGTTGATGTCAATGCGACCTTTACCTCCAATGAAGTTTCCTTCCCCGATGGCCGAGAAATTTTCACGGGTGTGTTGAGTGGAAGAAGTATCAATGGTACCCTTACCCAAATTATTAGAGACGGCGGCGAGCTAGGGTCTTTCTATCTTCCAGTAGACAATGGCGACGGCAGCTCTTCAACAGAGCGGCAGATCGTAGGTTCTGGTATTCCGGATTTGGTTTACGGGATCAACAATTATTTGAGCTATAAAAACTTCGATTTGTCCTTCAACCTCTCCGGGGTTTCGGGCAATGAAATTTACAATGCGACCGATAATTTCCTCAGTAATTTTGGAGGAAATGTTTCTCAGAGAATTGCCGATGCCAGCTCCATCCCTGCGGGGGCCTCCACCTTCTTCCTCGAAGACGGTGCCTTCCTGAGGTTGAATAACCTGACGCTGGGCTACAACCTCCCGCTGGGCGACCAGGAGTGGGTATCCAGAGTACGACTGTACATCACCGGGCAGAATTTATTTGTGATGACCGACTACACGGGCTACGACCCGGAGGTCAGCACGCCCACTGCGGTCGGCGGCAACCTGTCCTACGGAATCGATTTCGCCGCTTATCCCCGAGCGAGGACCTTCCTCTTTGGGATCAATGTTGATTTCAACTAATTTGCTCTTTTTTCATTCTAATATAGTATGAATATAGGTTCACATTAAATTAAAATTCATAATCATGTCTAAGTATAAAATTATCTTTCTCTTACTGCTCTTTACCCTGGGTTCGTGCGCGGATTTGGAAGAGGAAGTCTTTGACGAAGTTCAGGTGACGGATGTCGAGGCCCTACTGGCCAATCCCACCCCTGAGTTTCTGGATAATCTAGTGGCTTCTGCCTATGCAGAACTCATCCCCAATTTCACAGAAAGAAATTATTTCAATCTCCAAGAATCAACCACTGACCTGTCGATGACGCCTACCCGCTTCCGCGTCGATGGTACGACCAGCGACTGGTTTGATGGCGGCCGCTACGAGAAGCTGCACATGCACACCTGGGATGCCTCCGAGATTACGGTCAACGGCGTATGGGACCTCCTACAAGGGGGCATCGCCGCCTGTCTAGAGATTCTGGATGCCTTCGACACCCCGGTTGCCCTGGCCAATCCAGACATTACGCCCCGAAGAGCGGAGGTGCAGGGCATGCTGGCCTTTTACATGTGGTGCATTTTTGATCTTTACGCACAGGTGCCCTACATCGATCTGAGAACGGGAAATAATGTGGTGCTAAGCGGTGATGAGGCCGTCAATGAAATCGAAGCCTTGCTCAACGCTGCTATTCCAGAGTTGAGAGGAAAGATGGATGCACAATCGGGCCATCTGTTCTCCCGGGGAGCTGCCAAGACCTTGCTGGCTCGCCTCTACCTCAACAAAGCCGCCTACGCCGATCGCTATGCGGGCAGCTATAATTTCAGCAGCGAAGATATGAATGCGGTGATCACCACCACTACCGATTTGATCGACAACGAGGGCTACAGCCTCGCCTCCGACTTCTTCCGTCTCTTCGACGGCGACAGCGATAATAACTCGGCCACCGATGAGTTGATCTTTACGGTCAACTGCGTGGCGGGCCAAACCTGCAACCGCGCCTTTACGGCGATGGTGATGAGCCAGGGGCAGTATGCCGCCGATGCGGGTAGCTTCCGGGGTTGGAACGGCTTCTGTACCTTACCCGAATTCGTCGATTCCTGGGATACCGATGATCCGCGTTATTTTGAAGAAAACTACCCCAACCAAGCTGGCACTATCGACCCTTCCACCTACGAGCTGAATCGCGGCATACAGGTGGGCGTGCAGTACGGCCCTGTTCCAGTGGGTACCGACGGTAATCCAACCGAGGGTGGTGTTTTCCAGCGGGATGGCAATGGCCAGTTGGTGATAGAGGAATTGAAAAATTTCCTTCGGGATGACCAGGTCATCGATTACTCCAAAGATGTTGACTTCACCTCCAACCAATGGGCGGGGGCGAGAATCTTCAAGTACGAATACGACACTCCTGGCCCTGGCCGCTGGGATACCAATATCAACCCCGTCCTTTTCCGACTGGCGGACGCCTACCTGATGCGGGCGGAGGCTAGGCTGCGCAATGGCGACGCCGGCGGCGCACTGGCCGATGTCAACGCTGTTCGGACCGCCCGGGGTGCGCCCCTCCTCTCGGACCTCACGCTGGACGCCATGCTGGCCGAACGCGCCTTCGAGTTCTACTTCGAGTCACACCGCCGCACCGACCTGATCCGCTTCGGTAAATTCAACGATGCCTGGACGGAGAAGCCCGTCACCGACGTCCAATACCGCGTGTTCCCTATTCCGCTGAATGCCTTGGCGGCCAGCTCGAATTTGGTGCAGAATATGGGGTATTGATGGGGTAAAAAGATCAGATCATTAAGCAATTCAAAAGAAGCGGAGCCTTGGGGTTTCGCTTTTTTTATTGTTTTTTGAGTATTAGATAAAAATCTATGCTAATCCAATCCTTATCATTTACCACTATTTCCTCTTCTTTTCGTTTCTCGCTTCGGTAGGGTACGGTATCTGCGTCATATAATAATCCTTCTTGGACAAATGGATACGTACTAAATTCATGTGTAGAAATAATAATCTTGAAATGTTCTTCAACTTCGCAAATCCCATGATTGAGATAAATAGGCTCTAGATACATCGGGATAAAGGATTGAAAACGACACTCTAACTTATTGTAATATTCTACTGTCTTTTCCTCTCCTGGATCGAGTTTTTGCATGGGCATTAGATCATTACTAATGCTATAATCTGCTCCTAGGTAAAGCACACTGCACCAAATTGTCTGTTTAGATTGCTTAGGATTTTTAATTTTCAAAAAAAAGCCCTTACGACCAACTTGCCGGTCTGTGAGCTGTAAAACCTGAGGAACACTTAAAAAATGGGGCACTTCCCTCTTGATTATTTTTTGGCTGGAACGTAATTGAGAAGCGGTATGAAAAGTTAATTCAAGGTCATTGGTACCTAGGCTAGTCCGATGATTTTGCAGCTCTTTTACTCTTTTCCACTGGGCTATGGTTTCCAATGCTTGAAAAAGAGTAGTTACTGTCCTGGTATTATAGCCAAGGAATCGACGGAACATGTAGTTTTTTGCCTTTGAGGCCTCAATAGTATATTGATTAGCTTTGGCCTTGACGATGCACGACACCCTTTCAATAGAGGTAGTAAGCTGAATATACTTTGAAGGAGCAGAATGATAATCAAGCATAAAATAGTGAATGCCTTCTTGATCACTATCCAGCGAAAAAGCTACCCTCATTAAATCATACGGATTCCTGTCAAAAGTAGCCTCGTAGTAAATATCTTTAGGAATCTCTTCAGGAACGTCAACAGTAACAAAATCACTGAATACACCATTAATGGTAACTTTTATGAAATTATGGTGCAAATTTAATTCTTGGGGAGTTGAAAAATCGTCTTTATATAACCACACCTGAGTAGCACTTTGTAGAGAGGCTTGTGTCAGTCCACTTAGGTACCCAATATCCATGATCCATCCTCTGGGCCGACCATCTTGCACTTGTTTATTGTAATAAACAATACCATTATTATTGAGGGATTTTTTGATAGATTTGAAAAATATCAGCCGCTTATCCTGCGAGTGAGTAGCACGCAATTGTGGATGCTGATCATTTGATTGATTTAATACTAATTTCTGAGTAGCACGCTCTATATCATACCATGAACGAAATCGATTACTGGCTCTGATAGCTTGCAGCAGGCTGTAGGTAAATACCCCTCTGAATACTCCGCCTATGTTTTTCTCCTTTGCTATTTCGTCATTTCGACAAGCAGAAAATCTTAAGTGCCTTCCGGTGGGTGCTACAACGGCTTCATCACTGATGGAATAGGAAGGTGCCCCGAGAAAAGTGGTCCATTCCCTTTTGGGTTTATAATTGTCTAATCTGCGAGCATGAGCTTCTTCCCCTCTGGTAATTTCTCCCGAAAAACAGCAGTCAATAATCATTACAATAGGGGTACTGCAATGCTGCATAACATGATAAATTAAAAAAGACAACTCTTTATCTGCTATATCACAAATGTCCTCATCTTTCTGATTATAACATACGATGGATTCAAAAAAATGATTAGGACTATTGTGCCAAAACTGAGAGGGGGCGAGTCTTCGCGTACCATGCCCACTGAAGTAGAATAATAGTTGATCTCCCTTTAGGGATTTTCCTAAATGCGTCAAAAAGTAATGAATAATATTTGGCCTAGTCGCTTCTTCGTTCAATAGAACAACGGGATCAAACGCTATATTTTGTTCTCGACAATCTTCTGATAAAAAATTGATCATATCGTTAACATCATTAACACAACCTCTGAGCGGATAGCGCGAGTAGTCATTGACCCCTACTAGAAGGGCCTTTAGTGTAGTTCTTTTTTCTATCACTATTACTTAGAATTAGAATAAATGGTAAAAAATAATTACAGTTCTACGAGTCCTTGTTTTATAGCATACCTCACAAGATGCTTATCATTAGGAAAGTCCAGCTTCCGAAGGAGATTTCGGCGATGAGTATTGACAGTAGGTTCAGAGATGAACAGTAAATCTGTAATTTGGCGAGTCGTCAGTCCCTCGGCGATCAATTTAAGTACTTCGATTTCTCTATCCGTGAGTTCTACTTTTTTCTCAAGATTGGATTGCGTTGAAATGGCTTTATCCAGGATTTCTAGACTGTAGTAAGGCTTTCCGCTATAGACATCTTTGATGGCACCAACTAAGATTTCTTTGCTCTTGTTTTTGAGAATATATCCATTGGCCCCTGTCTCCATAAGTTTCATAATGAAGCCCTTACGATCATACATAGACAAGATCAGTACCTTGACGTTTTTGAAATGATGATTTTTTCGTATTTCTTTAGTGGTTTCAATTCCATCTTTTTCTGGCATCTCAACATCCAGTACGATTACATCTGTATCAGGA
>JBCDGZ010000111.1:0-27340 GCA_038750655.1 Bacteroidota bacterium | reverse complement strand
GAGCGCGCAAAGGATGCAGGTATTGAAACTGTAATCTTTGACCGTGGTGGTTATTTATATCATGGCCGCGTTAAGGCTCTTGCTGACGGCGCCCGTGAAGGAGGCTTGAAATTTTAATCATTAGAGAAATGGCAAAGAAAAACTCCAACCGGGTAAAACCGACCGAAACGGAATTAAAGGATAAGCTGGTAAATCTCAATCGTGTAGCTAAAGTAACCAAAGGTGGTCGTACCTTTAGCTTTGCAGCTATTGTTGTCGTTGGTGATGGCAAAGGTACTGTAGGACACGGACTGGGTAAGGCCCGCGATGTATCTGAATCTATTGCTAAGGCAGTGGATGATGCCAAGAAAAACCTGATCAAGGTGCCGCTGCATAAAGGAACCATTCCTCACGAGCAGAAAGGGAAATACGGTGCGGGTAAAGTACTGATTAAGCCTGCTGCAGAGGGTGCTGGTGTAATTGCCGGTGGTGCAATGCGTGCTGTTTTGGAGATTGCGGGAGTGCAGAATGTACTGGCTAAGTCTCAGGGTTCTTCTAATCCTCATAATGTAGTGAAGGCCACTATCGATGCACTTGCCAAACTGCGCAGCCCGATGCTGATCGCCAAGCAGCGCGGTATTTCTATGGAGAAACTTTTTAACGGGGAGTAATATCCTCAGCACAGGATAAAACTGAAGATAATGGGCAAAGTAAAAATAACTCAGGTCAAAAGCACAATCGATCGCTCCCAAAGACAGAAAGATACCATCAAGGCGCTAGGGCTCCGGAAAATGAATCAATCTGTGGAACATGAGATGACGCCTCAGATTCAGGGAATGATCAATAAGGTAAGTCATTTGATCGAAGTGGAACATTTGTCTTAGTAATCGCGTATTAATTTATATTCCTAATTCATTAATGATGGAATTACATAGTTTAAAACCAGCCTCGGGCTCGGTAAAGAAGAAAAAGAGAATCGCAAGAGGACAGGGATCAACCAGAGGTGGAACCAGTACTCGCGGTCACAAAGGAGCAAAATCCCGTTCCGGTTATAGTCGCAAGCGCAATTTCGAAGGTGGTCAAATGCCATTGCAGATGCGCCTGCCTAAAAGGGGCTTCAAAAACTTCAACCGCGTTGCTTACGTTCCACTGAACGTTGACCGTTTGCAAGCGATTAGTGAGAAGTACAATACAACTACCATTGACGTTGAAACACTGGTGTCCAATGACATCTGTAAAAAAACCGATAAGATTAAGGTTCTCGGCGGTGGCGAACTGACTGTCAAGCTTGACGTAACAGTTCATGCCTGCTCCGCATCCGCAAAACAAGCTATTGAGGCACAGGGGGGAACTGTAAATCTTGTTTAAAAAAGCACAATGAAGAAGTTTATTACAACAATCCAGAACATTTGGAAGATCAAGGAACTGAGAGATCGTATTCTATTCACGCTCCTTCTCCTATTCGTTTATCGGGTAGGGTCTTTCATTATCCTCCCTGGGGTAGACCCTAGCAAGCTCCAAAATATCGCTGACAGCAATGCCACTGATCTTTTGGGCTTGATTAACGCATTTACAGGTGGAGCATTCGGTAATGCTGCCATTTTTGCTTTGGGGATCATGCCCTACATCACTGCCTCGATCATCATTCAGCTCTTAGGCTTTGCTGTACCGTATTTTCAACGCTTACAGCAACGAGAGGGAGAATCTGGTCGTAAGAAACTGAATCAAATTACTCGATTATTGACAGTTGCCATTACTTTGGTACAGGGAGGAGGTTATCTCACTTGGATTCGTTCGCAGGGAGCGGTTTCTACCAATATTTCAGATAGCATTTTTTGGATTGCTAATATCATTATTCTCTCTACGGGGACGGTATTTGCGATGTGGCTCGGTGAGCGTATTACAGACAAGGGAATCGGTAATGGTATTTCTTTGTTGATTATGATTGGTATCATTGCTACTTTACCAGTTGCGTTCATCGCAGAATTGCAGTTACAGTTGCAGAGCAATGCTATCCTTTTTGTCCTTGAAATTGTTGTTCTCTTCCTGGTCGTTATGGCTACTGTGCTGATTGTCCAGGGGGTTCGAAAAATACCGATCCAGTTTGCCAAGCGCATGGTAGGCCGTGGTGCGAACACTATGCCTGCTCAGGGTAACCGCGATTACATTCCTGTGAAAGTAAATGCTTCAGGGGTAATGCCAATTATCTTTGCTCAAGCCCTGATGTTCATTCCAGCTACAGCGGCCCAGTTCCTCGCAGGGCCAGAGTCTGACATTCAGTCTAGTGGTTGGTTGATGGCTTTAAACGATTTTACTTCAACACCATATAACATCATCTATTTCTTCTTGGTGGTGCTGTTTACCTATGTGTATACTGCTCTTTTGGTCAATCCGCAGCAATATGCGGAATACCTTAAGCGCCAAAATGCCTTTATCCCTGGTATCAAACCAGGCAAGAAGACTGCTGATTTTATCGATTCTGTAACGACTCGCATCACTTTGCCCGGTTCCGTATTCTTGGGACTCATTGCGATTCTACCAGCTATTGTAGCGAAGTTCGGTGTAAATATCACCTTTGCTATGTTCTTTGGTGGTACTTCTCTGCTGATCCTCGTAGCGGTAGTATTGGATACATTGCAACAAATTGAGAGTCATTTATTGATGCGTAAGTACGATGGTCTGGTCAAGTCCGGTCGACTGAAAGGTCGAGGAGGTATCCAGGGCATTGGAGCAAGTATGTAACTATAGCCATGGTGTTTTACAAGACAGATGAAGAAGTCGAGCTGATCCGAAAGAGCTGTTTGTTGGTTTGTAAAGCACTGGCTCATGTGGCAACGCTCATCAGACCGGGAGTGACCGGCGAGATGATCGATAAGGAAGCAGAAATGTTGATACGCGATCACCAAGCCAGCCCTGGCTTTAAAGGGTATCGCGGATTTCCTGCAACACTTTGTATTTCTATCAACGAAGCGGTCGTTCATGGTATTCCTTCTGATAAAGAATTCCAGGATGGCGACATTGTTTCTGTAGATTGTGGTTCCTATCTCAATGGCTTTTTTGGCGATTCTGCCTATACTTTTGCCTTAGGAGATGTGCCTGAGTCTACGATGGAGCTGCTCCGGGTGACCAACACTTCGCTGTACAAAGCGATTGAGATGGCCACCAAGGGTAATCGCCTTGGCGATATTGGCTTCGCAGTGCAGAGCTACTGTGAGCGGGAGCACCGTTATGGTGTAGTAAGAGAGCTGGTTGGACACGGCATCGGCCGGGAGCTGCACGAGGCACCAGAAGTACCCAATTACGGAAAAAGAGGAGGTGGGGCCAAACTGAAAGAAGGGCTGGTTATTGCCATCGAACCGATGGTTAACCTGGGTAAAAAAGAAATTCGGCAGTCAAAAGATGGCTGGACAATCATTACCAAAGACCGCAAGCCGTCTGCTCACTACGAGCACACAATCGCGGTGGGCAAAGAAAAAGCAGATATTCTCTCCGACCATCGAATGATAGAGGAGGCGATTATGAAGAATGATAATGTTAAGGAAGTGCATCTTAAGCTACAAGATTTGGTCTGAGTTGAACCCTTGATATTGAGGCTGGTCAATCAGAATAATTGGTTTTTTGGCGAATAACACAAAAAATCATTTATTTTTTTGTATCTTTGCACACCGAAATTAGAAATATGGCTAAACAAGAGCTAATCAAACAAGATGGGATTATCGAGGAGGCACTCTCAAATGCAATGTTCAGAGTTCGCCTTGAAAATGACCATAAAATTGTAGCTACGATTTCAGGAAAGATGCGGATGCACTACATTCGAATCCTCCCGGGCGATAAAGTGGCGGTAGAGATGTCTCCTTATGACTTGTCAAGAGGGCGGATCATTTATCGCTACAAGTAAAACTTACTATTTTAATACTAAAAATTGCTGTAATGAAAGTAAGAGCATCAATTAAGAAGCGTTCTGCTGATTGCAAAATTGTAAGACGTAAGGGTAAACTTTACATCATTAATAAGAAGAATCCTAGGTTCAAGCAGCGCCAGGGTTAAGAAATAACTACTAAATATTTAACGATAAAGAAATATGGCTCGTATATCAGGTGTCGATTTGCCCAGAAATAAGCGCGGTGTTGTAGGTCTTACCTATATCTTTGGTATTGGTCCATCACTAGCTAAGGAAATTTTGGGAAGGGTAGGGATCGATGAAAGCGTAAAGGTCAATGATTGGACGGATGAAAACATTCGTATGATTTCCGGTATGATCCAGGAAGAATACAAGGTAGAAGGTCAGCTTCGTTCTGAGGTCCAACTCAATATCAAGCGATTGATGGATATTGGCTGCTATCGTGGCCTGCGCCATCGTAAAGGCCTGCCGCTGCGTGGCCAGCGTACCCGTACCAACGCCCGTACTCGTAAAGGAAAGCGGAAGACGGTAGCGAATAAGAAAAAAGCAACTAAATAATATTCTTTTGACTTTACTGTCCAGGTCTAGCAATCTATCCGCAGCCTGAGCGACCAAATGTTGAACAGAACATGGCAAAAGCAAAAAAACAAAGGAAAAGAAAAGTTAGAGTCGAACCGGAGGGTCTGGTTTATATTCAAGCTTCCTTCAATAATATTATCATCTCTTTGACGAATAAGAGAGGACAGGTAATTTCCTGGGCATCAGCTGGTAAGGCTGGGTTCAGAGGCTCTAAGAAAAATACGCCTTACGCTGCACAGGTTGCTGCTTCAGATGCAGCTAGAGTAGCTTATGAGGCAGGAATGCGCACCGCAGAGGTTTACGTTAAAGGGCCTGGTTCTGGTAGAGAAGCTGCGATTCGTGCCATCGATGGTGCGGGCATTAAAGTCTCAAGAATCAAAGATGTGACGCCTGTACCGCACAATGGTTGTCGGCCACCTAAACGTCGCAGAGTATAATTAAGCTATCTTTTTAAATTTTTAAGACGCAACAAAACAATGGCTAGATATACTGGTCCTAAGACGAAAAAAGCAAGAGCACTCGGAGAACCCATATTTGGTTTCGATCGGTCATTTGAGAAAAAGAAATATGGTCCTGGTCAGCACGGTAATTCCCGTCGTCGTCGTCAGAAATCTGATTATGCGATTCAATTGCTGGAAAAGCAAAAGGCCAAATATACCTATGGTGTACTAGAGCGCCAGTTCCGTAACCTCTTCGAAAAGGCAAGCCGCAAGAAAGGGGTAACGGGCGAAGTATTGCTGCAGATGCTCGAAGCTCGTCTTGATAATACAGTTTTCCGTTTGGGAATTGCTCCTACTCGCAGAGCTGCTAGACAATTGGTTTCACATAAGCATATCCTGGTTAATGGAGTGCTCACCAATATCCCATCCTGCCAGCTTAAGCCCGGCGATGTTGTTGAGGTTAGAGGAAAATCTCAAGGGAAAGGCACCATCAGAGAAACCGTAGGTGGTAAGTCTGATGTCAGAAAGTTTGGCTGGTTGGAATGGAATCCTGATAAGATGCGCGGAGTTTTCCTCAGCTATCCGGAACGTGAAACGATTCCGGAAAAGATCAACGAACAATTGATTGTGGAATTATATTCTAAGTAAGCTATCCTTGCCAATCTGACCATCTCTCAACGGGGTGGTCAGATTCGCTGTATAGCCAATTTCTCATCACTATCACTTAAACTAACCTCCTCTTGTATGAGCAGTATTTTAAATTTTCAGAAACCCGATAAGATCATTCTGCAAAAGTCTACTGACTTCGAAGGAACTTTTGAGTTTAAGCCCCTGGAGCCTGGTTTTGGCCAGACCATCGGTAACTCTCTCAGAAGAGTCCTTTTGTCTTCTCTCGAAGGATTTGCCATCTCCGCTGTGCGTATTGCTGGTGTGGAGCATGAGTTTGCAACCATCCGAGGAGTTGTGGAAGATGTTGTTGACATTATTCTGAATCTCAAGCAAATCAGATTGAAGCAACTGATTGCTGATGAAGATGTGACTACTGAGAAAATTTACCTGACAATTAGTGGAAAGGAGGAATTCTACGCTGGCGATATTGAAGAACACACCAATGTGTTCAAGGTCATGAACCCGGAGTTGCAGATTTGCAACATGGAGCCCTTCGTCAATCTCGAAATGGAGCTGACGATTACTAAAGGCCGTGGTTATGTACCAGCTGACGAGAATTTACCAAAAGATGCTCCAATCGGTGTTATTCCGATTGATGCGATCTATACTCCGATCAAGAACGTAGCGTATAAGGTGTCTAACACTCGTGTCGGACAGCGTACGGACTATGAAAAACTGACAATTGATGTTAAAACGGATGGTACGATCCATCCTGAGGAGGCCATTAAAGACGCTTCTCGTATTTTGATTCAGCACCTGATGCTGATCACTGATGAGAACATCACCTTCGATGATGCCGCCAGCCGTGAAGACAATATTGTCGATGAGCACATCCTGCATATGCGCAAGTTGCTCAAAACTTCACTCGAAGACCTCGATCTTTCTGTACGTGCTTACAACTGCCTCAAGGCTGCTAAGATCAATACGCTCGCAGAATTGGTCCGCTATGACACCCATGAGCTGTTAAAGTTCCGGAACTTTGGTAAGAAGTCTCTTGTGGAGATTGAAGAGCTGCTGCAAGATAAGGGATTGACCTTCGGTATGGACTTGTCTAAGTACAAGCTGGACGAAGATTAGGCTCCAACTCTTTAAAGACACTATTGGCAATAACTGAGTAACCTCCAAGGGGAAAAGTGTTGCGATGATCATAAATTTTAAAACTAAATCAAGCGATGAGACACGGTAAAAAATTCAACCATCTCGGCCGTAAAGCAGGCCACCGCAAAGCATTGCTCAAGAATATGGCGATTGCCCTAATTGAGCATAAGCGTATTGTCACGACTGTTGCCAAGGCGAAGGCCCTGCGCGTTTTTATCGAACCACTGATTACCAAGGCTAAGACCAATACGACGCATTCCCGTCGTGTCGTCTTTAGTTACCTCCAGAATAAAGATGCGCTGAAAGAGCTTTTTGGACCCATCAACGATAAAGTTGGTAGCCGTCCAGGTGGTTATTGCAGAATTATCAAGACAGGATTCCGTAAGAGCGATGGTGCCGAAATGGCCATGATTGAGCTGGTGGATTTCAACGAAATTTACACCAATAAGAAGAGAAGCAAGGATACCGGCACTTCTAAGAAACGCCGTACTCGTCGTGGAGGAAAGCGCGGTGGTGGTAAGACCGCTGCAGCTGCCGCAACCGAAGCTGCTACTGAAGTGGCAGAAGAACTGGCCGAAGAGGCCGACGGTGCTGGCGAAGAGGAATAAATGTACACATTCTTATAAAATGAAGGGCGAAGCTGAGGTTTTACAGTTTCGCCCTTTCTTTTTTGCCCAAACATCCCTAATATGTAGCAGCTTAGTCAAATGCGTATGAGCAGGGATAGTTTTCCTTTGTATATGGCCTCCAATCCTGCCGACAGCGGCCCCGCCTGTCTGCAGATGATTACTATGTTTTTCGGAAAGGCTTTCAATCTGCAATTCCTGCGAGAGCGAAGTGTTTCTGGAGCGGAGGAGAGCGATTTGAAGGGGATAAGTGACTGCGCCGAGGGACTAGGAATGCGTACGGTCGGCGCCCAGTTGGCCTATGAGAGCAAAGACCGCTATGAGATGTCTTCGCTCCTGGAGGTAAGCCTGCCCTGTATCATTCGCTGGCAAAGTGGGACTTACGCTGTTGTCTATCGAGCGAATCGGCGCAAGGTTTGGATCGCTGATCCGTTGAGGGGGAAGCAGAGCTATCGGCGGGCGGAATTTGAGCAAGCCTGGGCCAATCAGCGGGGGGTAGGGCAAATTTTGCTGGTGGAGCCCAGTCCGGATTTTTATGCCGAGGAAGAGAAGCCGACGAATAAGTCGGGCTTCAGTTACCTGTTTGCCTATCTTCGGTCCTATCGCAAGCTAATCGTACAGCTCGTCCTCGGTCTGATCCTGGGGAGCCTTTTTCAGCTGCTGTTGCCTTTTTTGACTCAAGCAGTAGTCGATGTAGGTATTGAAAACCAAAACATCAACTTTATCTACCTCATTTTACTGGCGCAGCTGATGCTCTTCATCGGACAGACTTCTGTGACTTTCATCCAAACTTGGATACTGCTACATATCGGCTCAAGGATCAACGTCGCGCTGATTTCCGATTTTTTGATCTCTCTAATGAAGCTCCCCATCGGTTTTTTCAGCACCAGAAAAACAGGAGATTTACTGCAACGTATCGGCGACCAAGCACGTATCGAACGCTTTCTAACCGGCTCCACCTTCACCATCCTTCTGTCCTTTTTCAACCTGATTATCTTTGGGGTCGTACTGCTGATGTACAACCTAACCATCTTTTTCATTTTCGCCGTAGGCAGCTTTCTCTACGTTTTTTGGATTTTCTTCTTCCTCAAACGCAGGGCTGAGGTCGACCATATGCGGTTTAAGGAATTGGCCGAAAACCAGAGTACCCTGATCGAATTGATCCAGGGGATGCAGGAGATCAAGTTGCAGAATAGCGAGCGTAAGCGCCGCCGCAAATGGACCATCGTACAGGCCCGACTCTTCAAGGCCAACATCAAATCTTTGACCATCAGTCAGTACCAGGATGTTGGTACCAGCTTCATCAACCAACTTAAAGACATTCTAATCGTTTTCGTCGCCGCTAAGGCCGTTATCGATGGGGAAATGACGCTGGGGATGATGCTGGCTACGCAGTATATCGTCGGACAGCTCAACGGGCCTTTAGGTCAGGCGGTCGACTTCATTAGAGCAGCGCAGGATGCTAGCATTAGTCTCAGTCGACTAGGGGAGATTCATGAGCAGCAACCAGAGATACAGGAGAGCGAAACGATCGATATGCTTCCGGAAAAAGGAGATATTATTATCGAGCAGGTTAATTATCGTTATGAAGAAGACGCTCCGCTGGTTTTGCAGGATGTTTCCTTGACGATTCCTCATGGTAAAGTTACGGCGATTGTCGGCACGAGCGGTAGTGGGAAGACGACCTTAGTCAAATTGCTGCTTGGTTTTTTCCGTCCTACCTCAGGAAATATCCGCGTTGGAGGAGTGCAGTTTAATAATATTCGCAAGCGACTGTGGCGAGAGAAATGTGGTGCAGTGATGCAAGACGGCTATATTTTTTCCGATACCATTGCCAATAACATTACGGAAAGCAGCGATTGGATTAATCGAAACCGATTAATTAAGTCCGTCAGAATAGCCAATATTGTTGAATTCATCAAAAGCTTACCGCTAGGGTTCAATACCAAGATCGGAGCCAAAGGCAACGGTATCAGCCAGGGGCAGAAACAGCGATTGCTGATCGCCCGAGCTGTGTATAAGGAGCCTCGGGTGCTGTTTTTCGATGAGGCAACCAATGCCTTAGATGCCCGGAATGAGCGCGTAATCGTAGAGCAGCTAGAACAGTTCTTTGAGGGGCGTACCGTTATTGTCGTTGCCCACCGCTTGAGTACGGTACGAAATGCTGATCAAATCGTCGTATTGGACAAGGGACAGATTGTGGAAATTGGCCGACACGAAGAGCTGGTCGAGCAAAAAGGGGCGTACTTTGAGCTGATCAAAAATCAATTGGAACTGGGCACTTGATGCTCTTCAATTATTCCCCGCCAAAGTCCCGATAAAAAATAGTCCTTCCAGAGAATTTTGACTTATCTTTGTTTCTCTTCTATAGACCTTCTGAATGCTTGGAATTAGTGGCAGTCACAACCCTTTGGTGTCGACCGGCCGCCGGTGTTCAGTAACTAACCAATACATTATGAGCAATCGCATCTCGAATATTTATCCACTAGTAAAAACTTTTATTCTAGCCTTATTCTTCTCCCTGCTGTTCGGCTGCGGTGGAGGTGGAGAGACCACCAATTCTGCCGACGGATCGTCCTCTACAGACGATAATATCACCAAGCTGGTCATTAGCGGAAATGATGGCATGCGCTTCGATAAAGAGGAGCTGCGGGTCAAAGCTGGTGCTAAAGTCCAGCTTACGCTCAAGCATACCGGACAAATGGCTAAAGCTACGATGGGACACAATGTCGTCATCCTCAAGCAAGGAACCAATGTCAACGACTTCGCCACCAAAGCCCTCCGTGCCGCCAATCAAGGATACGTTCCCGATGGCGATGCCGTCATCGCCCACACCGAAATGATCGGAGGGGGAGAGTCCAGCACGATCACCTTTGATGCGCCGGCGAAGGGCTCCTACGACTACATCTGCACTTTTCCTGGTCACTACAGCCTGATGAAGGGCAAGCTGATCGTGGAGTAATTTAAAGAAAATTACATCTTGATTTAAATTTTCTTGCCCCGTATTAGAACATTCGTTCCAAAATGACGTTCTTTATTGGAACGATCGTTTTAAATCATTTATTTAACACAAAAAATCAACAACCATCATGGGTAAATTATCAGGAAAAGTAGCGGTTATTACTGGAGGAAATAGCGGCATTGGCCTGTCCTCCGCTCAGCTTTTCAAAGCAGAAGGTGCCACCGTAGTCATCAATGCCAGAAATGAAAAGCGCCTGGCAGAGACGCGCGAGCAGCTTGGGGATGCCTTCGACATTGTTCAGCTAGATGTTAGTAAAGTCAGTGAAATTGATCAGGTCTTTCAGCAAATAGGTGGAAAGCACGGTAAAATCGATGTTTTGTTTCTCAACGCTGGGGTTGCCCCCTTCATACCTTTAGAGGCTTATGATGAAAATACCTACGATCACCTGTTCAATGTCAATGTCAAAGGGGTATTTTTTAGCGTTCAAAAAGCCCTGCCGTACCTCTCCGAAGGAGCTTCAGTTATCATCACCACCTCTGTTGTCAATCAAATGGGCATGCCCGCATCCAGTGCCTACGCTGCCACCAAGGCGGCCGTAAGGTCCCTCGCTCAATCCCTCTCCGCCGAGCTGCTGCCCCGAGGCATCCGGGTCAATGCCCTGAGCCCTGGCCCCATCGAAACGCCTATTTTTGGAAAAATGGGGATGAACGATGAGCAGATTCAAGAAATGGCCGGCGGTATTTTGCAGCAGGTACCCATGGGACGCTTTGGCTCTTCTGACGAAGTGGCTAAAGCCGCGCTCTTCTTCGCCAGTGACGATTCTTCCTATGTCGTCGGTGCCGAACTGGAAGTAGACGGTGGTATGGCTACGCTCTAGAGTAGGATAAAGAAATAAAGTAGGAGCAGCAGCCCGCATTTGCATTTCTGCTGCTCTTGCTTGCACCCTGTAGCTAAAATTCTGTATTTTTATTATTCAAAATGCAGCCTTATGCCAAGAACGAAGGAATTTGACGAAGCGGTAGTGCTCCAAAAAGCAATCGAGTTATTCTGGAAAAAAGGGTATCACGCCACTTCTATTCAGGATTTGGTCAGCCACCTAGGGATCAACCGGGCTAGCCTATACAATTCTTTTGGAGATAAGAAAAGCCTTTTCAACAAGGCCATGAAAGGCTATCAACAACAGAATCAATCAGAGATTCAACAACTGTTGGACAGCCAGCTTCCGGTCAAAGAATTTATCCGGCTGTTCTTGTACCGGGTAATCAAGCAATCTGTTAATGATCCGGATTGTAAGGGCTGTTTTGTTGTCAATGCAACGATAGAACTAGCGCCTTTGGATGAATTCATCTCCGGTTTCGCCAGCGATAACTTTGCAGGCTTCAGCGTACTGTTCAGCAACTTGATTCTTAAGGGGCAAGAGCAGGGCGAGATCGCGGCTGACAAAAATCCACTGGCCCTAGCCCGCTTTTTCTTTAGTACGACTAATGGCCTACAGGTTTTGGTTAAACTGCGCCCGGGCCGCGAGGCCCTGACCGATATTATCGAAACTGCGCTATCGGTGCTCGACTAAAGTTATTGACGATTATCTCTGATCCACATCCATCCTTCTTGAACAATCATTGCTTTGTTGAGGCTTGCCCAGTCGGGGGCGGGGCAGCGGCCCTGTATGAAATCAAGGCCGCAGAGCAGGCAAACCAGCGCGTCAAGGGCGTCGGTAGCCTTATTGGCTAGTGCGACTTCGGCGAGGTCGCTAGGGATGTCGATGTTGGCGGAGAGCCCTTTTAGGATGTCCTCCCGGAGGGCCCTTTGCTCCGGGCGTTTGTAGCCTCGGGAGGGCAGGCCGGCGCAGCGCAGGGTAGCTGCGGGGTAGACCTCGATGGCAGAGATTGGTGGCAGGGATTCCGATTGCCAGGCCAGCGGGATCGAGCGGCCTAGGGCTTGTTGTAACTCGGCGAGGATGTCGAGGGCGCTGATGCTGGCGCGGGCGATCTTGTCGGCTCCAACGTCGAGCGGCTGGCCGTAGCCGAGCGAGCGGGCGTAGCGGTCGGTGTAGCGGCGGAAGAGGAGGTTGGCTTTGGTATCGCCCGTTTCGTTGTGGTGGAGCTGTACGGCCTGTCCGGCCTGGTGGGATTGGAGGCTAACGCTCAGCTGCCTGGGCCACCCCAGTGGGGCGTCGATAGCCAGTAGGATACGTTCTTGGGCTTGGAGGGCCTCGGCGAGGACTGCTTGGAGGTAGAGCAGGTCGAGCCCTTGTTGGACATATTGCAGGTGGAGCTGCGCGGGCGCGGTGCGCCGGGCAATCGCCAGCCCAATATTCTTATGGTTTACGGCGCAATCCAAACCGATGAGGAGCATAGTGTAGGATTTGGGTGAATTGATTATCTTAGAACAACAAAATCACCAAATCGTTTGCCTTATGCTGTTTCGACTCGCCCTGGTTTGTTTTTTCACCTCCTACAGCCTCCTGCTTTCTGCTCAAACAGATAGTGTACAACAAGTCATTAACCAAACCGTCTGGAAGCCCTTCATGGAAGCCTTCGGCCAACTAGAGGCCGAGCGCTTAAATAGCCTGCATACCAAAGATGTCCTTCGCGCAACGTCCTGGACGATTCGGGAAGGGGAGGAGTATTTTGAAAACAACAAACGCCGTTTCGCCAAAAACAAAAAAGAGAAGCGGCATTATGCGCTAGAGCTGCGTCTTGATGAGTACAAGGCAACAGATAAGGTAGCTTTCAACACCGGCTATTACAAAACACAAACCATTACTGAGGGTAAAGTTTCCCGCACTTCTTATGGACGCTTCCACGTCATCCTACGCAAGGTCGATGGGGTGTGGAAAATTGCTCAGGACTGGGACAGCAATAAAATCAACGGTGTCCGAGTTACCGAGGCCGATTTTCTAAAGGCGGCACCGATAGAGTAGGGGACTCAAAGCCGAACGAGCTTTTCGGTATGGCTAAAGCCTTCCCCTTGTATTTGTATCCAATAAATACCTTTACTGGCCAATTCTTCCGCACCCAGCTGAATATCCTGACCCGCCTGTTCCGTTTTTTGCCAAAGAAGCTGTCCACTGCTGTTGAAAATTCGAATAACCAAATCTTGGATTGGAATCGCTGTCCCGTCGATGGTAACCGCACCGTTGCTTGGATTAGGAAAAACAATGATGGCCGCTTGTTGACGCACTTCGGTTGTACTATTGCTGATCTTACTACAATTCTCCGTATTCTCGAATCCACCATTCACAAGATCGTGCATCTGGCTGTAGGGCATTTCTTGAGCTACCGCAGTGATAGGGCCCGTCACACTGGCCCCGTCGATTAGCAAATTATGCACCCCGCATTCAATGATTTGATAATCACCAGCAGCTTCATTCGGACCTATTAAATCGTCCTCGCCTAGCTTGCGTAAAATGGTCAGTACCTCCTTATCGAGGAATCGAACGAGCCCATCTTCTCGACATTCACTACCTATTTTTCCCCAGACATTGATGGAGGTCTCGCTTTCTGCGCCTCTCAGGATTTCAACAATTTCCCCTTTGATACCATGCTCCATCAATTGAGAAAATCGAACGCGGGCGATTAGCAGATCATCATTATCAAGATCGCTACTGAGCAAATCCAGGGTACCACAAAAAGTGACCGGAAGGTCTAGCCAAGGATAGAACGTGATATTGAAGTACTCCTCACAATAGCAGCGCTCGCAGAACAGTTCTTCTTCGGGAATCGTATTGCGGACAAAATCTTTAAAATCGGCATAGGACAGCTCCGAGATTTGCGTGGTCATACTCGCTTGAACCGTCCCATTTTCGTAGACTAAAGGAATCTGCCGACAGATACCTATGGCAAAGTAATCAAAGTCGGTGGAAGGATTATAAGGGGTTTGGTAATGAAAGGCATGAAAAACGACGGTATCCCCTTCTTGGGCAACTGTATTCCATGCCGTCACCAGGGGTTCGAGGCAAGAATTATCTTGTACAAAAACAATGGTATCGGATGTCATATGGTCGCTAATATTGTCCAAGACCTTGATTCTCCACTCTCCAGGATAACTATTGGGATTGGCGTAATAGACATAGCCTTTAAAGAAGTAAGTATCATCGGTGCGATTGAGAATTTCACATACAGTACCTACATTCTTATAGCAACTGCAAGCTTGTAAGGCATCGGGCAGGCAGAGCGAAAGTAAGAGAGAAAGGAGTAGTATATTTTTTATCATAGCTTAGTTTTTAGTGGAATAGTACAATCCACATTAAGATAAGCAATGTGCACTCATATAAGCCAGACGGACTACCGCCTAAAATTGACGGACAGCTGTCATAGCATAGTGATTGGTGATAATATTTACTGAACAGTTGCGGATTTATTCTCTTTTACCAACAACCACAAGACGGCAGAAATCGCCAAGCTCACCCCAGAGATGACAAAGATGATACTGCGATCGGGCTGTTCGCTGATGAAGTCGCCCAGCAGTGCAGCTACAATCTGCGGCAATACTACCGAGAGGTTGAAAAGGCCCATAAAAAAGCCCATACGATTTTGATCCACAAATTCCGACATGATGGCAAAGGGCAAGCTCACGACGGCGGCCCAGCCCACCCCAATAATGATCATCATCAGGTAGAGCATAGTATGCGAGGTGGCAAAAAAGACAGTGAGGCCGTAGCCGACGGCCATGACGGCGATGGCCAGCATGTGGGTCCGAACGCGGCCGATGGAGCGGGCCAGCGGTTCCAGCACCAGCGTAGGAAGTAAGAAGCCGACGGTATTGAGAATGGCGAAGGCGTAGCCGATGCTTTGGCCGAGGGTGAAACTTTGCTCTTCGTCGAGGGTGGCCTCGGACTCAAAGCCCATGATGACTTCTTTGATGTAGCCGTAGGTGAAGATGAACATGACTTGTACGCCCAGCCAGGTGAAGCTATGGGCCAAACAGACTTTAAGGAATTCGGTCCAGTTGGTGGACCTGGAGCCTTGGCCTTCCCCTTCTTCGGTATCTGCTACAAGTTCGCGGGGTTCTTCGATGAAGAAGGTGGGGAAAAAGGAGATGAGGAAGACGAAGGCGGCACCGCCGTAGATGAGGGTATAGTTGCCGAGTTGGGCGCCGATGAGGTAGGCCAGTACGCCGAAGAAGCCGGAGATGGTTTGCATCCAGGTGTAGCCCAGGGTGCGCTTGTCGCCCGGAGGGGTGACGTCGGCGATGAGCGAGCGGGTGGGATTGAAGCTGACGTTGACGGCCAGGTCGAGAGTCAGGGCAATGGTCAGGGCGATGCCCAGCAGGCTATCGATGCCCGTCGCCTCATTGATCACATCGATGTAGGGCAGGGCCAGCAGCATCAGCGCGGCGATGGTGCCGCCAATCAAGATAAACGGCCGCCGCCGGCCGTTCCA
Organism: Bacteroidota bacterium; assembly: GCA_038750655.1. Classification (GTDB taxonomy): domain Bacteria; phylum Bacteroidota; class Bacteroidia; order Chitinophagales; family Saprospiraceae; genus JBCDGZ01. The sequence continues at coordinate 11,702 of JBCDGZ010000111.1, read as the reverse complement.
AAACCAAACCTTGTCGCTAATTATCCCCACCACAATCTGCCCAATGATGCCCGCCAGTGGCCCAGATAGCCACACCAAGCCCACCTCCTCAAGGTTCAGCCCGTACTTGGTCGAGAGTATCCAACTCAGGCAGGCAATCTGCACCGAGAGGGCAAAGCCCATCGCCGTAGCGGGTAAACTTAGAATGGTATAAAAGCCGTAGGTTAGGTTTTTTTGAGCAGCGCGCATTGGTTTCCGTTGTTTAATACCAGTGAAGGTAATAAACTTATTTTTTATTGATCACTCTCGCAACCAGCTTTCTTTTGTCCTGCTGCTCTTGTTTGATGTAATCCTTGGTTTGGAGAATGTGCTGATCAAGCATGGCCACAATGCGGGTAATTTTATCCGATTGGTTACTGATGACATTGGCCGAATGCACAATAGCTTCTTTGATGATCCAATCAGAGATTAGACTGTCAAAGATTTGATTGATAAACCCTTTGATCTCATTAATCTGGGTAGAATAGTCTAGCCCGTAATGATCGGAGAGGTCAAAGAGTTCCTTCTCGAAACGTTGCAAATAGGTATCTGCACTCTTGATCGCGCGCTGGATTTTATCTTTAGAGCGGCGGCGGTTGGTCGTACTTTTCTTAGAAAACAGTCCCCCCCAAGATTCAACTTTATCGAGGTTCACTGCAATTTGCTGCAGCATCCGAATAGTCTTTTGTCCCTCCCGCTTCGCCTGCTGAATCTCTCTGATTTTTGCTTTATGATTAGCAATAGAGGATTCAAAATGGAGAATATCTTCCCCCAATTCCGGCCACGTCCGCGCAATCTCTTTATGTCGGTCGCTGAGAATTTTATCAAACTGATCCTCCACCCGAAACTTACTGCTGTACACCTTCAGCAGCAGGGTCCGCTCCTTTTTCAGTTCCTCCAATGAATCCCGCGCCGCTTTATTGACCAGAAAAGCCTGAAGGTACTCCTGCCGTTCTTTTTCCAGAGCTTGCTCCCGGTTGCCGAGTACCGACCGAAAGATATTGACCAGGGTTTCTGCTTCCAGTTGCTTCACATCTCGCTCCTCCTTGAGTAAGAGCACGGCGGTTCTTTTTTCTTCCGCCTCTTTTTCCAATATCAAGCGATCAATATTCTTGAGGTGAATTTCGATTTTTTCTTTAGCGTGAATATCGATGTACAGTTCTCGTAATGCTTTTATTGTTTTATTGTTTTCCATTCAAAGACTTTAAAGGCCATATTTTTTCAATAATTCTTCTTCCCCAACGATCTGTTGATCCTTTGTAAGAAGTTTGAAGTAGTTCTCAACCAGTTCCGAAAGGCTCTGTCCCTTTTCTTTAGCGTATTTTTTTGCTGTTTCAATAATCTCTTTTTCGATGGTTAATGTGATTTTAGCTTTCATTGGGTTTCTTTTGAAAATACATGCTTAATTTAGCAAAGTCAATACGTGTAGCTTTCCTGCTTTAAGTCCGAGCCGGATCTCCCGTAAGGGGATGCAGCGATCCTAAGATCACTCCACATACCCCTTCCGAATCACCAAAGCATAAAAGTTGTTATCCAGCTCCAAATAGCCCTGTTCGTAGCAAAAATGATAGTTTTTGCCCGCCTTGGTGGTATAGATATTGGTGAAATAGCTGAACTTGAAGCCCCGCTCCAAGAGCTTATCCCGATGGACTTTAGACTTACCGTGAGGGTTGAGTTCGGCGAGGATGCGTCGATTCTTGCGGAGGATATTGTTGATGTTGCGCATGAAGTTGTTAGCATCGCTGTTGAGGCGATTATTGTAGGCGCTGCGGCATTGATCGGAGCAGAACCGCTTGTCGGCCCGGCCGATGAACTCCTCTTGGCATTCCTGGCATTTCTTCTTCATAGGGACAAGTTACAAAAAACAAAAGAGCAGTGCGGGCTTAGCTATCGGCGAGTGCCTCAAAGTGTTCTGCAGTCAATAGCTGGTCGGCAAAGTGCGCTTCAAAAAGCTCCGCGCGGCGCAGGACCTCGGCAAACCCAGGCTGCAAGCCACTGATGCCGTAGTAGAAAATGCAGCGCAGTTCGAAAGTGGAGAGGATGGATTGGAAGACCCCCATGAAGAAATCTTGTTCCAGTTCTTCCTCCATGATGTATTCCAGAATGAAGCGGACGGTTTTTATATATACTTCTATGCGATGTTTGAAATACTTGTGGGAAAAAGCGGCAATGTCTTTGAGCAACTCAGCGTCGTCGCCTCTCGGGTAGCGGTGAGCGTAGCCGAAGCTCTCGTAGATAAATTTGATGGCCTGCCGCCCTTCGATTTTACCGTCAGAGCTGTCTATGATGATGCCTTGCAGGTTGCGGTAATGGATGTTGAGTAGTTGAAAGAAATTACTTTTTCGGAATTGCAGCTCATTGTTTTTGGGTTTGGCTAGCGACGGCTCATTCTGTGTATCACTTTCCTCGATCCGATCAATGAGACTGATTAGGCCGCGTCGGATTTTGTTGAGCCCCAACTCTAATTGCTCGTAAGGCAGGACATTTTGATTGGCGATGGCATTGAGGTCATTGAATTGACTTTTGAAGGTAATGGCTTCGCTGTAGAGGGGACTGCTTTTGCTCAATAAGTCAAGTACGGCCTTTAGACCGTAATTGAGCCCCAGGGCAATGCGTTCTTTGAGCTGGTTTTTGAGTGCTTGTAATTCCATATTGACCAAATTACGATTATTATTAACGCTACTGCTTATTTGGTGAAAAAATAGCGACTGACGAGGTAGGTCAGCCCCCCCAACCCCAGATTGGTGAAGCCGATTAGGGTTTCGGAGGGATGTTGGAAAATGAGGAAGGAGAGGATCCAGAGGCTGGCCAGAATGAAAAGGGCGGGCAGCCAGGGATAGCCCGGATTGACGTAGGGTAGCTGCTTTTGCTGACGTCGCAGTAAGAAAGTCCCAGCCACACTCAGCATGCTGAACAATTGCAGGATGAAGCCACAGTACAGCAAAATTTGCTCAAACGTACCCGTTAGGACCATTCCGATGCTGATATTGGTTTGAAACCAAATGGCACGGACCGGTATGCCTGCGGCATTCTTCTGATCCAAAAATTTCCACAAGCCATGATCTTCCGCCATCACCATACTGACCCGAGGTCCCACCCAAATCATCGCACTAATACTAGAAATCAAGAAAAAGGCAATGGCGTAGCTGACCAGCTGCCCGCCGGACTGCCCAAACAGCTGTATCGCCACAATCTGCCCTACTTCCACCTTGCCCCGCAGTTGCTCGATGCTGGCGTGGCGCAGAAAGACCAATTGCAGCAGCACGTAAAAGACCGTCACCAGCAACGTACCTCGAATGAGCGCCTTGGGCAGGTTGCGGCGGACCTCTTCGATCTCTTCGACGATGTAGGCCGCAGCGTTCCAGCCAGTGTAGGAATAGGTGACATAGACCAGGGCCACGGCGAAGGCGGGCAGCAGCAGCTCTTCTGTCCAACCCCCGCTCAGGTCCAGCGCCGAGGGCTCGCTGCTGATCAGCAGCCCGCCGATGATGAAGCTGCTGATCAGCAGCAGTTTCAGTAGGGTGGTGATGTCCTGGAAGCGGCTGGATTGCCGCAGGCTGACCGAGTGGATCAGACTAATGCTGACGATGGCCAGAATGGCAATGACTTTGGCAGGGATGGGCAGGAAGTCCTGCAAGTAGGCGGCCATCGCCATGGCGGCCAGGGCGACGGGCGCCGAGAAGCCTACGGTCAGCGATACCCAGCCGGAGAGGTAGCCCGCCAGGGGGTGGTAGATTTGCGAGAGGTACTGGTATTCGCCGCCCGAGCGCTGGAAATAGCTGCCCAGTTCGGCGTAGCTGAAGGCCCCGGCGATGGCGATGCCGCCTCCGATGGCCCAGAGCAGCAGGATGCTCCACGTATTCTGCACCCCCGTCACCTGAAAGCCCAGGCTGGTAAACGCACCAGTGCCAATCATATTGGCCACTACCAATGCTGCTCCACTTTTCCATCCTATCCTGTTCTTCATCCGGGGGATTGAATTAGTTACTCACACCTAAGTATACGGTCGGAGTAAGTGATAGTTCGTTATTTTTGCGTTTGCTTGATCATGGCCTGAATCTGCTCCAGCCAATCGGAGCTTGGGTCGAGGGCCCTATCGGGTGCAATGCCTACGCTTTCATAACGCAGTAAGTTCCTTCCGGATTTTTCGACAGTAAAGCTGGTTTCGTAGCCCAAGCACTCCGATTTGTTGTAGATGGAGCTGTTGCCGTAGCCTCCTTCCTCATCCTCAATCGCACCACCCCCGCCTGCCACCGCTCCGATGTACTGGCCACCATCACCCCATACCAGGTGTTTTCCTCTACTTTAATGAGCGCCAACTCATCACTGCCCAAATGGTAGATGCCTTCCAGCGCCGCTGTCGGCTGATGGCGCAGGGCCGCCAAGGTCGCCGTATCAATGAGATGCTCCGGAAACTGCGTTGGCCGACGATCTTTCAGAAAGGCGATGCTGGCTTGCCAGTCGCGCATGGCCTGAACCTTTTTGCCTTTAATTTGCTGCTTATAGCTTTTGGCCGCCTTGATCTTTTGGGCGACATCGCCCAGCTCCTTTTCGCAGGGGCAATCACTGCCGGCTTGAGCCAGTAGGAAGGAGGAGGTAAGTACACAGAAGAATAAGGTTAGCCCACTTTGGAGTAAGAGAGAGTAGAGCGTTTTCATACGAGACGGAATAGCGAAATTATTATGACAACAATACATAATGCCTGAATATAGAAATTAGCTGCATGACACAGCGATATAAATTGCGATTAATAAAGAATTAGCTAAGTCGACTTTATTGTTTCACTCCTGAGCTGACCGAGCAAACTACGATAACAATGCTCCTGTTATATAGCTTTAAATAACCATTAAAATCAAAAACTATGAAAAAATTTGCCCTATTGCTATTTTGCTTAGGTATTGTATCCATGAGCATCGCCCAAACCGCCCGAGTACAGATTATTCACAATTCTCCAACCCCAACCGTAGATATTTATGCCAACAGTGATCTGCTATTAGATGATTTTGCCTTTCGTACCGCGACTCCTTTTATTGATGTTCCTGCGGGAGTGGAAATCAATATCGGCGTTGCCCTCAGAAACAGTACGTCTTCAGCAGACGCGATTGCCAACTTTCCGGTCACTTTCGAAGAAAACGAAACTTATGTAGTGGTCGCCAGGGGCATTGTCGGTGGCAATCCTGGTTTTGGTTTGAGTGTCTTCGATATGGGAGCAGAGCAAGCAGATAGCGATGAAAATGTAGGTATTTTATTCTTTCATGGCTCACCAGATGCCCCAACAGTGGATGTCGTAACGGGAGGGACACCAATCATTGACGATGTATCATTTGGAGAGTTTCAGGGGTATTTGAATGTGCCCGCTGATAATGTTTATCAATTAGATGTAACACCAGGTAATGATAATTCTACGATTGTCGCTTCTTACGAAGCTGACCTGAGTTTTTGGGCTGGAAGAACAGCAGTGATTTTTGCTACTGGATTTTTAGGCGGCGGAGAGCCAGGTTTTGAGCCTTGGGTAGCTTTAAGCACCGGAGGGACTTTCCCGCTTAACTTAGTTGAGCCACCTGCTGGCCCAACCGCCAGAGTACAGATCATTCATAACTCTCCAACCCCGACTGTAGATATTTATGCTAATGCTGATCGCTTATTAGACAATTTTGCCTTTCGCACCGCGACTCCATTTATGGATGTTCCTGCCGGAGTAGAAATTAATATCGGCGTTGCTCTTGCAACGAGTACTTCTGCCGCCGATGCGATTGCTAACTTTCCAGTCACCTTCGAAGCAGGCGAAACCTATGTAGTGGTCGCTAGTGGAATTGTCGGTGGAAATCCTGGTTTTGGCTTAAGTGTCTTTGATATGGGCGAAGAGCAGGCAGATAGCGATGAAAATGTAGGTATTCTGTTCTTCCACGGCTCCCCAGATGCTCCAACTGTAGATGTAGTGACCGGAGGAACACCAATTATCGATGATGTATCATTTGGAGAATTTCAGGGATATTTGAACATCCCGGCCAATAATGTTTACGAGTTAGATGTCACACCCGGTAATGACAACGCTACGGTTGTTGCCAGTTATGCTGCCGATCTTAGCTTTTGGGCCGGAAGAACAGCCGTGATCTTTGCATCAGGATTTTTGGGAGGCAATACACCTGGATTTGAGCCTTGGGTAGCCTTGAGCACCGGGGGAACATTCCCATTACCTCAACTACAGAACCTTACCGGTGGATCATCTAATCAATTCTCAGTCAATACGAATACTTCAGAAGTAGCTGCACAAGTATTCCCCAATCCAGCTAGTCAAAATCTTGAAATAAATATGACGCTGGAGGTGGAGACTCCTGTAAGGGTTACTGTTTTCAACCAATTGGGTGCTTCAGTAATCGATCGCACATTGGGTAATCAATACTCCGGTAATTTTACTACTTCTCTGGATGTGAGTAATTTACAAAACGGAACTTATTACCTAAGTATCGGAACCAACAACGAAGTGTTGACCCAACCTTTTGTTGTGCTAAAATAACGAACGATTAGCCAGTAATGGTTATAGTTCAATGGACTGTCCGTGGCCTAGGTCATGGACCGTTCTTTTTTTTAAGCAACTTTACGTGCTGAATCCGGGGGCTAAGTCATAAAACAATCCCAAAATATTGTTCTAGGTACTGCTCGAATTCCCCCTCTGCGAATTCCGTTTCCTCAACGCTATCTCCACGAGTGATCTTCAGCTGTCGATTGATCAGCGTCATCCTTCCGCCAAGTTGAGCAATGGTAATGAGCTTATTGCGGAGAAAATGCGAGTTGGGATCGGTTTGGTGGTAGTGACACATGCCCGCAAATTCCTCATACGCCCGTGCTTGCGTTTTGAAAATATAGCCGGGAGTAGCCACCCCTTGACTAATGGTATCAATTCGCAGATAGTCCTCATCGTGCTGCACAATGATGAATTGCCCGAAGGGGTCTTGTTGGGCTTGGCCGATCAACAGTTCTATAGGCTGGAAAGAAAATTTACCGAAACCAACATCCGCTAGGAAGGTTTTTCCCTCCACCTTTACCAGCAGCGCCAGATGGTCGAACTCAGGGCTGTAAACCCCATTGTTGTCCGGTACCCTGGCCGAGATCATTTCTACCGCAAAGCCCAGCTCTCGCAAGAGCCAGCAAAATAAGCCATTGAGTTCGTAGCAAAATCCGCCACGCCGGTTACCAACAATTTTTTGAAAAATCGCTGGAAGTGCTAATCGAATGGGCCTCTGGTGGTGAATATCCAGGTTCTCGAAGGGGACATGGAGCAAGTGCTGCTGTTGCAATTGGAACAGCAGTGCCCGACTGGGCGCGGTCACTGATTCTATCTTAATCCTATCCAGATAGGCTTGTTTATCCATAGTTATGCTATTGCTTTCTTTTTCGGTATTCATCCCAAGTTTCGGGTACCTCCGTAAAGTAAATGATCTATCACCAGAAAATCAAAAAATGCCATTTGTTCTGTTGCATAGATGTGCGCCCAGGTTTTCCCCAAGTCGGCACAGCCGAAGAGCGGACTGCGCTGCTCTTCGGCTTTTACAAGCTGAGCCTTAGTCGGAGCCGAAGCCGGTGGCGGCTCGCCGGAGCTAGAGCAGCCGATTAAGCAAAGTACCAGGTACAGCAATAAAGCAACGCTCCATTTTGGTGAAGGGACGACATTCATCATTAAGCATGTATTACTTTTCAATAATTCCCTCTTTCGCCATCAGCTCTAATCCATAGTTTCGGATGGTCTCGATGACCGGAATAGTGGTCCTGCCTTTTTCTGTAATCGAGTATTCCACTTTCGGGGGGACCACCGGATAGACCTCCCGGTGGATGAATCCTTCTGCTTCCAATTGCCGGAGCTGTGAGGTCAGCATTTTGTCGGTAATGTGGGGAATATTTCTGCGCAGTTCGCTGTAGCGCATCACTTTATCCTTCAGTCGCCAGAGGATAGGCATCTTCCAGGTTCCTCCGATTCGATCCATGGCGAACTCTACGGGGTTGTAGTAAAGCTTGTTGTTATACAGGAATTCAGGCATAAAGCATTGATTTTAAGTATACTTTCTAAAAGGGAAGTACCTTACATATGAGTAAGTATATTGGTAAAGGTAAGTATTGCGGCTAATTTTGTAGGTATTCTACACTTTAAAAACGCAAAGCAAATGAATTCATCCATTAAAGAAACGCAAGCCTATGTTCATGCGCACGGTATGCCTTTTAAGGGCAAAATATTAATGGTGGCCAGCAGTCCGGCCGTTTCTGAGCAAACGGGCTGGCCCATCGGCTTTTGGGCGGCGGAGCTCACGCACCCGCTCCACGTCTTTCAGGAGGCGGGCTATGAGGTGGAGCTGGCATCGACCGAGGGGGGGAAGATCGAAATGGACACCTACTCCGACCCTACGGACGCTAGCGGCTACGCCGCCCATGATGTGATCTCACTGGGCTACATGCAGCAGGAATGGTTTGAGGAGCTATTGGCCAACACCCGAAAGCTGTCGGACCTCAAGCAGGAGGATTATGATGCCATCTTTTTGGTCGGAGGCCAGGGGCCGATGTACACCTTCCGGGGCAACGCCACTTTGGAGCAGCTGTTTGTTGGCTTTTATGAGGCGGGGAAGCCCAGTGCGGCGGTCTGCCATTCGACGACCCTGCTGTTGGAGGCGAAGACGGCCGACGGCCGCTTGCTGGTGGAGGGCAAAACCTGGACCGGCTTCGCCGACGCCGAAGAAGAGTTCGCCGATCAGGCCGTCGGCCAGCAAATTCAGCCTTATCGCATTGAGTCCGAAGCCCGCCAACTGAGCAATACGACCTTCAAAGTCGCTGCGCCTTTTTCCTCCTACGCCATCGCGGATGGCCACCTCATTACGGGGCAGCAGCAAAACTCCGGAGCGGCGGCGGCCCGCCTGCTGGTAGAGCAGTTAAATCAATAGAATTTATTCCCACTCAATAATCTGCTTCCCTTCCTTATGCTGCATCTCCTCCGGAATCTGGCTCAGGATGGCACGTCGCAGGGACTCCACAACTTTTCGCTTCATAAACTGCCGGTTAATGATCAAACTGATTTCTCTGACCGGCGTTTGTGGAGCGAAGGTTTTTACCCTTTTTTTCTGTTGCTCGTTGAATTCCAGCGTCGCCAGCTGGGGGAGCAGGGTATAGCCAAATTGCCGCTCGACAATTCTGCGTAGGGCCTCCAGGCTGCCGCTTTCAATACGTAGCGCATTGCGGTTGTTGTCCGCCCTATTTTTACCACAAATATTAAACGCCTGATTACGAAAGCAATGCCCTTCTTCCAACAGCCATAGCTCACTCAGATTGAGGTCTTCGATGTGGACCTGTGTCTGCTCAATAAGGGGGTGATCCTCGGAAAGATAGAGCACGAAGGGCTCGTAGAAGAGCGGCAGCTGCTTGAGGTCGGGACTATCAATAGGGGTAGAGAGGATGCCAATATCCAGATTGTGGTTGTACAAATTGTAGATGACATCATTTGAAATCATTTCTTTGACGATCAATTGGCTGTCGGGATTATGCTGCAAAAAGGGCATGGAGAACAGGGGAAGAAGATAAGGGCTGAGCGTTGGAATAATGCCCAGATTGATCAGTCCCTGGTTGTCTTCCTGCTCGGAGGCGGCGATTTTTCTAATTCGTCCCAGTTCGCCTAAACTAATGCGAGCTTGTTCGATGATTTGCATGCCCAAATCCGTTGGCCGGACAGGTTTTTTGCTTCGATCAAATAGCACTACCTTCAGATCATCTTCCAATTTTTTAATCTGTACACTTAGAGTCGGCTGTGTGATATGACATTTTTCGGCCGCTTTGGCGAAGCTCTTACAGTCGGCTACCGCAACGATATATTCCAGTTGAGTAATGGTCATAAATCAGGGCTTAAGGAGTAAAATGTATTTTTCCAAAAGTATGATAATTATTGATTTTATGCAATTTATAGTGTTAGGGATGCACTTCTGAAAAGCTGGGCACATTAAATGTATAAACTGTCTTGAGACGGACAAATGGCCTTCCGGAGGTGTTTTAGGAAGGTCTGTGATACTTTTGTGATACTCTTGAAACGGCTTTGTAATAATTTATTATAAAAACTTTAATTTGTTTGATAACTTAGTCATAGTCTATAATCTATTGAGAAAATCAAATAGGAACTTCTTCCATACTCCTCTAATTTTGTTCCTGACATCGAATATCCTAACTTAATTTAAATTGATCATGGAACCGAATAATTTACCTCTTTCCAATGTATGGAAAACTTTTTTTCTCTTCACCATTTGGCAACAGGCTTTACGCTTATTCAACAGCAGATTACAACCCGTACTGTTGTTATTGGTCTGTAGCTATTTCATCCCTAACGCTAACCTCAATGCTCAGGTTGTCATCAACGAGATTCAACCGAATGGCACGGTAGAGTTGAAAAATACTGGCAATGCCACCGTCAATGTAGCCGGCTATTGGCTGTGTGATTTCCCTGCCTACCAACAAGTCAGCAGCTCCACTTTGCAGTGCGGAAACTTGATGATGGCCCCCGGCGAAATTTTAACAGTTGATAACTTTAATACTATCGATCCTGCTGATGGAGAGATGGGCTTGTATACAAATAATAGTTTTGGTAGCTCTTCTGGTCTGATTGACTATGTTGAATGGGGTTCTACTGGGCACGAACGTTCGGTACTGGCGGTAAACGCAGGCATCTGGACGACCGGAGATTTCGTCCCTGCATTTAGTGCTGGCCAATCTTTAGAATACGACGGAGATGGCAATGCACCTTCTGATTGGGCCGCGACAAGCAGTCCAACGATTTGTGGAGAAAATACCAATGCCGTACCCTGCACGGTCGAAGGAGGTACCATTACGACGACTGATCCGACCAGCATCTGTGTAGACGGAAATCCCGATCCGATTGATGTGACGGTGATGGGCTCTTCTGGAACCAACGGTGGATGGATCATTACCGATGATGCCAATAACATCCTGGCTTTACCAGCGGCTCCTCCTTTTGATCTGGACGGTGCCGGTGCAGGTATTTGTATCATCTGGTACATCCGCTATGAAGATGGTTTGATGGGAAAAATGGAGGGCAATAACCTCTCTGATCTAAGTGGCTGCTTTGATCTTTCCAACGGAATTACGGTGATTCGTGAGGTGCCGGACGGCGGCCGCGTGACCCTGGCCAACGGCGACACAACTTTCGCCAACTGCGCGGGCAACATCGTCTTCGACGTGACGCACACCACGACGGCTCCGAACCTGAGCTACTGGTACATCATCACCGACGATAACGACAACATCCTGGCCTTCCACAACTCCGCCGACGGTCCAACGCTGGACTTGAGTGTAGCCCCACCGGGCGTCTGCCACATCTGGGGTTGGAACTACCGCGGCCTCCCCGATCCCGTCATGGGCGACCCCATCAGCACGCTGGCCGATGACGACTGCGAAGACATCTCTGATAACTTCATCACGGTTTACCGCGAAGTGCCGGACGGCGGCCGCGTGACCCTCGCCAACGGCGACACAACTTTCGCCAACTGCGCGGGCAACATCGTCTTCGACGTGACGCACACTACGACGGCTCCGAACCTGAGCTACTGGTACATCATCACCGACGATAACGACAACATCCTGGCCTTCCACAACTCCGCCGACGGTCCAACGCTGGACCTGAGTGTAGCCCCACCGGGCGT
>JBCDGZ010000110.1:0-27629 GCA_038750655.1 Bacteroidota bacterium | reverse complement strand
TTTAGAAGATATGATAAGGTTGCGGAAAGCTATATTGCGAAGGGAATAAGCCTAAATTAATTCAATGAATATCTTATGAAAATTTCAGTTTTCTTCTTCGCTATTATGATATACCTATCTCTTAGTATGCTGCTCTTTGTTGGTTGTGTTCCACAATCATTAGATAGTGGAAATTGTCATTTTAGAACAACAGAAACCAAATCAATAATTGAGTTTACTGAAGAAAATGCTCAGACAGTTAGATTCTCTCCATTTGAGAAAAATAAAGTTATCGTTGAATTTCAGAATTCTGAGTATCCAACGCTTGAGTTTGATTTAATTACAAAAGATACTCAAGTACTAGAGCACAAACATTGGAAGAAAATATACTCAAGCAGCGGCCCGGTTTATTATGACAAAAAGAACGCAGTGGTTTGGATTGGAGGGCCTGATCGTAATCTTTTGAGATATGATCAAAAAATAAAGGAAGCTAAATTTCTTCCTATAAAGTATGTGACGAGAATAGTCCCCTGTAGATCAAAAATTTACTTTGTTGCATCTCATGGCTTGTATATTAAAGGCACAGCTTCGGAGGAAATAAGAAAGGTAAACGATCTGCCTCTTGAGGGAATTAAAAGGTCTCAATTGTTAGATGAAAAGACTTTGATCCTGGATTCTAAAATAACTTATGACCTTGAAAGTAAGACATGGCGTAACGGAATTCAACTATACAAACGAGAGCATACTTATGAGGGGTATCCCTTTAAAGCGAAAAGTGGAATTGGGATTTTTCAAGAGAAAGATAATTTATTCTACTCGACATCTTCCGACGTAAAAGAGCTAAAGATTAGTAATCGACTGAGTAATGTTAAAATAGATTACCCATATATTTACGGAAGAAGAAAAAATAAGATTGACCGGTTGAATACCGAAACCGAAGGGTTAACGACCTTTGAATATCGTCTCCCCAAAGTGAATGGCCACAGCCCTAATTTTAGCTATGATGATAATATCATATGGATTCATCGACCTGGACAACTTTATTTCATAAATACTATCTCTGGACAAAGTCATAACTTCTCGATACAAGAGAATGAGCATTTTAAGTCAATGATATATGACGATTGCCACATCTACTTGCTTTATGCGAAAAAAATAGAGATATGGGAAAAAACAGCATTTATTCAGAATTGTCCAATATTCAATATAGCCGATTATTTAGCCGAATTCCAAGATTTTAAAAATTTTGTTGATTCTACTAAAATCAGCGAAGAACGGAATGCGTCTAATGTGGTGTTTAAGCTAAAATCGATTGAGGAGAGATACGCAAATTCAACTCATCCAGAAATTTTAGCAAAAGTTAAACATTTAGGCATGAACGCATTTAATAATATTGAATATGAAACGGATGCCGATTTTCAGCGCTGTTACAAAAATGAGATTTTACCCAAAGAGCAAAGAATCAAATGTTTTCAAACACTAATAGACAGCAATGTGTCAGACTTGAACTTCACTCAAGTATTAAAATATGATGATGATTTTAAGAGTCTGTTCGAAGCGGATGAGTTAGAGCGTATATCGTATTTCTGTTCTAGTATTGATAGCATCAGATCGTACGTAGCCTATCGAGATAGCATTAGTGAGATAGAAATGTCTGCCGATTCTATTGAATATTTTAAAGCAATAGCTCTAAATAGGATATGTAATACCATATTCTTTTGTCATGGAGGTTGCGGAGGATGTAATTACAGCTTGGTTGTGAATGCTCTAAAGAAGTTCAACAGTAAATATCCTACTAGCCTTTTGATTGACAATTCAGAATTTGCAATACTCGATTATCAATATATGTATGAAGACTCAGCATCCCCAAGGCTAGTAGCTGATTTTGAACGATTCAAGGTTAGGCATCCAGATTCTGACATACTCAACGAAGTTGATTTTGGAATGCTAATGCAGCTTATGCACTCGGACAACAAAAAAAACGAAGTTGAACTTATTGAGAAACTTGAAAACTTCAAAAAATCCTATCCAGAGGATACAAGAATAAAAGATATTGATCAATGGATTCGTGAGCTGAGAAAATAAAAAAACTATAGCTTGATCATAAAAAATTATACCTGATGAAACAACAGAAACACCGCTGGGTAAAACCTGAATGGTACTTTCTTATCTACTTGATATTTTGTTGCGCCTGTGGGAGCGATGCTCCGAAAATGAAAAAGCCTGGAGCAGTATATAGATCTCGAACAGTATCCCCAAGGTATCTATTTTATAAAGGCTTATGACGATCAGCAAGTAGAGAGAGGAATCCAAAAGGTAATTAAGATAGAATGATTATGTTTGTGGGGTGGCCTCCATCAAAACCCACCCCGCACAACCTTCTTCACCACCCGCTCTCCCTTCACCTCAAAATACAACCAATACACCCCCGACGCATAGCGCCCAAGATCAAGCGCCAAAGGCGAGCTATGACACTCAAAAATCTGCAAAAGCTTGCCCTCTGAATCGATCAATAGGCCGGTTTGGGGGAGGAGAGGAGCAGGAATCTCTACTTGCACAATGGACTGGGAGGGATTGGGATAAGCGTGGATGCGCGTGGCGAGGGATACGTCCCGGGTGGAATTGGTCTGATTGAGTTCCAGGCGGAAGGTGCGGTTGCTGACGGATTGGTTGGCTTGCATGCCGCCGGCGAGGTACTTGACTTCCTCCGTAACATTGGCGATGCCGCGCAGGTCCATCGGCAGCTCGTTGCTGTCATCTTGATCCCACTGCCTACGGCTCGCATCATACCTTAAACTCCGATTGGCCGGCGGCACCCCCGAACCATCCGCATAGGCCAGCCCATCAAAATTATACGTATTCGCCGATCCCCCAATCCAATACACCTCCTGACCTACCGTCGTGGCCGCCATCCGGTAGCCCCGGCGATTGGCATTCGGCAGCGAAGCCGACCAGCTGATCTCCGCCGGATTATCAGGGTTGATCACCCCTCGGCGGAAATTGGCCTGCGGCCCAAAAGTCGCATTGCTGGCCCCGCCAAAGTAATAAATCGTGTCTCCGACGATAGAGCCGGAGGCCCCGAAGGATAGATAGCTATTGCTATTCGGAACCGGCGTTCCCACCGTCCACCTATCATTTGCTGGATCGTAAATCTGAACATCCGGCACATTGCGCGTATCACTCCACCCCGTTACCACAAAAATCAAACTGTCGCGCCATACCGCCTGCACCTGATCATCAATCGCCACCGGAATGGGGGCACCATCGCTCAAATAAGTATTGCTGTTGACATCATAGCGATGCACCCGATCCGAAGATTTCTCGTCCCCATTGCTAAAAACATGGTAGCCCCCAATGATATAGATAATATCCCCGACGCGGCTGGCCCCCGCCGCAATTTTACCCAAAGTATCAGGCAAAGCTGGAATGCCTTCCCATTCGTCTAGCTGCGTATTGTAGCGAAAAGAACGCAGATGGATGCCCGAAAAAATCTTCGTGGAATCAATTCCCCCAAAAGAATACACATAGGGAACCCCATTCACAAAACCCTCGGCAACCGCATTATTGCTGACCCGCTCGGGCATCGCCGCCATCTCCGAAACCACCCAATGCTGGGCCATCAAAGTAGAACTAAACAGAAAGGCAAAAAGGAGGCAGATATTCTTCATTAAGATTTGGCATTTAGGAGGAGTTTCTGGAAATTCTTGGGCGCAACAACTGAATAAACGGGAAAGAGGGTGTCGGTTTTTCTGCTGATGCGAAGTTTTTTGCCATCTACCATACAACTGCTCGGCTTGAAAGGCAGGCCGTGGAAGAAAATCTTGCAGTTGCGATAGGAGTTGCGGAGCCTTCCCTCTTTAAGCTGCTCGATGTAAAACTCCTGGGCAGTGCCCCCACTGCGATAATGCCGCAGACTGAACTGCCCCTTGTGGTGCTCAAAACCATCGCCCGAATCTTCGTATAGCTGGCTTTTTAGCTCCTCTCTACCGTAGTAAGCATGGAGGCTGAGCTGATTGATTTTCTTTTGCCCAGTATACTGCTGGATAGGGTAGTGGGGAAAAATGGCTCCCGCGCGGACGAATAATGGAATCCGCTCGATTGGAGTAGCAATGCTGAATTTCTTGGCCCCTTTCAATGCCTTGCCGGTCCAGTAGTTGTACCAGTGGCCCTTGGGCAGATAGACTTTTTGGCTTTTCAGACCTGGCTTGCAGACCGGAGCGACCAGCAGATGATCTCCAAAGATGAACTCTTGTTCGCGTTTATGAGTGACGGGATCATGTTGATCTTCGAAGACCAGCGATTGCAGCATGGGGCGACCGCTGGTGCTGTATTGCCAGAAGGCAGTGTAGAGGTAGGGCAGCCATTGGTAGCGCCATTGAATGGCCTGGCGAGCATAATCGGTGTAGGGTTCGCCGAAGGCCCAGGGTTCTTGATCCATGCGGTTGATGGCCTCCTTGGCTTTGACATTTTCCATGTCGATTTCGCCGGCGCCATCTTCGTTATTGCCCATCGAGTGGACGCGGAAGAGGGGGTGGAAAATGCCGAGCTGCAACCAGCGAACAAAGAGTTCTCCGCTGGGGAGGTCGACGAAGCCGCCGATGTCGGTGCCGTTGAAGGAGAAGCCGGAGATGCTGAGGCGCTGGCATTGGCGGTTAGCCATCTGTAGGTGTTCCCAGCTGGCGATATTGTCGCCGGTCCAGACGGAGGCGTAGCGTTGTCCGCCGGCAAAGGTGGCCCTGGTCAGCAGGAAGGGGCGCTGCCGAGGCTTGAGCTTTTTGAGGCCGTCGTAGGTAGCGCGGGTCATATTGAGGCCGTAAATATTGTGTGCTTTTTTGTGGCTGCTGCCTTGGCCATCGTAGTCGTGGCGCACATCGTCGGGGAAGGTCTTCCGATTGATTTTGAAGACGGCGGGCTCATTCATATCATTCCAAAAACCATCCACCTCCATTTGCTGATACAGGCTCTTGTAGAGCGTCCCCCACCATTGGCGAACCTTAGGGTTGGTGAAATCGGGAAATGCGCAGTCGGCTGGCCAAACTGGGCCAATCATCAGCTCGCCTTCGGCACGACGGCAGAAATAGTTGCGGGCCTTGCCGATGGCGTAGACATTGTAGTCATTATCGACTTTAATGCCTGGATCGATCATCACGACGGTGCGAAAACCTTTGTTGCGCAGTCGGCTGATCATCTTCTGAGGATCGGGGAAATGGTTGTTGTCCCAAGTAAAACAGCGGTAACCATCCATATAATCGATGTCCAGATAAATGGCATCGCAGGGGATATTTTGATTTCTAAATTGCTGGGCCAGTTCCATGACTCTGGATTCTGGGTAGTAGCTCCAACGGCATTGGTGGAAGCCCAGGGCCCAGAGGGGCGGTAGGTCCGGAGTACCCGTCAGTTGTGTGTAGCGTTTGGCGACGGTATGAAGGTCAGGGCCGTAGATGAAGTAGTAGTTCATCTCGCCCCCTTCGGCGCTGAAGGTGGTCGCCCGGCTTTTTTTACCCCCAAAATGAAAATGAGAGCGATAGGGATTGTCCATGAAAATACCGTAGGCTCGGCCATTGAACAAACCATAATAAAAAGGGACGGCCCGATACAGCGGATCACTATCTTTACCATAACCAAAGGCATCGGTAGTCCAATTCTGCAATTGTTTATCCCTCAAATTGAGGGCGCAGGATTTGTCGCCCAAGCCAAAGTACTGCTCATTCTTCGGAGCTTTTTTTTCTATCGTAACATGGGTAAGTCCTTTGAGAATGGTGCTGCGGGCGGAGAAGCCCCCAGATTCCCGGCAGATGGATTTTCGGGTAGTGCTGTCGAAAAAATGTACTTTGAGGCCTTCCTTCGTAATCTTACACATCAGCTCACTGGTCATTAGGCAGTAGCCCTTGTCGCTTTCCTCCAATCGGGAGCGCAGCCGACTGGCTTTGAACTGTGGATCAATGGCGTAAGAGAAATCTTGTTCAAACTCTCCTTTAACAGCGTAACGCAAGCGAATGATACCGGGGTTGAGGATATAAATTTTTAGGGCAATCCCATTTTCACAATCAATCCTTACGGTATTGCCCCGCTTCTGGATATTGCTGACTCGATCGGGTATAAAGTCGTGATAAACATCGGGATAGCGGTCGTGCCCTTCGGTAGATGCCAAAGGAACAAGTTGGTTCTTTTCTTTTTGTTTTCCCATGATTAAGATTGTGGATAAAAGCTAAGAAGGTTTGGCCATCTTCGAGTACTCGAAATTGGCCGCTTCGTACATCGATTGCTCAATATAGCTTTTTTCTTGTTCATATTGCTCCTGCGTCCAACCGAAGGTATTTTGGAAGTCGTCGAGTACGGCCGAAAGGACGGGGCGAATGCTTTGAATGTCGAAGTAGAGTCGGCCCGTTCGGCGGCTGAAGAAGTCGGCGGGTTTGAGGGTGAGTTCTTTTTCAATACAGAATTTCAGTTCTGCGCGGGCCAGCGCAACAACGACATCATCTGGATAAGAGCGCAGGTCTTCGAGGATTTGCGCGGATTGTTTGCCGTAGTTGTACACCAGGTAGCGGGCCGTACTTTCCGGTAGCCCTGCTTTCTGCACTTGCTGGCTCACCTGCTGGGCGTAAGCCTCCACTGCTGCTCCATGATCAAAGGGGCCGCCGCCCAGGTCGATCTGGTTGGTATGGCAAGCCTGGAGCTGGCCTTTGCCCGCCGCCTCGTAACGCTCTGCGACTTCATCGACCACCCGCTCGGCCATCTTGCGGTATCCGGTGAGCTTTCCGCCAGCAATGGAAATCAAGCCGGTGGGGGATTCAAAAATTTCATCCTTGCGCGACAGCTCGGAAGCTGATTTGCCCTCTTCGTGAATCAGCGGGCGCAGCCCGGCCCAGCTGGAAATGACATCATCGTTGTTCAGCTGGACGGTGGGAAACATATTATTGACCGCTTTCAAGAGATAATCTGCGTCTTCCTGATTGGTCAAAATGTGGTTGATGTCCCCATCATAGGGGGTATCGGTAGTGCCGATGTAGGTGATTTTATGGCGGGGAATGGCAAAGATCATGCGGCCATCGGGTACATCGAAATAGACCGATTGGCGCAGGGGCAGCCGCTCGTGAGGAACGACTAGGTGTACGCCTTTGGTCAAGAAGAGGTGCTTGCCTGTCAAAGACTGATCGACCTTGCGGATTTTATCGACCCAGGGGCCTGCGGCACTGACTACATAGTCGCAGTGAATATTAAAGCGTTCTCCATTATCCATATCCAAACAACTCAGCCCCTTGACCTTTTGTGACTCGTCATAAAGGAAATTTTCTGCCTTGACATAATTAAGGCTAATGGCACCGTACTCGGCCGCTTTCTTGATGATCTCAATGGTCAGGCGGGCATCGTCAGTACGGTATTCGGCGTAGAAGCCTCCTCCCTTGAGAATATCATCCCGAAGTAGCGGCTCCAGAGTTTTGGTTTCTTCTGCACTCAGCATCTTCCGCTTATCCTCCGACTCTACACCAGCCAGAAAGTCGTAGACCATCAGCGCCAGGTTGGTTCCGATTTTTCCCAACGTTCCCCCCTCAATAAGGGGCAGCAGCATCTTTTCGGCGATCACCAGGTGAGGCGCTAATTGATGCACAATAGCTCTTTCTTGCCCAACTTCACGCACCAGTCCAATCTCAAGCTGCTTGAGGTAGCGCAGCCCGCCGTGGATAAGTTTGGTGGAACGACTGCTGGTACCGGAGGCGAAATCATTTTTTTCAATCAAGGCTACTTTTAATCCTCTAGATGCAGCGTCCAGGGCGATACCCGCCCCGGTGATGCCTCCACCGATGACGGCGAGGTCGAAGTGCTGATTATCCAATTGCTCGATGATGGCTTTGCGGTTGGCGGAAGACAGGAGATTCATAAAAGAAAGATTTAGTGAGTTGCTTGGTGTCAAAGATACAACAAGGGACGTATCATTACAATATCTAATAAACAGCAAAGTGAGGAAAAGGATTACCCTAATGGTAGGGGAAAAATTTAGGGCCGCCCACAGACAGCCCTAAATTTTGGAAAGATTTATTTTTTTCAGCGCAAGAACCCGATAAGAACTGGCCGAGGCCAATTAGAGTAAGAGACGGAAACAAATTATTGATAAGCTATTTTGATTTTGCGAAATTGCTGAATAAACTGACTGCAAGGAAGTTTTGAAGCACTTTTGTAAAATCTTAAAAAAAATAGCTAATCGATAATTCCGTCAAACTATTTAATATAAATATAATGAAAATTAACAATACAATCAAGCAACGTTTCTTCCTAAACTTCTACAAAAGGCCTATCTTCGCGCAAAATTTACCTGGTTTACTGCTCACTTTTGCTGTAATCCATCCAAAATACTCGATATCGATATGCAAAAAATCACCGTTATTGGAGCCGGAACAATGGGAAACGGCATTGCTCACGTTTTTGCCATGAAAGGCTATGAGGTGAATCTAGTTGATGTTTCCGCAGCCGCTCTGGAAAAGGCACTGGCCACCATTGGAGGGAATCTGGATCGGATGATTCGCAAAGAAAGAATTACAGAAGAAGACAAGGCCGCTACCCTCGGCCGCCTTCACACCCTCACCGACCTGGCTGAAGCCTGCCCAACTGCCGACCTAGTCATAGAGGCCGCCACCGAAAACATCGACCTCAAACTCAAAATATTCCAACAAATCGATCAGGCGGCGCCTCCTGCCGCCATCCTCGCTACCAATACCTCCTCCATCTCCATCACCAAAATCGCTGCGGCCACCGGCCGCCCCGAGCAGGTGATCGGTATGCACTTCATGAATCCCGTTCCGGTGATGAAGCTCATCGAGGTCATCCGAGGCTATGCCACCAGCGATGCCACCACGCAAAGCATCATGGAGCTGTCCCGCCAGCTGGGTAAAGTGCCCGTTGAGGCCAACGATTATCCGGGCTTTGTCGCCAATCGCATCCTCATTCCTATGATCAATGAGGCCATCTATGCTTTGCACGAAGGCGTAGCCGGTGTAGCGGAAATTGACTCGGTGATGAAATTGGGCATGGCGCATCCGATGGGTCCGCTGCAATTGGCAGATTTTATTGGTCTCGACGTTGTTCTGGCCATCTGTCGGGTGCTGCACGACGGTTTCGGCAATCCCAAGTACGCTCCCTGTCCACTGCTGGTCAATATGGTCACCGCAGGCAAAATGGGGCGTAAATCAGGAGAAGGATTCTACGTCTATACCAAAGGCAGCAAGGACTTGGTCGTTGCCCCTACATTCAGCAAATAAAAATTAGGAATCCTTATAGCGGTCGAGTGTGCGTCGATCGCGCTTGGTGGGTCTACCACTGCCTTTTTCGCGTTTTTCGGCAGATGCCTTACCAACGTACCAGTCTTTGTACTTATTGAGTTCTTCGTCCGAGGTCAGGTCCTCGTAGCACTCTACCGCGATGGGTGAGCCGACGCGCTTTTCAATCAGCTTCACAATTTTATAAACCATATTGAAGCCATTCTTTCGTACGTGAACAGTCTCCCCGACTATGGCCAAATAAGAGGGTTTGACCGAGGATTCCCCAATACGGACCTTACCAGATTTACAAGCATCAGAGGCGATGGTGCGGGATTTGAAAATACGGACGCTCCATAGCCATTTATCAATTCTCACTTTGTCTGCCATAGGCTAGTCTTTCTTTAGAGTCGGCAATTTCATATCGAAGCTCTCCAGCGTTTCTACCACTTTTTTGGCGATCCAATAATTGCGGTACCAGCGGGCGTCGACCGGCGCGATGTGCCAGGGGATGCTATTGCAGCGATTGATGGCATCTTCATAGGCCCTACGGTAATCGTCCCACAGCGCCGCCTCCTTCCAATCATTGTCATTGTGTTTCCAATTCTTTTCGGGATCATCAATGCGCTCCTGCAATTTTTCCTTTTGCCGCTCGCGGGAGAGGTGCATATAAAACTTCAGAATGGTGGTATTGTTGTCAAATTCTAGCAATTCTTCGAAGGCATTGATGGCCGCGATGCGCTTATTCACTCGCTCCTCTGTAATCCAGCCGTGCACTCGCTGAATAAGAATATCTTCGTAATGAGAGCGATTAAAAATGGTAATCATACCCTTACGCGGTGCTTTTTGGTGAATCCGCCAGAGAAAATCGTGGGCAAATTCTTCCTCTGAAGGCTTCTTGAATCCGTGTGCTACGACACCGGAAGGGCTACAGCGCGCAAAGACCTTGGCCGTTGCGCCGTCTTTTCCACTAGAGTCCATTCCCTGAAAGACCACCAGCAAGCTGCGCTTACCTTCGGCCTGCATCAGGTACTGCAAGTCCCCTATGCGGCGGACTAATTTTTTGGTTTCATCGCGGATGGCTTCTTCATCGGTGCCCTTCGGTGGGCGGGTGGAGATTTCGGAAAGTTTAATCATGTTGGTGACGCCTTTGGCGTTTTGGTTGACGGTTGATGCCTTTGGCATTTTGGTTGACGGTTGATGCCTTTGGCGTTTTGGTGGACGGTTGACGGTTGACGGTTGACGGCGAAAGTAGTGGTTTGTAATAATATGCGGCTCCGCACAGCATTCACGTCTTACTGCGTTTTATCGTCCATCGTCCATCGTCCATCGTCCATCGTCCACCGTCCATCGTCCACCGTCCACCCTCAGCGCCAAAGGCGCCCAAATATACCAGTTTTCAAGAAATTTTCCCCCTAAGCATTCATCTTACTCCGCTTCACCAAGTAAGATTGTAAGATGTTACGGAAGCCGGCGTGGATGTCTGCTTCGATAAAATCGATTTGGTACTGCAGGCATTTCATCTTGAGTTGGTCGGTGAATTTGGCCATTTGTTCGACGTAGTAGTCTTTGACCTGATTGGATTGTAGGCGGACTTTTTCTCCCGTTTCCATATCTACGAAGATGTAGGGGCGGTTTTCGAAGTTGAAATCGAGTTCTTTGCCCTTATCGACGACGTGGAAGAGGATGACCTCGTGTTTGTTGTGCTTGAGGTGTTGGAGGGCCGAGAAGAGCTTGTCGGTTTCTTCGCTTTGCTCAAACATATCGCTAAAGATGATAACCATTGAGCGTTTGTGGATGCTGTCGGCGATTTGGTGGAGGGCCTGAGCGGCGGAGGTGCTGCGATTGTGCTCGGGGTTATTGATGAGCCGATCCAGGTAGGTCAGCATTAGGCGGTAGTGGGAGGTGCTGGATTTACAGCGGCTATGGATGTTGAGGCTGCTATCGAACAGGCTGAGGCCGAAGGCATCGCGCTGCTTCATCAGCAGATTCATCAGCGAGGCAGAGGCCAGGGCCGAAAAGCGCAGTTTGTTGATATAGGCTTTGCTCTTTTTATTGACTTCGGGAAAATACATCGAAGAAGAGGTATCGATAACGATTTGGCAGCGCAGGTTGGTTTCTTCTTCGAAACGTTTGACATACAATCTGTCCGACCGGGCGTAGACCTTCCAATCGATGTTTTTGGTGGATTCTCCTGGGTTGTAAAGGCGATGTTCGGCAAATTCTACCGAGAAACCGTGAAAAGGACTTTTGTGTAGACCGATGATGAAGCCTTCAACGACTTGTTTGGCCAGCAGTTCAAGATTGCCAAGGTCGCGGAGTTCGTAGTTATCGAGCAGATTCATAGAGGGTCGGTGATTGGTGTGAGGAATATTGCTAAAACGAAAGAAATGCTAAACTGTTGCAAGAACAATATTTAAAGCCCTCATTTTGAATGAACAAAATAAGGGCTTTAAGGGCGCCGTTGTCCTAGGACAAGGCAGTAGATTCAACTTAGGCCGGAACGAGGGCGCCGTTGATTTTATTTTCCAATGCTGTCTTCGTGGTAACACCTACCTGCTTATCCACAAGCTGTCCATCTTTGAAAAAGAGAATGGTAGGAATACTTCTTACGCCAAACTCCATGGACACATTAGGATTGTGGTCAACATTCAGTTTACCGATCGTTACTTTATCGGCATCATATTCTTTATACAAATCTTCAATGATTGGGCCGATCATACGGCAAGGACCACACCACTCTGCCCAGAAGTCGACTACGGCTACTTTGCCATCTGCTAATGCGGTTTCCTTGAAATTGGCGTCTGTGAATTCGAAAGCCATGATTTATTGCGTTTGAATTAGATGATAAATTAGTTTCAATGCTATTAACAGCACTTTTTAATATAAGTTGCAAAGATAATTATATTCTTACTTCATTTTGTCCCAAAAAAGACACATTTTCGACCGTGATGCAGATTTTGAAAAAATTGGACCGACGCTGGTGGTGGATTATTCTCGGGGCCACCGCTATTTTAATTCGCTATTTACTGGGCTTCAGCCCACAACTCATCGAGCAGGTTTACAGTCGGGGTCTCTTCCAAGTGATTCGTCGAATTTTAGATTGGACGATCGGTTTGCTGCCTTTTTCTTCCCTCTATTTGCTGATTGCTCTATTATTGTGGCTCATTGGCCGAGGTATTTTTCGCTTCTTCCGCAGTGCCTTACCGCTGTGGCGACGCCTCCTCGACAGCCTCTTTAGCCTAATTGCCTTTTTCAGCCTCATCATTTTCCTCTTCCTCTTCCTCTGGGGCATCAACTACGGCAAAGTACCCGTCGAGCGGCAGCTTCAACTCTCCGTCGCTCCGCTCCGCCTCGAAGAACTGCAATCCGAGCTGGCCTTCAGCCTCTCCGAAGCCATGAAATACCGCCAGCAGCTCAGCCCCGATACCACCCAGGCCATCAGCTTTGCCGTCAAAAATAGCGAAATGGGGCCCTTAATCCGCCAAGCTGTACAAAAAAGCCTCGAACAAGAAGGCTTCCCCAACGGCGGCCTGCCACCCCTGCGCATGCTCTATCCCCAGGGTAGCCTGCTGGTCATCAACACCGCCGGCTTCTATATGCCCCTGACCGGCGAATGCCACGTCGACCCCGGCCTGCATCCCATCCAACTGCCCTTCGTCATCGCCCACGAATACCACCACGCCTACGGCTTTACCGACGAAGGCAGCTGCAATTTCATGGCCTACCTGGCCGGCCTACAGTCCGATGATCCGCGCGTGCTGTACAGCACGCACGTCAGCTACTGGCGCTACCTGGCCTCCAACTTCCGACGGGGCTGGCCCGATCAATACAAGGAATACTACCAAAGCTTGCCGAAGGCACTGCGGCTGGACCTGCGGGCGATTGATGAGCAAATGGATCGCTTCCCGGAGCTGTTCCCCAAACTGCGCTACGCCGCTTATGATACCTATTTGAAGTCCCAAGGTATTTCTGAAGGTATGAAGAGCTACAGCCGTGTGGTGCTGCTGGTGAATGCTTGGCGGAAGGCCCAGCGGGAGCAATAATTTGGAACATCTAAAGAACGATAACGGTATGAAAGCAGAAATAGCAAAGACTCTAAAAGAATACCTCTTGGCCTTTTACCAACAGGATTTTGCTACCATGTACGACCTGCTCTACGAGGAGGACATTTTGGAGTACAAGCAATCTATCGAAGCGTTTGCTCGGAAAATGGACGTCTTTGGGGAGACGGAGGATTTTCTCAAAAAATTAAAACTTCCCGACCTGGAAGCCCTCGAAAAAATGTCGCCGCAGGACTTTATGGTCGAGATGTTCAAAATGGTAACCTTCGAAATTGGCCCTAAAACCCTCAAAAAGATGATTAAAGGGACCAAAATTATCAGTATTGACGAAACGGAGTTCCTCACCATCGTTAAATACGAAATTCCCTACGAGGTGTACGGGGAGTGGAAAAGGCTACAAAGTGAGATGGAAATGATCTACTCCGGAGGACGCTGGCAATTGTTTTTTAGAGGGGGGCTAAAAGCTGGATTACAGCGTTTTCAGCGAGAAATTGACCAATATCACGAAAGAAAGGCCAAAGACAGACCCGAAAAGGTGCAGCACGAAGGAGACTTAAGTGTCTATACGCTTAAGGGGTATAAAAACCTGGATGGAGAAATTGTTTTTGAAGCACGATTTAGAGAGGCATCGGAGTTTTCCCAGGGCTTGGCCTGTGTGAAAATTATGCGCAAATATGGCTACATTAATCTCAAAGGAGAGCTGGCCATTAAGCCCCAGTTTTTGGAGGCCCGTGACTTTGTTCAAGGACGTGCGGCAGTTTGTATTGCGGAAGAAAAAGAGGGCCGTAAATGGGGGTTTATCAATAGAAAAGGACAATGGGCGATTCCGCCAATCTATAACCGGGTGTACTCCTTTAGTGAAGGACTGAGCGCCGTGAAAAAGGGCGACAAATGGGGATACATCGACAAAAAAGGGGAGATCAAACTGCCGTTCAAGTTCGATAGCGCCGGTCCTTTTGAATTCGGAGAGGCGAACGTAGAGGTGAAGAATTCCAAGGGGAAATGGGTACAAATGATCATTGATAAGAAGGGACGTTTAGTCGATTAAATCCTGTGCTGAGGCCGTGTGACCCTTACTATCGAAAAGACCATCTACGCTTACACGATTAATGCCGCTTGTACGATGCGTCGGGAAAATAAAATTGGCTCGATTGAAGTTGGAAAAGAGGCGGATTTAATCACCCCGAAGCGCAACATTCTGGAAATTCCGCCAGTACAAATCAAGCAGACCGTAGTTGAGGAGACTTACCTACTGGGACAGCTGGTTGATCAGCTTTAGTTATTGTTGAACGACAATTGAATGCTTATGCGGTTTTTTACACTCCTTTTATGCTTTCCGTTACTTTTATCTGCTCAAGAGTGGCAGCTGGTGACCCCGGTAAAGCACGATTCTGACCTGCTTTCTGTGCAAGCAGTCGGTAACCAAACCTTCTTTATGTTAGAGGGTAATGCATTTACCAATATCTTGAAATCTACAGACGGCGGCCAGACTTGGCGGCGCTTAGATCACTTGTTTGGGGTAGATCAAGGCTACGATTTGTACATGTTGGATGATTTGAACGGCTTCTTGGCCTTGGACAATGAAATTCTGCGTACCACCGATGGGGCAGAGAATTTTACCCAAGTCGCCCGATTCTCTACTTTTATTAACGCATTTTATTTCATCAACCAAGACATCGGCTATGCCGTTGGTCGGAGTGGATTGATCGTTAAAACTGTTGACGGCGGAGAGACCTGGACCGAGCAAACTAGCAATATCAATCTGGAGCTGCTGAGTGCGTTTTTTGTAGATGCCAATGTTGGTTTTGTCTGCGGTGTTGGCGGTGCCCTGCTGCGTACCGTCGACGGCGGTGACACCTGGATGGAAAGCGGAAATGGCGATAATGCCCTCTTTCGGACCATTTACTTTTTCGATGCCCTCAATGGAGTGGTAGCGGGCAATTTCAGCACCTTGCTCTACACTCGCGACGGTGGATTGAGCTGGGAGGAAAGCCAGCACGGGACCAATGTGATTCTCTATGAATTCCATCCCATAGGACAGGACCTCTTTGTGGTGGGGCAGCAGGGCAGCGTCCTGCGCTCTAGTGATCAAGGAGCGAGCTGGTCGGTACAGAACGTAGGCGATCTTCCTTTTTTCGACCTTGATTTCGATGGGCAAGAAGGGCTGATGTGTGGGGAAGGGGTGGTCTATTACAGTTCGGATGGAGGGGAGAGTTGGCAGCTGAGGCAGCTGGGGATTGATCGGTCGCAACTGCGGCGGGTAGATTTTGCGAATAATCAGATCGGTGTAGCCGTGGGAGATGATGATCCTTTTGGCCGAAACTGTGTATTGACTACTTTCGATGGTGGCCAGCATTGGGAGCGCACCCAGCTTACGGGCTCCAATTTGGCCAGCGTACACCTTCGTGCCGATGGTATGGGGATTGTGGGAGGCGATGGCAGTCGCCATTTGCTCACCAAAGATTATGGACAAAGTTGGGAAGATCGGGGAGTGGCAGGGTCCATCGCGATAGCGCAGTCTTGTTGGATGCACAATGAAGATAGCTATATGGTTTCGGGCGGTAATGGCATTAGTCAGTTTAGTGGTTTGTATTGGACGGAGGATGATGGGCAGAACTGGGTTCGGCAGACCCCTCCCTTGCCGACCGTGTCACTGCTGGATATTGATTTTCTCAGTCCTGAGCTTGGCTATGGTTACGCTACGGGCAGTGCGCTTTTCAAGACAGAGGATGGTGGAGCCAGTTGGGAAAATATAGGGGATGTAGGGCCGGACTTTCGGGATATTCAGTTTCTGACCGAGGAGATTGGATTTGTGGGAGGTCGTGTGGGCATTACAAAAACTCTAGACGGCGGCCAGAGTTGGGCACTTGTTCCGAGCACCTGGCTTTGTGATGCTTTTCATTTTTATGATGAACAAAGGGGCTATATGATTAACCTGGGGGCGCTATGGTATACAGAAGATGGAGGAAACAGTTGGACAGAGGTCATTCCTAGTTACAGCAGGACGCAGAACATCAGTGACGCGGCTTTTGTGAATGGAAAAATAATTGCCATCGGGGAAAATTCTGATGTTTTTATAGCCGAAATTCCTAGAGTAATCACTGCTTTTCCCGCCGTAGATGTAGAGGTTTGTGGCGAAATAGTGAATGGTACGGGGACCGAAATATTTGATTTGACGGCCAATGAGGAGAGGATCATCAACGATCAAGCGCGCGCCTTTCTGACCTATCATTTCAGTGCAGAGGAGGCCGACAAGGCCCTTAATCCTATTGCCAATCCCGACGCCTTGGAATATACGGGGGATTCGGTGGCGATTTTTGCTCGGATTGGAAACGATACTAGCGAGTACTACCATACGACGACCTTCAACCTTGTCCTTCGTCAGCAGCCGGAGGCCGGGGCGGCGGATTCGATTTTTATTGTAGAAAATGATGGAGATAGCCTGGCCATTTTTGACCTAACGATCAATGCCGAGCAAATTTTGGGAGCTGCGGATACTTCAGGTTTTGTATTAACCTACCACGAAAGCCTGGCCGCCGCTGAGGCGGGGATCGATGCGATTAGTAATCCTGAGAATTACCAAAATATCCAAAACCCGCAGACTGTTTATGTGCGATTGACCAACCCCAAGGGCGGCTGCTACAGCACCAACTCCTTTGTGATTGAAACCGACGGGACGACTTCCCTGCAAGAAATCGAAGGAGTGCTATTTTCCATTTACCCCAACCCCACAAAAGAGGTCTTGTGGCTACGCGCTTCCTCCATCCCCGCGAATACTTCCGTTCAATTGTACAACACGCAGGGTCATCTGCTACAAACCCACTATATAAATGCAACGGAGATCAATTATCGTATAGACAGCTCCCCACTCCCTCCGGGCCTCTACCTCCTTCATATCCATACCCCGACTTCCAATCACGCCTTCAAAATAGTGAAACAATAAACAGTATTCAAAGAACCGAATGCTATAAAGCTACCCGAAAATGATGCGATTACTCGTACTGCTGCTCTGCCTGCCTCTATTGACTTTTGCCCAAGAATGGCAATTGATGACGCCCATAAAGTTTGACCTCGACCTAGTGAGCGTCCAGGCCGTTGGCAATCATACCTTCTACCTACTGATCGGAGAAGGCCACAGCCCCTCCATCCTCAAAACGACCGACGGCGGCCAAACCTGGCGGCGTCTGGATAATGAGCTAGGCGTGACCTCTGCGCAAGACCTGCACATGTTCGACGAGCAAAACGGCGTACTGGCCAAGGGCATCGAAATCTACCGCACCACCGACGCCGCCGAAAGCTTCACCCAAGTCGGCCGCTTCCGCCAATTCCTCAAAGACCTCTACTTCGTCGACAATCAACTGGGCTTCGCCGTCGGTAATGACGGTCTGATCCTCAAAACCACCGATGGTGGCCGCAACTGGGCCGAGCAAACCAGCAACACCACCCGCGATCTGTTTCATATCTTCTTCGTCGATGCCAACACCGGCTTCACCGCCGGCGATGGCGTCCTGCTTCGCACCACCGACGGCGGCCAAACCTGGCTCGACACTGGCCATACTTCCTACTACCGCTCCCTCTTCTTCTTTGACGCCCTCAACGGCGTAGCCTCCGGCAACTTCGGCGTCCTACAATTCACCCGCGACGGCGGCCAAACCTGGCAAGATAGCCAGGTGGACGAAAATGCCACCTTCTACGATTTCTATCGTATGGGCAACACCCTCTTGCTGGGCGGCCACGACGGCCTACTGCTGCGCTCTACCGACCAGGGCCAAAGCTGGACCAGCGAGACCTACCGCAACCGCCCTTTCTATACTTTCGATTTTGATGGTCAGGAAGGTATTGTGGCCGGCGAGGGGGTGGTGTACCGCTCTCAAGACGGTGGCCAAAGTTGGGAATTGCTGCATTGGGGCATTGAAACGGCTAACTTGGAGGAAATTTATTTTGCCAATAACCAGATTGGTATTGCTGTAGGGGAGGGGCGGCCTGTATCTTCACGTAGTGTTTACCGGACGGAAGATGGAGGCTTGACCTGGGAGTGGATCAACGCTCGGGGCAGCGATTTTAGCAGTGTTTATCTTCGACCCGACGGATTAGGTATTATCGGTCGGGAGGAGGGGCGTTTTGCGGTGACGGAAGATTATGGCGAAAACTGGCAAAGCTGGCCGCAGGCCGGGGCGATCGCCGCTTACGCTTGCTGGATACACGATATAGATCACTATGTCTTGGCTGGTGGCAGCGGCCTACCTGCACTCAACGGCATCTATACAACCGAAGATTTTGGTAGCAATTGGGGCCATTTTCGGACCTCGGGGCGGATGCGAGCCATGGATTTTCCTAGCCCGGAGGTGGGCTATGTGGCTGGGCAATCTTCGATGGCCTTTAAGACGGTGGATGGTGGAGCGAGTTGGGATACCATGCAATTGCCGGGGATTAATTACGAGGCGATACAGTTTTTAAACACCGAAGTGGGCTTTGCCGTAGGCTCAAGTCCTTTGATCAAGACGACGGATGGCGGGCAGACCTGGGAGACGATACCGGGGACGGGCCTCAGTACGGCGGTTCATTTCTTGGACGAGCAAAGAGGCTATGTTGTTAATCGCGGAGGATGGGTGCAGTACACGGAGGATGGAGGAGCAAACTGGCAAGTCCTTATCCCCGAATATCATGCGGATCAGGACATCATTGGGGCTGCTTTTGTTAACGGAAAAATTATTGGGGTAGACAGTGATTCTGATATTTTTATCGCCGAAATTCCTCGATTGATCACTGCTTATCCTGCGGCTGATTTGGAGGTCTGCGATTCGAACGGCAACGAAACGGCTTCCTTTGATTTGACGACCAATGAAACGGCAATTGTCAATGGGCAGGAGCCTACGGTCATTTCTTATCACTTGAGTGCGGAAGATGCGGACAAGGCGCTTCAACCTATTCTTGATCCAGTGACTTTTACCAATACACGCAATCCAATGGCTGTTTATGTACGTTTGGAAAATGATACTAGTGGCGTTTATCATACGACGAGCTTTGATTTGGTGGTTCATCGGCAGCCGGAGGCACGGCAGGCGGATTCAATTTTTATTGTAGAAAATGATGGGGATAGCCTGGCTATTTTTGATCTAACGATTAATGCCGAGCAGATTTTGGGCGCGGTAGCTACTTCAGATTTTGTGTTGACTTATCACGAAAGCCAAGCCACCGCCGAGGAGGGGATCGATGCAATCATTACCCCGGAGAATTACCAAAATATCCGAAACCCGCAAACGGTTTATGTACGATTGACCAATCCCAAGGGCGGCTGTTACAGCACCAACTCCTTTGTCATTGAAACGGATGGAACGACTAGTTTGCGAGAACCCGCAGGGCCCTTATTTTCCTTATATCCCAATCCTGTGGACCAAGCCTTTTGGCTGCAGGCTTCTTCCCTTCCTTCTGGGACTTCCCTTCAACTTTACAATACGCAGGGGCAGTTGTTGAGAACAGACCTGCTGATCAATTCGCAGACGAGCTGGCGCATAGACAGTTCTGCCCTTCCTTCGGGAGTGTACATCCTCCGCATTTGGCATGCCCATTTTGACCAAAGTCTCAAAGTTATCAAGCGATAGCAGGGGGGATAGGTGGTGTGCAAGGTAGCTGGCACGACATTCGGTACGCATTCTTTGTAGATAAATGAGTGGATATTTCCGGTATTGGTCAATTTGTTCGTATTATTAAAAAGGATAGTTGGCAAAGTTTGGATCACCAAAACGCTTGAGTATGAAAAAGAAATACCTATGTGTTCTCCTATGCTGCTGTCTTTTGACGATGTTGAGTGCCCAATCTGTGGCCTGGGAGCGGGCCAAAAGCATGGGGAAGGGCATGAATTTTTCTTGGATGGAAAATTGGTGGAATGGCTCGCAATCCTTGAATTATAGCAACTATCTTGATCTCAACCGCTTGCCTTCCTTGAAGGGAGAATTGATGGTGATGAAAGCAATTGGCGTGCAAACCCTGCGCCTCCCGGTCGTCTTTGATGTCTGGGAAGACGGCCAAGCCCCCTACACCTTCGAACGCACGGAATATTTCGAAGTCATCGACTCCCTCGTTGCCTGGGCCACCGAACTGGACTTCAAACTCATCATCGACTACCAACACGGCTCCCTAAACGCTACCAATCACAACACCGAAGCCCTACGCATCGCCGAACACTGGAAGCAGATCGCCCGACGCTACAAAGACAGCGATCCCGACCGCATCTTCTACGAACTCTACAACGAGCCACACGACATCAGCAAAGCCACCTGGCAAGCCGTCGCCCAAACCATCGTCGACGCCATCCGATCCGTCGATACCGAGCATACCCTTATCGTCGGTGGTATCTTCTGGAACGGCATCGACGGCCTATGGGACCTCCGGCCTTTTGCTGACGATAACATCATCTACACCTTTCATTTTTACGAGCCCTTCATCTTCACCCACCAAGGTGCAGAGTGGGTCGGCGCTCCGGTTGCCACCACCGGCATTCCCTATCCCCACGGCAGTAGCCCCATGCCTCCGCTAAACTGGGCGGCTCAGAGTACCTGGGGGGCCAATGCTTACAACGACTACGCCACCCTGGGGCAAATCGACGCCCTCTACGACCAACTGGCCCTGGCCAAAATGTGGTCGATGACCAAGAACCTGCCCATCCTCTGCGGGGAATTTGGCGCTTACTACAAGGCCGGAATCGAGAATCGCTGCCGCCACACCACCGACGTGCGCAGCATCCTCGAAGAAATGGAAATTCCCTACTGCTATTGGGAATGGGACCAGGGGTTCAGCATCTTCGAAGGCCGGCCTGACCTGGATAATCTACCGGAGTGTATGCAAGAAGCTTGGGGCGATCCGCTGGTCAGCTCCTTGACTGATGAGCGTTTATTGCGGCAAAAAATGCTGCTCTTTCCCAATCCAACTCCCGGCCTCATCAACTTATACGGCAACGAGGAACGCCACTACGATCAACTCCGAGTGATCAGCAGCAACGGACAAGTTTTGCAAAATCGTACGCTCCAGGGAGGTGCAGAAACAGTAGATTTGA
Organism: Bacteroidota bacterium; assembly: GCA_038750655.1. Classification (GTDB taxonomy): domain Bacteria; phylum Bacteroidota; class Bacteroidia; order Chitinophagales; family Saprospiraceae; genus JBCDGZ01. The sequence continues at coordinate 6,282 of JBCDGZ010000110.1, read as the reverse complement.
GTGCCTTTCCGAAAGGGATGTACGTACTACAATTCCTTGATTTGGATGATGGAGAGGTGATGAACAGAAAGGTGGTCAAATACTAATCCAGAGACCCAATCATCTGTACCATCACCCGACAAAGATTATCGATTGCCAAAGAAAGCTTCCAGCGTTCGCGGTTGCGGCTTTCGACGTAATTAGAAATAGCCCGAACTTCCAAAAAAGGAATACCTTCCATCAAACAGGCATAGAAAAAAGCCGCACCTTCCATGCTTTCTACCTCAACCTGATATTGCTTTTTGACCTGTTCGATACTGGGGCTATAACCGTGCACCTTATTGACACTCATGCCCCTGACGCGAGGCAGAAAGCTGTAGTGATCCGGCCCGTCATTGTGCAGTTGCCCATTTCTAAAAGCGCCCTTATCGCCATCGATCAGGCCAAGCTGATGTACAGAAGTAAATTGGCCGTCGGCTTCTTCGACCCCTAAATCACCGAAACATTCGCTAACCACATTGACCACCTCGCCCAGTTTGAGGCGACGGTTAAAAGCGCCGGCTACACCGATATTGATGGCCAGATTAGGCCGCTGGGCGGAGAGGTAGCGCCCCATCGCAAAGGCAGTATGAGTGAGGCCCACGCCGGTAATCAGTAGTTGGACTTTGAGGTTATCCTTAGAAAAGGTATTCTGCTCTCCGGTTTGGAAATGCTCTCGTAACCAGCCCACTAGGGGGGCAATTTCGTAGGGGGTTGCGCTGACAATGAGTAAATTCATAGGTTGGATTAATTGAGTTCGAAGGCCATTCCGAAGGCCGGGCTGAAGCCCAGCATGGCGTGGTAAGAAGAGGCAATATCAACTTTGAGGCCGTTGCCCCAGGCGTAGCCGAAGCCGAAGCTGGGCTGCGTGGGCTGGGTGCGGATGCCAAGGCGGAGAAAGAAGGCTTCGTAGATGCTGTATTCTAGCCCCGCTCGGGCCGAGGCCGCCAGGTCGATCTGCTTGAGTACTTCGCCCGCCAGCAGCAGCTTGTCAGAGGGGCGGTAGGCGAAGCCGATTTTGAAGATCGTCGGCAGGTCCTCGTCCGGCGTGACCTCGACGCGAATGGGGCTGTAGAGGTGGCCGGAGATGGAGAAGCTGCGGGAGAGCTGGGATTGAAAGCTCAGCTCGAAGGTGAAGAGGTTATTGCTGCCGTACTCAGAGATTCGGGTATTGAGGTAATTGATTTGCAGGCCGATGTTGAGTTGTTCCATCAGTTTGCGGGCGTAGGCCAGGCCGACCCTTTGCTCCTGGTAGGCATCGAAGCCGAAGGTGCTGAAGTTGAGGGCCAGGACGCCGGAGTTGGTGGGGTAGGCCAGGGCGGCGGAGTAATTGCCTAGTTCGCTGAGTTCGAAGCGGCGCTCACCGAAGGCGGCGGCGCTGAAGGATTCGAGGTTGGCCAGCCCTGCTTGGTGGCCGAAGGCGGTGTAGATGTCGTTAAAGGCTAGAGAAACCTGCCCCATTCCGATTCCGCGGGCACCGGCGGGCGCCGGTCGGCCATTTTGTGCCTGACTCGAAAAGCCCATCAGCAGGCCAGCAAATAGCAAAAAACGACCGAATCTACGGATTAACATTAAGGGTAGTTTTATATAAGCGGGAAATTAGTAAATGTTGAACGAACTTACAACTCTACCGCATTTTCCTTGCAGACACGAGAATAAAAAATACCCGCCTCTGTCATACTGCGCTCCTTGGTCTCTAAATCTACCCTGACTAAGCCAAATCGATAGGTCGGCCCCAAATGCCATTCGAAATTATCCAGCGTACTCCAATGAATGTACCCCCGAAGGGGCACCCCGTCAGCGATGGCCGCATGGCAAACCTGCAAATAATCCTTGATGCTTCGGATGCGTCGCTTCGGATCGGCCGTACAAACGCCATTTTCCGTAATAATAATGGGCTTACCGTACTTTTTATGAAACCGACGGAGCACCTTCCCCAAACCCTCTGGATTGTAGCCCCACATTTTATCGTGCGGTATTCTCCGCTCCGCCAACCGGCCCGGTTGATCGATCTGTGTAATAGGAAAAGGAGCGAAGGGAACATAGGCATAATAGCTCAATCCCCAATAATCAACATTTTTGAAAAAGCTGGCCGCAAAACCTTGGAACCACCACTCTGTGAATCGAGCGGGCAGCCAGCCTAGGACATTCAAACCACGAAAAGTAGCCGTATTCAGCGAAATACCGACTGGACGGTCCGGATAGCGTTCCTTGATCAATTGGTACACAATATCGTGGGCCCTGCCCATATGGCGCAGCACCCGATTGGCTTGGAAGTAGTTTTTTTTGTGCGGTGGAAAGTGCCCCAGCATATAGGCATTCAGGGCGTACACATTGGGTTCGTTGAAGGTATTCCAGTTGAAAATAAATGCTCCAAAATGCTCGATGCACTGGCGAGCGTAGTCAATAAAAGCGGGCAGTTGATTCTCATTAAGCCAGCCTTGCTTTTCTTCAAACCACAAAGGGTGAGTAAAATGGTGGATGACCAGGAGGATCAGCACGCCCTCTTCTTCAAGTAGTTGAAAAAACTGTTGATACTCTGCAACGACCGTAGGGTCGAAGGGCGCAAAGGCTTCCTTTTGTAGCCTGGCCCAGTCTACACCACAGCGATAAACCTGACCAAGGGCCTTGATGTATTGGACATCTTCTGCTCTGCGCTGCTCGTGGTCGCTGGTCCGCTCAAATCGGTAACCATCCTTAGCCTTCAAGCCTCGCCAATTATGAGCCGAGGCCGTTTCAATCTGGGCCGCAGCTGTAGAGCTCCCCCAAAGGAAGCCTTCAGGAAATTGCAGTTTCATACCTCTTTTAGTTTTTTCGGCTGATGGTCAGCGCAAGCCATAAATTTAGTAATTTCTCCCAAATTTTATATTCTCAAAAAAAGCCTACAAATTGTTTTGATTTCCTGCTTAGATCAAAGGATTTTCTTACATTTGAGAAGCAAAAATGAAACACATACACAATCACTCATGGCAAAATTCAGAACCAATCACTCCAGAAATGAGTCTGGTGGAGGAAGTGGAATGATCGTCAAAGTAGGTCTTTTCGTGGTTATCCTTGGGGCCTTATTTTGGGTCTTTAACCAATTCACTGGCGGGGAGCAGGACTTCTCCGAGGCCATCGAGCAAGCCGAAAATGTCCTCTCCGGAAAGGAGCCTACCCCCAACGATGGGCCGAAGGCGCCTCAAGATGCTGAGTTGCCCGATTACATTCTCCCTACTTCTACTACCGGACAAGTCATCAAGCACACGCACTACGCCCTGTCCTATTCCGAGGAGCACGAACAGGCGGAATGGGTCGCCTATGAGCTGACGCGCGATCAGCTATATATCCCTAATGTAGAACGCTCCGGTAATTTTCGGCCCGACCCTAAAGTACGTAAAGCCTCTGCATCGACCCGTGATTATCGCAACTCTGGCTACGATCGGGGGCACCTGGCCCCGGCCGGGGATATGGCCTTTTCGGAGAAAGCCATGTCTGAATCCTTTTATATGAGCAATATGAGCCCGCAAATTCGTAACTTCAATTCCGGAGTTTGGAGAGAATTGGAGGAAAACGTTCGGGATTGGGGGAAAAAGTTTACCCACCTTTATATTGCCACTGGACCAGTACTAACCCGAGGGGTTCGTGATCAGATTGGCGGAAATAAAGTCTCGGTGCCGGATGAATACTACAAGGTTATTCTCGATATTACGGAGCCGGAGTTTAAAGCCATTGGCTTTCTCATTCCTAATGAGGTGAGTACCCAACCGCTGCACGAATATGCTGTATCTATAGATAAGATCGAGCAGCTGACGGGGATTGACTTTTTTCCGGAGTTGTTGGATGGACAAGAGGAAGAGGCCATGGAACAAACATTTAATATCGACCTTTGGCCGATCAGTTCTAAGCGTTATCAACGGCGATTGGACAGCTGGAATCGGCGGAAATAAAAACAACTAACAAGTAAATATCCTATGTCAAAGCAGGAACAATTTAGACAACTGATTGAAAAAGGCTACGCTTTCAAAGGGGAAGACATCATTCTGGGGGGCGCGATGCTGGAAGGCGAAGTGCTTACAGGCAGTTTGGTTCGTATCCCTTTGCGAACGATGAACCGCCACGGTTTGATTGCCGGGGCGACGGGTTCTGGTAAAACGAAGACGTTGCAAATTTTGGCCGAACAGCTCTCTGCCAAGAGTATTCCGGTGCTGTTGATGGACATTAAGGGGGACCTTAGTGGAATTGCTGTACCCAGCGACGGCCATCCGAAAATTGATGAACGCCACACCAAGATTGGCCTGCCCTTTACGGCGGGGAGTAGCCCCGTTGAGTTCCTGTCTTTATCAGAGGAGAAGGGGGTGCGCCTGCGGGCCACCGTTACAGAATTTGGCCCTGTGCTGTTCTCCAAAATCCTCACCTTGAGCGAAACCCAGGCGGGCATTATCGCCGTATTGTTTAAATATTGTGATGATCGTCAGCTGCCGCTGCTCGATCTTAAAGACCTCAAGAAAACCATCCAGTGGATTACCGGAGAGGGGAAAGAAGAGTTTGAGGCAGAATACGGGCGGGTGTCTACCGCTTCGACTGGCGCTATTCTGCGCAAAATCGTAGAGCTGGAGCAGCAAGGTGCGGAGGAGTTTTTTGGGGAACGTTCCTTCGATGTCGAAGACCTTTGTCGATTGGATGAGGATGGCCGGGGGATGGTCTCGGTGCTCCGCCTGACGGATATTCAAGATCGCCCGAAATTGTTCTCCACCTTTATGCTGCAATTGCTGGCCGAAGTGTACGCCATTTTTCCGGAAGAGGGAGATGCGGAAGCCCCTAGGCTGATCATTTTTATCGATGAGGCGCACTTGGTTTTTGACAAAGCCTCGGATGCTTTACTTGATCAGATTGAGGTGATTGTAAAATTGATTCGCTCCAAAGGAGTCGGTCTGTACTTTGTTACCCAAAATCCAACCGACATCCCCGATGCGGTGCTGGGGCAACTGGGCCTAAAAATCCAGCACGCCCTGCGGGCCTTCACCGCCAAGGACCGTAAAGCTATCCGCCTCACTGCACAAAACTACCCCGAAACTGACTACTACGACACCGCTGAACTCCTCACTGCCCTGGGCATCGGCGAGGCTCTGGTAACTGCACTCAACGAAAAGGGCATTCCGACACCCCTGGCCCATACCATGCTTCGCGCCCCACAGTCTCGCATGGATGTCTTAAGTCATCAAGAAATCGATGAATTGATCGCCCAATCGACCATTATTGAGAAATATGCCAAAGTCGTGGACCGCGACAGCGCCTACGAGATTCTGGGAGAGAAGATCGAAGAGGCGCACCAGGCCGAGCAGCAGGAGAAGAGGAAAAAGGAACGCGAAAAGGCTTCCCGATCTAGCCGCCGTCGCGAAAAAAGCACCCTCGAAAAGGTGATGAGCAGTACCACTACCCGTCAGATTGGGCGGACGGTAGCAAGAGAGTTGACGCGGGGCCTGCTGGGCGTATTAGGTCTTGGTGGAAGTAGCAAGAGTAGGAAAAAGTCGAGCTGGTTTTAGTGAGCCAGCTCTAGTCCTTTTTAACAGCCTGTTGGCTTCTGGCCGTTAGGGGAACATAGCTTCTTTGGTAGCGCGACCAGGGCACTTCCTTGTAGTAATTTTCACTGTAATAGGTCATGATCATCTCAAAATTCTCGGCTGACTTGTAACCAGCGATGGGCTGTAACAGGCGCAAATTCTCATCGAAGAAAACAACGGTCGGCGTGCTCATGCGACCCATCGTAATGAACGCCGTAAACTCGTGGTAGGTCTCCCCGGACTTGCGGACCTGCTTATAGGTCTTATCCGCGACCTCGACGGCTGCTCTTTGACCAGCATTAAATTTAACGGGATAGAATTGAGTATTGAGGTAATGAGCGATGTGACTCTGACTCAGTGTATTCTCTTCCATGTGCTGCGACCAATTGCAGTTGTCTTTGTACACAGCGATGATAATTTTTCTCTTTTCAACTTTCAGCTTTTCGACAGCTTCCTCCCAGCTCATCCATTTCACTTTAGTATTCTCAGCAGTTTGGGCAATCAGCGTAGAAAAGAATATTGAATAAACCAGCAAGGTGGTGATCAATCTTTTCATTATTACAAATAATTAGGTCTAGTAATACTCTCTTAGCAAATTTAATAACTTATGAACTAAAAACGAAAACGAAATGGGATGTAAGAGGGAGACTTTAATAAAAGATTAACTCATCCTTTAGGAATAGCCAGGTAGCGATACAGTCTATCCTGGGCAATCTCTCCG
>JBCDGZ010000109.1:0-28040 GCA_038750655.1 Bacteroidota bacterium | reverse complement strand
CTGATTTACAATAAAAATATTCCTTCCAATCATCCTCATCTCAACTTTTGTCAACTCTACGGGATGAGCGACCACATTACTTTTAATTTGGCCGACGCAGGTTATAACGTAGCCAAATATATGGTCTACGGGCAAGTACAGGAGGTCATACCTTATCTCATTCGTCGGGCGCAGGAAAATACGGCGGTTACTGGTGATATGAGCCGGGAGTACCAGCTTATTCATAAAGAGTTGAAGCGCCGAAGTTTAGTGTAGCCTCGTCGCTTCAAGAATGCCCTTTCCTTTTATCCTATCACTCCGTCCAAACGAACTGCTTTAAAGCAGTAGGTCTCCATTTTCTCAAACAGCTGCTGTTTTAGGCTTACAATCTTAGTGGACTGTGACTGGCGATTGTAGTAATCCATCAAGAGCTGAGCGTAGTGCATGAAGACTTCTCGGGTAGGTTGGAAGCCTTGCTCCACATCATGGATATTCGACTGGGGGAGGTTGAAGAAAGCGCCACCGCAGGTGTGGGCAATCCGATCAAACTCAAGGTCGAAGTTCTTAGCATCGGCGGTGATTTCTCCGCAGCGTTGGTTAGAACCGTAGACATGAAGGGTCAGGTAGGGTTCTGTGCTCGCATTCCCCATCTGGTGAATCAGGGCATTATTGACCTTAATGGCAGTGCCAGCGGGTAGAATCTCTTTCTTCGAAAAGTTGAGGCGGTTATTTTTGGTGTTGTAGATCATATGGTGGGTGTGTCCAAAGACCTGAACGACGCCCCATTGGGTGTAGCCGTGGTTGTGGATGGAGGAATAATCGCCAGGTTTCCAAGACATCACCATAACTTCAAAGTTACCGCCGTCGTGGACCAGCTGGCGGCCGTAGCAGTCCTCAACGGGGTGGTCAAACGCTGCGTAGGCCATCATATCTTCCACCTTTACGTCAGCTTCCAGCACCAGGTTTCGGGCTTTGAGTGGATTGAGTTGTATGTCCTTTTCAAAAGATTGATTGAGTAGATGAATAAGTCTAGATAAGGAATTGGATGAGGGCATGTTAGTCATAATATTGTTGTTTTTAGTTTGATTCTATAATGTATTGCATAATCACGATGTCCATCCATTCGCCGTTTTTGAATCCAATCTCTTTTTGCCGACCAACAATGGTGTAGCCTATTTTCAAATTGTATTCAATACTGGCCTGATTAACGGCAAATATTTTGGCGACTAAATGGTGATAGTCCAGTCGTTTGCACTCTTCTATCAAAAATTGCTTGATCAGGCTACCGTAGCCCTTGCGCAATTCGCTTTGTGTCAAATAAATTGCGGTTTCGCAGGCAAAGCGGTAACCCTGGCGGTCGCTGTAGCGTTTGATGATACCCCAGCCAATGACCTCACTGCCCTTTCTGAGGACATAGAGTCCTTCGCGGTCATTGAATTTTTGGGACCAACTTTCAATTTTTTGCGCATCATAGAGGCTTTCCTCCATCGTAGCATTGCCCAATAAAACGTATTCATTATAAATGTTGGCAATGCGCTCGTAATCTTCGGGGCCTGCCCGTTCAATGCTGATACTCCTTGGCTTGTGGCTGTTTCTCATGGCGATTTAAACTTAGTATTTGTCCAGGCATAGCCGGCTTCACCTCCCTGTTCTCAATCACCATCCGTCCATTCACCCAGAGGTATTCTATCCCGTCCGACAGCTGTCGCGGCGCAGTGTAGCTGGCATTGGCTTTCAAGGTAGCAGGATTGATGAGCACCAGATCGGCAAAGTAATTCTCGGCGATTTGACCCCTGTCTTTGAGCCCAAAGAACTGCGCGGGCAGATAGGTGATCTTGTGGATGGCCTCCTCCCAGCTCAGGGCCTGCAGCTCCTTGACGTAGCGTTCTAGGTAGCAGGTGAAGGCACCGTAGGAGCGGGGGTGCGGCTGACCGATCGACTTGGGAGCATTAATGGGATAACTCCAGGAGTCGGTACAAATCATGGCCTGATCCCAAAGTACAGCCGCATCGATGTCCTCCTGATTGATGCAGTGGTAAACGATCCAAGTCTCAGTGCTGCGACTAAGAATCTGAGCGATGGTTTCGCTCTCGCTCAAGCCTTGCTCGCGCGCAATCTGCTGAACATCTTTCCCATAATACTCCTCAAACTCATCAGAGATGATCATCATCTGCGTCAGATCATAGCCCCGGGTTTCGATCCAATCCGCGATGTCCTGCCGCACCTTTGGATTTTTCAATTTCTCCGGCACCTGGGCGATGCCCTCCTTAAGGATATATTTAGGGATAAAAGCCCGTAGTTTAGTTGAAATAGCGGTGTAGGGGTAGACATCGACAGCCGCAGGCATCTCCGGATGCCGCTGATTGAAGGCTTCGATACGGCGCAGGATACCGGGGATTTTGCCCCAGTTTTGCTGCTCGGCGGCTTTGAGGTGGCTGATCAGGGTGCGGATACCGGTGGCCTCGCTGATGGTCAGGGCCTCGGCTACGGCCTCTTCGATTTTGTTGCGTTCATCGCGGATGTGGGAGGCGTAGACACCGCCCTTTTCGGCGGTTACCCGCGCCAGCTCGATGATTTCTTCCATCTCGGCAAAGCAGCCGGGAGCGTAGATCAAGCCAGTGGAGAAGCCAATGGCGCCTTCGTCCATCGCCTGAGCAAGGGCTGACTTCATCTCTTCCAGTTGTTGCGGTTGTAGGTTTTTCCAATCGTCCATGTAGCCGCCACGAAGGGTGCTGTGCCCTACGAGGGTAGCGATATTGAATTGCAGCTTATCCTGGATGGCTTCGAAGTATTCCGAGAGGCTGCGCCAATTGAAGGGAAATTCAATTTCTTTGGAGAGGCGCTCCATGGTCGCTACTAGGTGATCGCCGATGGGGGCGGGGGAGGTGCCGCAGTTGCCGAATATCTCGGTGGTGATGCCCTGGTAGAGCTTGTGGTTGGCAGCTTCGGGGAAGAAGTAGCCGAAGCCAGTGGAGGCGTGGGGGTCGATGAACCCCGGGGCCAGGAGGAGGCCTTCGCCGTCGATGACTTGTCGGGCCGCAGGCCGGGCGCTGTTCTCCTCGAATAGGACGATCTGCTGATCTTTGATGCCGACTGGCTTCACCTGGGCGGGTTCCTTCCGGCCCGTACACACTTTCGCATTAACAATCAAAAAATCTAGCATGGATTGATTTTTATTTGCATCTTCTTTTTAGAAAATCGGTCTATTTTTTCTTCTACAATTTGATTTTTCAAAGCTTTGGCGACATCAATAAATCCGCCGGTCATCTCAATTTCGGGACTGATGATGTCCTCTTCAAAGTAGCGGCTGGACGGGCTGAGGTCGTGTGCTCTAGCGCCATTCATAAAGGCCGCGATTTCCAGGTTTTGCAAGCGGCCAACCCCCGTTTCGAACATTCCTCCCATCCAGCAAGGGATGCCGTGCTGATGGCAGTAGTTGAGAATGCGAACGCTGCTGCTGATTCCGCCGACTCGACCTACTTTGAGGTTGAGTTCATCAATGATATTTAGAGAATGGAGTTTAACCAGGTCGCCGATGTGTTCTACTTCTTCGTCAAAACAGACCTTCAATTGAGGGTGCAGACGTTTGGCGTGAAGCAGTAAGTCAAAGCGATCCGGAGGCGTGGGTTGCTCGATGCAACCTTCATAAGTATTAGCGAAGTAAGCCAGTTTATCCAAGTCGGCTTCCCCAAAACTGCCGTTGGCATCAAAGCTTACATAGACCTGTTGGTCAAATAAGAGGGCATTGATATGATCAAAAAAACGAGTGTCTACTGCGGGAGAAATTTTGAACTTCAATCGCTGGTAGCCCTCCCTAATGGCTTCTTCAACAACCTCGTAGAACTCATTTTTATCCTTATAAATTCCTAGCGAAATTCCTACCGGCACCTTTTCCGTCTTTTCCATCGCTAGTCGCTCCTCCAGAGGCTTAAAGCCCGGTAATTGCTTGGCAACTTGATGCATCGCTGCTTCCAAAGCCGCCTTGATGAAATTCCAGCCCCTCACTTTATGCATCAAGCGCAGCACTTCCTCGTAGGACTGGGCTGCCTTGAGCTGCGGAGCAATGAAATGCTGTAAGGCCAGCGCCGCTGCTTCCAGAAATTCCGCCGAGAAGTAAGGATCGGGGCGGCAAGAGCATTCGCCGTAGCCTGCTCGACCTTCCTGATCTACCCACTTGATGAGAAGCGTTTCTTTAGATTTCCTAGTACCGATCCCGGATTGAAAAACTTTTTTTTGCGGTAGATCGAGCCAGTATAATTCTAAATAATTGAGTGTGATGTTTTCCTGTGTGTAGTTTTGCATTCAGCGGAATATAAGAAAAAAAACAGCTTAGTCTTGCGTTTGCATTGTACTATTTTTGTCATATTTTCTACTAAAAAGGCCGGTATCGAGGGGCGTCCCCGATACCGGCCAAGGCAGGTCAATGAGTCGATCAGCAGCTTAGTTGCCGAAAATGTATCTCAGACCAACCTGCATCTGCCATCTGGAGCTACGGAAACCAGAATCGTCGATGTTGTCGTCCCAAGGTTGGAGACCATCAATGATGTCGGTATTAATCGTATACTCAGGCGTATTATTTGAACCAGTAGTACGGTTGTCCAGGTCGATCAGGTTGTAGTTGCCGAAGCTACCTGCAAAACGTCTGCGTCCCCAATCCTTATTGATCAGATTGGTGAGGTTGAAAATATCCAGAGATAACTGGAGGGTATTTCTTTTACCATCAGCAGTTTTGATGTAAAAATCTTGCAAGAAGCGGAAGTCCATAGTGAATTCCATAGGCAGTCTAGCGCCGTTACGTTCTGTATACTCTCCTCTAAGATCACTCAGGTATTCATCATCATTGATGAAGTTATTCAAGAACTTCCACTGCTGCTCTGGAGTATAAGTTTGTCCTTCGTATTCGAGGTCAACCAGCGGAATTTCTTCTAGAGAGTTAGGAACGTAGAGCAGCTCGTTGTTGTCAAATCCACCATCATCCACAAAGTTGAAGTTTCTAGCACCGATGACGTAAGTGTAGAAGCCACCATTTTGCAGGTTGAAGTTCAGTGAGAACTTGGACTTGAGGTGATCGAGGTAGTCGATTTCGTAGGCAACTTGACCGAAGAGGCGGTGGCCGGCGGCGAAGCCAGAGCGCATAACATCTCCTTCTAAGTTACGGCCATTAACGTTGTAGTAGCCTCTCCACTGCGAGTTGTTCTGTGAAGACGTACCGTCGAAGAGGGTATAAGAATCGCCGTAAGAGTAAGAAACAGCACCGTTGAAGCCATTCTTGAAGTTCTTAGTCAGTGTACCTGCGATATTGTAAGAGTATCCTTTGCTGGTGTTGCTGGCCAGCATGATGTAGGTATACGTTGGATCGATAACATCGTCGCCGAAGGCCGCTTGTGTGCCTTCGAAGAGTGGACGAGTATCATTTGGTGTATCAAGGCTACGTCTGGACTGCTTGATATTGAGGTTCTGGTAGCGAACACCATTGATGACTTTGGTGAACAAACCTTCAACTGTACCTACTAAGCCCCAAGGCAATTTCTGGTCAACTGCGAGGTTCACCTTCAGTACCTGTGGCAGCTTGAAATCGTCGGCAAACAGATCAACCTGACCTGAAGCTTCTGGGCTTCTTGGATCAATTTCGCCAGGAATCTGGTTGTTTACATCTGGATTCAGCGGTACATTTTCAGCACTCACCTCACCGATATTGAAACCGTAGTTGTTGAAGGCACCGCCTGGCCATACCAAAGGAATACGGCTAGTGAAGACGCCAATACCACCGCGTAGCTGAGTCGTCTTGTTGCCATTGATGTCATAATTGAAGCCAACACGAGGAGAGAACATGAGCTGCGTACCGATAAAACTACCGGTTCTAGCCCCTTGAAGGTCATAACCTTCGGCTTCGATTAGAGGAATAGTAGTGTTGTTGAACTCCTCATTTACGGGCTGATCGTCCAACCACAGTGGGAAGTCCACACGCAGACCACCAGTTATCTTAAGGTTGTCTGTTGCCTGGAATTCATCCTGCACGTACAGACCAAACTGCATCTGAGAGAATTCAGCAATCGCATCAGAATCATCACCCGTTACATTGTCAACCTGAGAGAAGCTGCGCTCAAATTCAGAGGCAGGATCACCAGCGAGGAACTGTTGTACACCAGTAGTACCAGCATCATCGTCATCAAACCAGCGGTAACGACCGAAGTTGTTGCGAATGAAGAGGTTACCGGCGCTGAAATATTCTACATTAACTCCAAAAAGGAGGTTGTGCTTCCCTCTGTACCAGTTGAAGTTGTTGTTCAAGGTGAAGATGTCTTGGTTGAGGAGGTTCGCTGTAGAGAAACGTTCTGCACCTAAGTTGAACACGCCGTTGTTGCCATCCTCCAGGAATACCGTTGGGAAAGGACTACCAGATGGATCACGGTCATCTCGTACGATGGTTGCACCAATGGTCAAGTTGTTTGAGAAGTTTGCACCAAAGATACTGGACAGTTCCAGTGCAGTAGAGTTGGTGGTAGAGACAAAGAACTCAGAACCATTGATGAAGTTGATCGATCCTGTTGAAGAGTTACGAGCTTCCAGATTTTCGGACTTTACGTAGGAGTGACGCAGGGTCAGCTTGTGGTCGCGATTGATGTTGTAATCAAGTTTGGCCAGAAATTTCTCACTATCCAGAGAAGCCGTATTATTGTCAAAAGTTCCTACGTCATAGCCAAAACGCTCATTAACTGCACTTGCCACTTGCTGGATCGTAGCCGCATCTGCGTTGCCACGGTAGGTGTTAACATCGAAGGGCTGAGGCGTTTCATCTCTTTGCAGTTCCGCATTGACAAAGAAGAACAGCTTATTCTTAATGATAGGACCACCGAGACGAAAACCATAGGTTTGCGCCGTAAAATCGGCCAGTCTTTCGCGTTCCAAGTCCCCATCATCCGTAGGTGTTTTACCAGCTAGGCTTTGATTTCTGAGGAAGTAGTAAGCAGAACCTTCAATTTCGTTGGTACCAGAGCGCGTTACGGCATTGATGGCACCACCGGCGAAGCCACTTTGGCGAACATCAAAAGGCGCAACAGAAACCTGGAACTGCTCGATGGCATCAATACTGATGGGCTGTACCCCAGTCTGACCACCGTTGGTACCAGAACCCGACAGACCAAAGGCATCGTTGTTGATCGCACCATCAATGTAGATGGCATTGAAGCGGTTGTTTTGACCCGCCAGAGAAATTTCAAAACCATCATCATCTTCTGAGATGTTGGCCAGTGGGTTGAAACGGGCATAGTCGCCAATTGCTCTGGAAATAGTCGGAATGTCGTTGATTGTCCGTTCGTCGATGATGGATTCCTGGCCCGTTCTGTTGCCATCGAATACATCGTTCTGTAAAGCTAAAACGATGGCGCTTTCCAGCTCATAGGCAGTATTCTGCATAGTCACCTTGAGTCGGAAGGATTGACCGAGCGCCAAATAGACGTTTTCTTTGACAAAATCTTCGTAGCCTGTGTAAGTAATTTGGATGGTGTAAGGACCACCAACTTTCATGTTTGGGATACGGAAAAATCCCTCCAGATCAGTAACGCCGCCATAAACGGAACCTGTAGGCGTGTGTGTAGCTACGACATTTGCTCCAATCAGGTCTTCGCCCTGATCGTCAATTACTCTACCATTGATGGCAGAAGTAGTCACCCCCTGAGCAAGGACAGAGGCCTGGATGAGCAATGTTGCCGCTAAACAGCATAATAACTTGTACAAGTACGGCTGTTTCATAAAAATGAAAATTTTAATTGAAGAAATGAGTTATAAAAGTCAACTAGTTAATGAACTTGAGGGCAAAGCTACTAAAGCTAATGTTAACAGAGGTTGAATTTTGTTTAAACTTACTGGGGGGAAATTAAAGGATTTGCAAAAATTCGCTGTATTGATGCTAAACAAGCGGATTTCGAGGATCACATTAGCTTAATTCCTCAGATAAAAGGCTAAATTTGCCCATCATTTTTTCTGTGGACTAAATTTAAAGCCTATGTTTCAACGCTTACTCTTTATTGGCTTGCTCCTGGCAGGCTTCTATGCTGCCTCCGCGCAAACCGATTTAATTATCTCGGAAATCAATTACAATAATCCCGGAACGGATTCGCTGGAATTTATCGAACTCTACAATAAAGGAAATGCCGCTATCGACCTTACGGGCTATTCTTTTTCTAGAGGAGTCGAATACAATTTTCCCAATATCAGCCTCGATGCTGGTAGTACTCTGGTGATTGCCTTGGACTCTGCGGCCATGCAGCGGCAATTTGGGATCACGGCCCGTCAGTGGGACAATGGAGCATTGGTTAACGGTGGAGAGCAAATTACACTGGTAGACGCCAGTAGTAATGTCGTTGATGCTGTTGAATATGATAATAACTTTCCGTGGCCCGTTCAAGCCGGCGGCGAAGGTTCTTCCCTGGTGCTTTGCGATCTGAATGCGGACAATAGTCTGTCTGAGAGCTGGTACCCTAGCTTTGATGATACGGGGGTAGATATATCTGGTACTTCCATTCTGGCTAGCCCCGGCAGCACACCAAGCTGTAGCATCACGCCATATGTGAGCTTCAATTTCTCTGAGACTACCGTTAATGAGGATGAAGGTGCTTTCTTCATTCAAGTCGTTACCTACCGAGGTAGCGGCAATGGCAGTGAGGCCACTACTTTAGACGTTGGCGTTGATGTTGCTTCAACTGCCACACAGGGTAGTGATTTTACGCTCCCTTCGATGTCTATTGATATTCCTGATAATGCTATTGAGGATACCCTTTTATTCGAATTTGTAGTTGTAGATGATACGGATGAGGAACCTGTTGAAATAGCAGGACTTACCCTTTCTGTAGGCTCTTCGACCTTGACTAGAATTTATCCAAACGGAGGGAGTCATATGGTGACCATCAATGATAATGACCGCCCCTTGGAGCGTAAAATGATCATTACTGGTATTTTTGATAGCCAACCCGCTGGTGCTGGGGCAAAAGGCGTCGAGCTGTATGTCTTGGAAGATATTGATGATATTGGAAACTACGGTTTGGGTTCTGCGAATAATGGACTGGGGACGGACAATGAAGAATTTTCTTTCCCGGCGGGCGTAAGCGCCACGGCGGGCGATTGTATCTACATTACAGATGATCAGGCCGACTTCGAGGCATTCTTTGGATTTGCTGCCGACTACGAATCTGGGGCCATGTCCATCAACGGCGACGATGCCATTGAGCTTTTCGAAAATAGCCAGGTGATCGATGTTTTTGGAGATATTAATATGGATGGCAGTGGTGAGGTTTGGGACTACTTAGACGGTTGGGCTTACCGCCGCAGCGGCACCACCGCCGACGGCTCCACCTTCAACCCCGACAACTGGCAATACAGTGGTGTCGGTGCCCTGCTAGGCTTCGCTACCAACGCCGCCACCGGCAACCCCATGCCCATCTGCGCCTATTCCGTTACTCCACCCAGCGAACTGATCGCCGTTGACGATGAGGGCAATACCCCTTTTGAAACCGAAATCAACATCGCTGTACTCTCCAATGATGTCCTTCCCAACAGCGTTACGAGCCTCCGTTTGATTGCTCCTCCGCCCTTGGGTTCGGCTAGTATTGTCCCCACTAATGTATTGCGCTACACCCCACCACAGGCTTTTTGTGGTCAGGATGTCGTCTCCTACGAGGTCTGTGATGCCTTCAGTTGTGATACTGCCGTCGTTCGGATCAATGTAGGCTGTGAGCCAGAATTCCCGCTTTACGATATTGATTTGATCACTAGTGATGATAATGATGATGGAATTACCGATTCGCTAGGTGCCACTTGCACCTTGAAAGGTATCGTTCACGGCGTTGACCTACGCGGCGGCCCCGGCGTTCAGTTTACCATGATCGATGCCACCGGTGGCATCGCCGTATTTGATTTTGATATTGAGTACTACGAGGTTACTGAGGGGGACGAGGTGACTATTTCCGGTACCATCGGCAACTTTAACGGCTTGGCTCAGATGCTGCCTGATACCATTATCCGCAATTCTCAAGGTAATTCACTAGTGAACCCTATGTCCGTTACAGAGTTGAGTGAAAGAACGGAGTCCGAACTGGTAACGATTGGATTTGTGAGTATTGTAGATTCTAGTGAATGGACGCCAGGCGCAGGATCGGGCTTTAATGTGCGTTTTGCTAATCAAGACCAAGATACCTTTTTGGTACGGATTGATAATGATATTGATCTGTTTAACGAAACAACAATCCCCGGAGCTATTTATTTCATTACCGGGATTGGTGGACAGTTTGATACCGACAACCCTCCAACCGGCGGATACCAGCTGCTACCGCGCTATGCCCGCGATATTAGCCCCGTCACCAGCGTCGTGGATCGCTCTCTGGGGCAGCAGGTACGCTTTTTCCCAAATCCAGCCAATGAAGTAATCTGGATAGAATCGCAGGTAGATCTGGATGATGTTATTATCAGTAATGTATTGGGGCAGGAGATGATTAGAGTACAAGAGCCCAGTACTTTCCAAGAGATCATCGTGAGCGGCTTACCGACCAGTATTTACACCATTACCTTCCGAAAAGGCAATCGGATTTGGTCGGATCGAGTCGTAATTGAGTAATTCGCTACTAGATTTGATGATAAAATAACTGCGCCCATTCGGTGAAGACCGAATGGGCGTAATTATTTAGCGCGATTTAGGCGCTGCTTAATGCACTTTTAAGGGTTCAGTGTACTCGTTTAATAATTTTTCGGTCTTCGCATTTTCGACCTTGTTGATGAGGCGATCGGCCTCGTGGCGATCGCGAACGACTTTGGCCACCACAAAGCAGGAGGTGACGCTAAAGAGGTACGACATGCCCAGAAAGCCCTTCATAGAGAAGGGAGCATCCAGGTAAGTCAAGCCTAAGGCCATTCCGATGAAAGAAATGGCGAAGGCGATCCATCCCAAGTTGTAGAAAGCCTTGGTGTTACTGTTTTCATACATGTAATTTGCCATGATCGTTAGGTTTTGTTTAATGACAAAATTGTACTGACCTGGGCAAGATGTGGGGATTTGCTTAGGAATCGGGAGATGGATCGACCAAAAGGAGGCTAAATTCGATTGAGGGGTTTATTTTAACATTTAGGGCCGATGTTCGAAGCGCAGCTTAATATAATCGAAGATTTTGCTGACTCTCATGGCTGTTGTGGCCGGTCCGGTCCGTACGTAGAATATTTCGTTGTTTTTGTCTTTTAAATATGCAGGCAAAGTGGCCGGCTCGCAGTCGATCCGCAGCACTTGTTTGCCGCCAATGGGTTCGATTTCCGCATTAATAAAGGAAGTAAAGATGGTACCGATGCGATCTTTGATCAGTTTGGTGAGGTGCAGCAGCATCTTATCCTCGTTCTGAAACTGGTCGGCCTTCAGTCCCAGTATTTCCCCCTCATCATTCACCCCGATCAGCAGCGTACCGCCTTCGGCGTTCAAAAAAGCCGCAATGGTCTTCAGTGCCGCATGCTCAATGGCCTGATCCTTCTTGTTGATATGCGTATTCCAGCGCAGAGACGATTTGAACTCCACATGCTCCGTTTCTCCTTCCCGAATCAGCGCCGAAGTCGGCGTTTGTTCGCGGGAGCGCAGATAATTGGTAATCTTCACTGCTAAGGCCCGAATGACTTTGAGGGAGGTGGTAGCGGGGATAATTTCGGTATTGAAGAGCTTTTCACCGGAGATGGCGTAGGCCGCAGCGGCCGATTTGGCGCGTACACCCGCCGTCCGTAGGTCCTTATTAATGATTCCTATTTCCCCAAAAAGATGCCCTCTTTTGAAAGTCTTAAGCTCGCTATTGTGTAGACTAAGCACAAACTCGCCTTCTTCGACAATAAACATGTAGTGAGCTTCCTGATTCTGCGCAAAAACCTGCTGATTGCGTTGGTAACTCTTCCTTTCCGTGATACCTATGATTTGATCAAGCTCTTCCGGGCTTAATTCCGAAAAAACGACATTCTCTTTTAGCAAATTCAGGACAGACCAAGCAGCGGAGGACATAGGCTAGAAATTTAAGCGTAATTTTTATGTAAAATGCTGTTAATTCAGGAACACAGTTTGCTCTTTTGTGTTTAAAATATTCACGTCAATATTCTCTTTCAATGTGGTGGCTAGCGATAGCCCCCAATAATCCACCTTGATCGGGAAAGACTTGTGTTTGCGGTCGACCAGCACCGCTACTTCTACCTTTTTCGGTAAGACATTCATCAAAGGTTTGGTAGCATAAAAAATGGTACGGCCTGTATTGGCTACATCGTCAATGATGATCACTGACTTATCTTTTAGCTGATCATTTGACAGTCCGATGGTCACTTCTTGTTCGATAGGATTGGCCGGTTTGAGGCGAATTTGGGTGAGGGTCAGCTTGATGTCGGTCCGTTTTTTCAATCGCTTCAACAGGAGCTTGGCAAAGCCTAGGCCGTTATTATTGATCCCCGCCAAGATGATTTCTGGTTCACCAAGGTTATGCTCCAGAATCTCGATGGCTAGGCGTTCGATCTTTTGCTTGATTTGACGTTGATCCAATAATTGCATAGATACAGTATTATTGTTGACAATTGGCAAGTTAGGGGATTATTGCAAAATAAATGAGAATTTATCGGCAATCTTTTTGAGTGTATTGATTTGGTCGTATTTTTAGCCGATATAGTAGATGGAAACCGGCCAAAATGGCTATCGCTTGCTAAAGTTTTCGTCAAGTTACTTAAAGGAAACAATCAATGAGTATTCAACAGATTATTTTTGCTATTCTTACTATTGGATCGCTGGGTTTTGCTTTTCGACAATTCATGAAAATCCGCCGCAACATCTTGCTCGGTAAAGAGGAAGATTTGACGGATCGAGCATCAGAACGTTGGCGAAACGTAGCACTAATAGCCTTTGGTCAAAAAAAGATGTTCAAGCGTTGGATCCCTGCGATCTTCCATTTCTTCATCTACGTTGCCTTTTTGATGACGCAAGTAGAATTGATTGAGATATTTGTAGATGGATTTTTTGGCATACACCGCTTTTTTGCGCCTTATTTGGGCGTTATTTACACCTTTATCATCGGTTTCATCGAAGTGCTCTCCGTACTGGCTTTTGTGGCTACCTTCGTCTTTTTAGCGCGACGTAATCTGCTGCGTATCCCTCGTTTTCACAAAGCGGAAATGACCCTCTGGCCCAAACTGGACGGTAACCTTATTCTTTTTGGAGAATTGGCCCTACTGATCGGTATCTTTAGTATGAATGGTGCCGATGTAGTGCTGCAACAACTCGATCCGGCCCATTATCCAGATACCGGCTTTTTGGCAGTTAGTAGCTGGCTGGGACCTTTGCTCTTCGGGGGCTTTAGTGAAGGAGTACTGTTCATCATCGAGCGTTTCGGCTGGTGGCTGCACATTATCATGGTATTATTGTTTATCAATTATCTACCGCATTCGAAGCACCTCCATATCCTCCTGGCCTTCCCCAATACCTACTTCGCCCGACTGGACCCGAAAGGTCAAATGACCAATATGCCAGATATTATGAACGAGGTGAAATCTATGATGGGATTGACGGAGGGAGAAGAAGAAATGCCGATGGACGAAGAAATCCCGGAGTTTGGGGCTAATGATGTCTTCAATTTGAGCTGGAAAAATATCATGGATGCCTACACCTGTACGGAATGTGGTCGCTGTACTTCCGTTTGCCCCGCTAATCTGACAGGTAAGAAGCTCTCTCCTCGTAAAGTTCTGATGGACATCCGCGATCGGGCGGAAGAAGTGGGCCGCAATCTGGATGCTGGTAGCTTAAAATTCGTCAAGGAAGAACTGCGAGCCGAGGCCCAACAGCTGACCCCGGTCAACTATGACGACGGCAAAACCCTCTTTGACTATATCACTCAAGAGGAGCTGCACGCCTGCACGACCTGCAACGCCTGCGTAGAGGCCTGCCCGGTGTTAATTAACCCGCTCGACCCCATCCTCCGGATGCGCCGCTACGAAATCCTTACCCAATCCGCTGGTCCCGCCGATTGGATGCCGATGTTCAATAGTATTGAAAACAGCGGCTCCGTCTGGCAGGTCACTACCGAGCGCGATCAGTGGGCCAAAGAGGCGATGGAAGCAGAGTAGGGAAAACTTTTTTGAAATTTTTATTGCTGATTATCAATTACTTGTGAGAATAACTTATTATAAATAAAAATATAATTATGGAATTTTGGGTATTTCTACGTCTATGTGTTAACTGTTCGTCGTCTACAGGTACCAATGGATGATGACACTGGCACTTTTGCGGCTCAAGTTGCGCAGAATGGATGGACAAGCTGTGTCTGTAGATTAAGAGGAGAGCCGGCGGAGGTGGATGTGGGAGGGCCCACCCACAAAGCCCCTAACTCTGCCCTTCAATCAAATGATCTCTCTTCTTTACCCACAATCAAAACAATGCTGATTAAACTGATGCGAGTAACGCTAATACTCTCTTTGATAGTCTTCCACTTTTCCCTCACCGCCCAAGAGACCTTCTCCATCGTGGCCGTCGATCCAGCCAGCGGGCAAGTCGGCAGCGCCGGAGCAACCTGCCTTACCAGCACCGATTGCGGCGGCTGCGGCGGTGCCATCATCATCAGCGACCTGGTGCCCGGTCAAGGAGCTATGAACGCCCAAGCCACGGTCTGCATTCCCAACAGCAATCTGCAAAACGGTATCCAACAGATGAAGCAAGGGCAGGACGCTCAGCAGATTCTGGACTTTGTCCTGGCCAATGATGTCTGTGTTTTTGGTAGTACACAGAGCCGGCAGTACGGGATCATCACCTACGACGACAATGGAGAAATCACTGTAGCGGGCTACACGGGAACGGCTGCTTTAGACTATAAAAACCACCGTACAGGACCTGATTATGCCATTCAGGGCAATATCTTACTCGGGCCACAGGTGCTGGATTCTATGGAACAGCGCTTTCTGCGGGCTGGGGGCTCTTTAGCGGATCGCTTGATGGCGGCCATGCAGGGGGCCAATATTCCGGGGGCGGACAGCCGCTGTTTGGATGAGGGCCTTTCTTCGAAGTCTGCTTTTTTGCGGGTGGCTAGAGTGAATGACCCCGAAGATAATTTTGCGATTGATCTGAATGTTCCGCAGACGGTCAACGGCCGTGATCCCATCGACTCTTTACAATCGCTTTACAATACCTATTTGCTGACCAATACCAAGGATATAGAGCAATTGCCTTATCAGCTGTATCCCAATCCGGCTACTTTGCAGGTTTGGATCGAATGGTCGGCTTCGGTTTCGGGAGGTGTGGTGCAGTTGTTTGATCTCAACGGGCGCTTGCTCCATGAGCAACAAATTGACGAAAATCGTGTTAGCCTTATGCGTCCTGAAAGCGGACCGGGTATCTATCTTTTTAAGATCACTTCATCCGACCGCCTGCGGCATGCACAAGGACAAATAGTATTTATTCCAACCAACTAAATATGTCAAAAAAACTGAAAATACCTATTATGGCCGATGTTGCTGCCGAAGGCAAAACACCCGAGATTTTATTCTGGGTGGGCTGCGCCGGCAGTTTTGATGCCCGAGCCCAGAAGGTGACTCTGGCATTTACGAAGATTTTGAACGAAGTGGAGGTGGATTTTGCCATTCTAGGTAAAGAGGAGAGCTGTACTGGTGATCCGGCCCGCCGAGCCGGCAATGAATTTATTTTCCAAATGACGGCCTTGCAAAACATCGAAGTACTCAATATGTACAATGTCAAAAAGATCGTCACGACCTGCCCGCACTGTTTCAACATTCTCAAAAATGAATACCCCGAACTGGGCGGTAATTACGAAGTGCTGCACCACACTCAGCTTTTGCAGCAGCTCATGGATGAGGGCAAACTGACCCTGGAGCAGGGAGGCGTCTTCGAAGGCCAGAAAATCACCTATCACGATTCCTGCTACATTGGTAGAGGGAATGGTATTTATGAGGCGCCACGTCAATTACTGGAGAGTTTGGACAATGATCTGGTCGAAATGGAGCGCAGCCGTACTACTGGTCTTTGTTGTGGGGCAGGGGGCGCTCAGATGTTTAAGGAAGATGAACCCGGTAATAAGCGCATTAATATGGAGCGGACCGATGAAGCCCTGGATACCGGAGCGACCATCGTTGCCGCCAATTGCCCCTTTTGCATTACCATGATGCAGGATGGCATCAAAGCCCGGGACAAGCAAGAGCACGTTATGGTCTATGATTTGGCGGAGCTGATTGTGAACAACAAAGGGCTCTAGCCGATTTTCTCAAAACCTTTGCGGCTATAATTGTATATTGTAGTAGAAAACAAAAGCATATGTTGACCAATATCGAAAGTCTTCCGGCAACTAGCCGCGTTTGGATTTACCAAAGCAGTCGCCAATTTACGGCTGCCGAACTGCCCGAATTGCAGCAATATCTTCATCAATTTGTCGATCAATGGGTGAGCCATAATCAGGCCCTTCGGGGTTCGGCTAAGGTCTTTCACCATCGGTTTATCGTCTTGATGGTAGATGAGAGCATGGCGGGAGCAAGTGGTTGTTCGATCGACAAGTCGGTGCACTTTATCAAAGCCTTGGAAGCTCAGTTTAAGGTGGATCTCTTTGATCGGATGACCTTCAGCTATATGGATGGTGAGGAGGTGAAGACGGCCAAGCGAGCGGAATTTGTGGAGCTTTATCGCAATGGGCAGATCAACGATCAGACCTTAGTTTTTGATAATTTGGTCACCAATAAAGGCGATTTTGATCAAAAATGGACCTTGCCGCTGGGCCAAAGCTGGCATCGCCGAATGGTTTGATTGATCTATTGATCCCTAAAGTTGATCCAATTTAATGGTCGACAATGGGCAAAATGCTTTGATTGCAGCAAACAACCTTTTACAATATGTTTGGTAAAGTAAAACGCTGGTTAGGAATCGAAGGAGTCAAGCTGGAATTGATTCTCCCCGAAGGCGTCCGCGCGGCCGACGGCCTCATCGAAGGACGCATTCGCCTAACCTCGATGGACGAACACCGGGTGACGGGTATTACGGTACTTTTGGTAGAGCGCTATTCTCGTGGACGTAAGGACAATAAGTTGACCGACGAGTACGAACTGGGCAAAATCGAACTAGAGCAAGATATTGAAATACCGGCCGAGGAGGCCATAGAAGTAGAATTCCAATTGCCCTTCGAAATGATGAAATCAGATATGGATCAATTGCAGGACCGCAATATTCTGCTGGGCGGTGTAGTCAAAGCCGCTAAGTGGATGAGCGGTGTCCGCTCAGCATTCCGCGTTGAGGCGGAGGCCCGTGTAGCGGGTACGGCCCTCAATCCGTTCGATAAGAAAACCATTTTGGTGAAATAGGCTCCCGCGCTAGTGCAGCGCCGCCCGGATTTCTAAGCCATCAATAATATCCGCCTCTCGTTCTACCCACCAACCGAGGCGATCGTAGACCGGCTTTTCCTCAAAGTAGTGGAGCGCCATTTTTACAAAAATATGCCCGTGCTTCGCCTCCGAAGCCCACAAGATTTTATAAAATCTACGCAAATCAGCATCCGTCTGCGCCTCCGACACTAACCTAAAACGCTCCGCTCCTCTAGTCTCCACAATCGAAGCAATCAGCAGCCGATCCAAAAAGCGCTCCTTCCGGCCACTGTGGCACAGCTTGAGTAAAGCCTTGAGATAAGGGTCTTCACCAATCGAATGCGTCAGCGCAATACCGCGCTTTTCCATCAACTCGTACACCTGTTGGAAATGCTCCAACTCTTCAATGGCCGTTTCAATCAGCTCCGGAATGATCTCCTTCCGATCCGGATACTTCGCCACAAAGCTCATCGCCATTGCAGAAGCCTTGCGCTCACAGTCCGCGTGATCCCGTAAAAAATCATCAAAATTATCCATCACTGCTGCAATCCATTCCGGCTTGCTAGGGCGCGCTACATCGAGGTTGAGTTTCATAATTTTATTCTTTGAAGAATCAAAAATAGCAAGGAAAATGATTTTCCTTCCTTTTTCGACCTTTAATTTCTAGTCATATACTCTTGGATGATAGAATCGAGCGTACTCAAATCCTCTTTATCACGAAGGAGTTGATCAATGGCGGTATCTCCCATATTCTGAATCTTGTAGTCCGGCAAATATTCTTTGAATAAAATCGAGACAATGGTATCAACAATTCGCTCTTTCAGTCCATGTGGGAGTTGGTATTTCTGGACGATGGAGTGTTCGATACCCATGTGGACAATTTCGTGCACAATGGTATTGGCCGGATGGCTGTATTTCATAAATTGACCCTCGGTCGTTGTAAATAGCGTTACCGTTCCCGAATCAGGATCATAACTTCCACCGGTCCCGTATAAGGTGAAGAGGACCTTGTAATTGTCGAATAGTTTAAACTCCCAATCCCAGGTCTTTTGCGTCTCCTTCAGTTGCTGTACCAGTCGATTGATCAAGTCTTTTTCCGCATTGACCTTTTTCAAAGCCCTCTCATAATCTTTAGCATTATAAACCTTGGATGCTAGTAAATTATAGATAGCAGGAAAGTCGTTATTGCCGAATTGCCCATTTTTTGATTGAGCAATTAGAGTGCTAATCAAATCCTCTTCGGGCAAATGGATTTGATAGCCCTGTCCCTCCAAAAAATTGACATCGTTGATGGTGCGCCATATCGAGGAAGCTTCCTGTTCAACGGTGGGAACTGCGATCGATAGATGATCAGTTTGTGCTTGTAAAGTACATGATTGATACAGGAGTGTGACGAGGGAGAACAATAGTATATTTTTCAATGTGATCATATTTGGCATTAATAACAATCCTTGATTTCAGTCCGGCTTTTTAATGATATTTTTCATAATTCAAAATACTCAATATTTCTCTAATGCAACTATTTTTTCATTCGCCTTAGATAATACTGATTGTACTCCATCCCTTCATTTGCTCTTTGTATCCAAACGCTAATTGTGGTATCAGATTCGCGTAGTTTCTCGTAAACTACCAAAGCTTTTTTGTATAGCCTATTGGACGCTTCCAAATCCTCTCTTTCCACTTTTCCAATAGATTTTTTGTGCGCTCTGTTATAAAGGTGATGGCCCCATTTTTTTAGATTATCGTTGGTTCGATAAAACCGATCAGCACTTTTATAAGACAGGTCCATTTTTTCATCTTTCGATAGGCTGGAGAAATGAGCAATACTGTCGCGAAAGTTATGGTATACTTCAGATGGAGAAGGCTCGTCAAAGCCTCTAAGTTTCATAAAATCATCCATTTGTATGACGAAGTCTTGTAGCTGCCAACGAGGGTCTGCCGGTAGATGGGAATAGAGAAAGACTTTATCACGGGTTAAAACCTGATTGAGGGGCATGTCTTTATTATACTCCAGCTCATCGCCAGCCAGCTCTATTTCCCCAATTCCCCAAACCGTATCGACATAATAGTAGCGTCCTTCAACACGGACTACGTTCCAAACGTGATTGGTGGCTGTAAACGCTTTTCTAGGTTCAACATCATATCCTCTTGCATAACCAGCTACTACAAAGCACTCTAATTTAGCCAATCGGCACATTCGCTGGAATAGCGCAGAGTACGTCCGGTGAATTCCTCTTTTCCCGGTAAATGTTTCTTGATAATCTGTAGCGTATTTTCCCGTTTTATAGCCCTCTATATCATATTCTATATTTTCGGCTATCCAATAAAAGATGACCTCCACGATTTCAAACTCATTGTTGGTTGCTTCAACCAAATATTTAGTCAGGTCCTCTACTGTTCTGCTGCTACTGTCTGGTGCACTTTTGGCGTGGTTCAACAACCTGATATTCAATGAATCCAGACTGTAGGCTTCTACACTTAGGATACCCAACAATGCTATGAATAGCACTTGTAAACTAGTTTTCATTCCTTATTAAGAGTTATTTACATCAATAGCGGAAATTTCCCTGCCAATATTTTTCAAAAACAGAAATTTTCGCGCATAGACATTACCAATGCCTCAAATATTGGTATCAATTGATACTGTTTTGGGCGAAAAGCAGTATTATTGATGATTCTACGGATGTTATACACAAGCACCTAGCTTTTTTAAACTATAAAGCTCATGAAATACACTACCCTCATTATCCTCTTTCTCAGTATTTCTCTGCATACATTTGGTCAAGATTGCGGCTCGCAGCTCATGCAAATCGTCGTCCATATTCAAACCGACGATTTTGGTGGAGAAACGGCTTGGCAATTGATCGATAAAAACGGTACCAGCTACGGCGGTGCTGACTTTGGGAGTTTAGGAAATAACGAATTGTATCAGGATACCTTTTGTATTCCCCGCTCGGCCTGCGCCACCTTCTACATCCAGGATTCCTACTCCGATGGTATCTTTGATCCAGGCTACTTCCTGGTGTGGCAAGACGGTGAGCTGGTTGTCGATAATCCTCCTTTGACAGGGGAGTGGGTAACGGACCTCAACTGCCCGGCTGGGGCGACTTGCCGAACAGCCCTCAGCATCTCAGAAGGTAAATTTACGGCCCCCGAAGACAATACCTGGTACGAATACCAGCCTTCGGCGCCCGGCGCCTACCGCGTCTCCACCTGCTTCAACAGCAACAATTGCGATACGAAAATCTGGATTTACGGCAGCTGCCTGGCCTTTGCCCCCGAGGATAACACCGGCACCACCCTATACGATGATAACGGCGGCAGCTGTGGCGATCTAGCGGTCGTGCAGGGCAGCTTTGACCCTGGGCGGATTTACTACATTCGCATCGGAGACAGCAACGAGGACTGCAATAACGCTCCCATCCAATGGCGCATCGAATACCTGGGTCCCATCAGCGGCTGCACCGATCCCGACGCTTGTAACTATGACCCATTGGCCAGCATCGATGATGGTTCCTGCATCCCTCAAGGGACTCCGGAGTGCCCAGAGGGCCCTGATTTGGTACTCAATCAACAGGAGTTTGAGACGACCATCCGACTAGACGTCATTGATTCCTACGATGATTGCCTTATTCAAGAAGGCTGCCTGCGCGGTTACGGCCTCCGAGACATCCTGCGCTTTTCTACTCGTATCGATAATATTGGCGAGCAAGATTACTACGCCGGCCGGCCCGAGAACAATCCCGCTCAGTTTACCTATGATAATTGCCATCAGCACTACCATTACGACGGCTATGCGGAGTACCTGCTGTACGATGAGAACGGAACGGAACTACAAATTGGCTTCAAAAATGGCTTTTGTGTCATCGATTTGTACTGCGATACGGGCGTGGAGAAATACAGCTGTGATAATATGGGCATTACTGCCGGTTGCTCGGACATCTACTGGTCTGATCTGGAGTGTCAATGGATCGATATTACGGAAGTACCGGATGGTCGCTATGTTTTTGTCAACCGAGTCAACTGGCTCAATTTGCCCGATGCTTTAGGACGGGTGGAGAAAGATACCAGTAATAACTGGGCGCAGGTTTGCCTGATTATTGACCGCAGCTCTGGGCAGCTATCGGTAGAACTGGATGAGGAGTGTGATCCCTTTGTGGACTGCGCGGGAGTGGTGTATGGCAACAGCCAGCCGGATTGTAAGGGGGAGTGTGGGGGTGCAGCCTTGTCGGGAGATGTGAACAATAATGGTATGCAGGAGCTAGACGATGTAGAACGCTATGTCACTCGGCTCCTGGGGAATGATATGTTGATCAGCTCGTGTAATGACTTGAATGCGGACCTCAAATTGACGGTTTATGATGCGGCGCTATTGAACAATTGTTTGCTCTACGGACGCCTGCACCAGCACGTAGACGGTGGCGCTCACGATCATTGTAATTTCCCCGATGGCGTGCTGTCTTTAGAATCTGCGACCTTGAGCATCTTGGATTATGACCTGAACAATCAGTACATCGATATTGGCATCCTCAACACCGCGAGTGGGGTAGTGGCCTTTGATTTTCAGATGGAAGGCCTACAACTGCAAGGGGTGGAGACCCTGGTGGATGAAGAATTATTTCCCGTAGACCTTAGTTATAGCCTGGCGGGACATGTCATTGGGCTGTCCTATCAAGATTCTTCGTTGGAAAAAACGGCTACTCCACAGCCGCTATGCCGCCTGTATTACTCCCAAATTACCGCTAACGAAGTCTGTATTGCTGATTTTATTGATGCGGTTGATGACAACTATGCCCAGCTCAATACCTTCATTGGGGGGGATTGTTTGATGACGACCAGCACCGGCTTGGAGCCTTCGCAACGTCTTCAAGTCCAGATTCAGCCCAATCCCTTTACGGAGGCTACCTATTTCCGGTTCAACAACGAAGCCGGGGAGGCCTTCCGGCTTCAGGTGACTGATCTGAAGGGGCGACGCCTTTACCTTTCTCCCGAGACAAGAGGCAATGAAATTCGCTTTGAGCGAGCAGAATTAGCCGCTGGACTGTATTTATACCAGCTTCAGAGCAGCAGTAAAATTCGAACCGGGAAATTGATCATACAGTAAGGTCGGGAGTCGTCGAAATTTGCTATTTTGCGGCCGCAATGACGAAAAAAACGCTTACTTCACTTTTCGATAATCACCTCTTCTCTGGGCTGGTTGCCGTCGCGGTTTTGGGTATTTTATTGACCTCTAATGACATCCTGAGCATTTGGAATGGGGCAGAGGCCGAAGGTTTATTGTTGGTACAAGAGGGGGGGCAATTGCCCGGACTCTATCATTGGTTATTAAGTCTGGTCTACATCAATGCAGGCCTCAATCCTTTCTTACTGCGTCTGCTGAGTGTGCTGGGTCTCCTCGCGGCCTTTGGCGGCTTTTGGCAATGGGGCCGCAAACTGTTCGGCGAGAACACCGTCCTCACCACCCTGATCATCATGGGCAGCTCCATCCTCCTGACCTGCTCTGCCAAGCAGGCAACTGGCGATAGCTGGCTCTTCGCCTGTCAACTGCTCAATTTCCTCTTCCTGCTGCGCCTGCTCAAATCCCCCGCCTTACCGTGGACCATCGCCTTCTGGGCAACCGCCCTGCTTGGTGCCCTCATCCAACCCCTGAGCATGCTCATCTGGAGTGCCGGCAGCTGGTTTTACCTCTATTTCCTACATCCCAAAGGCAAAGCACTGCCCTACAGCTGGGGCTGGCTCCCCTTCACCGGTCTCATTGCCTTACTCGTCTTCACCGGCCAACTCGACTGGAAAGCCTCAACCTTCCTCTTTGGCTACGGCGCCTCCAATTCTTTCGGCAAATACCTACTTTATCAGCTATTTGGGAGCCTCCCTTGGTTGCCCTTCCTACCCGTTGCCTTCCGCGATCTTTGGGTAAAACGGCGGAAAGGCGAAGAGCTTTCCCTCTTCACCAGCGGCTGGTTGCTAATGGGCTTGTTGAGTCAGTCGCTGATCCTACAGGCCGCCTTTGCCTTCATTATGGCCAAGCAAGTACTCAATTGCTTCGATCAGCGCTATCCCTATTTCACGATGGCCAAGCTCTTTCTGACCTTCTTCATGGTGCTTTCCTTCTTCGGGGTGATGCTGCTACTACTGGGCAGCCACAACCTTTTTGAAGCGTCGGGCTTCCGTGCTGCCGTACTAGTTGGCGGGGGCTATTGGGCCCTCTATTTCGTCAGCTCTTTGGGGATGTTGATGAAAAATGAGCGCCTCTTAATTGGCGGATTGGCCTTTTGTGGCTTAGTGTTGGGGGCTTTTTTTTGGGCTAAATATGGACCCCTGATAGAACAACGGCGGGATTTGCCTCAGCGGATCGTTGCAGCCGGTGAAAAGCTGGTTGCACAACCTTCACAAGTGACTCTAATCGTACAAAAAAATCTCCTTCCTCAACGCTCCAACTTCCAACTGATGGCTCAGGAAAGCCTGACAGGGTTGCGTACGGGGCTGTCTAAGGATTCTTTATCGCTGATGATACAGCAGCAAGACGACATCCTTCTTTTGACAGATTCGCTAACCTATGAAATGGTGAAAACTAATGTTCCGGCCTTGAGATCTCAAGAGCTGAAAGGAAGTTACAAAGTACTGGACGATCCAAAATCTTACTGGATCGTTGGCCCTGCGGGCGACTAAGAATTCTGGAACAGGAGGTAGAGTAGAATCAGGAAAATCAGTGTAGCTACACCAACAACCGTCAATATTTTACGAGCATCCCTTTTGTCGCGGGCTTCCATCCTGCGTTTGCGTTTTGATTTCGCCATATTTTTTCGAACGGTTTAAAAAAAATGGTAAAGTATTTGTATGTACTAATGTAAGTAATTTGGATTTTTTTTCCAAACGTTCACACCCCCACCACCTTCGAGAACCTTAGGTTTTCTAATTATCCTAATACCCTTTCCGAAAATGAAGCTCGCAGGGCTTTGCCTTGGCGGTTTTTCTATGAGATGACATTAATGAAATTTTTATGGAAATCAGAACGCGTTACGCTTACTTTCTTATCTTACTCTTTTGCTTAAACTGCTCTTTGTCCTTATCGGCCAATACGGCTGACTGGCTCATGGGCTCTACCTGTGATGATCCAACTACGATCACCTCGCTGCCCTACGTCAACACCGGCTTAACCACCGCCGGGGCTGGCGATGACTACGACGGCAGTCCCTGTAATAATGACTACATCACTGGTGATGACTACGTCTTTGCCTACACCCCAGCTTCAGATGAATACCTCACCATTCAGTTGGATAATGTATCGGCCTGGACGGGATTGCATCTGCTCGATGCCTGCCCGGATGTAGCGACCACTTGTGTCGGCTCTGATATAAGCTCCGATCCCGGTACACGACGCATCGCAGATATTAGGGTACAAGGAGGAACAACTTACTACATCATTGTTTCCACTTTCTCTGTTCCGCAAAGTACACCATTTGACATTCGAGTAGAGCAAGGCAATCCACCACCTTCGGGGTCTGACTGCTCCAATCCATTGGTTATCAATTCTCTACCCTTTGAAGACCTTAACCGTTCCACTGCTGCATTTGGCGATTTTTACTCTGGAACGGGGCCTTGTTTGACTGAAGATTACCTCAATGGCAACGAAATCGTTTACGAATACCGTCCTTCGGCCAATGAAGATGTGAGCATTAAACTGGGCAACATCTCTGGTTTCTTTACTGGAATTCAAGTCTTGGATGCCTGTTTGGATGACAATCCAGGCTGTCTGGCTGGGACCGCCAATGAAGTAACCACTGCCGATCTGGTGTTGGAGCATTTGTTTTTGGAAGAAGGAAAAAGCTACTATATCGTTATTTCTACTTGGGAAAACCCGCAAACGACGAGCTTCGATCTCACCGTGATTGCCGAGCGCAGTTGTCCCAAGCCCAGCAATATTACCATTACCAACATCACCGAGGAATCGGCAACGGTTAGCTGGGCTTCGGATGCCGATGATTGGAATTTACAGCTGGTTGAAGAGGGCGCGGTTCCTTCAGGGACGCCTATGCTGGTCAAGAATAAAACCTATATTTTCAATAATCTCAACGAGGAAACAGTATATAACGTCTACGTACAGGCTAACTGTCCCCCCGTCAGTCTGATGATTACCGGGGTTTACGATGGTCCGCTTTCTGGTGGTAATCCGAAAGGTGTGGAACTTTACGTAGCCAATGACATCGAGGATTTAAGCCTATATGGGATTGGTTCGGCCAATAATGGAGAAGGTTCGGATGGCATAGAATTTACCTTTCCGGCCGTGGCGGTATCCAAAGGAACCTACATCCACTGGGCCTCCGACGCCGAGCTGTTTGAGAATTTCTTCGGCTTTGCACCCGCTTACACCAGTCCTGACGCCTTAATTAATGGTAATGATGCCGTAGAATTGTATCAAGGAGGTACTGTAATCGACGTTTTTGGCGACATCAATACCAACGGTACTGGCACCGTTTGGGAATACAAAGACGGCTGGGCCTACCGCCGCAACGGCCAAATTGCCAATCAGGGCCTCTTCGATCCCAGCAAATGGGCCTTTAGCGGCATCGATGTCCTAGAAGGCGGCCCTACCAACGAAACCTGCGATTCGCCCATGCCCATCAGCAGCTTCGAAGGGCCCTTCGACCTCAGCTCCGCCTGGGCTGGCCCCATTACCTTCAATACCCGCCCGGCTCCACCCGCCTGCGATGGCCGATTTCTGGACAACGGCGGCTCCTTATTCGAATATTCACCAACCACCTATGACTCTGTCACCATCTGCCCGGAGCAGGCTGGCTTCGCTGTCTCTATCCAATTCAGCGAATTCGACCTTCAGGCCGATGGAAATACTTGTATCGATCAGCTGTTCATCTACGACGGTGACGATACTTCCGACCCACGCATCGAAGCTCCCGGAGGGACAAATGGGAGCTGGTGCTGGGATCGCTCCGGCACGACGGCCAGCGGCAGCGGCGACTTACTCAATCAAACCATCACCTCTAGCGACGTCACTGGCTGTCTGACCTTTATCTTTCAGGCTGACAGCCTGGGCGGCAATACCGGCTGGGTGGGCAGCATCAGTTGTAATCCTACCCAAAATTGCTCGACGCCGCAGGCCCTGTCGGCTACCAACATCACAGAAAGCACCGCCACCCTGAACTGGCAAGCCATTGGTACAACGGGGCTTTCTTTTACCCTCTCCTGGGGCCTCATTGGCATCAACCCAGAAGCAGGCACCCAAGTCACGACCCCGGATGAGTCCTACGACCTCACCGGCCTCATCGGCAGCACTTCCTACGAATTCTACGTTCGGCAGGACTGCGGCGTCTTCGGCACTAGCGATTGGGTGGGCCCCTTCCAGTTTGCTACCACCTGTAGCTCCGACCGCGGCAACGCCCTAAGCAACGCTATAGAAATCAACAATCTACCATTCCGAGGGCAAGGCTCCACGCGTGAATGTTATGATGATCAAATCGGGAACTCCTCCGCCGACGCTTTTTATGTGCTGGAAACGGATGATTGTGTACAATCTCTCTACATCAGCACATGCAACAGCTCAACGGATTTTGATACCTACCTGCATTTACTGGATGAGCAGGGCAACACGGTTATGGTCAATGACGATGCGGCCGAAGGCGACTGCGATGAGATCATCAATGGCGACAATCGTCTTTCTATACTGGAAGCAGTCGTACAGCCCAATACTCGCTACTACGTCGTCGTCGAAGGCTTTGGCCCGTTCGAGGGCAATTTTTCCCTCGAAATCATGGAAGGCGATCTACAACCCATGAGCCTGGAGGTGGACCAAAGCGATGTCAGTTGCTACGATGCAGTCGACGGCAGTCTAGCGGTGTCGTTAAACGGCGGGGTCGCTCCTTACACTTACGAATGGAATACCGGCGCTACCGAACTGGAAATTAATGAATTAGCTGCCGGCGACTACGAGCTAACCATCACCGATGCTTGCCAGGTAAGCCTAACCACGACCTATACCCTTGACCAGCCCAACGAGATCATTTTAACCCCCCTAGTCACCAATTCCAATAACGAACGCAATGGCAACGGGGCCATCGAGATGGACATCGAAGGCGGCCAGGAGCCCTTCACCTACGAATGGAGCAACGGCGCGACGACGCGCAACATCGCCAATTTAGAGGCGGGAGAATATTGCTTGACGCTCACCGATGCTACCGGCTGTATGGCCAGTGTCTGTGCGGAGGTGGAGTCCGGAACGGTCAGTGTGACTTCTATCGACATGCTCAGCAAGATGGACATCCAACCCAACCCGGCCAGCGACTATGCTCTGGTCCAGCTAGAGTTTGCCCGCTCCGTACAGCTGCGCCTCGACCTGATCGATATGACCGGTCGAGTGCTGCAATCCTTCGCTCCCGAGCAAACCCAGCAAAAGAGTTTCGAGCTAGACATTTCCAACTATCCAGATGGGGTCTATTTTGTACAGATTGGGTATGATAATTATCATTTGTCTTATAAGTTGGTGATTAGTCGATAAGGGGCACTAAAAATTACAACCCTCTCTAGGAATTATTGACGAGCACTATTTTATGGATTTACATATTTCCATAAATTTTCAACTATATAAGAATTAATATTTCTTTCAATTAACTTTTTTGTCTTTTCTTCATGGATTTTCAGTGTATGAAATGCCATGATTTGATCTGCAACTTCCTTATATTGTCTAATTAAACTATTATTTTGCG
>JBCDGZ010000108.1:0-28134 GCA_038750655.1 Bacteroidota bacterium | reverse complement strand
TATGTATTTATCTAGCTTATCCGATGAAGATGAAGCGTTGAATGATTTTGTTACTATTCAATCAATTAACTTGAATCGAATTAAAAATATTTCTACTTTTATTCCAACGAATGAGGACTTAACAGCAGTTTACACTATTGCTCGCAAGGCGCATCCATACGCAGGTTATGCCAAAGCTCTATATTTTATGCTTACAGATGAAATACTCTCATCAGAATTGCCTGATTTTAGTACTTATAGTTTACCTTTGGAAAGTAAAGGAAATAGTAAATTGACACAAAGTCCTATACAGGTCTTTCCAAACCCTTTCTCGAAACACTTGAATATCTTATCGAATAATCAACAGGTTTCAGAAATACGTATTTATAATTCTCTTGGCCAATTGATCTATTTTGATTCGATTACAGAATCTAGTAAGACTATCCACACATCAAATTGGAATACTGGGCTTTATATCGTCGAAATACGTAATCATAAGAACTTATCATTTAAAGATAAATTTATCTTAACTGACTAGAGTATCCTCTGTTTATTCTATATTTCACCGATTTTTTAGCTAAGTCATTCGCAATTCACCACTCTATAATGTAAAGTTATATTCTTTTTGATATTTTAACTTCAACGCATGAAGCAGCACGCATTATGAAAAAAGAAATTACCCTTCTCGGACTCTTGGTTTTATCTTTTACTTCTTTTGGCCAAGAAACATTTAGTAAATTAATTGACCTAAATGTAGCAAAAAGAAATATTGTTCGAGATTTTGAAATGCAAGATGATAAGATTTACATTTTAGCAGAACACTTTTGTGCCTCCACGACTAATCCCTCTTCGTATTCAAGCTGTACGAGTCTTTCAAAGTATTCAAATAAGGGGGAACTGCTACAATCTATATTAATTGATACGCTGTATCCAGAAGGCAGTAATAAATTGACTTTTTTTAATAATACATTATACGTAAGCGGCCATTGGCATGGTGCACTTAATGGCAGACCTACGGCCTTAATGGAATTTGATACTGATTTATCTCCTCTTAATTCTTTGAGTTATGAGTCCACGGTCGATTGGGCGAGTAATAACGAAGGAATAATACAGTCTAATCACTCTTTCTATTTGTACGGTTCTACACTCGATAGTAATACTGGAAAACGCTATGGACAGATCATGAGCCTGGATAATGAACTCCATCCTCGCTGGGCGAAAAAATATGGTTACGGTGAACGGAAAAATAATTGCCTTGATTTGCAATACACTACAGATGAACACCTGATTTTCTTGAATCCCTATCACGATGGACCAGGGCTATCCGGGAGTAGTGGTTTTCAGATTCTTAAACTGGATCAAAATGGCCTTGTAGTTGATTCATTTGAATTTGAAGACATCGCCGCGGAAAACCCCGCAATACTCGCTAGTGATGATGGCAGTATTTATTTTACTTCTCAAGACCACCCGCTAGGTAATGCGTTACCTTCTAATGGAAGAATAAATAAATTGAGTGCTGACTTTAGTAATATTCTTTGGAGCTTCCAACTACCTACTGATCCGTTTAGTAACGCTAGAAGATATAAAATCTATGATTATCTTCAAACCCAAGATGGTAACATCATTGCTTGTGGTGATGTATGGGATGAAACGGAGGATGGACCCGCAGGAGGTATACATAGAACTTGGAACGGATTTTTAGTCAGTATGAATCCCGATGGAGAACGCAACTGGCTAAGAATTTTTAAATATGAAAATGAACAGGAAAATTTACCTACTGAACAATACGGAAATTATCGTCACTCCCATTTGAGAAAAGTTAAGGAAGATGATGATGGAAATATTATAGCTTGCGGAACCGTATCCTACACCAATACACAACAATCAATTCTAAATGATTCTGTAAATACCACTAACATCTGGCTACTCTCTGTTACTCCTGAAGGATGTATTGAAAATAATAATTGTGAAGAAATAACTATTGTTAAGGAAGGGCAATTAGAGGACCGCAAAGCCGCTTTTAAAATTGGAACTACCTGGACCTACGAGGTCGAAGATCCACTAAGCAGAGCGGTGTCTTTTCAGACTTATACGATAATTGATTCTGCGGTTATTATGAATGAAAAAGTGCACGTTATCAGCAATAGCTACGATGCTAATTTGGAATATATGCTGGTTAAAGAGGATAGCGTCCTTTTCTATGATGAACGTCTTGAAGCATTTCAACTCAACTATAAATTCTATGAAGACATCGACTACTCAGTAGCCTGGAAAGGAGTCTGCCATGACTCTGAAATGGAAATAGCCGATGTTACTATTGACTCCATAACAAAAATGCCCGTTGAAAACGATTCAATCGAAGTGCAAAATGTTAGATTGAGTAATAACGGCTCTGTTAACTCAGACATCAACACTTCTATCCTGAAAAATATAGGCTTAATGTATGGAGGTTTGCGCCTGCCATTAGGACTGGCTCTCTGTGACTCCCGAAGACAAATTACGAAGGTCAGATGCTTCGAAAGCGATAATTATGAATATAATTTCAACAATTATCCCTGTGATAGTACATGGTTTACTACTTCTATTGAGCCCATCGCACCTCCTAAGCTAGAGTTATTTCCCAATCCTTCAACAGGTTTGTTGACTTTGAGAGGTATAGACCATGATGTTCACTTTCAGGTATTTAATGCTTTAGGACAATTGATTGGTGAAGATAAATCTGTGAATCATACTATTACCATCAGTTCTCCTGGCTTTTATTACCTATCTTTCCAGTACAGCGATAAAATTTTCACGCAAAAGGTTATTATCTCAGAATAATACATTTTTTCCTTCCCTAAATCGCTTTCACCAAAAACGCATAAACCGGAAAGTGATCGCTGTAGCCACCAAGATAAGCATCACCAACAAAGGTGCGGAAAGGATAGCCCTTGAACTGCCCGGTGCGCTGTACCATATGCTTTTTATTGAAAACCTTGGCTTTGTAGAACTGGTAGCCTTCTCCATTTTTTTGGATCAAGCCCGGAGAGACGATAATTTGATCGAAAAGGCTCCAGGCATCGCGCCAGGCTGTGGTGCCGAGTCCCTTCTTGTAGTAGTCATACATGGGGTTGAATAGTTGCTTGGGGCCTACTTTCTTTTTCTTGCCGGTGGCCCGAAGAAAGTCCTTAACACTAGGGCTGATGGGATCATCATTGAGGTCACCCATGACAATGACTTTGGCCAGCGGGTTGATGGCTTGTAGGGAGTCGATGACTTTGCGGCAGGCCATCGCCGCCTGGTTGCGCATCGGCATGGTTACCTTCTCTCCACCACCTCTTGAGGGCCAGTGATTGACCATGACGTAAAGTGGATCACCGTCGTAAAGGCCCTCTACTAACAAGATGTCCCGGGTATGGGTAGAATCCTTACCGCGCATGATAATGCCGACATCGATGGATTTGCTGCTGAGTACTTCGTAATATTTGGGTTGATAGATGAGTGCTACATCAATGCCTCGCCAGTCTTTAGAGTCAAAGTGGACGATCTGATAGTTGCGCTTAGCTAGTTTAGGATGTTGGACGAAATCTTCTAATACTCCTTTATTCTCTACCTCACAAATGCCCAGGATGGAGAGCCCGTCCGGTGTCATCTCAGTACCGACTTCGGAGACGACGCTCGCCAGCTGATCCAGCTTGTCCTGATAAAGCTCTGTGGTCCAGCCTTTGCGGCCCTTGGGAGTGAACTCGTCGTCCCGAATCAGGGTATCATTTTCGATGTCGAAGAGGTTTTCAAAGTTGTAGAATCCGACGCAGCCCACCTTATATTGCTGCTTTTGTGCGGAAACCAGGTGGATGGAAAGGAAGAAGAAAAACAGAAGACTGCTGAATCTCATTGTCGTTGTAGTTTTTGACGTAAAGTAATGATTAACAAAATTCGGTGGGTGAACTCCATTTTCCACAAAGATAAGGATAAACTGTAGATCAGAGGACATTGTAGTAATGATGCCATTTTAAAATTAGGTTAATTTTTGATATTTGGTGAGGAATTGTGTTAAAAGTGTTAATTTTGTGCCGCGAACGAGCTACACACAGGATTTTTTTATCCTGCCATAGGGGATAGTTGGATGTTTGACAACAGCAAACATCTGAATTCTCAATAACAATACTACAATATGCTAATGAAACTCACCACAGCATTTTTCCTGCCCGCTCTTCTGCTCTTTACCTTTAGTCTTAGCGCCCAGCCCTATGTGGTCAAAGGTGTCGTTATGACCGAGGCGAACAACGAAGGGATTTCTGGGCTCAGCGTGCAACTGGAAGGAACGGATTACAGCGATGTGACCGACGAAACCGGCGCTTTTCGCATTAGCCGAATTACTACTGGCGGCGAAATGAACCTGCTGATCACACAAGGCTCTGTAGAGCTGTATCGACAGGTCATTCAAGTAGGCCCCAGTCGCCTGCTCAACCTGGGTAAGATTAGAATTACCCCCTCTGAAGAAGGCCAAAAAGCGATCGACGAGGCCATCCCTGTGATTTCCCTATCCTCGGATGACTTTGACAATGAAATTGACGATCAAGCCTTTTCGGGGCTGCTGACGGCATCGCGGGACGCCTTTACGGCGACTTCTGGCTTTACCTTCGGCTTTCGGCGCTTTCGCATTCGGGGCTACGGCTCGGAGGACACGCAGTACTACATCAATGGTATGCCAATCAATGAGCTGGACAATGGCCGTATTTCTTTCTTCAATTTTGGAGGATTGAACGACGTAACCCGTTGGGCCGATGCGCAGATTGGCTTGCAGGCTACCGATCACACCTTCGGTGGCATGGGCGGAACGATTAATCTCAACATGCGGCCCTCTAATGTGCGCAAAACCAAGCGCATTTCTTTTTCTGAAACCAATGGCGGCTACCGCCATCGGGTCATGGGGACGTACTCTACCGGGGTGCTCAAGAATGGCTGGTCCATTGCCCTGTCGGGCTCTCGTCGCTGGGCCGAGGAAGGCTACATCGATGGTACCTTCTACGATGCCTGGTCCTACTACGTGGGCATAGAAAAGCGCCTCAATCGCCAGCACTCGCTGGCCCTAGTGGCCTTCGGCGCCCCTAACCGACGCGGTCGCTCGGCCTCCGCCATCCAAGAGCTGTACGACCTAACTGGAGACAATTACTACAATCCCAACTGGGGCTACCAAAATGGCGAAAAACGCAACGCTAGAGTAGGGGATAGCCACCAGCCTAATATCCTACTGACCCACGATTGGACGGCCAACGATCGCCTGAACTTGACGACTACGCTGCACTACCAGTTTGGCTACAACGGCAGTACGGCGATGGACTGGTACGACTTTGATGACCCTCGCCCGGACGAGTACAACCGACTGCCGAGCTATATTGAGGCCAATTCGACGCCGGAAATTGCGGAGCTGGCCCGCCAAAAACTGATCGAGAATCCAGCGTTGCTACAAATCGACTGGGCGTCCTTCTATCGCGCTAATCGCAGTAACTTGCAAACCTTTGAAAATGTGGATGGCATCCCCGGCAATACCGTCACGGGTAATCGCTCTCAAGTGATCATCGAAGATCGGCGCTTTGATACGGAAAAGCTGGGGCTGAATACGACCTTGCAATTTAGTGTTAATGATAATTTCAATTTGCAAGCGGGCCTGAATCTGCAATCCTATAAGACTCATGTCTTTAAAACGGTCGAGGACCTGCTGGGCGGAGATTTTTATGTGGATGTCGATAAATTTGCCGAAGGTGAAAATGTGACTACAGGAAATCGCCTCGAATTCGACTCGCTGGGCACCCCTGACCTGTTGAATCCGAATCGATTGGCACGGGAAGGCGATGTCTTCGGCTGGAACTATGACATCAATGTTCGCAACGGTGGATTTTGGGCCCAAGGCCAATACAATATTGATAACTTCGAACTCTTTGCGGCAGCCAATGTTTCTCAGACGCAGTTCTGGCGGACCGGGTATTTCCAAAATGGCCGTTTCCCCAATAACTCACTGGGAGATTCTGAAAAGCAAAAATTTACCAATTATGGGATCAAGGCTGGACTGACCTACGCGCTCGACGGCCGTAACTACCTCTTTGTCAACGGAACGCATCGGACGCGGGCCCCCTTTGTACGGAATGCCTACGTCGCCGCTCGTACTCGCGACCAATTGGTACCAGGATTGGAAAATGTGACTATTCAAGGATTCGACGCAGGCTACTATTTGCGCTCCCCATTGTACAAGATCAGAGCGGTGGCTTACTTGACGGATTTCAAGAATGAAGCCATTACCTACAGTTTCTACCACGAAGATTTAGATGTAGTTGTAGAGGGGGTAAGCGAAGATAAATTTGTCAATTACGCGATCACTAATCAGGATCGCAGGCACATGGGGCTCGAACTTGCCCTGGATGTGCAATTGATGACGGGCCTGAATATGAAGGTGGTAGCCGGTATGGGGCAGCATACCTTTAGTAACCGCCCCAATGCTACTATCATTAATGATGATGATGGCAGCATTCTGCTACAGGATCAGACCCTTTTTATTGAGAACTATCGGATTGCTGGTCAGCCACAGTCGGCTTACAACATCGGCTTTGCTTATCGCCCCAAAGGTTTCTGGTCGTTCTGGCTGGATGTGAGTTACTTCCACCGGATGTTTATTGGGATCAACGAAACCCGTCGTACCGAAGCAGCGATTTCTTATGATCCACGTTACGTCGATAAGGTCGATAATGAGAGTACTTTGTGGAGAGAAATCATCGATCAGGAGCAGCCTGGTGGCGCCCTGATGCTCGATATTTCGGCGAGAAAGTCCTTCCGCTTTGGCGATACTTTTTTGGCCATCAATGCCAGTGTTAACAACATTTTGGATACCCAGGACTTTATCACCGGCGGCTTTGAGCAGCGGCGCTTTGACTTTGAAGAGAAAGATGTCAATCGATTCCCTAGCCGCTATTTTTACGGCTTTGGTCGAGGCTACTTCCTCAATCTCAGCTTTAGATTTTAATCCCATTACTTCAATTGATTATACCGGCCTGGCCGATTATGATAAAAAAATAAACCATGAAAAAACTATTTTCCATTACTCAGTTTCCCCTCTTTTTGGTCCTCGCATTGTGTAGCGTATTGATCGTAGGCTGTGTCGATCAGGACTTTGATGAACCCCCCTCAGAGTCTGGCGATCCCGGCATTGCTTCTAATACCACTATCGCTGATTTGAAAGCCCTGCATCAACTGGGCGAGTTCATCACCATCACCGAAGACATCGTCATCGAAGGGGTGGTGGTTGCGGATGATCGCTCGGGCAACTTCTACCGTCAGCTGGTGATGCAGGATGAGACCGGAGGAATCACCGTACGTATTAACCTCAATTCTTTGTACAATGACTATCCGGTGGGACGTCGTATTTTCATCGATTGTAAAGACTTGGTGATTGGCGATTTCAATGGCTTGATTCAGCTGGGCGGAAGCGTTTTTGTCAACAATAGTGGCTTTGAGCAGCTGGGGGGCATTGAGGAAGTGCTGATTTCTGATCATATCTATAAAGGAGCAAATAATCAGACCATCACTCCCAAAGTGGTGACGTTGAATGGCTTGACGACGGTTCCGGCGGATGTACATATCAACACCTTGATTCAACTGGATGCGATGGAATTCACGCAGCCCAATGAGACTTTTGCGACTTACAATACGAGTACGGGAGAGCGCCGGAGTGAGAATCGGCAGTTGAGAGATTGCAACAATATCGTTATTGATCTGCGGAGCAGTGGCTTTGCTGATTTTGTGAATGAGATGCTGCCTACGGGCAATGGTACGGTCATCGCTGTTTACAGTGTTTTTGGTACCACGCCGCAGCTCTACATCCGCGATATTACTGATTTGAGCTTGGACGGCCCTCGTTGCGATGGCAGCTCCGGTGGCGGCCCCGGCGGTGGTGATGAGGAACTGATGACCATCAAGGAAGTACGAGAGCTTTTTCCTTCCACCACTAATATCCCGGCGAATAGGAAAATTACGGGAACGGTTATCTCCGACCGCGTTAACAGCAACATCAACAGCCAAAACCTCTTTTT
The DNA here is from genome assembly GCA_038750655.1 of Bacteroidota bacterium. Classification (GTDB taxonomy): domain Bacteria; phylum Bacteroidota; class Bacteroidia; order Chitinophagales; family Saprospiraceae; genus JBCDGZ01. The sequence continues at coordinate 20,092 of JBCDGZ010000108.1, read as the reverse complement.
GCAAGACGATAGTGGCTCGGGCATCGTGGTACGCTTTGAAAGCGATCACAATTTTAACCTCAATCAGTCCCTTACGGTGATCGTCAGTGGGTTAGAACTGGATGAGTTCAATGGATTACTGCAAGTGCAAGATGTACCGCTGGCCAATGCGGCAGCGGATGGTAATAACCCTGTGAGCGGAAGAACAATTACCATCGGTGAGTTTCTGCCGCAGGCGGAGGAGCTGGAAGGTACCTTGGTGACCTTCGAAAATGTAAGCCTCAGCAAGAGCAGCGGAACTGACTTTGCCAGAGAGATTATCCTCAATGATGGCACCGGGACGGTAGCTCTGTGGACCGCTCCCGCCGCTTCCTTTGCCAATGCCAACTTTCCAACCAATGAGGTAACGCTGACTGGTATTGTCTCTCAATTTAATAACCTTCAAATTACCATGCGTAATCTCGAAGACATCGTAGGCGGCAACAATGGCGGCGGTGGCGGCGGCGGCACCGTCGATGGAGAAATCGACGAATCCTTTAACTCTACTGCTCCAGAGCAGGATGTCAACCTTTCGGGCTGGACAAACGTTGCTATTAAAGGAGACCGGATTTGGAGAGGTAAGGAGTTTAGTGGAAATAAATACGTGCAGGCGACGGCCTTCAATGACAATAATCCAGATATGGAAACCTGGCTCATTACGCCAGCAATCGAGCTGGATGATGATAAGACGCTCTCTTTTGAAACGGCTAAAGCCTTCTGGAAGCACGACGGCCTAACGGTTTGGGTATCCAGTGATTTTGATGGAAATAATGTGGCAGAGGCGACCTGGACAGAATTAAACGTCGACATCGCAGGAGAAAGCCGAGCTGATTACGAATGGGTCCCTTCTGGAGATATTGACCTTTCCGTATACTCCGGAACAATCTATATCGGTTTTAAATATGTCGGTAATGGAACGGCCAATACAACTACCTATTTATTAGATAATGTAAAGGTGAAGAAACAATAATAAATCAGTTATCGTTGCTATATACTTATTTCGTTGCTATATGACCACTATGTCATATATTAATTAATTTGTATAAAAAGTTTAAGCATGAAAAACAAGCAATTATTTCTGATTCCACTCGCACTGATCGTCTTACTCCTAAGCAGCTGTGGCGATGATGACTGTGCCGCTCCTACACTTTCTGATAATATTGTGGGAGAATGGTCTGTACAACTCGGCGGAGATGTCGAATTTAAGGCAAATGGGGAGCTGGTTGATCTCGATGGCTCTTTGATTGAAGGAGAGATCAATGGTGTACCTTTGGCCCAAAAAACTTATCAGGTGATGGGAGATACGCTACTGTCCTTAACGGCTTCTGACGGAGGGGTTAACGCTCTCGGAGTGGACTTTGACGTAGACGATAATCAGTGTAATGAAATCACATTGTCCATCCTTGGCATCCCGCTAAAGATGACGCGCAAATAAGCCATTTGAAGTTGGAGGATCAAACGGTTCTCCAACTTTAATTTATCCCTTCCAGGCCCTGCTCCAAATCTTCGATCAACCACTGAGGGTCTTCCAATCCAATATAAAATCGTACTAAATTCAGCGGCACTGAGCTGTCTGGCCGACCGGGTATATTGTAAAAAGCGCAGAAGGGCAAGACCAAGGATTCGTGTCCGCCCCAGCTTACGGCCATCAAAAAGCGGTTCAGGCGATTGAAGAAGGCTTCAACCTCCGCTATCTTGTTGGTTTTGAGTAGAATGGAAAATAAGCCGCCGCAGCCGCGCATCTGCTTTTTAGCCAATTCATACTGCGGAAAATCTGTAGAAAAAGGATAGATTACGCGCTCTACCTTCGGATGCGCTTGTAGCCATTCTACAATTTGATGTGCCGATTCATCGGAGCGCTTTAATCGCAGTGCCAAGGTGCGCAATCCGCGAATGACCAACGCAGCGTCGTTGGGCGAAATTACTCCCCCCAAGGTCATGTATTCCGAATCAAAGATTTGTTGAATCAACTGCTGGCTTCCACAGAGCGTCCCAACCACCACATCGCTGTGTCCGTTCAAGTATTTGGTGCCGGAGTGAATCACCAGATCGATGCCGAGGGCAATGGGGTTTTGGAAAATGGGCGAGCAGTAGCTGTTGTCAATGGCGGTGATGATGTTGTGCTGTTTGGCCAAGGTGGCGCAGGCCCGCAAGTCCTGCAATTCGAAGGTGATCGAATTGGGGCTTTCCAGATAAAGGAGGCGGGTGTTGGGCTGAATGGCGGCTTCGATATTGGCCACATCGCGGCCGTCGACGAAGGTATGGGTGACGCCGAAGCGAGCGAGGAATTCCAGGAGGAGCTTACTGGTCCAGGAGTAGGGGGCCTTGACGCAAATGATATGGTCGCCAGCCTTAACGCAGCCGATGATGGCCGAGGAGATGGCTCCGCAGCCGCTACCGAAAATCAGGGCATCCTCGGCCCCTTCTAGTGCCGCTACTTTCTTGCGCAGAATGGCGACGGTGGGGTTGTTTCCCCGAGTGTAAATATGACTAGTCAGTTCATTGTTGATTGCACTGCGAAAGTCGTCCAAGGTGTCGAAGACGAAGTTGCTGCTTTGAATGATAGGAGGGGAGACGGCATTGAAATAGTGTTGTCGCTCTTCTCCCAAGTGCGTCAGGATATGGTCAAGATCCATTGATTGAAGATTTGTAAGTCGTTAAGTTCAGGTTCGAAGCCCCAAAATGACAAATTCGCCGGACAAAACGCAATATTCGCTTTTGAAAATAAGTTTATCTCACCTTGCATGAGACAATTACACTTATATCTTTTGCTGGGTGGTCTGTGCTTGGCTGCCCAAACCCCGGATGACTATCAAACAGAGATTGGCGCGGCCAAGGCTTATCTGTTGGAGCGCCAACACACCCTCGATCAAGTCGCCGCCGAATTTCCCGAAAATGAGCTGCAAAAGGTCATCGCCACCGTCTTTCCCGAACTGATCCGCTACGAACTCTTTCGCGACTTCTTTGAGACCAAGGCCCTCGAACTGGCCTATACCCAAGGAGGCTCCACCCTCGCCGATTTTTCCATCGGCCCCTTCCAAATGAAGCCCTCCTTCGTCGAAACCCTAGAATTCCACATCCAACACCGCCCCCGGCTGCACCGGCGCCTGCATACCCTACTGATCCCTAGCAACCAACCGCTCCGCCAAGCCCGTCAACAGCGGCTCACCCGCCTGCAATCCTTCGAATGGCAATGCCGCTACGCCCAGGCCGTCCACCTGGTGCTGCGCGATTGCTATCCCACACTGGCCTCCGGCTCCGACGAAGATTGGCTGCGCTTCTGCGCTACTGCCTACAACTACGGCTTCCACCGCCCGATCGAAGACATCCAAGCTTGGTCCACCCGCCAGGTCTTTCCCTACGGGCAGCACTTCGAGGTGCCCCAACAGGCCTACGCCGATTTCAGCTGGAATTACTACAACACCCCATAAATCATAATGACCCTTTTTCACAAAAAGAAACCAAACCACCATGTCAAAACCTACTATCCTCTGCTGTTTGCTGCTATTGCTATGCGGCCTCAATGCCTGTTCACCCGAATCATCTACCACCGCTTTACCTCCCTTTGTCAATCCGCCGATTCCGGCCTTCGACCCTGAGTTCACCAGCTATTCCTTCGATGCGGCCGAAGGCCTGGAGCAGGACTTGGCCAATGGAGGCAAGATCAGCATTCCGCCCCATGCTTTGCTCGATGCTGATGGTCAGCCGGTGCAGGGTAGGGTAGCGGCCCGTTACCGTGAGCTGCATGATGCCTTTAGCATCTACCTCGCCGGGATCAGTATGGATTATGAGCAGGACAGCAGCCGTACGCCCTTCGCTACCGCCGGGACTTTTGAGTTGCGGGTGGAGCAGGCGGGGGAGCTACTGCGGCTTAAGGCGGACCAGCCCGCTCAGGTCAAGCTGGCCTCTTATCAGGCCGGAGAGGATTATCAGTTTTACTACCTCGATGAGCAGGGCCGTCGCTGGGACAGCCTTGGGACCGCTGTGCCGGAGGTCAACCCTCTGCGCCAAAAGCAGGTCCGCAAGATCAAGCGGCTCCAGCCCTCCTTGAAGTTTCCGCTGAATCGCCGCTACATGGCCCTCAATTATGATATTATTGTGGATGTTCAGTACAACAACTCAAATTTGAGTAAGGTCGACCATGAGGCGGTTAAAAAGCGACTAAAGGGCTATGGGCTGGGGTGGCAAAATGTAGAGACCTATTCTGCCATTGAATTCGAAGGGCGAAAAATCCCGGCGGTGCTGATGGTTTGGAAGAATATTAAGGGACGGCGCTTCCCGGAGTGGACGGCGGGCCGCTTTGGCAAGATTACCCCGATCAGCGGCAAGCGTTACCAACTGGAGCTGTACAGCCAGGACAGCAGTCAGCACTTCACCTGCCCTTTACTGGCGGTGATGCCGCTGAAGGCCCTCCTGGCCTTCGAACCCTCGTACTGGACCAACAATTATCAGGCGGCGATGGCTAAAGTCCGCGAAGAGGAAGAGCGCCTTAAGCTGATGGCCGAAGTCTTCCGCAGCTACGAAGTCGCCGAGCTGGGCATTTACAATTGGGATCGGCTCATCAAGGAGGAAGAGGCTATTAGTCTCGTCGCTAACTTTGATTTCGGCCAAAATTTCAATACCCAACTCAGCAGTCCCGAAGTCGTCTACCTTACGGACGACGGTCAAAGCGTCATTCGCTTTCCCCAAAAAGACTGGGACCGCTTCTCCCTCCTCCCCAGCAATTCCGGCCGAATGTTTAGTTTGCTCCCTGGCCAAAAGGTCGCGGTTTTCACTCCAGAAGATTTTGAGCAGTTGGATTATGAGGCCATTCGGGAAAGGGCGGAGCATACCTTTATGATGCGGAGCGAGGGGCAGTCGCTGCAATCGGCAGCCGACTTTCGGAGTTTGCTGGGGATCTGATATGATACAGGCCGTTTCTCCTGCCAAGGCTACCGTGTACACACAACGTAAAAAGTCCGTTTAGGGATTTTGACTGACCTTCGGTCAGTATCAAAATATTCACGAAAGAGGGGCGGGCAGCCTGTCTGTGTAGTGTTTGAGCGGAGCGAGTTTATCCCGAAGAGATTCCTACGGGGCACAGACAAGATTCCCGCCTGCCTGCCGGCAGGTTTTGCTTCGTTTTTCATCGATTGGCGAGGGGGCCAAAAAAATGTGTGTACACGGTAGCTCCTGCCAAGGGACACGGCGATTTAAATTTTCACTTTTTGAATCAACGTATTTCCAGTTAATTATTTTACTCAGATAAAATTTTCTTTACTTGTAATCAACTCACTAATTTACATGAGTATATCGTCCAAATCCAGCCCTAAAAAGCTGTTATCTACCTCAATTTTTTTACCTTTGGCCTCCGCGATAGCGTACACCAACTCCGCTTAAGTAGCGTCGGAAAACGCATCGTTTCACAACAAAAAAATAGGCCATGTATCACCCGAGATTATACGGTAGCTTTTACGAAATGGGTTGGAAGTACGGAAAGTTGCTCTATGAGAAAGCCAACTTCAAGATTCCTGAAATATCTGCTGAGAAACAGCAGTTTGGGCGAGCTTCCTACGACATACTGCACGAATTTTATCCAGAAATTATTGAGGAGATTAAAGGCTTTGCCGAAGGGATTAAGGATTCTGATGAGAAACTGGGCGCATTTTTGTTGAGCTTGGGCATCTTTGACCTGGCGGGTCAATGCAGCGTGTTTGCCTTTAGGAACCAGGGTTCCACCATCGTAGGTAGAAATTATGATATGCTCTTCAAGTTTAAGCAATTTACAGAGAGCAGTTTAATCGCCCCGCAAGGTAAATATGCCTACATCAGCCAATCTGACGTCTTTATTGGTCGCTCGGATGGGATCAATGAAAAGGGATTGGCGGTGGCGATGTCTTTTGTCAACGGGACGGAGGTGCAGCCGGGAGTTGGTTTTCATTTTATCGTAAGGAAGGTTTTGGAAAATTGTAGTACTACGCAACAGGCGATCGTCATGATTCAAGAGGCGCGCGTGTCGGCTGCCAACAATTTCTTGATTGCCGATCAATCTGGCGAGATGGCTGTGGTGGAAGCTGCCCCGCAGGCCAGTACTGTCCGATACCCTGAAAACGGAGAACCTTTCCTCTATATCACCAATCAATTTATCACCGAAGAGATGAAACCTTATGATAAGGGTGGGGTAGCCTGGAGCAAAAGTTGGGAACGCTACAGCGGTTTAGGTAAGTGCAGGTGCACGCAGGTAGTAGAGCCTGTAAATGAATAGAGCAGTTTATCATTACTATTGATAAACTGCTCTAAAAGCCTAAAGAGGCTACTTACATCGCGCTTGGCTTAGTCTGTAGCTCTAGATTTCGTATAAACGCCTTGTTGGTTGTTTAGCCATTCCTCATATTCTACGCTACCCATAGAATCTTTCATGGCGGAACTACTCACGGCTATACCTTCTACTTTTACAACTACAACGAAAGGGAAATTGCTATAGCGAACAACTCCATCGATGAGCATATCATATTTGGTTCCTGCATTTTCCAGGGCTAAATCAATGGCATCTTTCAGATTAAAGCCAATTCCGAGGAAATAGCTTTTCTTACCTTCTGTCTTCTTCCCCTTTGATCTGTCTACATTGAGATTGACATTCTTGGTACTAATTGTAGTAAAGTCAACGAGTCTGACGGTACAATTGGAGAATAAAATCATGGAAGAAAACAGGAATAGAACTAAAAATTTGTTTGTAATCGTTTTCATATAATCGATCTTTAAGTTAAATAAAGCCGCAAGATACAACTGTTATCCAAAAATTCAAGAGAATTGCAGAATTGATCTTATTACACCTAATAATGGAATAAGATGAGCGTACTATCACACGGATAGCACACTCATCGAGAGATCAGAAGCTTAATATTTGATTAATAGATTAATGGTAAAAATTAGTAAAAAACTGCTCTAGCACATGATCATACAGACCCATCCCGGACTGGGACGGCAAGCAAACGGAACGGAATCATAATAAATACAAAATTCGTCGCTGAGCATCGGTGGATTTCCATTACGAAGCTTCACCTCTGCGTTCTGGTCTGAATCTTCCTCCAATTGTACGGATACCTTGAAATAACCCCAAAATGCTTTCAGTTCTTGGTTACTCATATTTTCTACGATGTCCTTGTAGTAAAAGCCCCTCAACTGCTCATCTTTGAACATTAGGCTATTCAAGAAATCATTGTAAACAGTAGCCGATAAATTGAATTTGGTGTCAAGGGCCAACGCCTCGACTGCCTCTACATTTTTGTAAAGGGATAATGCAGATTCTTCAGCCTTGGTAACATCGTTCTTTTGCTGTTTGGTGCAAGACGCTAAGAACAAGGAAAAGAAGACTGCAAGTGAAAAAATAATAGGAAACAAATTGTTCTTTTTCATGATATATCGGTTTTAAAATATTAAGCAACTAATCCGTAGGTTTTACTGGCTGCGAATTTATTGCTTGTGTCTCCAAATAGCCATTTTTCTTCTCCCGAGAAGGTCTATTTGGGCTTAGATAAACGTTTTATCAACAACTGCTCGAATTATAGAATGAAAACAATATAAATTGGTCTATGAAAATCAGTTTTCTTAGCCTTATCTATTTAATTGGAGCGGTACAAGGGTTGATCTTACTTTTAGGAATTAACATTAATAAACCGGGGCGAGGGGCACTTCGGCAGGCCATGAGTGTACTGCTGATTGTGGTCAGCCTGGCTATGGTTTACTACATTATTCTTATCAATAGAGCTGGACAAGTCTATTCTTACGTTCATACGGTGGGAACTGCGGCATGGATGGCCCTGTGTCCGGCTTACTATTTATTATGCTGCTGTCTGGTAAATCCCGAGTATCGCCTGCGGCGCAGACACCTGAGCTATTTCTCGGTCAGTTTATTCTTTGTATTGGAAGAGTTATTGGTCCGACTGGGCCTTCCTTTCCGGTTGTACGATTGGATCAATGACCCTTTACTCTTCGTAGATATTTGGATGGGCTTATTTTTTGGAACAGGAATTTTCTTCATTTATCGTAGTGTTCGCCTCCTATCTCGAAATCCGCAAAATAAGTCAATTCTACAGCTGCGGTGGTTGGCCTATGCTTTGCTCCTCGTTCTTTTCGTCTTCGGATTAGTTTTTATCAAGGTTAGAGCGGCCTATCCCTTTCTCTTTGAATGCGTCTTAATTGGTCTGTTCGAATTGTTCATCTTCGCATTCTTGTACAAAGTCTTTGCAGTTGTAACCTGGCCAAGCATCTTTCAGACTGCCAAGTACGGCAATAAGGTTTTTGACCAAGATAAGCTCGCAAAATTGGCCCTACGCCTGGAAAAGGTCATGCAACAACAACAACCCTACCTCGATAAGAAACTCAAACTGGTCGATTTATCAGCAATGACCGGTATCCCCACCAATGATCTTTCTCAGCTGTTCAACAAGCACTACGAATCAGGATTCTACGAGTACATCAACACCTACCGCCTCCAGCACCTGGAACAGCTCATTTTGCAGGCCGAATCCGAAAAGTATACCATTGCTGCGCTGGCCGAGCAGAGTGGGTTTAATAATAAGGCGACCTTTTATAAGGTGTTTAAGAAAAAGCATAACTTGACTCCGACGGAATATGTAAAGAAACAGCGAGGTGGGGGAGGCGATCGGTCTTAGTGAGGTTTCCCAAAAAATCGCTATTTTTGCCCTCCAAATTTATTGACCTAACCTGATTCCGCTATGCTCAAATACCTCAGCTATTGCTGCCTGCTGCTCCTTATTCTCTCCGGCTGCACCGACATCAAAAACACCCCCGAATACCAAACCCTGCGCACCGATCTGATCAAAGCCGAAGGCGACCTCGATCAGGCCCTGGCTACCATCAAGCGACTCAAGACGAACCGAAAAGGGCTGCTCATTCACACCGTTTACTTCAAGCTCCAACCCCAACTGACCGAGGAGCAAAAGGCCCAACTGACCAGCGAACTCAAAGACCTTAAGAAAATTGAGGTCATCAAAGGACTAAGGGTCGGAGCCTTTCAGGATTTGGGCGACGCCCGAGCGATGGCTGATTATGGGATGGTGATGGACATGGGCTTTAAAAGTGAAGCCGATTACCAGACCTATCAAGCTCACCCCTTGCACCAGGCGCTGAAGAAAAATGTAGGGCAGTACCTGGCCGGCCCGCCCGTCACTTACGACTATTGGATGCAGTAGAATCGGCCCTTTGTCGATCATTTTTTGCCCTTGAGAGGATAAATTTTTAGTGCTGATGCTACTTTTGCATCATTGCAGTGTTTAAATAGAAACCTTTACTTCATTAAATCCTCCAATAAAATTAATCTATGAAAAGATCTTTGATTTCCTTAAAGACCATTGGGATCTACTTTTTTGTGGCCCTTTTTCTAATTACCGGACTATTACCGTCGAATATGCAAGCCCAGACCAACCAACTGATTGACAGAGAAATATTTTTTGGCAACCCTGAGATTTCAGGAGCACAGCTGTCTCCGGATGGCAAATACATGACCTTTGTTAAGCCTTACCAAGAAGTACGTAACATTTGGATCAAGAAAACCAACGAACCTTTTGATGCCGCCAAACCATTGACTAATGATACCAAGCGCCCAATTCCGGGCTATTTTTGGACCCACGACAGCAAGTACGTTCTCTTTGTACAGGATAAGGGAGGGAATGAAAATTTCCACGTTTATGCCGTCGATCCCTCCGGCGCACCTGCGGAAGGCGATGATGTCCCCGAAGCTCGTAACCTCACGCCGATGGATGAGGTGCGCGCCATCATCTACTCGGTCCCCGAAAGCAACCCCGATATGATGTACGTCGGCCTAAATAACCGCGATGCGGCTTGGCATGATCTCTACGAAGTGAAAATTTCCTCTGGCGAGCGCAAGCTGATCAGAGAAAATACAGAGAAAGTCAGCAGCTGGGTTTTTGACCAGCAAGACCAACTTCGTATGGCTACCCGCTCTACGGATGATGGTGGTACAGAGATTCTTCGGGTAGACCAAGATGGATTTCACCCTATCTATTCCTGTAATGTAGAAGAATCTTGTAGCCCCAGCCGCTTCCATAAAGATGGTAAGTTGGTGTATTTTGTGAGTAATAAAGGAGAGGATGTCGATTTGACCAGCCTCTTCCTGATGGACCCACAGACGGGTAAGACGACCTTGGTGGAGTCTGATCCTGAAAATGAAGTGGATTACGCCGGAGCTTCTTTCTCTGATGTAACGAAAGAAATGGTAGCCACCTTCTACTACGGCGCCAAAAGAAGAATGTACATCAAAGACAAGAACTTCCAGAAAGATTTTGACTTTCTGACCAGCAAATTACCAGGTGCACAGGTCAACTTTGGTTCAAGTACGAAAGATGAAAACCTCTGGCTGATCTCCGCCACCAGCGATGTCGATCCCGGAGCGACTTATCTCTATAATCGCAAAGAACAAACCCTGGTTTTCCAATACCGCCCACGTCCCGAGTTACCCGTCGACCAATTGGTGCCGATGGAGCCGTTGACCTATACTTCTAACGACGGTATGAAAATCCCGGCCTACCTCAGTCTGCCTAAAGGCAAAAGCAAGAACCTGCCTACCATCATCATGCCACACGGTGGCCCCTGGGCCCGCGACTATTGGGGCTATAATTCCTACGCTCAGTTTTGGGCCAACCGCGGCTACGCCGTTCTACAGGCCAACTTCCGCTCTTCTACAGGCTACGGAAAGAAATTCCTCAACGCTGGTAACGGCGAGTGGGGCGAATCCATGCAGGACGACCTGACCGCTGGTGTGAAATACCTCATTGAGCAGGGCATCGCCGATCCAGATCGCGTCGCCATCATGGGAGGCTCCTACGGCGGCTATGCCACCTTGGCCGGCCTGACCTTTACCCCCGATGTGTACGCTGCTGGCGTTTCCATCGTTGGTCCTTCCAACCTGCTGACCCTCTTAGAGTCTATTCCTCCTTACTGGGAGTCCATTCGTAAGATGTTCTACATCCGTATGGGCGATCCAGAGACAGAAGAGGGCAAAGCCCAGCTGATGAAGCAGTCGCCGCTGTTTTCGGCCAATAAGATCAAGGTACCGCTGATGGTGGTGCAGGGAGCCAACGACCCTCGGGTGAAGAAGGCTGAGTCGGATCAAATTGTGGTGGCCATGCGCGAGCTGAAGCTGCCCGTAGAGTACATCTGTGCGCCTGACGAAGGCCACGGTTTCCGCCGTCCAGAGAACAATATGGCCTTCATCGCCGCTGCGGAGAAATTCCTGGCCAAGCACATCGGCGGTCAGTACCAGGCGGATATGCTGGATGATATTGCCAAGCGATTGGAAGAAATCACCGTAGATATTAATACGGTTGCTTTGCCGAAGAAGATGGATGAGTCGGCAGCTAAGGTAGCTTTACCTAAGCCAGCGGCCGCCTTGACGATGGGTACTTTTAGCTATAAGACGACTGTCAAAATGGGCGATCAGGAAATGGCGATGGATGTGAAGAATACGATTGCAGAGAAGGATGGTCATGTGAGCTTTACCAGTACCGTCCAGTCGGCGATGGGGCAAATTGTAGACAGCTATATGCTGGATAGTAAGAATTTGACGCCGATGAGCCGCTCGGTTGATCAGGGGCCGATTTCGGTCAAGCTGAACCACGGTGAAGGTAAGATCAGTGGAACGATGGCGATGAATGGTAATGAGCGGCCGATTGAGGTCAGCAATGAGGATGGTATTTTTGGAGATGGTGCAGCCTTGGAGGCGACAATTGCCAGTTTGCCATTGAAGGAAGGCTATGAGTGTACTTACCGGGTGTTTGATGTACAGGCGCAGAAGGTGAAGCCTTACAAGGCTAAGGTGATGGCGAAGGAGAGTGTGACGGTTCCTGCTGGAACTTATGAAGCCTATAAGGTGGATCTGATCTCTTTGGATGATACCCCGGGTAGTAAGACCATTTGGGTAACTACAGAGGGTAAGCGCTGTATGGTGAAAGGTACGGCGGTCGTTCCTCAGATGGGCGGCGCTGTAGTGACTTCTGAGTTGACAGCGGTCGAGTAAACAACAAGTGGCGAGTTGATCGCGACTTGCACAGTGTGTCTATTATTTTAGATTTAGCGATATCACCGCCTCCTGCAAACGCATATTGCAGGAGGCATTTTTTTTCTACCTTTGGGAGGATGTATCGTTTTTGGATGCTTTGTTGTTTGTGGGCTTTGGTCCTACCTGCGGCCATCGCCGAACCCCTGCTGCTGAATGAGCAGTTCAGTCGGCTGATTCTGGGGCCGGAGGTCAAGGTGCTGTCGGAGGAAGGGGCCGGTTACGATCTGGTGGAGGTGCTGGCCTTACCCGATGGGGCCTTCCAACCCTGGGAGGAGGAGATTTTCCGCTTTGGCTACACCAGCTCGGCGCACTGGCTGAAGCTGGAATTGGATCATGCGGGGGAGGGGCCCCGGCGGCTCATCATCGAACTGGTTAATCCTTACCTCTACGAGTTTCACTTTCACGAACTACGCGACGGACAGCTCATCGCCAGCGATACCATCGGCACCCGCTTTCCCTTTAGTCGGCGACGAGAAATGGCCCACAGCCCCGAGCTGCCCCACCGCAATTTCCAGTTCGCCGTACAGCTACAGCCGGGCGAGCACGGTACCTACTATCTGTATTTTCCGCCCTCGGGCTACCACCTCAATTTTGACCTCTACCTCTGGGAGGAAAACTACCGCAATACCTGGCAGCAACGCTTCGAAGATTATATTCTGACCTCTTTCTTCCTCCTCTGCGTGGTCTACCTGATGATCCTGGGCATCGCCATCTACATCACCAAGTTCAACTATTACTGGTACTACTTCCTCTATGTCTTTCTGGGGAGCTTGCTGGTTTTTTCTGACCTCGGCCTCAGCTATCGTTATCTCTGGGGCCAATCCTCCTATTTCCAGCAGATTGCCCTGGTCATCATCGCCAATTTATACCTCATCTTCGGTACGCTATTTATCCGCGAGCATTTTGAGACCCGAAATAATTACCGGATTATTGATCATGTACTAAGAGTCATAAAAATCATCTCGGTCATCATCATCCCGCTCTCCTTCCTCACTCCGGGGATCGAACAATTCAGTTTCTTTTACGGCCTGGCCACCTTTCAGAATCTGCTGATCATCATGGCCTGTATTACCTTTTTCTACCTCCTTTTTGTCTCCATTTACAGTCCCAGCAAAACCTTTTCGGGGCTATTTCTCATCGGGTTTTCTCTGCACGGCATCAGTTTGATCATTGCCAGTTTGCAGGACGTAGGGATCATTGCCGGAGGCATTATGCCTGCTTATTTGATGAAAATGGGCTATCCAGTGACTTTCTATACCCAAGTGACACTGATGGTGGGGATGCTGCTGGAAATGGTATTTGTATTCTACATTGCCATCAAGCGTTTTCGAAAGATTTATTCGGAAAATAACCAGATGCTGCGCGACTTGGCGATGCAAAGGCAGCAGAATATGGATGCCTTGGTGCTGGGCATTGAAGGGGAGCGTAAGCGGATCGCCCAGGATTTGCACGATGGGCTAGGGGTGATGCTGTCCTCGGTAAAAATGCGACTGGATGTTTTTAAGGAAAAAGTAGGTGCGGCTAATGGTACTGCGGAAGAGCTGGAAGAAATCATCAAGGACATCGACCATTCGCATGAGGAGGTGCGAAGCATTTCTCATAATCTGATGCCCAAGTCATTGCACAAGCTCGGGTTTGAGGCTGCCATCGAAGAGCAACTGCACCGGCTGGAAGCTTTGGACAACGGCGTGAAGGTGAATTTTTACAAAAATATTTCCCTACAACAAGCCAGCGAACAAGCCCAGGCTTACCTCTTTAGGATTGTACAGGAGCTGCTGAATAATGTACTTAAACACGCCAAGGCAACGGAAATCAACCTCCAGTTTATTCGTCACGAAGAGCAATTGCTGATCACCCTGGAGGACAATGGAGTGGGGTTTGAGCATACCCAGAGCAGCGGCAAGGGGATTGGTATTGAGAATGTACGGCATCGCGTAAGCGCCCTGGGCGGGCACTTACTGATTGATTCCAAGCCAGGCAGTGGGACGCTGGTTTCTATTGAGTTGCCCCTCGCCAGCCTTTCTGGAGCTAGTTGACCAAGAATTTTCGCGCTACCTGCGCTATTTCATTAGACCACTCATCAAAGGCAATAGCGACGGAGGCACCGCTAAAGCTGCCCTGCTTGACTACAAAGACGGTCGATTCGGGTCTGCGGAAGCCACTTCTATCGCCATCGGTTTGCAAGTATTGACGGCCTTCGAATTGAACGCAGGAGTAGTTTGGGAGGAGGTCGGTTCGGAAAAATGGGGGCTGTGTTGCGGTTCCGTAGACATGATTAGCCGCGCCAGATTGGTCGAGCCAGGTCCTAACGCCATCATTATTGTTGTAAACGTTACTCAGATCATCGGCGCGGAGCCACAGTTGCAAGCTGCTGCTTCCGGTGGTGTCGCCGACCCCGCCGGGGCCGTTTTATGCTAGTAAGGAAGAGAGACAGAGGAAAGTAAAGATAAAAGGTGTACACTACGTTTCAGAAAGCTTTAATTTTTAATGAGGTAAATATTATGGTCTAATGAGCATTTGCAAAAAGCAGGCCCGACCAACAATAGGGATCAGTAAATGATCGAGATCAAACAAATTCCGATGCGCTGCGTCCATTGATCAGGCGCTCGCACATGGTTTCGAAGCGTTCTTTTTCCTTTTTCAACCCTTCCACTGAAAGGCTTTTTCCGGGTTGATAGGCAATCAGCGCGTTTTCGTAGCCTTCGTAGGTCCAATCAGGAAAGTCACCAACGTGATCGAGAAAATCCTCGTTAAGGTCGATCTTAATTGCTTCGCGATCTTGAGGATGGATTTCGTAGCGTTCGTTGAATTCTGGTGTGGTGGCAAAAAGTGGGGGAGAGGTAATGAACAGTTCTTTGACTGAACTCAGGGTGCTTTTGGGTTTGATGCTAAAACGAGAAAGGGCCAGGGCCTTGCTGGTGAACTCAAAGACTGTCGTCCTGCTTCTTTTGATATTGCCGAAGTAGAGATAATCATAGATGCGGAAGGTACCCTCAACGACTTTAGATTTCATCGCCATGACGCCCAACAGGCGCTTACCCTGCTTGCCTTTGAATAGCTCGAAGACCTTGTAGAGGGGATCGCTGCTTAGGCGGCGGCGCGTGCCGAATCCCCAGCCGCGCTGGCCCGCCAGCCGCTTGCGAAGGGTCGTTTCGAGGTCAGGGCGAAAGTTGCTAATGATGTCGTCGATGAAAGCTTGCATGCTATTCGCTTTGAACCACAGGGTTTTATCAGACCATAGTGGCTGTACAATGATAAGCAATTATTTCTCAAAAAAAGCCTAACCTACCCAACCCTTTATCGTAAACCAAGGGTCTAACCTCATAGAAATATACCGGAATACTCGGATAAAGCTATAAAAGCGCATTTTTTCAGGGCAAAAGGCCTTATTTTACGATAAATATGCGTTAATAGTTAGAAGGCAAACGAACTAATAAGAACCTCTAGACACCGAACACAGTAAAGAACCAATGTCAAATACCCGGGATCATTCAGATAAAGAACTCGTAGAAGGCTGTATCGCCAACGACCGGCGCAGCCAGGAGTTGCTGTACAAGCGGTACTTTGCGAAAATGATGCGCATGTGTATGCGCTACACGGATGATCGCGATCAGGCAGCGGAAATTGTGAACAATGGGTTTCTGAGGGTTTTTAAAAAATTATATACCTTTTCCTTTAAAGGCTCTTTGGAAGGCTGGATACGCAAGCTAGTCTATCATAGCCTTTCGGAATATTACAAGAAGAATTCCAAGTATCTCCAATTTTTAGTATTCGAAGATCGCGATCGGGCAGTGCGGGAGCGGGCCATGGACAATATCTATGTCGAAGATATTCTCAAAATGGTCGATCTGCTTCCTCCTGCTACACAACAGGTCTTTCGATTGTATGCTATAGAAGGATTTACGCATCCCGAAATTTCTAAAAAGATTAACATCAGCGTTGGCACTTCCAAATGGCATTTGGCAGCGGCCAGAAAAAAGTTGAAGCAATTAATATCAACAAGTAATAACTACAGGCTATATGCAGGATAAAGACTTCCATAATCAATCGGAGTTCGATGGAGCCTTCCTGGACCAATCCTGGTCAAATATGAAGGCGATGTTGGACAAGGAGATGCCGGTCGACTCACCGCCGCCAATGGCGAGGGGCAATAAAAACTATCTTCTCCTGTTGCTTTTCCTGGTTATCGGATTTGCAGCAGGAGCAGGTGCCTTTGTGGTCTTCTCCAACACTTCTGACCAGGAGCCCCAACAGCCTCTCAAACGCTTGCCCATTGCACAGTCCGTGCCTATTGAGGCCAGCAAGCTGCGCTCTGCTCCACCCGTCGTGAACCAGTATAATCCAGACGATCATCTGGTCGGCGTACCATCTTCAAGTGACCAAACGGTCGTTCCATCAACTAATGAATCATCAAGCAACGAATCAACCCTTTCTCTTGCCTATGCTAATACGCTTACACTAAATACCACTAAGGCTGTAAAAAGCTCAACTCCTTCTACAAATAACCAAACGACGGCGGTTCCGCCTGCTGACATCGCGGTCCAAGCGGACATTCCCCAGGCTGATCAGGGGCAGACGCAGCCGATGGCTCCGGCCGCCGCCGCTGAGGCTGCTCCGGCTAAAAGCGGCGCTTCGGCTTCCTTTGGCGCTATGGCCCTATTGCCAAGTGCGCTGCCAACCCTGGCCAGCCAGCTGATCGAACCGGCGATGGCCTTGGTCCAGTTGCCCAAGAAAAAGCGCCTGCGCCTTGGGATGACCCTCGCTGGTCATCTGGACGGCAAGCTGGATGGTGCTGGCTACAGCGTCGGCCCCATACTGGAGTATGATCTGGATAGAAAATTTGCCCTGCGTACAGGAGTGAATTATACCCATATCCAGCACAGTGGCGAAGGTGCTTCACTGGCTAGTTTTGATGAGGTATTCATTCCTCAGCAGTCTACTGGTGGTGGATTCTCTCCGGTGAATGTGTACACCGTTTCCAGAGTACCTACTATGGACTACCTGACAGTGCCCCTGCTTCTAATCTATGATTTGGGTGCTAATGTGAAGGTGAGTGCCGGTGGGGAATTGTCCTACTTGCTCAATGCTAAATCGACCAATGTAACGGATGATTTTGATAACTTTGATCCTGATTTTTTTCCAAATAGAGAAGAAAATCCCGATGTCAAAAGCAATTTGCGCAAAGCCAATGTCGCCGCTCAGGTCGGTGTAGGCTATTATCCTACCGACAACATCGGCTTCGACCTGAGTTATAACTTTGGACTGGTTGATTACACGAGGGAAAATGCGTATTTCCGCCAATTTGATAATCACAAATACATTAAATTTTCACTGAATTATTATTTTTCTAGAAGATAAACCGATGAGGCATCTGCTGTTGTTGTGGCTGTTTTTGGGACTGAGTGGGGGGATGTACGCTCAGCAAGTAAACTCGAGTTGTGAAGCCTCCGATTCTATCCGTAACCTTTACCAACGCGATGCTGCCTTGATGGCCTTGCGGACTCCACCCCAGGGTGCTCATCATCGCTCTTTCTTTCCTGACTCCATCCTCGAAGAAAATATCCTCGATGCTTTAGTCGCCGTATACAACGCCGTTGAGCTACCCCCACGCGACGAAGTGACGACCCTCTATAATATCAAAATCAATAACTATCGATTTCCCGAAGCTCTGAAACTGCGCATAGACGGAAATCTAGACATTCTGCCAGAGCTAGGGCTCGAAGATTTTCTCCTTAATGTACAATCCCTGGATAGCCTGGCTCAATTGTATCAATTGCAATTGACCGATGTGCAAGCCGAAGGAGAAGATTATTTAGTGACTTTGACCCTGAATAAGGTACTGGATGTGAAAGCATTAGTCGCTTTGATTAATGACGAGATTGATGGGGTAGAAGTTATTGAGGAGCTGCAAGCAACCGGAACGGAATATGCTGATATTTTCTATGATTCGTTTAGCGATTATGAAGAATTACGCTATTCGCTCAGCTGGGGCAGCGGTTGTCCCGATAATTGTCAAAAGGAGCACAGTTGGCGATTTCGGATTCATGCGGACTGTAGTGTGGAATTCATCGAGCAATCAGGTGATCCGCTGTTTATTAATGATTTAGAAAGTTTACTTAATATCGGTATTTACCCTAATCCTACAGCGGATTTGGTTACTGTCAATCTATTGGGCAGTCCTCAGCTTGATTTGCATGTTCAATTGTTCACAGCCTCGGGATTACTACTGCATCGGGAGGTAATGCCTGTTGACAATGGATTAATCAATCTTTCTTTTTCACTTCGCGAACTGCCTACCGGCGTCTATTTTTTGGCCTTTCGAAATGATCGTACCCAACTGACGGAGAAAATCGTAAAGCGATAGTGGTACCATTCATCGTTTTTCTGCCATCATTTTTCTGATAATCGATTCAATTTTCCCTTATTTTTAGAACTTTGTTGCTCAAAACAAATTGGATCATGATTAGGCCAGGCCTCAAGCTATTTTACTCCCTCATTTTTTCCTTTTTATTGCTCCAGACCTTAAGCGCCCAAACCCGAACACAAGCATTAGCGTTGGGGAAGAAACGCAACGCCATTATTCAGTTAGGGGAAATTCAACGCTATACCGTTCAACTGCAAAAGGGACAGTTTGCCGTCTTACTCCTACAGCAGCAGGGCATCGATGTGAGAGCGCAAACCTTTACGCCCGATGGAAAACTACTGCACGATTTTGATACACCTGATAAGAAAGTAGGGCCCGAGATTATCGTTATTGACGGCTGGGAAGGAGGGACTTATCAGTTGGAGGTTCGGCCCGTTGGCAAAAAGCGACGAATCAAGCAGGGCAATTATACGATAAAGCTGGAGGGGATCAACTCGGATTTGAATGCGCAGTTGGAGCAGGCCTTGTACTTGATCAGCAAGGAGCGCCATATCCCTGGCTTCGCTGTCAGCGTCGTCGATGGCAATGGGGTACTGTTCAAAAAAGGATTTGGCTACGCCAACCTCGCCCAGGGAACGCCCTACACCACAGAGACCATCCAAAATATCGGCTCGATCTCCAAGACGCTTATCGGCCTATCTTTGATGAAATTGGTAGAGCAGGGTAAGCTTAGTCTAGAAACCCCGATCAACGAAGTACTGCCCTTCGAGGTCATCAATCCCCATTATCCAGAAATCCCCATTACCATTAAGCATTTGGCCAATCAAACCTCTACCATCAAGGAAACCAAGGACTATGAGCGCAGCTACCTGCTCACGGAGCAAGTGCAGCTGGACCGGCATGGATTTCACCGCAGTGAGTATAAGAATTTTAAGGCCGCTTCGGAGCACGATAAGATGCCGATGGATTCTTTTTTGTTCAATATCGTAGCCAAAGAAGGGGAGTGGTACCGCAAGCGGAACTTCCTCAAAATACCTCCGGGGACCGCATTTCACTACACCAATGTTGGGTCTACCCTGGCTGCCTACATTGTTGAGCTAGTCAGTGGCCAAGGCTTCGATGCCTTCACCCAGCAACACATCCTCAGCCCCCTCGGCCTAAAGGCCAGCGGTTGGTCCTTCGATCAAGTCGACCTAGCTCAACACGCTACCCTCTACGGCATCTACAAAAAGCCCTTCCCCAAATACACCCTAATCACCTATCCCGACGGCGGACTGATCACCAGCACCAGCGATTTGAGCCGCTACCTGGTCGAGCTGATCAAGGGCTATAACGGAAAGAGCAAGCTGCTTTCCGCCGCTAGTTTTCAGGAGATGATGGTCAAGCAGCAATTCAAAGAAGAGGGAAGCGGCTACGGCATTTTCTGGGAGGAAACCACCGATAAGCGATTGGGCCACAACGGCGGCGATCCGGGCATCGTCTCCATGATGTACTACAATCCAAAGACCAAAATCGGTACGACTTTTTTGGCCAATGTGCTGCCCGCCAGCCCAGAAACCCGCCTGCAATTCATCCGAATCATTCGAATGCTACGACACTACGAACGGCACTTCAACTGAGCAATCCCGCTG
>JBCDGZ010000107.1:0-28418 GCA_038750655.1 Bacteroidota bacterium | reverse complement strand
TTCTTTTGATACCAATATAATCTCGCAGTGTTGTAGGTCACTGCATTTTCGCGGAATGCCTCAGAGAGTTTATGTTGATACTTATTGATAAACTCTTCGGTCCAATTAAAATTACCTAGTCTTAGAGCTACTACAACAATGTTTTGAAATCTCCAAGGTGACAGTTGACCATCAGCCAAGATTCCCTTTTCTAATATTGCCTCATTTAACTCCAAAAACTCTTTAAGAAATAGCTGTTTTCCTTTGTTGATTTTACTGATACAGTAATTGATAGCATAAGTGTATATTCTCTCAGCCTCATTGATAGGAAATTCTCTACTGTGCTTTTCTAAAAGGTCTTTTAACTTGAAATAATGATCTGTGTTATTATCGTCTGTCTGTGTCAAATAGATTTGGTAATATATCGCTATAGGAGGGACGTTTTCATAATTATGCTTATTGATATGACTCAGGATTTCCTCCAAAAATAAAAGCTCATACTTGAAGGAAACGACATTTTGTCTACTCAATATGGAGCAGTAATATTTCAGCTTTTCTGCCAAGAAAAAGTAATCCAGATTATTCATAATGTCCTCTATATTGGTCTTAGAGGAGCGGTCCAGCTCTAGTTGAGCAGCTTCGTAGAAATTTCGCTCGATCTGGTATTGGTAGAAGTAGTAATTGGCGGGTTTAAAAAACTGCTGTTTGGAAAGCCTCCTGGCTGTTTTCATCGTACTATTGTAAAGGCGCTCCATTTTTTTTCTTCCAACGGCCTCAATAAGATAGGTTGCCATATGGATAGGATTCTCGTCGTAAACTTGATGGGCAAGAAAACCCTCTACTAGTTTCAAAAGATCAGAAAACAGCTTTCGATACCGAACATCATCGTAGGCCGAGTCCTGAAATAAATGTTTCCACACCTCCATCTTATCCAATTCTCGTTCTTTCTGCTTATTGATGTGGACAATAAGCAGGTCGAACAGGGCAACCAAGGTCTCATTTCTGTTAAAATAGGGGCTAATCAAGTACTTTCGTAGTCGATTTTGCTCAATTTTATCGAAATGCGTTAAAATGGAATACAATTTGTTCTTATACATTGCGAAATATTTCTTATATTAGCGTCCAGTTTAATACGCGAAATAGTTTCTAGAACACCTTTTTACCCCCTGCTTGCCAATTCTTCATATCCAAATCAGTAAGTCCGGGGTCAAAACCAAGAGATAGTACAGTCGCAAATATACTATCTATTAAAGTTAAAATCACACAAGAGTATTAAACGAACCGGTTTTAAGAACTCTAAGTCGCTGAAAGTGAACATATTCCGAAAGTTAGAGTCGACAAATTATAATTACTTTAATATTACAATGCTCGATTATTGTCGTTGAATAACGATCCTAACATATCGATTATTGTAGTATAAGAAATCCTTGAACAAGTTATTTAAATCCGTAAGCGATGAATGTATCCTCTACCAGTAAACGATCGAAGAGATTAATTCTTTATCTTCTCCTCTTGCTTTCGCCGGTCCTGGCTAAAGCTCAATATTACGATTTTGTTCAAATGCTCGTCAATGATACGCTCACGTATCCTATTGAGACAGCTTTGCAAGCTCGTAACGTTGAAGTACCCCCCAATCATGGTACTGCTGAATTTATTGGTGCCAATCCTGTTTTTACCCTTGTTTACATACCGAATACTGACTACACCGGCAAAGATACGATGACCATCTACTACCGCGATCCTGCTACTTTTCGTGCGATCAATAGGGTAATAGAAGTTGAAATACTCGCTGGGTTCGTCACCGCAGTTAACGATTTTGCTACAACGACCAATGGAACTGCGGTTACCGTCGATGTTTTAGCTAATGACTTTGGAAGCGGTGCGATTAGTTTATCCAATGTTTCTTTGGTCAACGGTGGGACAGCTGCCATTGATACTAATAATCATGTGGTTTTCACGCCAGATGCTGGTTTCATTGGCGAGGCTTATCTCAATTATACGGTTTGTGACGGTCCTATTTGTGATGTCGGAGCATTGACGGTATTCGTCGAAGATGGATTTACTAACGTGGATACCATTTATCTGGCTACCAAGCGTGATGAAACCAAGGAAATTGTATTGCCTTTGGGGAATGGCTTCCAATTAACGGAGTCACCACAAGGCGGGTCGCTGATTGAAGTCAACGCCGGAATAGCGGAATATACGCCCAATCCGGGCTTCTTTGGAGCACGGGATACCTTTACCTATGCTTACAATATTAATACCGCTACTTCTATTGCTACCTATATTGTAGATGTATTGGATACGCCATTACCGAATAATTTTGCCAATGACGATTTTGCCAACGTGGTGGTCGATGGTACGGTAAGCGTAGATGTTGCGGCGAATGATAACGTTCTATTGAATCCAGATGTAGTGGATGTCCTCGTTGCGGAACCGCAGAATGGTATAGCGATCGTTAATGGTAATGAGATCAATTACACTCCTAATCAGGGGTTTTCTGGTGTTGATAGATTGACCTATAAGGTATGTGTAAATAATAATGCAGTATGTGAGGATGCTAATGTCTTTATCTTCGTTGATAATCTCAATCCCGCAGCAGCTACTTATTACTTTACGACTCCCGAGAATACACCTCTAATCGTCAACTATGATGTTGGAATTACTGCTTTTGACTTTGTCAATGTCGATGAAGAGAGTGATCAGGGTGGTGTAATTGAATATTTAGACGGAAATTTTGATGGCGAGATCAATGGCCAGCAAGTCAGTGGCTTTAACTTGATCAATTACGCCCCTCCCGTAGATTTTATCGGTGAAGACCGCTTCGAATTTGACTATTGTGTTGGTAACAATTGTACTTTGGTCAAAATTGTGGTGGATGTCATCGCCTCTCCTAATACCAATATTGATACTTTTTGCATTAGTGACTGTGTATGGCCTGGGGATGCGAATCGGGATGGTGTGGTTGATGTCGTTGACCTACTCCCAATTGGTTATTCTGTAGGCGAAATGGGCGCAAGCCGCCAAAATGCCGATGTCAATTGGTACGGTCAATTTGCCACAGATTGGAACTCTACGATCACCGCTTCTAGGGTTGATCTAAAGAACGTGGATACGGATGGTGATGGAACCATTACCTCTGCTGATACGGCGGCGATTGGTCAATCTTACGGAAATACTCATAATTTGACCGCTGGTTCGAGTATTGTGAATAATACGCTGCCATTATTCTTTGTCCCTCAGAATCCAGGACCTGCTAGCCCTGGCGATTTGGTATTGATTGATGTGATTCTGGGTAATGAATCTAACCCTGCGGTTGACATTAGTGGTTTGACCTTTGCCTTGAACTTTAATTCTGCTATTGTTAAACCAGGGACTTTTAAGATTAAATTCAATCCGGGTAGCTGGTTAGCGTATAACTCACCAACCCTAGATATGACCAAGCTGCCATTTGATGGGCGTGCCGAGGCAGGAATCAGCCGAACAAGTGCTAAGTCCGCTAGTGGTTACGGAATCATTGGCACAGTAGAGTTTGTAGTGGAAGATATTATTGATGGCTTGAAAATCAGAGATACTTCAACACTCCGTATCAAGCCTTCTATGCCAAATATTATGAATGGTGATGGAAACTTTGAGAAATTATCCGTCCACGATTTGGTAATCAATCTGGCTCGTCCAAGTGCTGTTGCACCTATCGATGAGAAGCAGCTGTTGACCTTCCCGAATCCAACTGCAGATGTAATGAATGTTTACGTTAATGGTGAAAACGAAATTCGCGAGCTGTCGGTCTATACTTTGACCGGACAAGAAGTGTTCTACTCAGGTAGACTTTACAGCAAGCAAACAACGATTAATATGGCCGAATGGAATAATGGCCTTTATTTATTGAGCGCTGTGACTGATGAAGGGGTGATCACTAAGAAGATCGAAGTGATGAAGTAGGCGCTCCCCAGGTACGGGATATGTTCATAGGATTTATATAATTTGTCAGTAAGTCGTATCGTAAGATGCGACTTTTTTTTTCGCTTTACTCCCCAATTATCGAGATATGAAAAAAATCGTCTATTACGTTGCTTCTTCGCTGGATGGCTTCATTGCAGGACCGAATGACGACATTAGTCATTTCGTATTCCAAGGTCCCGGCGTTGATCAATACCGCGCAGACCTAAATGCCTTTCGTACCACCATCATGGGCCGCCGCACCTACGAATTCGGCTATCAATACGGCCTACAGCCCGGCCAACCCGCCTACCCACACATGCAACACCACATTTTCTCCAAAACCCTAAAGTTCGATAATCCCCACGAGCAAGTGCATCCCGAGCCCCTGAGCATCGAACGCGTCCAGGCCATCAAAGCCCAGGCCGATACCGACATCTACCTTTGCGGCGGCGGGGCCTTCGCCGGCTGGCTGCTGGACCACGGACTGGTCGACCAGCTCAAACTCAAGCTCAACCCCGTCCTCCTCGGCGCAGGCGTACCCCTCTTCGGAGACTCTAAAACAGCAATAAAATGGAAGTGTACCGAATCAAAGCAGTACGAGGATGGTATTCAGATTATGAGCTTCGATCCGATTAAATAAGAAGAGAAGACCTATTTCTTTTTATTCCTTCTGGGGCCACCGCCCTTGCGAGAAGAGCCGCCGCGCCCGCGTCCTTGGCCACGCCCTCGGCCCCGGCCGCCGCCGCCGCGTCCTCGGCGGTAACCGCCACCACCGCGCCGTTTCCCCGGCTCGTACTTCGGCCCCTCGCCCAAATCCGCCGGCAAAGGAATTTTCATCACCTCCTGCTCAATCAAGGTTTCAATGGAATGGAAGCGGTGTTGGTCTTTATCAGAGATGAAGGTAAGGGCTACCCCGGTCGAATCCGCACGAGCGGTACGCCCTACGCGATGGACATAATCCTCCGCATCGCCCGGAACATCGTAGTTGATGATCAAACTGATTTCTTTGATGTCTATACCTCGGGCGAGGATGTCAGTGGCTACCAGAATCTGCGTTTTGCGATTTTTGAAGTCCAGCAAAGCGGCCTCTCGCTCCTTTTGCTCCAAATCGGAAGAAATAACCGCTGCCGCAAACTTCTTGCGCTTCAAAGCATCCGCAATTTCCTTAACAATCTTACGTGTAGAAGCAAATATGATAACACTGGGATAATTTTTCTTGCCCGTCAGCAAGGATTGAATCAGCGGGATCTTCTGGCTTTCATAGGCCAGATAGGCGCCTTGTAATACCCCCGCCGCAGGCTTGGAGATGGCAATATTGATCTGCTGGGGCTCCTGGAGGATACTTCGGGCCAGCTTGCGAATCTTATCCGGCATGGTCGCCGAAAACATCAGGTTTTGCCTTTCCTTGGGCAATTGCTTCACAATGGTCATAATATCATCGTAGAAGCCCATATCCAGCATCCGGTCCGCCTCGTCGAGAATGAAGTGTTCTACATGCTTAAAATCCACATAGCCCAGTTGGATATGCGCAATCAATCGACCCGGTGTCGCCACGATAATGTCTGCCCCTTGGGTCAAGGCCTTTTTTTGCTGATCCCAGGACGTTCCACTGCCTCCACCGTATACTGGCAGCGAGCTGGCCCCTACGAAATAACCAAACCCTTCCACCTGCTGATCGATCTGCATCGCCAGCTCTCGTGTGGGAGCAATGATCACCGTATTTACCTTCCCGTTCTGCGAAGGCGTCTTGGCCAATTTATTGAGGATCGGCAGCAGAAAAGCTGCTGTTTTCCCCGTACCCGTTTGCGCACAGGCAATCAAATCATGATCTTCCAGAATGATAGGAATAGCCTGCTCTTGGATAGGGGTAGGCTTTTCAAAGCCCATCATATCCAATGCTTCGTTCAGGTTGGGGTGGAAATCAAATATACTAAATGACAAGGTGACAGATAATTTTGCTAAAATGAATCACAAAAATGGACAAATTTTTCCGCCATACCAACTTTTAGCCACACATTTAAGGATTTAGCCGGAAGTTTGGAAGTCTTCAATATTAAAGAACTTGTTAAAGTTTTCTTAATGAAACAGCATTTTTCGATCTGTATCGTTTTTCCAGTACTTACATAAGAATTTTATTTGGTTTTTAGTTGGTTTTGTTTGTTAGATATTTAGGGTGCAGTCGAGAGCTGTACCCTTTTTTTGTGCCTTTGGCAATGGGGTGGATGCCCGCCTGCCGGCCGGCAGGGTTGGCGCCTTTGGCGCTTTGGTTGACGGTTGACGGTTTTCTTCAGCCGTGAATCTGGCTTAGTGATATTTGCTGTCGGAGTCTGTATTTATCGTAATTGCTACAAGTCCCGAAGAGATGATAAAGCCATCACCTTATCCACAACAGCACCGCAGGTGCCAATAACCGTCCTAAACCGTCTACCGTCTACCCGAAACACCGCAGGTGTTCCACCGTCCACCGACAATACAAAGGCCCCGAAGGGATGGCTATGCCACATTAAACATACCGCCCCAAAACCCGCTTCACCGCCCCCACATAACTCCAGCCAAACAAATTGACGTGCGCCAGTAAATAATAGAGTTGATACAGCTCTAAGCGATCCTCAAAGCCGGGGGCCAAGGGATAGGTCTCTTGATAGGCAGCGTAGAAGGAGGGAGCAAAGCCGCCGAAGAGCCTGGACATCGCCAGGTCCATCTCGCGGTGGGCGTAGCTGACGCAGGGGTCGATGAGGACCGCCTGCTGCTGCTCGTCGATGAGGGAATTGCCCGACCAGAGATCACCGTGGATCAGCGCCGGCGGCTCCACCGGGCAAAGCTCATCCAGCCGCCCATAAAGCCGCTCAAATTGAGCGGCATCCTGCCAATCCAGCAAGCCCCGCTCCATCGCCATCGCTAGCTGTGGGGCCAGCCGCCGCTGCCGGTAAAAGGCCGCCCAAGAGACACAAGCCCCGTTGGCCTGCGGCAGGCTACCGATGAAATTATCGTGGTCCAGACCGAAAGTGGGCTGCGTTATTCGATGTAAAGCTGCTAGGGCCCGGCCAAATTGCTCCCAAGCGGGGACGCCGGGGCGCGCTGTACGTATAAATGACAGCAATAACAGCGCCGTGTCCCCTTGCTGCCCTAGCCCCAAGATCGTTGGTGTGGCGATGCAGTCGGCTTCGGCGATGCGGCGCCGGCTCTGGGCCTCCGCCGCCAAAAGGTCCTTAGCTTGCAGACCATCATTAAACTTAAGGAAAACAGGGCCTTGAGTAGTTTCCAAGAGTCGAGCCTCATTGATGTCTCCACCGTGGATGGCCTGGACGCCGGAAATTTTGCAGCCCAGCAGTTGCTCACATTGTTGGAGGAGGGAAGGAGTCACCCTGCTCAGAGCCTATTGCGATTGATAATCGACAGCAATTCCTCGCGATAGTTCTTACCGATAGGGAGATGCTTGGTTTGATTCTTTTCAACAATTTCTACCATATTACCGACAATCGCATTGATCTTGTCAATACCCACGATATAAGAGCGGTGGATGCGCTTGAAAAGCTGCGAGGGGAGCTTATCTTCCAGACTCTTCATCGTCTGCAGTGTAATCACGCGACCCACTTCCAGGCGGATAATGACATAGTCTTTCAGCCCTTCGATGTAGATGATGTCTTCGTATTTGACCTTCACCAGCTTCTTGTCGGCTTTAACGAAGATAAAGTCAGCACTTTCCTCTTCGGCGGCCGGAGCAACGGGACTGTCTTTGCGTTGCAATTCAATTTGCTCCACGGCCTTATTGACGGCTTTCATAAAGCGTTCCAGCGAGATGGGCTTTAGCAGATAATCGATAGCGTTGAGTTCGAAACCTTCGATAGCGTAGTTGGCATAGGCCGTAGTGAAGATCACTAATGGTGGCTTGGTGAGGGTTTTGAGGAAATCGACGCCAGTGAGTTGAGGCATTTGGATGTCCAGGAACATCAGATCAATATCATTACTTTTTAGGGCCTCATTGGCTTCGAGGGCATTATTACAACGTTGAACCAGATTCAATTCTGGTATTTTTTCGATATAGGTTTCCAACACATCCAGTGCTAGAGGTTCATCATCAACAATGATCGCGTTAATCATAGGTTAGCGTTTTGAGTCAGATAAATATAAGGCCAAAAAATTAATAATCTATTCTTATTGTGTTCAATCCAGTTCAATTTCCAGCTGTACACCATACGTTTTAGGGTTATCTTTAATCGTCAGC
Source organism: Bacteroidota bacterium (assembly GCA_038750655.1). GTDB lineage: Bacteria > Bacteroidota > Bacteroidia > Chitinophagales > Saprospiraceae > JBCDGZ01. The sequence goes on along the minus strand of JBCDGZ010000107.1, from coordinate 20,272 downwards.
TCGTGTTGATTGGGGTATAATAAGTTCAATCTTCGGCGGACATTGACCAGCCCGATTCCTCCACTTCGCTTGTGGCTTTGTTGGGGTAGGGTATCGGGTTTGCTGTTTTCAATATACATTCTCACTTGCTGATCAGCCACTTCCAGGAATATATTAACAAAGCCATGTGAGATTTGGTTATTCAGGCCATGTTTAAAGCTGTTTTCCAGAAAAGGAATGAACATCAGCGGAGCAATTTTTTGCGTAGTGACCTGGCCGCTTACCTCAAAATTGATTTCCACGTTCTTCCCTTGTCGCAGGCGCTCTAAGTCCAAATAATTGCGAATGTAGTTGACTTCCTTGTTCAGTAGCACCCGTTTTTCGTTGCATTCGTAGAGCATATAGCGCATCATCTCCGATAGCTTGATCACAATCTCAGGAGCTTTATCTGACTTTTTCAGGGTCAGGGCGTAGAGGTTATTGAGCGTGTTGAAGAGAAAGTGCGGGTTGATCTGCGACTTGAGGAATTTCAGCTCGGATTGCATCGTTTGGGTCTGTAAATCCTTACGATCTCGCTGGTAGCGCACCCAATCAGAGATGATCTTAAAGACGGTTGAAGAGCCTACGATTAGAAAAGAGGCCAAGAAATACCAGTATTGATCAGCCCTCAATATATTCAATTCTTCCCCAAAGGATTTAAAGAGCACGTAGAATACGAATATCTTGATCGGAGTAATTAAGATGACCGAGATGATCAGCAGGACGCAGTAAAGTAGGAATTTTTTCTCACTCAAATAGTTGGGAATCAAGTAGAAGAGATTGAAATAGACAACAACGCCATAAAAGCCAATGTTGAGGCTCTCGCGGACGATCTTGAAGGTCATGCCCTTGCTGCTGCCGTCCAGCATGATCAGGGTAAGCAGCATTGCCGCCCAGAACAGGGTATGGTATACTATTCTGGTAGTAAAGAAATCGTAGATTCTGGCTCTGATGGTTCGTCTTATAGCTGCATCCATACGCTTACACAAAAGTAAACAACACCCTCAATATTTGTGGGAATAATCGGAAGATAGTAATTATTTAGATGAAACAAAGGCGCACTGCGATGAATCCATTCTTCTCCCATAAATCTAAATTGAATTAGGGACATCTGATTGGAAAAAATAAACGGAATAAATCGTACTTTTGCGGCCAGTAACTGAACAATAATTCAAGGTGATGGTTTATCTGACGAGACGAGAACGGTTTAATGCAGCACATAAGCTTTGGGTGAAGGAATGGAGTGATGAAAAAAACATCCAAACCTTTGGAAAGTGTGCAAACAAGAATTGGCACGGCCACAATTACGACCTGTTTATCACGGTAAAAGGCCAACCTGATCCCGTCACGGGCTTTGTAATTGATGCGAAAAAACTCAGCAAACTAATCAAGGATATTATCATCGAAAGGGTTGATCACTGCAATCTCAACCTCGATGTGGAATTTGTCCCTGATGGTATGCAGCCTACCACCGAAAATATGGTGATCCTTTTTTGGAAGGAGCTAGAACCGCATATTCGTGAAAGAGGGTGTGAGTTGCACAGCATCAAGTTGCAGGAAACCGAAAACATTTTTGCTGAATACTTTGGAGAATAATTACTAGTCTCTATTTCTTCAAGCCAAAAATTGATAATGACTTACGAAAAAATTGAGTCTTACGACCCTGCTGTCACTAAAAAGATTATTACAGATTACACCTCAATTATTGAAAAAGTAGGAGAAGACCCCGAACGAGAGGGGTTGCTCAAAACGCCGGAGCGGGCAGCAAAAGCCATGCAGTTTTTGACGCAAGGATATGATCTCGATGCTAATGAAATCCTGCGTTCTGCGATGTTTAAGGAGGAATACAGTGAAATGGTCATCGTAAAGAACATCGAGCTGTACTCGCTTTGCGAACACCATATGTTGCCTTTTTTTGGTAAAGCGCACGTCGCCTACATTCCCAACGGACAGATTGTAGGATTGAGTAAGATTCCTCGCATCATTGATGTCTTCGCGCGTAGGCTCCAGGTGCAGGAGCGCCTGACGGACCAGATTCTGCACTGTATTCAAGACACGATGGAGCCTCATGGCGTTGCAGTTGTTATCGAGGCACAGCACTTGTGCATGATGATGAGAGGGGTGCAGAAGCAAAATTCGGTGACCACTACATCGGCCTTCACTGGCGAATTTAAAAAGGTAGAAACTCGGAACGAGTTCCTGAATCTACTCGGGCAGAAATTGCATTAACAAGGCTTCGACAAGAGAAACGTCGGGGCAGACGAGATACACCAACTAAACAAACAAACTATGAAGGCATATGTCTTTCCGGGGCAAGGCGCCCAGTTCGAGGGAATGGGGAAGGATTTGTACGAATCCAATTCCGAAGCCAAAGCTTTATTTGATCAAGCCAACGAAATCCTGGGATTTCGCATTACGGATACGATGTTTGAAGGATCAGCCGAGGAGCTGAAGCAAACCAGGGTTACCCAACCTGCTATCTTTCTACATTCAACCATCAAGGCAAAACTAGCCGGCGAGACCTTCCAGCCCGATGTAGTAGCCGGCCACTCCCTTGGAGAGTTCTCCGCCCTGGTCGCCGCCGGTGCCCTGAACTTCGAAGATGGGCTGCGGTTGGTGAGCCAGCGCGCCGAAGCCATGCAGAAAGCCTGCGAAGCAGAACCCGGTACGATGGCAGCCATCGTCGGACTCGACGACGCGGTCATCGAAGACATCTGCAGCAAGATCGATGGCGTTGTTCCAGCCAATTACAATAGCCCCGGCCAGCTGGCTATCTCTGGCTCCGTTAAAGGCATCGAAACGGCGGTCGAACAACTCAAAGAAGCCGGTGCTCGCCGCGCCATCATCCTCGCCGTCGGTGGGGCCTTCCATTCACCGCTGATGGCTCCAGCCAAAGCCGAACTGGAAGCCGCCATCCGCCAAACCCCCTTCCAAGCCCCACGCTGCCCCATTTACCAGAATGTGACAGCTCAGGCAGAACAAGGCCCCGCAGCCATTCAAGGCAATCTCATCGAGCAGCTGACCGCCCCCGTGCGCTGGACCCAAACGATGCAAAACATGCTGGCCGCTGGCGTCGACCAGGTCTTTGAAGTCGGTGGGGAGGGCAAAGTCTTGCGCGGTCTCTTCCGTCGTGTCGACCGCAAGTTGGCTACAGAGGTGTTATAATTAACCAAAAAAAAGGCCGGGCCAGTTGAAAAGTATGAGTATTTTTCTAATTTTTGTAAAATGCTAAATAATTCCATAGAAAGAGGAAAAGTACTACTAGCGGAGCCCTTTATGCAAGATCCTAACTTCAAAAGGGCCGTCGTTTTACTTTGTGAACACGAAGAAGGAGGGAGTCTGGGCTTCATTCTCAATAAGTCGCTGGACATGAAAATCAACGAACTCATTGCCGATTTTCCAGACATCGATTGCAGCGTTTACTATGGAGGGCCCGTCCAAACGGATACTATCCACTACATTCATAATGTTGGAGAAATCCTGGATGATAGCCGAAAAGTAGTCAATGGCGTTTATTGGGGCGGTAACTTTGAAAAGCTTAAATTCTTAATTACCACCAAGATGATCGTCCCCGAGAATATCCGTTTCTTCGTCGGCTATTCCGGCTGGTCTATTGATCAGCTGAAGCAAGAAATGCGGCACGGCTCCTGGGTCCCCGCTGATATGGATGCCAATTATCTATTCAAATCCAAACCACAACTGTTGTGGAAAAAGGTGATGCAAAATAAGGGGGATACCTACTCGGTTATCGCTCAGATGCCTGATGGAGTAAGCTGGAACTAACAATGATCACCGCAAGTAACCTGTTTATTAAATACGGCGACCGGGTACTTTTTGACAACGTCAACCTGGTCATTAAAGCCAACGATCGCATTGGCCTCGTGGGCCGTAACGGCGCGGGCAAATCGACTTTGCTGAAGGTCATTTCTGGCGAACAGCAGACCGACCAAGGCCAAATTACCTACCCCTCGGAATATAGCATGGGCTATTTGCACCAGGAAATGGCGCTTTCGGGCGGCCGTACGGTCATCGATGAGACCCTCAGTGCCTTTGATGAGATTCGTGCAATGGAGGACCGAATTGAGGCCATTACGGTAGAGTTGGGGGAACGAACGGACTACGAAAGCGATGCCTACAATAAACTGCTGATCGAAATGTCCGAACTCAACGATCGTTTTGCGCTGCTCGGAGGGAATTCCATGCAAGCCAATGCCGAAAAGGTACTCACGGGCTTGGGCTTTAAACCCAGCGATATGCAGCGCCCCACTGACGAGTTCAGCGGCGGTTGGCAGATGCGGATCGAATTGGCGAAGATGCTCCTCCGTCGCCCGGATTACCTGCTCCTCGATGAGCCGACCAACCACCTCGATATTGAATCCATCATTTGGTTGGAAGGGTTTTTAAAAACTTATCCGGGGTCGATCGTCCTGATTTCTCACGATAAGCAATTCTTGGATGCAGTGACGAGCAGAACGGTGGAGATTGAGCTGGGTAAGATTTTCGAATATAAGGCCGGTTATAGTAAGTTTGTTGAAATGCGCAAGGAGCGCCGCGCCATGCAGGCCTCCGCCTACCAAAATCAGCAGCGGGTGATTGCCCAGAAAGAACGGACCATCAACCGCTTTATGGCCAAGGCCACTAAGACCAAGATGGCCCAGTCGATGAAAAAGCAGCTGGATAAGATGGAGCGCATATCTATCGACAGTGAGGATACGACGACGATGAACATCCGCTTTCCGAAGGCTCCGCGCTCGGGGGATGTGGTGCTGGAAGCTCAGCAGCTAAGTAAGCACTACGGGGATTTGTCGGTACTGGAAAAGGTAGATTTTAAGATGGATCGCGGTGACCGCGTGGCCTTCGTCGGCCAAAACGGACAAGGCAAAACAACACTCGCCAAAATACTCATCAAGGTGCTGGACCGCACGGAGGGCGATCTGAACATCGGCCACAATATCCACATTGGCTACTACGCTCAGAACCAGTCGGAATCTCTACAACCCGGGCTGACTCTCTTGCAAGCGATGGAAGCGGCTTCTCCTCCTGAGATGCGCACTAAGCTGCGGGGCATCCTCGGTGCGTTTATGTTTAGTGGGGAAGATGTAGAGAAAAAAGTTTCGGTGCTCTCCGGTGGGGAGCGCGCTCGCCTAGCTATGGCCTGCCTCCTCCTCAGGCCCATCAACTTATTGGTGCTCGATGAGCCGACCAACCACCTTGACATCCTCTCTAAAGATGTACTGAAAAATGCCCTGATGGAATACGATGGCACCTTAATCGTTGTCTCTCACGATCGGGATTTCCTCAAAGACCTTACCTCTCGGACCATTGAATTCCGCGATCAAAAGCTGCATGAACACCTAGGCGATGTCAATTTCTTTTTAGAAAAAAGAGCCTTGGACAATATGCGGGAGGTGGAAATGAGCGGTAAAAAGCAGGCGACACCGGCCGCCAAAAAGCGCAACCTCAGCCAGGAAGAGCGCAAAAAGCGCAAACAACTTCAACGTACGGTCGACTACGCCGAGCGCAAAATCGAAAAGCTCGAATCCAGCATTGCAGAGATGGAAAAACGCATGGGCGCTACCGACTTCTACGACAGCCCCGATGCCGATACCCTGATTAAGCAGTACAATACCGCCAAAGCAGATTTGGATAAAGTGATGCAAGAATGGGAAGAAGCTCAAATTGAGCTGGAAGCATTTGATGAATAAACCAACCTCCCGATATGTCTAAGTCTTTGAATTCTTACATCAATGTTCCAACGGTTTTCGCCATCACCGCCATCCTCATCAGCATTGCCGTTTGGTTGTACTACCGCAATCAAGTACCCCGGGTAGACACTGCCCCGGAGCTGCTGCCTCTCATCGAACAGGAGCTGGCTGCCCCTGCGCCAACCTATTTGTTCTCCTCCGGTACAGATGCTACGTCAGCCCCCTTTCCCCAAACTCCCCAACCGCAATTCACCACCCAAGGCATTTCCCTCCAATATTTCGCCGAAAAAAACAGCATCCAAGTAGCCATTGAAAACATCCAATTCCAAAGCGATTCTACCGCGCAGGATTCCTCAACCCTCTTCCCTCGGCAGCAGTTGCTGCAATACGCTCAGCTAGCGATTCAACAGCAGGTCGGCGCTTTGGTCGAGCATCGCATTCGGCCGGGGATTAATATTGAGGTGTTGATTGAAGAAAAAAATTAGAGAAGATGTGGTGAAAAATTATTATGTTGGTTCTAATTGTCAAGGTAGTGTCTGTCGTGCGAGGACACTGACAATATCAAAAGTGGGATTTTGTAAGAAAAAATCGCCGTGTCCCTTGGCAGGAGACAAGGCTCGGACTAAAAGTGCCGTTTTTTTTACAAAAAATAAATGTGTGTAAACCGCATCGCGAGATGAAAATCAAAAAGCTCGAATTACGGAATTATAAACGGTTTGCTGGAAAGCACATCGTTGAGTTTGAAGACACACCGATTGCGGTGATCTTTGGTTATAATGGAACGGGTAAAACCTCAATATTAGACGCCGTGGCTATCATTTTGGAGGTTTTTACTTCTAAAATGATTGGCATTGAAAAGGAAATAGCATTTGAATTTGAAGATGTAACCATAAATCAAGAGGAGGCCCTGATAAGTGGAGTGTTTCAAAGTCATTACGAGGCGGAATATAGTTCAGCGACTATTAGTATAGAGAGAAATATTGCGAGTCCTGTAACTTTCTACGACAAGACAACAGATTCTCTTTTAAATCAGTTAAAAAAGAGATTCTGGCAAGAGCAGAACGAATCAAGCCCTGTATTTATTTATTACAGAACGAATCGACATGTCGTAGGTAAAGGCGTTCAAGATTATATTTTGACAAATAAAGGATTCAATCGTAAGGAAGCTTACAATAATGCTTTTGGCGTTAATATTGACTACAATCAAATCTTAATTTGGTATATCCAGCAAATTAATATTCAAAACAATGAAGTTGTCAAACGACAAGATTTAACCTACGAGTTACCCTCACTTAAAGCGATTACTGATGCAATTAATATTTTTCTCAGTAGTCTAGAGGGATGTTCGTTAGGCAATGTTACGCTAGATTCGAATTCATACTTCAACAATAACCTTGAATTATTTCTTTATAAAGATCAAGTAAAACTAGCCTTTCATCAGCTCTCTGCAGGAGAAAAAATGGTAATAGGGATCGTCCTTGATATTGCTTATCGCATGTCTATCGCAAACACACATTTAGAGAATCCTCTTGAATCAAAAGGTATCATTTTAATTGATGAAATAGAACTTCACCTTCATCCCAAGTGGCAATCCTCCGTTTTGGGTGCATTATCGGCAACTTTCCCCAATATTCAATTTATTGCTACTACTCACTCCCCATTGGTTATTAATCAGTTGAAAGGGGAACAGCTTATTCTTCTAGATGATCAACGTATTGTTCAGGGAAAATCTATTCACAATACCTACGGACGCGATATTAACTCTATACTAGAAGACTTCATGGGGGCTAATGAACGCCCCGCAGAAATAAAAAAGCTCATTGAGGAGATTGAGGAACTACTCGATGAAGAACAACCAAATATTCAACTAGCCAACAACAAATTGAATGTATTGAAGTCTTTAGTCGGTCCCAATGATTATGAAATTGTTAAGCTTGAAGCCTTAATTGCACTAGAAGAAGATGAGGAAGATTACTAAGCAAACTGAGCCTAGACAGCTAACAAAATTTAGAAACGCCGGAGGTACTTGGAATACTTTTTCGCTCGATGATGGTAAACGAGAGGTCAAAAAACAATTGCTCGCCGAACAGCACTCGCTTTGCGCCTATTGTACGACTTCCATCAGCTTTTGTACCATGAAAATTGAGCATTGGTGTCCCAGAACGTATTGTCGTGATCGTCATTTAGATTATGCCAACCTCTTAGCTGTTTGTAAGGGATGTTACAACACTGGGAAATTTCTACACTGCGATACTAGCAAGGCAGATCAATTGATTGAACTTAGCCCCCTAAATGTCAATCATATCAATGTCCTTAGTTACTCAAAAGCAACCGGAAAACTACTATCAACTAATGCTAAGCACCAAGTAGAGATTGATCGTGTTCTGAATCTTAATATTGCTCCTTTGCGAAAGATTAGGAAGCAGCTACTTGCGACTTTTAAACTCGGTCTTCGAAAAAAGTATAAAAATCGAAGAGCTAATTTCCAAAAGGAATTAAGTGTATGGCGACAGAAAAATGGTCCTTTTGATAGCATTGTCATACAATATTTGGAAAAACGCCTTTTACAATAAAGGCAAAATAGGTCTCAATTAATATAGCCCTCAAAGAACAAGGCGATAATTTAATTCCCCAATTTCTAAACCTATTCCACCAACTTTGTCTTTAGAATACAGGCAATCTATTTATTGGCCGTTGTATGTAATTGTATGAAAATAAAGGATTTAATCGACAAGACTTACCAAAGACTGTTATCTGATAGGGTAAAAAAACGCAGTGAAAGAGTGATTCTCTCTATTGCTATTATCAGCTACATTGTCCATCTTATTCTGATCTTTCTCGTCAGCCAGGAAATCATTAGCTTCGAATCGGATTTTACCAAAAATCCTATCGCCGCTATTTATACCCCCTTTTCCTTCATCCTGGTCTATGAAGTCTATCTGTTGATTTATTATCTGCCCAAATCCATCACCATCTATATCGGGAAGCAGTACGAAATCATCACTCTGATTGTTATTCGAAGGATATTTAAGGATATTGCCAATATTGAGCTGTCCTCCAACTGGTTTCAGAATCAGAACGATCTGCAGTTTACTTACGATATTTTGGCTTCCATCACCCTGTTCTTTTTGATTCTCTTATTCTACAAGCAGGTCAAGAAAAAGGCTTATGTTTCCATCAAAAAGGGAGGAGACTCGGGACGAAAAATCCAGAACTTTGTGAGTCTGAAAAAAATGATGGCCGCCATTCTAGTACCAGTCCTGATGATCATGGCTGTCTTTAGTCTAGGTAGCTGGATTGGGGATTTTATTTTGCATTATCCAGATGCTCATCTCAAGCTTAAAGACATCAATACGATCTTCTTCGATGAATTTTTTACCATCTTGATCATCATCGATGTGTTATTGCTATTGTCCTCCTTCTACTACTCTGATAAGTTCCATAAGATCATTCGCAACTCTGGATTTATCATTTCTACTACATTAATCAAAATTTCTTTTTCGGTGAGCGGCATTGTCAACATCCTATTGATTCTGGGGGCGGTGCTGTTTGGAGTGTTGATGATTTTTATTCACAACAAATACGAGTTGGAGGTCCTACACCAAAAAGACCCTCCGGAATTGGCTTAGGAGTTGGGTAAAGGACTATTTGGGGTTCGACTTTTTCTCAAAAAATACAAAGCCATTCTTTCGCCCGACCTCGCGCAGGGCCGGATTATCTACTAGCCAATGTGCCAGGTGTATTTTGGTGATGAAATAAACGGGCTTATCGGCCTCCTCGCTCATCAGCCAGTCAAGGTCGTAGCTTTTTTCGTTGGTGACGGGGCGCTTGCGGGCATAGAAGAGATGGCCGTAGGACTTGTAGCCCATCGGGCGAATATAGCAATCCTCATCGGCCTTGCTTTCGAAAAACTCAATGGCCGCCCGCTGGGAGTAGCCTTCAATGTTGCCGATAGCTGCATACAGCCCCAAGGCCACAAAACAGGCACTGCCCAGCAACAGCAGCCGAATCCCCTTGACCAGCTGCCCTCCCCGCATCCATTGAATAGCGTAAAATAGCACAAAAAAGAGCAAAACGCCCGGTAGCAATTCCCAGCCCGACCAGTGTACCTCCGCGTGAAGGTTGGCTTCGGCGAAAGGATCATCGAAAAGGCCAAGGAGGATACGGGCATTGTTGCCGACGAAGGGGAGGAGTAAAAAGGCAACGACGAACAGCCCGCCGATGCTCCACAACCCAATGCTCAACCAACGGTTCCACGACTGCTTTTGCTCCAGTAGCTCATGCAGGCTAAGGGTAGCGAGGAAGGTGAGCGGGAAGTAACACATGGAGGAATAGTGGACAATCTTGGATTTGACAATACTAAAAAGGATCAAGACCACCCAAAAAAGAATGCTCATCCATAATTTGAAGTCTTTTTGGTGGGACAGGGCCGTCGAGTCCTTACGGAAAAAGGCGCGCAGCGCAAAGATCGAGGCCGGAAAACAGCCGATGAGTAGGACCACAAAATGGTAGCCGGGGAAGCCCCGGTGTCCCGCATCAGGGGTGCTGAACAGCCGATACTGGTACTTGTTGAATTCTGAGATAAACCAAGGCCCGTTTTTCCAAGTCTCTAAGCCGTACCAACTCAAGGTCACCAAACTGGCGGCGAAGCTGAAAAATAGAAAGTGGTGAGGCAGAACGTAGAAGCGCAAACGCTGAAAAATCCAGTAGACGAAGAGCGTCAGGCCCGCAATCAGGTAGGCAACAGGCCCTTTGGTGATGATGCCGAGTCCGATAATGAAGCCTGCCCAGAACAAGTAGGTCCAGGGATTGCGCGGCAGTTGGATGCTTGAGAACTGCTCTTTTTTCCAGTAAAAGAGAAGGAACAGATAGAGGCCGAGAAAGATAAAGAGGTTGAAAAACGGATCGATGATACCGGAGCGGAAGTAGAGGTGGGGGAGCAGGCTGCCCAGGTAAACGCCTGCCCAGAGCCAGCCGAAGCGCTCGTTGTAGAGGTGCTTACCGATGCGGTAGAGGAGGACTAGAGTAAGCACGCCGCAGAGGGCGTTGGGGAGGCGGGCGGCAAATTCGCCGATGCCGAAGGCCTTCATGGCCAGAGCTTGTAGCCAGAAAAAGAGGGGCGGTTTTTCCCAAAAGGGTTGGAAATCGACGTAAATGCGCAGGTAATCCTCTGTCAGCAGCATCTCTCGGCTGATCTCGGCAAAGTTGATTTCATCCCAGTCGAAGAGGTGAACTCCACCCAGGAAGGGCACAAAAAACAGGGCAGCGACCAGCGCAATGATTCCTTCGTTTTTGTAGCGGCTCCAATTCATGGGGCAATGATACTCACTTTTTCTTGCTGAACCAATTCAATATTTTGCTAGCCAGGTCATCGCTCAGCCCCAGTCGGCCTTTGATGCTGTTGTAAAGGGCGATGGCCTTTTTGTCCAACCAAATCCAGAGGGCTTTGATGCCGTCGCCGGGGCGGGCCCGGTAGTTGGTGGCTCGCTTCCGAGGCAGCTCCTGCTCCTCGGTGAAGTAGTAAAGGGCGATGGACTTGCGGGTTTGGCCCTCCGGGCACTGGATGGGGTCGGGCAGGCCGTGGTAGGAATCCTCGTCGGTATTGAAGATGACGCAGCGGTTGAAGAGCGGTGCGACCTTGGTTACACAAGCTTTCATATCTCGGGACCACAGCTCCAAATCGCCACGGTACTGCGCCTCCCAGTCTTCATTGAAATAAATGAGCAGGTTGATGCGGCGGCGCCAGCGGCGGCGGTGCGGATGCACCGTAAAATCAGCGTGGACATTGAGGAAGCCGCCTCGGGCTGTTTGGTGTAAGCCGCCGCCTTCCAAACTGTCATCCGCCAGTAGGCCCTGGATGCCCGTCAGCTCGCTGAGCTGTTGCACCACTTCGGGACTATTAAGGTAGCCAATCAGCTGCTGGATAAAGGGCGGCAAAAGCTCCATTTTATTTAAACCATGCTTTTTCTCATTGACATGGAGGTAGTGAATCCAGCCCTCATCAGCAATCCCCGGAAACTCCTTGAGGACCTGACGGGCGATCGCCTCTTCCAAAAAACCATCAATAACGATATGGGGATAGGGCTGCGCTTGCTGGTAAGCGGCTTTCCAGCCGGGGAGTTCGGCTTTCCAGCGCCTCCAGTCCAGCCAATCCAGGCGAGGGGGAGAAGGGGTGTTGTTCGTCATATATGCTTGTCGATCCATTTAAGGTATAGCATAAAGGTACGCTTAATTTTGCTTACCCCCATCATTTTCCCCATTTCCTGAGCTGCTTAAGTACGGCGCTGAAATCCTTCGGTAGCTGAGCTTCCAGGTTGATTCGCTCCTGGTTGTCGGGGTGGTCGAAGGCCAGTCGCCGGGCGTGTAGGCTGGTGCGCGACATCAGTGGGCGCTCTTCGGCATCCTTGCTGGTTTTGTATTTCTTTTTGACCATTGACAACAAGAAGGCGTCACGGCGGCCGTAAACGGCATCGATGGCCAGGGGGTAGCCGATGGCTTCGAAGTGGATGCGAATCTGGTGGGTACGCCCCGTTTTGATGTTGGCCTCCAGGAGGCTGAAATGTTTGAAGTGCTCCAGCAGCTGGTAATGCGTCAGCGAGGGCTTGCCTTTCGCGCTGATCATCATCCGTCCCTGCTTTTGTGGATTGGGGGCGATAGGCTTGTCGATAATGCCCGTTTCGCTATGGACCTGCCCTTCGACCAGTACGGTGTAGTATTTGTCTACTGTGCGCTGCTCAAACTGGCGACTGAGGTGGCGGTGGGCCGCCTCCGTTTTGGCGAAGCAGACGATGCCGCTGGTCTCGCGGTCGAGGCGATGGATGGTGAAGACCTTGCCGTAGCGGTGGTTGAGCCAGCCCAGCAGATTGGGGATTTCGCGGGCGTAGCGGTCCGGGATGGTCAGCGTGCCTGCGGGCTTGTTGAGCACCACCAGGTGGTCGTCTTCGAAGATAATCGTAGGTTTGTTTTTCATAAAAAGCCTTAAAGCTCACTAAAACGTTTCTTGCGGCGGATGTAGAAGCGCCACAGCAGGCTCCCCGACAGGACGCCCTTGCGATTGGTCATCGGAGAGATGCGCAGCTGCTCGATGATTTGGTCAATCTGATTTCTCTTGCGCCACATTTTCCCCAAATTAGCATAAAATCCACCGTGGGCCCGAATAATGGCCCAGATATGCGAGATTTTACCTTGAGAGAGAAAGAGTCCGCCCGCTACACCATCTAGGATCAGCCGTAGCGGTATCAGCCAGAGTAGCTTGCCCAAGCGTTCGTTTTTGAGGAGAGTAAAGAGGCTGTTTCTAAAATTCAGATAAGTCTTCTGCGGATTATCATATTGCAAAGTGCCTCCGCCGAGGTGATAGACCACCGATTGAGGCTCGGCCATCACGCGGTAGCCCGCTCGCTTGATGCGCCAGCAAAGGTCGATTTCTTCAAGATGCGCAAAAAAGTCACCGTCGAAGCCGCCCAGCTCTTGGAAAAGCCTGGGACGAACAAACATGGCTGCACCCGAAGCCCAGAAGACCTCCATCTGACTGTCGTATTGCCCCTGATCTTCTTCGATGACGTGGAACAGCCGACCTCGACAGAAAGGATAGCCCAGTTGATCCATCCAACCGCCGCTGGCCCCGGCGTGTTCGAAATACTGTTTGGTTTGATAGGCATTAATCTTGGGCTGGCAGGCCCCAATTGTCGCGTCAGATTCCATTAGCTTAATAATCGGCTCAATCCAACCTGGCTCCACCTCCACATCCGAATTCAACAGAATATAGTAATCCCCCTCAATGCCCTTCAAGCCTTGGTTATATCCTTCCGCGAAGCCATAATTTTGGGGCAGCGCCTTGATGAGCACCTCCGGAAATTCTTTTTCCAAAACAGCAATCGAATTATCGGTCGAACCATTATCAACTACATAAATTTTGAAATTGGTATAGGTGCTGGCCTTCACAGAAGGTAGGAACTGACTCAGGTGCTTGGGGCCATTGTAATTTAGGATCACAATGGCTACTTCCGGGACTTCAAGGGCTGGTTTTTGCTCGGGAGCTTGCTTTTTTTTTAATACCTCCAAGGTACTGCGTTTGTCTTTAGCTAATTGTGCTTTTAGCGCCTCCAGCCCGCTGAGCTGAAGGTCTTCGCGGATAAACGCCACAAATTCAATGCGCAACTCCTGACTATAGATGTCCTGCTCGAAATCAAAAATATTGACTTCAATGCTGCGTTTGTTGTGGTCTTCAATCGTAGGGCGTTGGCCAATGTAGAGCATGGCATCGTAACGTTGCTCTTTGTGGTAGACGTAGACGGCGTAGACCCCTTCTTTAGGGATGAGCTTATGGCGGTGCCCAATTTGGAGGTTAGCGGTGGGAAAGCCCAGCGATTTACCCAGTTTCTGGCCGTGTACGACCGTTCCAGTTACAGAAAAATAATGGCCCTGAAAATGGGTGGCGTTACTGATGTCGCCTCCTTCGAGCGCCTTGCGAATTTTGGTAGAACTGACCGCAATATCTTCAACTTCCTGCTTTTCAATTTCTACAATACGAATACTGTTGCGCTCAGCGTAGGATCGCAGCAATTCGATATTTCCCGCTCGGTTGCGTCCAAAGCGATGATCGTAACCAATGACAATACAACTTGGATTGAATTTTTCGATCAAAAACTGCTCAATGTATTCCTCGGGACTTTGCTGGGAAAAGGTCTCGTCGAACTGAACGATGACGACATGATCGACGCCATAATGCCGCAGCAATTCTACTTTTTCATCTACCGTATTCAACAATCGCAGGCGCTGATCGTCGGGATAGAGGAGCAGACGAGGATGGGGGTGAAAGGTGATCACGATACTTTCGCCGTTGACCTCCTTGGCCAATTGCCGCAACCGCTGAATGATCTTCTGGTGCCCCTTATGGACACCGTCAAAAGAACCGATAGAAAGGGCAGCATTCCGAAAAGCGGGTAATGTCGAAAGATCTTTGTGGATTTGCATCGTCCTGCAAATGTAGCAATTTACCACAGCTCAGAAAATAAAATGTCCCCTACATATTCTAAAAAATTATTAGTATAAGTTCGTACCTTTGCGCCAAAGTTCAAAAGGTAAGTAATGGAGTTTAACAAAACGAAGGTGGTTGAGGCACTGACTAAAGTGATGGTTCCCGGAAAGAACCAGGACTTAATCAGCCTCAACATGGTCAGAGACCTTGAAATTAGCGGCAATAATATTTCCTTCACCCTCGAACTGCCGACCATGACGATGCCGGGTAAGGAGGACTTGAATTTTGCGTGTATGGAGGCCGTTCAGGACGTTTATCCCACCGCTCAAGTACATGTGCACATGATGGCGCTGAATCGTCAGGCACCACCAGCCAGGAACAGCATGCCACAGGTTCGCAATATCATTGCCGTAGCCTCGGGAAAGGGCGGAGTCGGGAAGTCTACCGTTTCGGTCAACCTGGCCTTGGGATTGCAAAAGCTGGGCGCCAGAGTCGGACTGATCGATGCCGACCTCTACGGGCCTTCCATTCCAACCATGCTGGGCTTGCAGGGGCAGCGCCCCCAAGTGCGCGAAATGGACGGCGGACACAAGATCGTTCCGCTTCAAGCCTACGGCCTCAACGTCATGTCCATTGGCTTCATCATCGAACCAGAGCAAGCCGTCGTCCTGCGCGGGCCCCGGCTGGCCGCCATCATCAAACAATTCTTCCGCGATTGCCTCTGGCCAGAGCTGGATTATCTCGTTGTCGACTTGCCTCCCGGTACCGGCGACATTCAACTAACACTCGTGCAAACCGTCTCCGTCACCGGGGCTGTGCTGGTCACCACTCCGCAGCAGGTCGCTATTGCCGATGCTATCAAGGCTATGAATATGTTCTTACTGCCTTCCGTCGATGTACCGATTTTGGGAGTGGTGGAGAATATGAGCTGGTTTACCCCTAAAGAATTGCCCGATAATAAGTATTTCATCTTTGGCGAAGGGGGAGGTAAAGAAATGGCTAAGCTGAGTAAATCCGTTCTGCTTGGACAGGTGCCGCTGATCCAAGGGATTCGCGAGGCAGGCGATCAGGGCCTCCCGGCTATCTTACGAGAGGATGAACCCACACTAGGGGCATTCTTCGAAAAAATTGCCAAACAGACTGCCATTCAAGTCGCTATGCGGAATGAGTCGAGGCCTCCGACTCCAGTTGTGAACGTTAAGCTCTAAGAATTGTTATTCAACTAAGCTTTGGTTAATTTAAGGGCATTAATTGAAGTTTCGAGACCTTCTTAGTATCTTTGCAAGGTGGATGTTTGTAATTATTCTTTGGGTAAAAATATATAATTGTGTATAAATCAATAGATAACGTTATGTCAGCTGAGGAAAGAAAAGAACTTATGGGAAGAATTGATCGCGCTTTGGACGACGTCCGTCCGCACCTAGCCGTCGATGGTGGAAACGTTGAAGTCGTCGATGTGACCGACGATATGCAAGTTCAAATCAAATGGCTTGGCAACTGCGAATCCTGTAACATGTCTGCCATGACGATGAAGGCAGGTGTCGAGCAAGCTCTGCGCAGCAAGATTCCAGAAATTGCTGGTGTCGAAGCCGTCAACGGTGTAACCTAAGCCCCTGTATTTACAGTTCAATCACTCCTAATACTCCTGTCATCGGTATGACCCGAAACGACCTCTTTCAACAAATTAGTCAAAAACAATCTTATCTCTGCGTTGGCCTCGATTCTGATTACGAGCGTATCCCTCCACACCTACAGCACCTCGATGATCCGGTATTTGAATTCAACAAAGCCATTATCGATGCGACCAAAGACCTCTGTGTTGCCTACAAGCCTAACATTGCTTTTTACGAGTCGCGAGGAGAAGCGGGCTGGCGTTCGCTACGTAAGACTATAAGTTACATCCCCAACACTCACTTCACCATCGCGGACGCTAAGCGCGGCGACATCGGCAATACCTCCCGCCTCTACGCCAAAGCCTTCTTCGAAACGATGGACTTCGACGCGGTAACTGTCGCTCCCTACATGGGTATCGACTCCGTACAGCCCTTCTTAGCGTTTGACAACAAATGGGTCATCCTCCTGGCCCTGACTTCTAATAAAGGCAGCCAAGATTTCCAAATGACCTCGCAAGAGGCCGGCCAGCCCCTGTTCGAAAAAGTGATGCGCAAGGCCCAGCACTGGGGCAATCTGGATCAGATGATGTTCGTCGTCGGTGCGACCCATCCTGAGCAATTTAAGGCCATCCGGGCCATCGCCCCTGACAACTTTCTGCTCGTTCCCGGCGTAGGCGCCCAGGGGGGCGATTTGGAGGGGCTCTCGCAGTACGGCCTGAATGATAAGTGTGGCTTACTGGTCAACTCCTCGCGGGGGATCATCTTCGCCAGCTCCGGCGAGGACTTTGCAGAGGCGGCCAGGGCCTCCGCGCTCGGCCTGCAACAGCGTATGGCGAAGCTGCTGAGTACCGTAGGCGTCTAACAAACTTCGCTGCTGAAGGCTTATTGGGTCAATTTGAGCAATTTGTGGGTGGATATATCCTGCTCTGTAGAAATTGAGAGGAAATACAATCCGTCCGGAAAATCTTCCATATCCAATAGGGCATCTCCACTAAAAGGGCCTTGCAACAGCAATTGCCCACTACTATCCATGAGTTTTAGCTGTGCGGCTTTCCAATCAAGGCTTTTGATCTGTACCTCGCCGTTGGTTGGATTAGGGGAGATGGAAATGGCATAGGGGGCAGCCGAAGGCGGATCGCTTACATTAACCAGCTCACTGACTAGGATGTTTCTGGTGAGATTGGTGTGGATTGGAGGGTTGAAATCAAAGTAGATGCTCGCCGAGTTGTTGATCTCAGTTTGCTCCGGCAAGCCAGGCAGCGGACTGATCCGATAGCTGACATAGCCTTGGCTGCCTTCGAAGTCGCTGGTGCTGTCGGGCAGAAAAATATTTTTGAATTCAAAAAGAAGATGGCGGTCATCTTCCACCAGGGTTTGCAACTGCTCCGGATGGCTGGTGCCTAATACGCGAAAGCTGCTGTAATCGAGTTGCGAGTCAAGTGTATCGCGAATGAAAACATCATAGGCTTCGGCATTTCCGGTATTTTGGAAGCGGATGGTGTAAAAAAGGTCTTCTTCAAATAGGGTATAGTGGTTATCGCGGCCGGGCGTGACCAGCTTATCGTTAGGGTCGTAGGCGCAGAGGATGGTACTTGTCTGTTCGAAGGTCTGGGAGAGCTGAGCCCCATTATCATCGGTATATTCCACATAGGCATCGAGCTGTAGGGGGCTGCCCACCGAAATGGGGACTTGCAGACTGATCTTTTTTCCGATAGAGTACCCTGGGGTCAGGTTGGTAAAGTGCCAACCAAATCGCTCATCGTCCTCATTGACATCAAAAGAATCAATAGCCGCCGAAAATTCGATGTCGTTTTTCAGTTCTAGCCACAGGGTTCCTTCCGCAACGGTGGTTCCTAAATTATGCGCATGGACCTCAAAGGCACCCGAAGTGCCGCAGCGGACCGTTGGGACGTGTACCGAGGCGATGACTTCGGAGATTTTTACGGTAGGATAAAGTCCAAATTGCAAAGTGTCCGTAGCTTGAGTATAGTCCACGCTCACTTGATAACTGCTGCTGTCGGTGCTCAGGCCCCATTCGGGGCTACAGCTGGGGTCGTAGGAGACGGTATAGCTGCCCTCTTCTACGAAAAGCTGTCCTATCTTATCGGGGGATTGGAGGGCCTTGTAGTTGAGGGGGGCGATGTAGATGCAGGCCCCGGGGAGAAAGGCTTCCAGGCTGTCCTTGCGTTTGTTCTGGTTGAGGTCGTAGAAGAGTTGATAATGCAGTCGTAGGTAGTCCTCACAATTGTCCAGCACCTCGTAAAAACTGTTACAGCCCGGAGCGTTGTCGAATATACTGTTGCCGCCGCCGTCGTGGAGGTAGTTACAGATGTTCAATTCGTGGCATACGGACAGCTTAGGGTTATTTCTGAGGAGGAGATAATTGAGCGTACTGGGAGGAATATTGCGGATGGCAGAAATATCATTCAGCGAGTCGTTTCCCATCAATTCGAGCTGAGAGAGCTGGTCAAAGGGCTCCATGCCTTCGAGTGTTCGGAGGGTTAGACAACTTTCGATCTGGAATTTATCCACAGTTTGCAGGGCTTCTAGGCCATAGAAGTTTTGTAGGGAATTGGCGCGGATCAGGGTGATTTTATCCACACTTTGCAGGCTATCCAGCCCAGAGAAATCAGTGATGTGACTGAGGAATTGAAGGGTCAGTTCTTCGCCAATCTCTTTGAGCTTATGAAGGCCGTGGAGGTCGCGCAGCTGATAGCCTCTGAATATCGTAAGGTCTTTGCCGACTTTGGTTAGGTTGGGCATGGAGTAGAGTTGGGTAAGGGGGCGATCAGTGAGATCGATGTTTAGGTCGCCGCCCACTTCAGCGAGCTGGCCAAAGGCCGCTGCGCCCTCCGGAAAATGGGCATCGATGTGGCAATCTCCGCCGACGTATTGCAGCTGCTCCAGACCTCCGGTATTTTCCATGTACATTTTGAGTTCAAAGTTTCCGCCTACGGATTGGAGCTTGGCCAGCCCGCTGGCATGATCCCCCTGAATTTTGTATCCCAAATAAAAATTTTCCCCAATGCTTTCCAGGCTTTCTAATCCATCAAAACGCTTAAGAGCATCCAGCTTTCCGATGGTAAAATTACCATCAATACTGCGTAGTTGGCCCATTCCAGAAAAATCTTCGAGCGAATCCACCAGATTGATGAAAAATTCTCCTCCAATGGACTGCAGCTGCTCCATACCCAAATAACTCAAGTCCCTGGCAGATTGGATGACCAAGCTTAGCCCAATCGTTTCCAGGTTTTTTAAGCCCGCCATGCTGGTCAGCGTCGGCGCTTTATCGATGTGGAGATTCTGCCCGATACTCTTCAGCTGCTCCAAGCCCTTAAAACTAAAGGGATGAAAGTATAGCTCTTCGACATTGAGGGAACGGATGACCTCGCTCAGGCTATCCAGTCCCGTAAAGTCAGTAAAGCGCGGTCGTTCCACCACCACATCTCTCACCGTACGCAAATTATTCAAGCCCTCCAGGCTAACCAGCCCACTGTTATCATTCAGGTGGAGATCGCGGTGAATTTCTTCTATCCCTTCCAAGCCCCTCAGATCGGCCAGGCTATCGCATTGTCGGATTACAAGGTTCGCTTCAATGATTTTAACCTGATTGAGTCCTTGTAAATTACTGATGGGAGTACCGGGGAAAGGCTCCCCGAGGTGGGTCTTTCCAGCAATGGTCAGGTCACCCATAATCTGGGTACAGTTGGGATAGCGGATGGCAAAGCTGTCGACATCTTCCTGGTTGGTAATGACAATTCCTAATTGTAGCGTACCGCACTGCGCTTGCGCACGAGGAATAAGGCCACACAGGGCAAGGGTAAAGAGGAGTAAAAGGCGTTTCATGTTTTAAGTTTTCAAAGGCGTTGGACACGAGCTTATAAGGATAAAGGTACAATCATTTGAACGAGAATACAGTCTCCCAATAGAAAAAGCCTGAAATCTGCAAAAGATTTCAG
>JBCDGZ010000106.1:0-28681 GCA_038750655.1 Bacteroidota bacterium | reverse complement strand
CTACAAATTGATATAACTGATGTGGATTGCCAAATATTGCCCTGCTAAAGCGTTCAAAAGTCAGATTTTAGGCAGAATGGCTAAGCTGCCCGCGTAGAATGATCTGATCGACCAGGCGGCTGCCAAAGGCATAGGGCAGGTAGGCGATAGAGGGGATTTTTTGGGTTAAAAATAAATTGGCGATTTTTCCCTTGCTGATGCTGCCCAGTTGATCTTGCAGTTCCATGGCGCAGGCGCCGTTGATGGTCGCAGCGTTGATGGCCTCTTCGGGGGTCATTCTTAGCTTAATGCAGGCCAAAGAGAGAACAAAGGGCATGTAGCCGGAAGGCGTGGTGCCGGGGTTGTAATCGCTGGCCAGAACGACGGGGAGGCCGGCGTCGATCATTTTGCGGGCGGGTGGATAGTGGTCATTGAGGAAGAATGGGGCCGAAGGCAGTAGGGTGGGAAGGGTAGAAGAGGTCCGTAGGCATTCCATTTCTTCGTCGTTGACGACTTCGAGATGATCTACAGAGATGGCTTGGTGGGCCACGGCGGCCTGAATACCGCCCATCATGGTAAATTGGTTGGTGTGAATCTTGGCTTTGAGGCCATAACGCTGTCCAGCTTCCATGATGGCTTCGGCCTCAGGGACGCTGAAAAAGCCCTTTTCGCAAAAGACATCGATGTAATCCGCCAGGCCTTCGTCGGCAATACGTGGCAGCATTTCCTCAATAATCAAGCGCAGATAGTCCTCCCTGCGATCGGCAAAAGCCTTCGGCAGGGCATGAGCCCCCAAAAAAGTGGCTTTAATGCTCAACGAGCTGCGCTCCCGCAGCCGGCGGATCACCCGCAGCATCTTCAGCTCACTGTCCAGCGTCAACCCATAGCCGCTCTTGATCTCCAGCGCGCCCGTTCCCCCGGCCTGCACCTCCAACAGCCGAGCGTAGGCCGCCTCCAGCAAGTCCTCCTCCGACGTCGCCTGAAGGCGTCGCGCCGAGTTGAGAATTCCCCCGCCTTTGGCCGCAATCTCGGCGTAGGACAGCCCCTTGATCCGATCCACAAACTCGCCTTCGCGGCTGGCGGCGAAGACCAGGTGGCTATGCGAGTCGCACCAGCTGGGGAAGAGCATCCGGCCGCTGGCGTCGATCTGCTGGTCGGCCCGATCAGGGCAGCTGGCCATCGGACCAAAATCGGCGATGCGCTCGCCTTCGATGAGCAGCCAGGCTTGGTGGAGGCTATGGAGTTGTTGGAGGGTGGAGCCCCGGAGGGGCGCTTGCGGCGGGTCGATCCCCACCAGTTGCTTGATGTTGCGGATAAGTAGGCTGGACATGGCGTAAAAGTACACCCTGGGGAGGAAACCTAAAAGTCTAGGCATAAAAAAACCTGCCCGAGAGCAGGTTTTACGTCGTTAACTACGCAGTTGGCAGCATCAGCCCATCGTAGAAAGGTCTTTGATGATGCCATTGACTTTCTGTCGCTTCATTTGCTCACGATAGCTGACAGCGGCTTCGCGGGAGCTGAACTCTCCGACCATGACCTTGTAGACGGTCTTGCCGTTGAGGTCGCCGATCTGTACAATGATCGGCTGGTTGAACAGCTCTTCCAGCTTAGCGGCTTCCCGCAGGACATTGCCATACTGGCCAAATACGCCAATCTGGACACTAAAGCCTTGGGAGGCCTGCCGCGAAACTTTGAAACGGTAGAGGCCTTGAGCCAATTCGTCGACGCTTGGGTTGGTGGTGTTTGTTCTAGTAATTGATGTAGAAGATGATGTATTGTAAATAGGCGTTTCTTGCTTGGGAATGTTGGGCCGGGGGGCCATCTGAACCGGCGGCGCCGTCTGAATGCGGGGTGCAGGCGTAGTCTCTACGGGGAGGCTGGGGCGCGTATAAGGCACCGGACGGCTAGGGGCTTGCTCGACGTAACTTTCTGTTGGCACCTCTTCCCGCATCAACGGAAGCGGCCGCGAGGCATCGCCGATGCGGTTCTCGGGCGTATTGTATTTCGCTAAAATCTTAAGCAGTTTGGACGGAGGGAGCGATTCTTCGTACTTGGCTACCACCTCTCCTTTGGCATTGAAAATCATAATGGAGGGCAGCAACTTAATATCGTACATTTGCTTGTAGGCATAACCGTCAAAATCATCAATATCCACTTTAACCGGAATATAATGATCACTGATGTAGCGGGCGACGCGGGCATCGGAGAAGGTCGTCTCATCCATCCAGCGGCAAGGCATACACCAGCGGGCCATAAAATCGACAAAGTACAACTTCCCCTCTTGAGCGGCCCTCTCTTTAGCTTTAGTCAGATTGCCTTTGTAAAAGTTGACTTTTGTACTTGTACTGCTTGAACCCAGAAAAAGCGGTAGGGTCAGCAGCAGGAAAAATAAGCGTTTCATCATAATAGGAGGAGTTTAAATATTACATTTAAAGCAAATATGATACCACATATTATAATTCACTGTAATTTGTTTATTTTTTTGCACCTTAATCCCGGTGTTGTACATCGATTGATTGTATAAACTTATCCGACATTTTTTATACCTTGCCAAACTTTAGATCAAACAAGTACACATTATTATGTCTGGAAAACTAGCTGCAATTACCGGAGTCTGTGGATACGTACCGGATTACGTGCTGACTAACAAGGAGTTGGAGGGGATGGTCGATACGACAGACGAATGGATTCAGAGCAGAACCGGCATTCAGGAGCGACGAATACTAAAGGGCGATGGTCTAGCTACCTCGGATATGGCGGTAGAGGCTGTTAAAGGGCTTTTAGAAAAAACAAACACCAAGGCGGAGGAAATCGAGCTACTGATCTGCGCTACGGTCACTGCAGACATGATGTTTCCGGATACGGCCAATACCATCTGCGATAAGGTTGGAGCCAGTAATGCTTTTGGCTTTGATATTAATGCAGCTTGTTCGGGGTTTTTGTATGCCTTGACTACCGGCTCCAAGTTTGTGGAGACAGGGACTTACAAAAAGGTCGTTGTGGTTGGTGCTGATATGATGTCTTCGATTATTAATTACAGCGATCGTGCGACTTGTGTCATCTTTGGTGATGGAGGTGGAGCGGTTTTATTAGAGCCGGATGAGTCGGGCCATGGTTTGGTTGATGCGGTATTGAAGGGCGATGGTCACGGTCGGCACCATTTGCATATGAAGGCAGGAGGTTCGCTTAAGCCCGCTTCGGCGGCGACGGTGGCGGCCAACGAGCATTATGTTTACCAGGAAGGCCGGCCGGTGTTTAAGGCTGCGGTGAAGGGGATGACCAGTACGGTGAATGAAGTTATAGAGCGCAACGGCCTGAGCAAGGATGATATTCGCTGGGTCGTACCTCATCAAGCCAATATCCGAATCATCAAGTCGGTTGCCGATCAGCTAGATTTTCCGATGGAGCGGGTGATGCTAAATATTCAAAAATACGGTAATACGACAGCTGGTACTTTGCCGCTGTGTTTATGGGATTATGAAGATCAACTCCAAAAGGGCGATCACATTATCCTCACTGCCTTCGGCGGCGGATTTACC
This sequence comes from Bacteroidota bacterium, assembly GCA_038750655.1. Classification (GTDB taxonomy): domain Bacteria; phylum Bacteroidota; class Bacteroidia; order Chitinophagales; family Saprospiraceae; genus JBCDGZ01. Next base: position 25,163 of record JBCDGZ010000106.1, on the reverse strand, counting down.
TGGGGGGCCGTCCTCCTCAAATGGGCATACTAGTTGCAAAGAAATTTCACGTATTTTCCTATCTTTGCACCAAATTTTTTATTTAAACAATTAACTTCTCATGGCTAATACTTCGGACATCCGTAACGGATTGTGCATCAACTACAACCATGATGTTTACTCGGTAGTTGAATTTCAGCATGTTAAGCCCGGGAAAGGCAATGCCTTTGTACGTACTAAACTGAAAAGCCTGACTAGCGGCAAGGTGGTTGACAACACCTTTCCCGCCGGACACAAGATTGACGTCGTTAGAGTCGAAAGACGAAAATTCCAATACTTGTACAATGATGATTTTGGCTACCACTTCATGGACAATGAAACCTATGAGCAGGTAGCCTTGCCCGAAAAATTGATTGACAACCCCAAATTAATGAAAGAAGGCGAACAGGTAGAAGTGCTCTTTAACACTAAAGATGATTCTCCACTGACCCTGGACATGCCGCAGTATATTACTTTGACTGTTACCTACACCGAACCAGGGCTCAGAGGCGATACGGCAACCAACACGCTGAAGCCCGCCACTACCGAAACGGGTGCCGAGATCAAAGTACCGCTGTTTATCAATGAGGGGGATGTAGTAAAGGTTGATACAAAGACGGGCTCCTATGTTGAACGTGTAAAACAATAACTTCCTTCGGCCCCTTGCCGGAGCATTCAAACTAACACACCTATGGAGATGAATTTTAAAGAAATTCAAGAGCTGATTAAGCTCATTAACAAATCCAACCTCACCGAATTTAAGATGAAAAGCGGTGATATTGAACTGTCTATTAGAACGAAAAAGTATTATGGTAAGGGAGGGAGCCCAAAAGTTATTGCCCCTCAACAACAAATTCTTCCGGTCCAGGCCCCCATTCCTACCGTTCAGGTGCCTCCAGTTCCAGTGGCTCCTGCTGCTGCACCTGCAGCGGCCCCTCCTGCTAGCCCTACGCCAGAAGCCGCAGATGAAAATGCAGGACTGCTAGAGATTCGATCTCCCATCGTCGGTACTTTCTACCGCTCTTCTTCTCCCGATAAACCCGCCTATGTCAAGCCCGGCCAGTCGGTCGAAGTCGGTCAGGTGGTCTGTATCGTAGAGGCGATGAAACTGTTTAATGAAATCGAGTCTGAAATTAGTGGTAAAATCGTAGAAGTGCTGATCGACGACGCTACGCCCGTCGAATATGATCAGGTACTCTTTACTGTCGACCCCAATGGTTGATGATCGGCCAGCTTGTCCGAAGACAAGGGCTCGATATGAGAGGGATTGTTGTACCTAAGCCTAATCAAAAACTATGTTCAAGAAAATATTGATCGCAAATCGCGGTGAGATTGCCCTGCGGATTATTAGAACCTGCAAGGAAATGGGAATCAAAACCGTCGCTGTATACTCCACGGCTGATCGCGAAAGCCTGCACGTACGCTTTGCCGACGAGGCTGTCTGTATCGGCCCTCCTTCTTCTGCTGAATCCTACCTCAGCATCCCCAAAATCATGGCGGCTGTCGAAATAACCAACGCAGATGCGGTGCATCCGGGCTACGGTTTTTTGGCAGAGAACGCCGATTTTGCGGAGGTTTGTGCGGAGTACGGGATTAAATTCATTGGTCCTACCCCCGCTCAGATTCGCAAGATGGGGGATAAGATTACGGCCAAAGAAACCATGATTAAAGCCGGCGTGCCGGTGGTGCCCGGCTCGGAAGGCCTGGTTAAGGATGTCAAGCAAGGGTTGAAGACCGCTAAAAAAATTGGCTATCCGATCATCCTCAAGGCTACGGCTGGCGGAGGTGGGCGAGGCATGCGTATCGTCTGGAAACCCGAGGAGTTTGAAAATAACTGGGACCGCGCTCGCCAAGAGGCCGGCGCTGCCTTCGGCAACGATGGAATTTACATCGAGAAATTCATCGAGGAACCCCGACACATCGAAATCCAAATCGCTGGAGATCAAAATGGAACGGTTTGCCACCTTTCCGAGCGCGACTGCTCTATCCAGCGCCGCCACCAGAAGCTGGTCGAAGAATCTCCTTCGCCCTTTATGACGCCGGAGTTGCGTAAGGAAATGGGCGAAGCCGCTATCCAAGCGGGCGAAGCCATCAATTACGAAGGCGTTGGCACGGTCGAATTTTTGGTCGATAAATACCGAAAATTCTATTTCATGGAAATGAATACCCGTATTCAGGTGGAGCACACTGTTACGGAAGAAGTCATCGACCATGACCTCATCAAAGAACAAATCAAAATTGCCTGGGGCATTCCAATTTCTGGTAAGAATTACGAGCCTACTATGCACGCCATCGAATGTCGGATCAACGCGGAAGACCCTTTCAATGGCTTCCGCCCCAGTCCAGGTAAAATCACTTCTTTTCACAGCCCTAAAGGACATGGTGTTCGCGTCGATACCCATGTCTACGCTGGCTACGTTATTCCCCCGCACTACGATTCTATGATCGCCAAGTTGATCTGCCGGGCGCAGACCCGCGAGGAGTGCATCACCAAAATGGAGCGGGCATTGGACGAATTTATTGTCGAAGGGATTAAAACAACGGTTCCCTTCCACCAGCGGCTGATGAAGGAAGAGAAATTCCGGGAAGGTGATTTCCACACCGGCTTCCTTAATATGATGGATTTGAAAGAGAAAAAAGAGTAGCGAGCGCTACAGCTTATTCCGTTCGTTGTATTTGAGGAGGTAGAGGAATAATTGGTTTTTCTTATCCTCGTTTTTCTTGAAATGAGCTAAGAGCTTTTCATCATCGGCGATGGCCAGCTCCATCGCTGTTGGGCCGTAAGGGCGTAGCCTGCCTTGCGGAATGCTGTAGATGAATTGATTCGCGCTATACCTGTCTCTGCTTCTGCTTTTCGCCCTAGCGGGTCTATTATCCATGGCAGAACTGGATTGTATACTTTCCTGCGTGATGTGGCAGAGTTGTCCTATTTTTTGCGCCCGGACAAACATATTAGCTTTTTTACCCGTAAAGCGCCTCAGATCAAATGCTTTCCTTTTGATCAAAGCTGCATTTATTCTGAAGAATAGACTTTCCTTTGTAGCAACGGCCTTTATTTTCGAAATATCGAGCTTTTGAGGACCTGCTACACTGTCTCTAAGCATAACTCTTTCTATATAAACACTATTGAGATAGTCCTCTCTGACATTGGTTGATTGTCCTATAAGGTTAGAATTGTGCAATAATAAGTTGAATTCGTAGTTCTTGCCTTCATCGATTTCTACTTCATCAAAAGTGAAGTCAGGTTTTTTCTCTTGCAGTGATTCTGCGGAACAATAAAGACCTGGTGGAAAGGGATGGCCTTGTGCCTTTAAAGAAAAGGGGAATAAAAGGGCGAGAAGCAGGGCTATACTGCCTGATTTGATGCTCATGGGATGTTTAGTTTTGGATAACGATAACTTTTTGTAGAAAAACAACCAAAAATAATGCGGCTTTATTGTAGTAAAACGATTTATAGGTGATTTGTTTTCATTGCTTATGCTAATTTTGCAGCTCAAGTAACGCCATGCAGAACTTACGTCGCCTACTCCGTTACCTGCGGCCTTACCGTCGCAATGTATTCCTCAACATCTTTAGTAACCTAATGATGGCGGTTTTTACCGTGGTGAGCGTCCCGGCGATTATTCCCTTTCTGCAAATCCTCTTCAACGAGGTGCCGCGCATCACCGAGCCGCCCACCTCCACCGGCCTGGCCGGCCTCATCGACGGGGCCAAATACCAACTCAGCCAACTCATCGAGCAGCAAGGCGAGGAAAAGGCCCTGATCTACATCTGCCTACTCATCGTCGCCCTCTTTTTCTGCAAAAACCTCTTTCGCTACCTCTCGCTCTACTTCATGGCCTCCGTTCGCAACGGCATTGTCCGTGATCTGCGGGGACAGCTCTTCGGGCAGCTCCTCCAGTTGCCGCTGGCCTATTTTTCTAATGAACGCAAAGGCGACCTAATGGCCCGCATGGCCTCCGATGTGCAAGAAGTCGAATGGAGCATTCTCAATGTACTTGAAGCCGTCTTCCGCGAGCCGCTGATCATCATCGGCTGCCTGCTTTATATGCTCATCGTCAGCCCCTCGCTGACCTTGTTCGTACTGCTGCTGCTGCTCATCACCGGCACCTTGATTGGCGGCATCTCCCGCACGCTCAAGGCCACTTCTTCGCAGGTACAAGAGAAGCTGGGTAGCCTCATGGCCATCGTCGAGGAGAGCCTGGGGGGGCTCAATATCATCAAGGGATTTAACGCTCAAGACTATTTGAAGACTAAGTTTGGGGGCGAAAACGACGGCTATCGCCGCCTGCTCAACCGCCTACTGCATCGCCGGGACCTCTCATCGCCACTTACCGAATTTCTGGGAATCGCCGTCGTAGCCGTCCTGCTCTGGTACGGTTCTCGCCAAGTCTTCGCCGGCGATTTGGATGCCGCTACCTTCTTTTCCTTTCTCTTCGCCTTTTTCAACGTCATCAACCCCGCTAAGTCCTTCTCCTCAGCCTTTTACAATATCCAAAAGGGCGTTGCCGCCCTGGACCGCATTGATGAAGTCCTGCTGGCTAAGGATCGCATCGAAGAAGCGGCGGAGCCGCTGCCGCTGCCGGGCTTTGAGCGGGAGTTGGCCATTGAGCAGCTGTATTTTGCCTATAATGAGCAAGAGGGGGAGGTGTTGAAAAACATTACCCTACGTATTCCGAAGGGGCAAACCCTGGCCCTCGTAGGCGCCTCCGGCGCTGGCAAATCCACCCTGGTTGATCTCATTACCCGGTTTTACGATCCTACCCGAGGGCGGATTTTATTGGACGGGCAAGACATACGAAAATACCAACTCAAGGCGCTGCGTGGGCTGATGGGCATGGTATCGCAGGAGGCGATCTTGTTTAATGACAGCATTTATAACAACATCGTCTTTGGGGCGACGGATGTAGATCGGGAGGCGGTCGAGGCGGCAGCTCGGATTGCTAATGCCCACGATTTTATTCAGGCCACCGAATCGGGCTATGCGACGATTATTGGGGATCGAGGGAGCAAGCTGAGTGGGGGGCAACGGCAGCGGCTGGCCATCGCCCGGGCGATCCTGCGGAATCCTCCGCTCCTCATCCTCGATGAGGCTACCTCGGCGCTGGACGCAGCGTCTGAGCAGTTGGTGCAAGAGGCGCTGGGCCGCATTATGCAGGGTCGGACGGCCATCGTCATCGCTCATCGGCTGTCTACCATCCAGCATGCTGACCAGATTGCGGTCTTCAAGAACGGCCAGATTGTTGAGCAAGGAAACCATGAGACACTGTTAAAGTTGGACGGAGAATATGGCAAATTGGTCCGCCTACAAGCATTTTAAAGCAAAAAGACGTAACTTTCTCCATTAAACTGAAAACTAACGACTCCAATTTCTTATTTTATTCCCAAAGCCCTATCTATCGTACTCAACAAAAATTAACTACGCGCAATGAAGCAATATTTACTCTCCTTTTTGTTCCTGACTTTTCTCTACAGCCTCTCCGCTCAAATTACGGTGGACAATGAGAGCTTTCCGCAGGTTGGTGATACATTGCGTACCGCTATCGACGCCATGCCGGGCGATGTTAGTATCACGGCGGCGGGTGGTGATCAGCGTTGGGATTTTAGTGACTTACAGGGCTTGGCCCGCGAGGTCGTGATTCAACCGGCTAGTGAGGGGCAAGCTTTCAGCGATTTTAGCTCGGCTAACATTCTGGTAGAGCTGGGGCAGGTCGGGGAATTGTACTATGATTCAAATACTTCGACCTATGAGTTGCAGGGCTTTTTTGGGCGTCCACTGGATCAGTTTGATCTACAATTGGTGGCTAAGTACGATCCGGCGCTCGTGGAGCGTCGTGCGCCGATGGATTATCTAGATAACAATAACAGCCAAGCCGATCTCTTACTGCCGTTTTCTATTGAAGAATTACCCACTGAACTAACCGATAGCCTCCCCGTCACTCCTGATTCTCTACGGATTCGACGCAGTGCTACGATCAACACCTTTGTTGATGCCTGGGGGGAATTGGAGATTCCTGGTGCGACTTATGATGTTTTGCGGGTACGGCAAATACAAGTCCAGGAAACTCGTTTGGATGTTAAAATTGGCTTTGGACCTTTCTCTATCTGGCAAGACATTACCGACGTACTCTTAGGCGGTGGCGGCCTGGCCGATATGCTGGGAGGAGATACCACAACGACCTATTCTTTTATGAGCAACGAGGCCAAAGAGCCTATTGCAGTATTGACAATTAATCCATTAGACGATTCGGTTTTATCTGTTGAATACAAGGCTGAAAAAGATGTGGTCAGCAGTACGACTGGATTCATTAAGTCTGGTCGTGCAGATATTTATGCCTATCCCAATCCGGCGATTGATGAGGCGCGTTTTGACTTTGTTAATCTGCCTAATGGCCAGTATACCCTGAAACTCTACAACATTCTCGGTGTTGAGGTGATGAAGGAGCAATACGATATTCAAGGTAATTTTACTGTTAAACTCAACCTGTCCAAAATGCGCAAAGGGACCTACCTTTACTCTTTGGTTAACGAGAGAGGTAAAACCATTACCACCAAGCGACTGATGATTATTCGACCATAGGCAGTTGGTCCTATCAGCCAAGAAGCCCCAGAGCGATAGCATTTGCTCTGGGGCTTTTTGTTTGTGCAACCCTTTCCATTGTGCTTTGTCTATTAGGTAAAGTATCGGTTTAAACCGGCTCTCACTACGATTCTCAAATGTAAAAACTTAACCAAATGAAAAAGATCATTCTTTCTTTTTTAGCTTGCTGTCTGTGCCTCAGCGTATTTGCTCAACGTGAGCAAACCTTATTTAGCAATTTGGATATTACTGGTATCTGGGGCGGTCCTGCGACCAATTTCACCAAGTTTGATGATGACTATACCGCATTCGGAGGAGGAAACATCGGATTGGAATTCAACCGTTCTCTATTCATTGGATATGGTTGGTACAGAGTGGATACGGATAAAGAACTTACTAGACTGAATAATCAGCGCCTTGATATGCGCTACAACGGCTTGATGTTGGGCTATGCTATTAAACCTTACAAGTTGCTGCATCCCAAATTCATGTTACTGACAGGAAGTGGAAGAATGAGATTGGATGATGGAGATCAAGACCGGATGTTTATTCTCCAGCCTTCGGTGGGATTGGAACTCAATATTTTCCAATGGTTCCGAATTGGAATCGACGGCGGCTATCGCTTCGCAATGGACGTAGAGCTGCCCGGCGTTAGCGATTCGGATTTATCCGCTCCTTTCGGAGAGATTAAGTTCTACTTTGGCTGGTCCTCAGACTGGTAACCGACCAGTCCATAAAACGTTTAAAACCAGAAGCAGTATACTCGGGGAGTCGCCAAAAGGGGACTCCCTATTTTCTATGTCAATTTTAGCCTACCCAGGTGTAACCACCGTCGTTTAATTTTGCCTTACTCTTCAGGCCATTGCGTGAGGAGGTTACAAAACTTTTTACCTTTACCGTCTCAACTTTGATTTTAAGCTTCTTCATCGCTCTTGGTTATTTAGTCTAAAAATGGTTGTTCTGATAATATGTACTTATAACGTATAATAAAAATTATGTTATAAAGTTCTAAGTGACAGCCTTCGCTAGATCACATGAGGGGTAATTTAGTAGCCAGAAAGTGGACCCAAAAAACCTCAGGATCTACCTATAGCATTGGAGTGATGGTTTCAAAAAGGGGGTTATGGCACGAGGCCGTGGGGGGTAAAGCAAATGTAGTTAGTTGGTATATAACTTTGGCTTTATATATAGCAATATTAATGCCATATGTTTAGTGACAGGATGAAAAACGGATTTTTTTGAATGAAAATTGTTTAAATATTAATTTTTCTCCGAGCTTACTTCAGGAACTGGCCGCTGGGCACTGGTTTGAAGGAGGTTATCGCGTTTTTGTAAAGCGGGAAGATTTGTTACATCAGACCGTAGGAGGGAACAAATGGCGCAAACTGAAATACAACCTGATTGAGGCCCAGCGACAGGGGAAATCTGGCCTACTGACCTTCGGTGGCGCCTATTCCAATCACCTCTATGCCGTTGCCGCCGTCGGCCAGCTTCTGGGCTTATCCACCGTTGGCATCGTTCGCGGTGAGCCTACATCGCCTCTCAACGCTACCCTCCGCTTCGCCCAGCAGCAGGGCATGCAGCTCCACTTCGTCAGCCGTATCGCCTACCGCGACAAAGCCGCCCTACACGCTTCACTAGCCCCCTTCCAGGAGGCCTATTACTTCCTACCCGAAGGCGGGACCAACGCCTTGGCGCTCCCCGGCTGCGCCGAGCTGGTCGAAGAAGCTCGCCAACAGCTCGCTCCCCAAACCATCGACTACTACTGCGCTGCCTGCGGCACCGGCGGCACCCTGGCTGGCATGATCACTGCCCTGCAAGCCGACGAGCAAGCCCTCGGCTTCTCCGTCCTCAAGGGCGACTTCCATCGCCAGGAGATTCAGGGCTTATTGGGGCCGAAGGCTGAACGCTACCAGGGCCGCTGGCACATCAACACTGACTATCACTTCGGGGGCTACGCCCGCCACCGCCCCGAGCTGATCGATTTCATCAACACCTTCCGCACCCGCACAGGCATCCCCCTCGATCCTGTCTACACTGGTAAGCTCTTCTTCGGCCTTTTCGACCTGCTCCGCCAAGGCTATTTCCCTAAAGGGTCAACCATTCTGGTCGTACACAGTGGCGGCCTACAGGGCATCGTCGGCTTCAATGAACGGTTTGGGAGTTTGCTTTTGTAAATATTTTGTGTTGTCCACTCCCCAAATCACTCTTCAACCGCAAGTTATTCCCCTAGAAATTGCTGCTATACTCTAAATTTTTCTAAAATTATTAAACCTTACACAATAATCAATGTTATAACATCGATTATTAATTGAGAACAGTCATTCTAAATTAATTTAACCACTTTAAAACAGTTAACACAATGAAAATTCTGAAGATTAACGCTAGCGTGAAAGATATAGCGCAGTCTGTAAGTAGACAAATGGTTGAAAAATTTATCAACAGCATCACCACTGAGCACGATCAAATCGTGGAGCGCGACCTCAGCAAAGGAGTATCGCTGATTAGTGAAGACATGGTAACGGCTTTCTACACGCCGCCCGCGGATTTGAGCGAAGAACAAAAGCAGTTGCTTTCTGAATCTGATCGCTATGTCCAGGAGTGGCAGGAGGCGGATACTTTGGTATTTGGTGTACCCATTTACAATTTCGGGGTTCCTGGTGCGATGAAGGCTTACTTTGATTTGATTGCCCGAGTGGGGGTTACTTTTAAATACTCGGAGGAAGGCCCCAAAGGTTTGTTGGAAGGCAAGAAGGCTTACGTAGTCGTTGCTAGTGGCGGTACGGGGTTTAGGAGTGAGATTGATTTTGCTTCTGACTATGTGAAGCAGTTTTTGACCTTTTTAGGAATTACAGACATTCACTTTATAGATGCCACCCAGTTGATGTTCGGCAAAGAGGCAGCTCTACAACGGGCTGAGGGGACCATTGCGCAACTGGCGGAAGCTGCTGCTGGTACGGCTTAATAGCTACCTAATAGCCAGTTGGGATCAGTAGGAAAGCCGCCTTCCATTGCGGTATTTGACGATGAATGCATCGGGGAATCCCAGCTGGCGCAGCTCCTCCGAGAGACGACGGGCCTCTGTGACGGAGAAAAAGTCGGCGAGCAGTACCCGCGTCCAGCCTTTCTCTTTGATGAATTCTGTATCCAGTCGTCCCTTATCCCTTACCTTGTCGAAAATCGGATTTGATTCGTTGTAGCCTACGACAACCGTGAATTGAACCTTGTAGTAGATACCCTGGTGCTTGGGAGCATCAGAGCTAACATCATAACGCTTGTAGCGAGGCTTTGGGGAGGAAGCAGCTTGAGTAGTACTGTTAGTGGGCGAAGTATAGGTTGATTTCGAAGAAGTCATCACTGGTCGCTCTTCGAGCGATGCAGTACTGTTGTCGATTTTGTTTGTCTTGTCGTCAGTAGTCTGGGTGGTGGGCAATTTTTGGGATTTGGACTGTTGGAAAACAGGTTCTTTCAATTCCCCACTGCTGGCCAGGCCGGCTTGGTCCAGTTCAATATCCAACTGATAACTATTGGCGGCTTGAGGGTCGTTGGTGTTGAATTCAACCGTGCTAGGAGCGTAGCCTCTCTTGGTCGCCACCAGCCGATAATTCCGATTAGCCAGCAGGCCGAATTCGAAGCTGCCCTCTTTGAATATTTGAGCATTCAACAGTCGCTTTTTCCCCCGGTCCTTAATCTCGTAAAGAGCTACCCGTACCTCTCGCATGATTTCCTGGTTTTCTTTATCCCACAATTTCCCCAGAACAAACGGAATGCTCATCGGGCTAGAGAAGGTGAAAATATCATCCTGAGTCGTTTCTATTTTTTCCAGGTCAAAGAGGCGGTTAGAGACTAGAAAGCCCCCCGTTCCAGACTTATTGCGATGGAAATAATAATCATCGGCACTAGAGTTGAACGGCGTTGGGAGGCGCTCGGCTTCTTCCCAGTTTTCTTCGGCCCCTTTAGCTTTGTAGACATCCAGCCCTCCAACCGAGGGGTGGCCATTAGAGCTGAAGTAGAGGGTTTGCTCTCTCACATCATAGTAAGGCGTCACCTCATCGCCGGGAGTATTAATGGTTGGGCCAGCATTTTGTGGGAGGGTAAAATCAAAGTCTTCGCTGTCTATTTCGCGGGTTGTATACCAGATGTCCATTCCACCTTGACCACCGACACGATTGGTGACGTAATACAGAATTTCTTTGTCATCGATGTGGGTCACAAAGGGTTGAGTGGCAGTTTTGCCATCCATTTTGATGTAATCGCGAAGTTTTCGGGGTTCCGTCCAGGCATTGCCTTCTCTGCTGGTCACGTAGAGGTCACACTCGGAATAGTTGCCGTTCCAGTAGCGGTCGGCCCGGCTGTTGGTGAATTAAAAGCGTTTGCCGTCGGGGGTGAAGGTCCCGTTGCCGAAGTGGCCGTCGGGCATATTGGGAAATACGGGTTCTACGGCATTGGTCCAGGTGCCCGCTTTGCGTTGGGAGCGGTAGATGTGCACCTTCTTTTTCTTCATATTGGAGCTGAAATAGAGAATATCATCGGAGAAGGGGACGGGGGCAAATTCTGTGGCGACGGTGTTGATGTTCTCGCCTGGATTTTCGAGGACGACGGCGTTGGGCGGTAGTGCTTCGCTGGCCTTTAGGCCCAGTTGGCAGCCCAATAGCTCATTGTCCACCCGCTTTTGCATGTCCTCCTTATCGTTTCCTCCATAATTTTGTATAAAATCCTGAAAGGCGACCTCCGCGATTTCGTATTTACCTTCTTGTTTGAGGGATTGGGCATAATAAAATGGAGCGAGGGGGAACTTCGTACGTTCTTTGAGCAGTTCACCAAAAATTTGGCTGGCCTTTTGGTAGTTGCGTTGATTGGCGTAGCATTCGCCGGCCCGGTAGAGGTATTCCGTTTTACTCTTTTTTTGCTGCCAGGCGCTGTAGTAAAATTCAGCAGCCTGAGTAAAGTTGGCCTGCTCAAATCGGAGTTCGCCTTTTTTGACCAGTTTGCGCCAGTTTTCTTGAGCGAGGGCGGCTGGAGATAGACTACAGCCGATCAGCAATAAGAGCAGGAAATATTTCATGGTATCAGTGTTTGGTCAACAGTTCTTCAATTACTTGTGCAAAATGCTGGTGTTCAAGTTGCTGGACCTTTTTGGCAATGTCTTCCGCTTCGTCGGTTTCGGCGATGGCGCATTGGGCCTGGAAGATCGCCTGTCCCTCATCATAGTGCTCATTGACATAGTGGATGGTGATGCCAGAATAGGATTCTTTGGCTGCTTTCACCGCACGATGTACATGCATCCCGTACATTCCTTTGCCCCCATATTTGGGGAGTAAGGCCGGATGGATATTGATCATCCTTTTATCAAATGCGCGGACGAGGTATTCAGGAATAAGCCACAAAAAGCCCGCCAACACCAGGAAGTTGATATGATATATCGTAAATTTTTCTAAAATGTTCTCTGTTTGATAGAAAAATGCACGGTCAATAACCAAATAGGGGATTTGATGTTCTCTGGCGATGTCCAGCACGGGGGCGTGGGGTTTATTAGAAACGATAAGGGCAACCCGTATCGTATCGTGATCCTTAAAATGCTCGATAATAGTTCGAGCGTTGCTTCCGCGGCCGGAGGCAAAGATGGCAATGTTGTTCATTCGTTTTGTCAAAGAGGTAATTACTTGAGGGGTTAATTGAATTGAAGACTGGCAAATTTATACTTCCTACCTCGTTCTCCATAAATCACCATGTCTTTTTTACCAATTTGTTTGCAAATTTTTGGTCGCGTGATGATCTCCGCTTCCGCATTGCTGAACAGTGGATAAGTAATCATACTACCATCCCGGTTAAGCTCCGTCAGGGCGATGACCGAGTATTTGCCATTGTAGCTGTAGATGCGATCGCTGTTGGCTTCCTCGAAGTTGCGGCCATTATCATTGTAGACAAAGTAAATCTTATCGCGGATGATGGACATGGCGTAAGAGGAGAAATAGCCGCCGTCGTTGACTGTTACCTGTCGTTTAGGAATGCGCCCGGTCCATTCAATTTCACCATCGGGGCGGATATTCACGATGATGATGTCGTTATAATTGTAGAGGTAATCTTGGTTGCGAACCCCGTTCCAATAGGGATCGAAGCCGCCGAAGGCGGGGTTGAAACGATCGAAGTTGTCTCGAATTTGTACGAAGTACTGCTCCGCAATTAGCAAGGCGCCTCCGTCGCTCCGCAGGATCAGCTTGTCCAGGGAGTAGCGGTAGAGTTCCGGAGCTTTTTTCTTGTTGCCCTTGCGCTCTGCGTTTTTCAGTTTTTCCTTTTTCTTATCAGAGAGGTATTCCGTGATAAAATCGAAATCGAATTCTTTAAGGTTCAAATTGTAAATCTCTTTACTTTCTGTATCAATGCGGAAGAAGCAGGTGCCTTTGACACTGTAGGTTCCTCGCTCAGAATAAAAGCCTGAGCAGACCAGGTCCCCATTGTCAGCGACCCGGAAGGTCATATCCGTCAGGAATTCCTGATCGAGTCGGATTTTATATTCTTGAGCATCTTCACCATCCTCAGTATAGGTAAGAATCGTGTATTCATAGGTCGGTCGGCCATTGCGTCGCACCCGCGATTTATCCTCGTAGATGACCCCTAGGAGGAAAACATTACCGTTATTATCTACCTGATATTCTTCAATCGAAAACTTTTCATCGTTGTAAGGCAGACTAATATCGCGATTCCACAGTTCATTAAATTCATTATCATAAACCCGTAGAGCAAAACGCTCCGGCTGTTTCTTTTTGTAGGGCAATTGATTGTAGATCAATATTTTAGAGCTATCACGAGAGATGTGATTGTCAAAAATTCCCCGTTTTTTGTTGCGCGTATCCATTTCGGCCAACAACTTCAGGTTCTTGCGTGGAGCCAGACTGCGGATGCTCACCTCCTGCATAAAGAGGTAGTTTTTCTTCTTGGCTTCATTATGAAAAGAGGAAAACAGATAGATTTTGCCATTGAGAAAAAAAACATCCTCGAAGCTCATTTTTTTACTCTTGTACTTCAACGCAATCTCGTTGGACTTCATGATCTTCATATCATTGTTGTAGTACTCCAAGCGAATTTTGGTCGTACCATTATCACCTAGACCTCCACCCGTCTTTTCCCGTAAGGTATAAAACCCCTTGGGCGTCGTTCCGATGATTTTGGTGATCATAGAATTACCCGGTTCTTTCATCTCTGGCCCCCACTTAATATCGGCCGGAATATCAGGATCATTTTGTGCATAGAGAGGAGAAACAGCCAGTATAAGGCTAAGGATTAGGATGGGATAACAGAGGATTTTGCTCATATTAACATGGTTTATCTACCGTAGGAACGCCAAAACGAGGCCCGAAAGTCTTAATGAAAAGTTAATCATCACCGGCCTCCAGCAACAATCAAAGATAAGGTAATCCTTTGGCATTTCTATTAACAAAAAACGGAGCCTTGCATAAGGGCAAGGCTCCGACTGAGTTAATAAGTTGGTATCTCAGGTGTCTATCTCTTAATAACGGAAAGGGTTTGTAGCTTATCGGCACTTTCGATACTAACGAAATAAATACCCGCGGCCAATTGCAAGGTTTCGGCATCGATCTCTAACTGATGGTTGCCTACGACCTGCTGGGCGCTGAACAAGAGCTGGCGCTGGGCCCCCAGGGCATCCGTTAACCAAATCGCCACCTGGCCTTCGGCCTCCATCTCATAATTTATCTGCAATTGCTGATCAAATGGATTCGGGAAGGCGCTGACGCCCGTCAGTCCCTTGGTCTCCGCCCCAAAGCTATTGCGGCTGGCTACACTGTTCTGTGAAGCATCCGTTCCGAAGATCGAAATCGTACCGCTCACCTCATTGGCCGTCACCACCAGGGCTTCCCCTGTCGGACTGTCCGCCACATCAATGTAAATGATGTCCTCAACCCCCAAATCTCCAGTTTCGACACTTTCCTCATCTGCATCAAAATTGCGATTGTTGATATAGCTGACGTAAGAAGGCTGCAAGGGGTCCGTCACATCGTAGATCATAATGCCACCAATGCGTTCCAGACCGATCAGCGCGTAGGTTCTGCCATTGTGCTCAGCAATCGTCACCGCCTCTGGCTCCGCACCTTTGTCATCACTACGGTTCTTGAAAGAATCATTATCGTCGTTGGTGCTGTTGAAGTGGTCAGGATCTTCCTGTAGTAGGATTTGCTCGAAATCATCGCCGCTGTCGAAGACCAGGTTGCCGTTTTCATCCCAGATGGAGAAAGAGCGCGCACCGTAAGAATAGATGATCTCGTGCAGGCCATCGCCATCAATGTCACCATTGGCAAAGGTGGTTTTTACCCGGCCCAGATTTTCTTCTTGCTGCATAAAATTAGGCATCGCGAAGAACGTATCGTCTAGATCGAGGTCATCTACTCGCCCTTCTTCCGAATAGCCATCATAATCGCGGGAATCGCCCTCGTTGGCCGTAACGATGTAGTTTTGGCCGTTTACGGAGTAAGAAGCGATAGCATCTGGCTGGTACATCCCTTGTGTGTGCTGAGGCTTGATGTCGATGGTGCTGGTTCTGTCGCTGGCATCATATCCGTAGTTGCCATTGAAGGTGATGAAACCCATAGAAATAGCATCAGAAACCCCCGCACCGGCCAGGCCGAAATCGTTGTCGTTGAGGACCACTAGGCCGCCGTCAGGCAGTAGTGCAAGGCCCTCTGGTTTATCGCTGGGCAGATAGCCGATAGAAGGGAGGTTGACGACCTTGGTCTTGTGGACGGGGCGGATACCGGCAGTGACCAGCTCATCGGCAGTCATCATTTCCAGGGTTTTATCATCTGGACCCGTTGAACCAATCTTGGTGGACAGCGCCGTACCCAGGATATTGGTAGCTCCGTCAAGTCGGAATTCGAAGATGTATTTTTTACCTGTAGTTCCATCATTCGGCGTACTAGAATCCCGCTCTAGGATGTAAAAACTGCCATTGCCTTTGTAAACTGCATCGCCGATCTTGTCCACACGGCTCATGCCTACGCCAGACTCACGGTTTCTTTCCAACAAGTACACGTACTCCTCTACTGGCTGACCATTCGCTGGATCAACCCCTAAGATACGGATCACATCAGAGTTATTACGGGTCTGATTATCAGGATTGTAGAGTGGTGTTTGGATAAAAGCGTAGAGAACATTGCGATCCGTGTCATAGGCCAAAGCTTCGAAACCACGGTTCGCGCGGCGCTTGTTGTAGACCTCTGGCAGGCTCTCCGTACCGTAGAAGCCAGCAGGCTGTGGAGTGTCACCGAGCAGCGAAGTCCCTTCGGGCACAAAGCGATCGATCATCACGCCGTTGGCATCGAAGTGGTAGATGGCCGGACGGTACTCATCGCACATCCAGTAAGTAAAATCAGGGGTTCTCACGATACCCTCGAAATCGCCGCCGAAACGGTCGTATTCCAGTTCGTGGTAGTTCACGCCATTGATGTTGTAATCAGCATTGGTAAATACGTTGGCATCCGTCTGTGTCACGGGCACCTCATCGTGACCAGGAATATTACCACGGCCAGAGATGGGCGTACCATCAGCACGTCTGAGAAAGATGGGATTGGCATCGATAAAAAATTGATCCAAACTTCTAATGTAGATCAACTTTTCGATACGAGCTTGGTAATTAGGCAATTTGAAAGGACGCAGATTCTGAGAAGTACCAGCAAGGGCTCCGCTAACGGTAGCATCATTCGGTCCGCGATCGGGGATTGCCCAGAAAGACAATTGGTTAGCTGTAGAAGTAATCGGGTCGTAGTAGAGGCCAGAGAAGCCCCCTAGCTTAACTGTTGGGCCACCGTAGACGGGCGTGCCCAGGTCGGGCCACCAAGGAATTTCGTTCAGCAAATATTCTTTCAATGTTGCTTCCCCCTTCAGGTGGTCCTTGTAACCGAGCGGCAAAATATCTACGACCTCCGCTGCTGCGATGTCGATAACGGCCAAGGCATTGTTTTCCTGTAGGGCGACGTAGGCCAGTGCATTGTCAGGGCTCACACTGATAAACTCAGGCTCCAAGTCCTGCGCTACAGTGACTGCTCCATCATTGCCGAAGATGCGAATCCCCCGATTCATCAGAGCAGCCTTTTGATCATTAAACGCATCAAAGGTAATCTGAGTAGCCGTAGCGGCGTCGATACCAGCCGAGAGGTCCACCAGCGTCACCGATCCTTCGGGATCAACGACATAATCATCATCGGGCTCGCCTTCGTTGGCCGAGAGCACCTTGGTACCATCAGGGCTAAAGGTAACCATATCGGGTAATGGCCCGGCCTCGATAGAACGGAGGAAGTTACCGTCAGTATCGAAAAATACGATCTGGCCGTTTTCCTGTGCATTGTCATTTTCAACAGCGGCAGCGACCAGATTTTTGAAAACAGCTACACTGTTGATACCTCCGCCATAGGGAGAGATGTCGAGCTGCTGAATAAGCGTTGGATTGGCTGGATCATTAATGTCCAGCACGTCAATAGAGCCGTTGTCAGAATTGGTGAAAAATAGCCGCTGGCCTTCGGCGTCGTGCGCAACGATTTCGGCAGCTCCTTCGTCAAAAATACCAGTGGAATAAGTGGAGATGGGTTCCAGTTGGAGAGACTGGGCACCCAATGTAAGACTTAAAATCAGTAATGGGACGGTGAGAACGGTAATACGTAATGTGTGCATCATTTCAATGAGTTTTGAGGAAAAATTAATGATGCACGAAACTAGAATTTGCCTATGTATTGCAGATTAATTTAATGTTATCTGTGTATGATAAGCTGATCGGCTAAGGAAACAATTTATTAACCTGACGCAGTAGCCATTCTTTTTCACTCAGTACCTCCTCTTCCTGAATCGCTCGCTCTAACTGCACGCCCTCCTCTCGGTGATAAGGATTGACAACGAGCAGTTTACGGGTATAGCTCATGATGTTGAGGTAGTTGGATTTGTGGTAGCCGATGACGCGCTTACGGCGGATGTAGCGGCGCATCGCTTCGAGGTGAGAATCCAACAGGTCGTATTCGCCCAGCTCGTAGTAGATTTTGAGGAGCAGGGCTTTGGCGGCCAGGTTGAGCAGCAGGTCGCGGTAATTGGATTTTTGGAGTAAGGCCAGGGCGGCACTGTAATTCTGTTGGCTGTATTCAAGTCGGGCCTGGTTGAAGCTGAAGGAACTCTCGCGGTATTTTTTCTCCAAGCTTTCTTTGTAGGTGTGGATAAAACGAGCGGTCCAGGCAAAATTACCCGTTCGCAGGCCAGTCCCTACTGCATTGTGGTAGGTGAAGCGAGAAAGGATACCGTTTTCCAGTAAAAAGCCTTTTTCCAAGCCTTCTTTGTACAATTCAAAAAGCTGGTCGAGGTACGCCTTTTGGCCTTCGTTGGCCTGGCGGACACAGTAATTGGTGGCGAGCAAGTACAGATCGCGGATTTCGATGTCCGGGAACTGGCGGCCGTATTGAAAGAGCAACTGTTTGAATTGTTGGAAATGTTCTTCTTGATCCGGTTCGGTCAGCATGAAGTGGCAGTGGTAGTAGATGCCGATGGCGGGGTGGGAGAGGAGCCGGGCCTGCTGCACATAGTGGAGGACGGGCTCCAGAAATTCAATCTGAGAATCGGACTGATAGACAGAGCGATGGGCGCTGATCAGGCAGGCGTGACGGAGTTTGAGGGCTAGGTAGCTCAGGTCGATGGTTTGGTTCATCTCTAGGAGGTGGGCCTCGTCGCTGGGTTGGCGGGCCGACTGTTCGAGGTGTTGTTCCCATTGGAGCTGGTAGCGCAGGTCGTAGTAGCTGGCATCGCGCCGGGGCTGTTGTTCTAGTTGTTGTTGCAGCCGTAGGCTGGTTTGCTGAAAGTCCTGTGCCAGTCCTCGCTTGCGGTAGGCCCGCCCGAGGCGCAGGGCCTGTTGCAGCTCATCGGTCTCTAGATCGCTGAGGATTAAAAAGCGTTTGACCAGCCGAAACAGATAGCTCATCAGGAGATCGAAATTGGTTACCGAAAAAGCCTGTTGAGGATAGATTTTACGAAAAAGCTCCTCCTTAGTGGGTAGGGATTGCTCCTGTTTAAGCCCCTCCCGGAGGAGCTCAAAAAGGCTGTTCAAGTCCTGCCGTTGGTTGAAAAAAGGAGACTGAAGGAACTGTTGGAGTTGCCGCCATTCCTTTTTATCCAAGCTTTGCAGTACCCTAAGGAGCTTACTTTTCTCCATTTTGAAAGAATTATGAGTAATTTATTTCTAGTAAATGGCCCGATTTAATTATAAAATAAAGGTTTTAACCATAAAAGTCGATATTTTAACTCTAGAAATTGGAAAAAATGTTTTTGAAACTAGCTACAGAATACCTCACCTTTGTATCGTATCTAATTCCTCAGTCGAACAAAAAAATAGTCCTATGAAAAAGACATACACGAAAGCCATGAAATTAACCAACCATCTACTCTTTGCCTTAGCGCTGCTGCTCCTGATGGGAAGCCAGACTGCTCAGGCCCAGTGTGATAACGATACCATTCGCCCCTCCGTTATTGCACCAACCGACACGACGATCAGTTGTGTCGAATTTGCAGCGCTCAATATTGATGCTGCTGATACCTCGGGGCTGCGCCTGAACTTTGGCTTTGCTACTGCCATGGATAACTGCCCTGGAGCCTACAGTGTTGAATTACCTCCTACGATTCATGTCGAGGTTAGTTGTGGAGCACAAACCATCAGGCGTCGCTTTGCGGCGGTAGACGATGCTGGCAATGTATCGCCCATCGTAGAGCAGAGCATTACCGTCATTCCCGGCTCTGATGTCGAGATTCAGTTGCCGGCCGATTCGCCTTTGGGCGATACCCTGGAAACATATCCTGAATCCACTTTCGGCGATTGCGTGGTATCTGCTAGCATTTATCAAGACCTCGTCTTTGACTACGATTGTGATGGTTTAGCCGATAAAATCATTCGAACCTGGACAATCGTGGATTGGTGTGTAGACCCGCCGCTTACCCTCAACTTGGAACGTCTTGACCTCGATGGTGATATGCAAGATGGAGATCCTTACACCATAAAAGTAATCGGTGACTCTACCTATCGTATGGAGGCTGGTGTTCCCGTAGAAACCCTCGGGCCCGCCGCCAGCTTATTTACCTACAACCAAATCATAATCCGAAGCGATCCAGACTCGCTCAACTCCCTCATCGTTAGCGGTCAAGTCTTTAACGATGATGGCAACTGCCAGCTAGACAGCGGCGAGCCGGGCCTGGCCAACTGGGACTTTGAAATCGTCGGCGGCCATACCGGTCGGATCTATCCGCTCATTACAGATGCACAGGGTCGCTATAGTGTAGAGCTTTGCGAATCCGACTCCTCCTTCAGCGTCCGCATGCAAGTCCCTTTTAACTACGTTGGCAACTGTATAAGCAGTTACAATCACCAACTGCCTGACGGCAGCACCAATTTTAACCTTGACATCCCCGTTGCCCTCGAATCGGGCTGCCCACTGCTTTATGTCGACATCGCCGCGCCCCGGCTTCGCCGCTGCTTCGATAATGCCTATTACGTACAATATTGCAACTACAGCGATCAGGTCATCCCCGGAGCCAGCGTAGAAGTAGAGCTGGATAATTATATGACCTATCTCGGCTCCACCATCCCCGGCAGCTTATTGCAAGGAACGACCTGGAGTTTCCCACTAGGCGACCTTGATCCTGGAGCCTGCGGCGACTTCCAAATTCTATTCAACCTGAGCTGCGATGCCGCCCTTGGCCAAACCCACTGCGTTACTGCCCACGTCTATCCCGACACCCTCTGCGAGGCGGCTGCCGCCAACTGGAGTGGGGCCAGCATCGAAGTCGACGGCTTCTGCGATGGCGACACTGTCCGAATGAACATATCTAACATTGGTACTGGCGACATGGCTGCCCCGCTCAACTACATCGTCGTCGAAGATGTGCTGATGCGCGCCGACGGAGAGTTTGACCTCAACAGTGGGCAGACCATGCCTTTACCGCTCGTTGCCAATGGCGCTACTTGGTACCTGACTGCCGAGCAGGAGCCTGGACACCCCGGCGAGAGTATGCCCGCCATTGCTATCGAAGGCTGTGGCGGCCTGAACGATCCCGGTCTGGCGACCGCCTTTGTACAAAATGATGCCAACCCCTTCGTTTCCATCGATTGCCAAGACAACATCGGCGCCTACGACCCCAATGACAAGCAGGTATCGCCTACTGGCGTAGGGGAGCGGCACCTCGTACCGGCCAACACCCACCTTGATTACCTGATTCGCTTCCAAAACACCGGAACCGATACCGCCTTCAATGTCGTGATCGTGGATACCCTTTCTCCGCTGTTGGATCAGGCCACGATAGTCCCCGGTGTGTCCAGCCATGCCTACACCTTTGATTATCCAGAAGCCAATATCATCCGCTTTGTTTTTGACAATATTATGCTGCCCGATAGCAATGTCAACGAGCCGGCGTCCAATGGTTTTGTCAAATTCAGTATCGATATGCAGCCTGATCTACCCGACGATAGCCGCATCGAAAACAGCGCAGCTATTTACTTCGACTTCAACGAGCCCATCATTACTAACACGACTTTCCTGACCATCGGAGAGGAGATTTTTGGTGGGACAACCAGCAGCCAGGAGATCTATAAGTCTGGTGCTAGCATCAAGATGACGCCTAATCCCGCTCACCTGCAAACTTCCGTTCAAATTGACGGCATCGGTGCAGCGAGTGGACAAGTGGTGGTGTATGACCTGAACGGCCGTGCGCTTCTACAACAAAATTTCAATACAACATCATTTAATCTAAACCTCGGAAAACTAAAGACGGGAATCTATATCTATGAATGCTCAACAATGGATGGTGAACTGATAGGCACCGGAAAACTGGCGGTCTTCTAACACCATTAACTTCGTTGAGCTTCTCAAATGCAAAAGGGGTAATTTTCATTGAAAATTACCCCTTCCTTTTTATAGTATAGGCTATACTAGCTAGCTTCCAATCTTCCGGTAGTCTGAGGCATTGGCCGCATCCATTCGAGCCATGACTCGCTTAACCGAGGTCTTTTGCGCTCGATCTCCCTTCTTAAAGATTTCGATGATTTCCTGCGATTTGGCGTTGACAAACATTTGGATAATCATCGAATTGGGGTACGCCTTGTCGGCTTTTCCGATCTCTTCCAGCACTGAAACCATGACTGCCCGGCCGGCCGGAGCATCGTCGGCCATAATATCGAGACCTTCGCGGTGGTAGTCATAGATGGCTTTGCGGTAGGGGCGCAATCTAGGGCTCATCACACTTTCTACCATCCAGTAGCGATTCCGGTTACCGTCCAGGGCCCGCCAGCCTTTAGACTGTGCAGCAATGCTGGGAGGAACGGTATTGAGGATCGCCATAGCGGTTTTAAAATGAGGTTCGCCGCCGTAAGGCGAAAAAGAATCGTAATCCAGCCCTAGGATGAAGTAGACATAAAAAGATAGAATCGAGGTCAGGTTGTCTACAAAGGCATTTTTGGAGTAATCCAGGGGCTGAAAGGGTTCAAATTCAAATAGAACATCTGTGTCGTTGTGAGACAAAATGGGCGTCTTCGCTGTACTGTTGAAAATTGGGCGAGTGGCCTGAATTTGCATATCCCCCTGAAAGGAGGTTGGAGATAATTCTTGCTTGATATTGAGCTGAATTTGACATTGAATGCGTTCTTCCACTTCAAAAACATCGTCGGTCCATTTTTGATTATTGAGAAAATTCTCCATGAGTTGCTGGAGGTTCTCAAAAACCGCCGGGTCCGTAAGCTGAAGCTGGGGCGTATTGATAGTGACGCTGAAATTCATCTCCTGTGCAGGCAGCCATTGCAGCATCAGGGCAAACAGAGGAAGTAAAGTCCATTTTTTCATAGTAAAATCGCTATTGGTGAATCGATTGCCGGATCAGCTGACTGATTTCGTCGAGAATATCACTGGCAACCTCAGATTTAGGTTTTAACTCAAAATTCTTGATCTTATTGTCCTTAAAGAGGATAGAAATTTTATTGGTATCGTGCTGGAAGCCAGCTCCTTTGTCTTGTAAGGAATTGAGGACGATAAAATCGAAGTTTTTCTTTTTCCGTTTGGCCTTCGCATTTTCCAACTCATTATTGGTTTCCAAGGCGAAGCCGATGAGGAGCTGTTGGGCGGATTTGGATTGGCCAAGGGTAGCGGCGATGTCGGTGGTGCGTTCGAGTTCGAGGTGAAGGTTGCCGGCTTTTTTCTTCATCTTGGTGTCGTAGACCGTTTTGGGGCGATAGTCAGCGACGGCGGCAGCCAGTATGGCTACGGTGCTATCGGCGAAGCGAGCGGCGCAGGCCTCGTACATTTGCTGCGCCGTTTTTACATGGACGAGCTGGACGCTGGGGTGTTGGGGCTTTAGTCGGGACGGGCCCAGGACGAGGGTTACTTCGGCACCTCGGTAGGCCGCCGCGTCGGCCAGTGCAATGCCCATTTTGCCCGTAGAGCGATTGCCAATGAAGCGCACTGGGTCGATTGGCTCGTGGGTCGGCCCGGCGGTGATCAGCAGTTGCTGGCCAGCCAGGTCCTGCTGCGCCGAAAAGTGGTCTTCCAGCAGGCGGACAATGTCCTCCGGTTCTGCCATCCGACCTGCCCCAGAGAGGCCGCTGGCCAGCTCTCCGTGCCCGACGGGAATCAGCTGGTTGCCGTATTCCTGCAAGAGCCGAATGTTGCGCACCGTCGCCGGGTGGGTCCACATGTCCAGGTCCATCGCCGGGGCGACAAACACCGGGCAGCGGGCCGAGAGATAGGAGGCCACGACGATATTATCGCAGAGGGCCGAGGCCATCTTCGACAGCGTCGTCGATGTTGCCGGAGCAATCAGCATGACATCGGCCCACAGGCCCAGCTCAACGTGGTTATTCCAGCCCTCTTCGGAGCTAATATCGATAGGAACGGGATGCTTGGATAAGGTGGAGAGCGTCAGCGGAGTGATAAAGGTACTGGCCGCAGGAGTCATCAAAACTTTGACTTCTGCGCCTGATTTGATCAGCAGCCGGGTGAGGAAGGCAGATTTGTAGGCCGCAATACTTCCGCAGATGCCCAGCAGAATTTTTTTTCCCTGTAGCGTCATAATAGAAGGGACTCAGACCGATCCGTATTGACCTGAGCAGCCCGGGCTTAGTCTTGGTTGTTTTCCTCGCGGTAGCGATGGTGAATTTCTCCCGTTACAAACTCCTGCGTAGCGATCAGCACGGGGTTGGGAAGTCTTTCGTAAAACTTAGAAATTTCGATCTGTTCTTTGTTCTCGTGGATTTCTTCGATGGTTTCAGAGGTCACCGCGAATTCTTCCAACTTGTTGTGCAGTTCCTGCTTGAGATCAACAGCGATCTGGTTGGCCCGCTTGCTGATGATAGCCAGCGCTTCGTATACATTTTCTGTATTTTTGACCAACAGCCCGATGTCTTGGGCCTGGATGCTGGGTTCCATTCCCTGCACTTTTGATTTAATATCACTCATTTTTAAATGATTTGAGTTGATTATTAGATTTATTATAAATCGAACTAACTTCTTTCTTGTAGCTGCTTTCTGGATAGCGTTCCAGGAAACTGCTAGAGTTTTTTAACGCCTGCTGGTAACGCTCCTCGCGTTTTTCGTAGATACTATTCTCTGCTAGCAAAAATGAGGCCTTGGTGATCATAAAGCGAACGCGCTCCGCATCGTTCGTTTCTGGATAATCCTTCAACAGATTCTCGAAAGAACGGTTAGCCGATTGGTACTGCTTTAGATCGTAGTATAGGACCGCCTCGTTAAACGCTTTGCGCTCCATTTTCTTCCGCATTTCATCAATCAGCTTGTTGCACTCCGGAACCCGCTTGCTATTAGGAAAGGTGTTAACAAACAATTGCATACTTTCAACAGCCTTCTCCGTATTGCTTTGCTCCAAGCGAAAATTAGGCGATAACTTATAATAGGAATAAGCATTCATAAAATCCGCTTCTTCCCGGTATTGACTATTGGGGAAGGTATTGGAGAAGTTCTTAAAGTAATACGAAGAAAGAATGAATTTGTTGAGGTAAAAATGGGTATAAGCGTAGTAAAAATATACTTTTTCGGCCTCTACTTTACCTCTCAAACCATTGATAACCAGCTCGAAAAGCGCCTGCGCCTTCACATAGTCCTCGTTCTCGTAGTACTCAAAAGCCTTGGTATATAACTGCTCTTGATCGCCACTGGCCCGCAACCTTTCGAATTCATTCTTACAGGAGGAGGACAACAGTATAATCAAGCTAAATAGTATTGTAGGGAAAATGCTGTTTTTCATGAGTTTGCAAAGATACTACTTTTCAATAAATCACACAATTATTTGATTCGATGGGCTAGTTTGCCCGTGAAGCACCTCAATCAAAACGCAGATATTAGATTATAAGTACCCGTTAGTGCATTTAAATAATTCAAGTTGCGATTCAATATTAAGGGATTCAAAAGGAGAATTTTAGGTTAAATATATAGAGCCGACTGCATGCAGTCGGCTCATTTTTGGCAGGGACTATAATCTTTCGCCTCCAGGGAATAGTTGTGTAGCTTTCCACATTGGAGTATGATTAAGT
>JBCDGZ010000105.1:0-28879 GCA_038750655.1 Bacteroidota bacterium | reverse complement strand
TATTTCCCCCATTTCATTACCCGCCAGTAACCCGCCAGTAAAACTCTACCCCAACCCCGCTCAAGAAGTACTCAATATTGAGTTTTTAGAAAGACATTCTACTTCTAGCAATTTGATGGTTGAGCTGTATGATCTGTGGGGGAAAAGTGTATTGAGGCAAGAGTGGGGAGCTGGAAATAGTAAATCTATTCCTGTTACTCACCTCCCAAGGGGAGTCTATCAGGCTATAGTAAGCTCAGATGCTGTATTGATCCACACAGAGAAGGTCATTATTATTAGGTAATCACTCCATGAACCTTTCCCTCCCCCAAAGGTTCTTATCTTTAGATTTTTATACCTCATACGCTCAAAAGCAAGAGATTTCAATCTAAAAATAATCCAAATCATGGCTTACAACAAATTAACGCCCGAGGAAGAACGGGTCCTCATACACAAAGGAACAGAGCGACCATTCACGGGGGAATACACCAACAATAAGGCGACGGGCACCTACATCTGCCGCCAGTGCAATACCCCCTTATACGAATCGAAGGATAAGTTTGACTCCCGCTGTGGCTGGCCCAGCTTTGATGATGAAATTCCTGGCGCCGTAAAGCGGGTGCCAGACGCCGACGGACGCCGCACCGAAATTGTCTGCAATAACTGCGACGGACACCTCGGACACGTCTTTATCGGAGAGCGGTTTACCGCCAAAAATACCCGGCATTGTGTAAATTCTATTTCCTTGATTTTTGTGCCTCAAGGATAGGAACGTAGGAAAATTATTGATTTTGCAAGCAACCGCGGCGGATGAAAGCAGGCTATCGGTCAGAAAACTGTTGGAGTGCGGACAGGAAGTCTCATTTTTGACCGAATGCGATACTAATCCGCCTAAATTTTGACTTTTGAAGAACGGAATCAGGGGAATGGTTCTGTTTTTTAATAATTTTGCTCGCATTATTCAAAAAGCCTACGCAATGAAACTCACTGAAGTAGCGGCAGCACTGCTTAAAGATGCCCAACTATATTTGAACACTATATCGGTAGCTGCTTATCAAAAACCTGTTGAATTATTATCCCAATCTAGTATCGGGCAGCATAGCCGCCATTTCATTGAGTTTTATCAATGCCTACATGATCATATACAGCGACCAGAGGTGGTGGTCAATTACGACCAGCGACAGCGCAATAAGCAGATCGAACGTAATCCGGCTTATGCCTCGGCAGTGATCGATCAAATTATTAAGCAGTTGGAGGCGGAGCCGGTATGTGAGCGGTTGAAGCTGGTGGCAGAATACACAGGCGACATGGCCGTTGCCATCGATAGTTCTTACGACCGGGAATTGATGTACAATATTGAACACACTATTCACCATATGGCCATCATTAAGATCGGTTTGAAATTAGTGGCTCCTCAGCTGGCCCTGCCCGCTGATTTTGGGGTCGCTCCTTCAACGGTCAAATACAGAACCACATGTGCACAGTAAGCTATCTACCCAAAGCATCGGGCGGTTTCATCCTCACTTCTAATCGGGATGAAGCGCCCTCTCGCGCCACTTCTGAGATCAAACACCTGGAGAGGATGAGAGGGCAACAATTGATCTTTCCGCAGGACCCTCACTCCGGAGGCAGCTGGATTTGTTTATCCAACCAGAAAAGGCTGGTGTGCTTGTTGAATGGTGCTTTTAAAAAACACGACCACCGTCCTCCCTACCGCCGAAGCCGGGGGCTAGTGGTGCTCGATGTTTTTGATCATCCGCTAATCGACGATTTCTTCACCCATTATTTACTCGATGATATTGAGCCTTTCACAATGGTGGTAGTTGATCAAAATCAACTTTTCGAATTTCGCTGGGACGGCCAATACCGCCATCTCCAAGTTTTGGATAGTAGGAGTCCGTACATCTGGTCTTCTTCTACTTTATACACGCCTCACTTTCGGCAAAAGCGCGCCGAACTCTTCGAACAATGGCTAGCCCTTCGGGAACCCTACGAAGTAGACAATATTCTACAGTTCCACCAGAGTGGCGGCACGGGGGATGCCGATAATGATTTTGTGATGAACCGTAATAATATCGTCCGTACCATCAGCATTACCAGTGTAGAACGCGATGCGCAGTACTACCATTTTCTGCACAAAGACCTACTCAAAGGTCAATCAATTCAGAAAAAATTTGAAATCCAACCCACAGCCTCTCTGGCAAAGAATTAAAGGCTCGCCCTTTTTCATCAAGCTGCTCAACTGGGAATATTGGCCAATGTGGTTAACCAATATTCCGGTGGTTCTTTTCTGGCTGTACTACGCCGCACGGGCTCGTTCGTTGTTCTTTTTTAGCGCCGTTAATCCGGTCATCGAAACCGGAGGGGTCTTCGGAGAATCCAAGATTAATATTCTGAGAAGAATTCCGCAAGAGCTGATTCCTACGACGGTGTTTGTGCCCAAAGGCACTTCCTTTGCGACCTTGGTGCAGAATGTAGAGGCAGCGGGCTTGCGGTATCCGCTCATCGCTAAACCGGATGTTGGA
Organism: Bacteroidota bacterium; assembly: GCA_038750655.1. GTDB lineage: Bacteria > Bacteroidota > Bacteroidia > Chitinophagales > Saprospiraceae > JBCDGZ01. The sequence goes on along the minus strand of JBCDGZ010000105.1, from coordinate 26,375 downwards.
GAGCGGGGGTTGTTGGTGGCTAAGCTGCGGAAGGAGTCGGATTTGCAGGCTTATTTTGAGCAAAATAAGGTCGCGTTTTTAGTGCAGGATTTTGTGGATTATCCGATGGAGGTCAGCATCATGTATTATCGGATGCCGGAGGCGGAGCGGGGGACGGTCAGTTCGGTTTGTGTGAAGGAAATGTTGCATGTAAAAGGCGACGGAGTCTCTACCCTACAGGAACTCATGCGGCGCAAGGCGCGGGCGCGGCTGCAGTTAGAGCGGCTGGAAGCACAGATGGGCGCGGCCCTACAGCGGGTGCCCGCCAAGGGCGAACGGGTGGAGCTAGAACCCATCGGCAACCACTGCCGAGGTACGATGTTCCTCAACGGCAATGCCCACATCGATGAGCAATTGCATCGGGTATTTGACGGCATCAGCCAGCAGATGAAGGACATGTACTACGGGCGTTTTGATATGAAAATACAGAGTATGGAAGAGTTAAAGGCCGGACGAAACTTTGCCATCCTGGAATTCAACGGCATTGCCAGTGAGCCAGCCCATATCTACGACCCCAGTTATCCGTTGCGCGATAAGTACAAAGATATTTTCCGGCACTGGGACGCCATCTACCGCATCAGTCAGCAACAAAAAGCAAGAGGCGTGAGCAGCATGAGTATGAAAGAAGCCATAGACAGCCTGAGGGCCTACTTTAAATATGTGAAGATGATCAAGGCTTAATCTATGTCTGTAGGCACTTATCTTTTACACCTCCTCTTGGGCTTCACCCTCAGCTTCATCGGCTCTCTCCCAATCGGTATGATCAATATGACGGTAGCGGAAACCACCATCCGCAAAGGTATGAAAGCCGGGCTGATCATCGCCCTGGGTGCCTCCCTAGTCGAGCTGCTGCAAGCCCTCGTCGCCATCAAGTTCAGCAGTATTTTTACCAGCAACCCCGACATCGGGCAATTCATCCAATGGATAGCCGTCCCCATCCTCCTGGGGCTGGGCCTCTACTACCTGACTCGCAAAGAAAAGCCGCAGCAACAATCACCGGAGACGCCCGAGAAAGCTGCCAAGCTGCCTCAATTCTCGAAGGGCCTCTTTATCAGCGCCCTCAATGTACTGGCCATCCCCTATTGGATTTTCTACGGCAGCTACCTCCGCGCCGAAGGCTGGTTAATGACCAATAGCAGCCTGTTAATTTTTGCGACGGGCGTTATGCTCGGCACTTTTGTCCTCCTGTGGTTGTACGCTCGATTGAGTTTGGCCATTGTCTCCAAAGTGCAACGCATTGCGCATTTCACCAATCAGTTTATAGGCATCATTATGTTATTATTTGGAATATTCCAGCTGATTCGCGTCCTTTGATTATCCTTTTACTCCAAAACCCACTCTGATGTCCATACCCGAAAAGCAAAATCCCAGGGTAGCGAATTTGTATTACTCCGGCATTATTGGCCTGGCGGGAGCCATCATGGTGGGTATCGGAGAATTCATTCTTCACTATTCGGCAGGGGCCTACGGCAGCAAGGGCTTCGACTTTTTCCAACAGATTGCGGATTGGCGACTGACCTACGGATATTTCATCGTTTTGGTCTTCACTCCTCTCTACATCATGGGCTACTGGCACTTATACCTTGCCCTATGTCCTAAAAATAAAGCCCTAGCCCGCGTGCTGTTCTTCACCGGAGGTTTCGCCATTGTCGTTGGAAGTATCTGGATAGGATCACGGGCCATTCTTGGAGCCATCGTCAAATCTGGTCAAGAAGTAGGTAGTTCGTTGGAAATCGACTACTTGTTGACCTTTTATGAAGGACATTACGAAGTCATATGGACCTTAGTCACCGCCGTCGGGCTGCTGATCTCTATTGTGTTCATCATCATCATCCTGCGAGGCCACTCCCTCTATCCCCGCTGGATGATCTACTGTAATCCACTTTTGCTGGCTACTCTCCCCTATCAAATCAATTATATCCTCCCTGCTGTTGGACAGTACCTGGTTCCGATGGGCTTCAATTTTGGGCATACCATTCTTTTCTCCCTCTCACTGTGGCTGAGCCGACCGCATTGGGGCAATTTCAATGTAGAAAAATAGTAGAGTAGACCGTCAATCCAGCATCTTCAGAATCGCCGCAGTGATTTGGTCAACTTCCGACCAGAGAATAAAATGATTGCCGCCAGGAATCATATGCATATCAACGGCAGGACTATTGGTGAGCATTTTATGGGCAAAATCTGCATTACCGGCAGGTACCAGTCGGTCTTTTTCTCCTTGAAAAATAGTAGCCTCGGCTTCGATTTGCTCCCAACCGGGCAGCATAATTTCCAATTCTTTTTTTAGAGGAATAATTTCTTGATTACAGACCCGGAGGGCGGTGGGGACGAGTAACCGTAGGATGGGGACGTTGAAGATTTTTCGCCACCAGGTTCCGGGCTCTAGCTCGGGGTCGATGGAGGGCGCGACTAGGATGATACCGTCGATGAGATCAGGGAAGTCGATAGCCATCCGCGCAGCGACAGGGCCTCCGAAAGAGTGGCCACAGAGGATGGTTTTGGAAGGCTGGATACGGTCGATGATAGGGCGGATGTAGGCAGCTTGCTGAGCTAATGATTTTTCTGTTTTGCCGAAGTCAGAGTGGCCGAAGCCCGGGCGGTCTACAGAGGCTAGCACCGCTTTTTCGTTCAGCTCGGGCTTGACGAGGTACTCCAGATAGGCATCCGCAGCGCCCGGCGAGCCGTGCAGAAAGAGCACCAAAGGGCGGCCAGCCCCTTCGCCCACTTGCACGTAATTCATCTGGCGTTCGCCGACTTCGTAACTGTGAAATTGGTAGTCCTGCTGCCCACGATTTTCCAGTTTTTTGGCAAAAGAGGCATTGGACTGCCGAAGGCTAAAACAGCCAGAATGCAGTACAGAAAGCAAGGCGATGAACAGTCCCAAGAGTAAATACCTTTTTTTAAACCGAAAGCGTTTGTTGGCCGTCATGGTACACATTAAATCATCGAGTCAAACAATTATCCATCCGCGTTTTGCCATTCTTCTCTAAATTTTAACAACTGCCCATCGATCCAGTTTTTGCTCGTTGTCAACAAATACTGCTGATCGTCGGATTGCAGACTTTGCCCGTAGCTGATCTTCACCTCCGTTCGCCATTTGCCAAAACATTCGAAGAAGTGGCGGACAAAAGTATCGTCACCGATCCAGGCATCCCGGATGTTTTTATAATCTGTAGCGACGGGTACGATGGGGAAGCCTTCGGCGGCGGCCATTGCAAAAGAGGCCGGTCTAAAATCGATAGTCGTGGGTCCATCGTGGGTCGTCCCTTCGGCGTAGTTGAGGACAAAAAAGCCCGCCCGCAGGGTCTCGCCAATCTGTTCGAGCACTCTGCGGCGATCCACCTTATTGCTCCGTTCCACAAAAAGAATCCCCGTAACCTTGGCCCCCCAACCAATGAGCGGCCAGCTCGCCAACTCCGATTTGGCCACCGGAAAAGCATACATATCACAGAGCAAAACAACGGGATCAAAGTACGATCGATGATTGCCTACCACTAGCCCCGAGGTCTGGGGCGGCGCTCCATAAACCTTTACCCGTACCCCCAACTGAAAAACCATCAAGCGCGCCCACTGCTTGCGCACCCATAAGCCATGCTGCTTTTTTTCTCCAAAAAACAAATTGAGCAGCCCCGTAGTTAGGATCACTAGTACCACAGATAAAGCCAGGATCAAAAAGCGTAGGAAGGCAAGCAGGTAAGACATGTCCGATTAGATTTCTTTTTTTAAAGCCTCAATCGTCGAGTACGGAACATCCTTGAGGTCCAGAATCATGAAGCCATCCAGCGCATCCGAAAAGTTGGGATCAACATTGAAGCTGATGAAGCGCGCATTTTGCTTAATGTACTGCTTCATCAGCACCGGAATCTTAAAATGGTTGGGCTCAATATCTTCAATAAAACTATCTAAATTGACCAATTGCCCATCGAACTGCTCCAACAGCACTTTGAGGTCGATATGATCCGTATGGGCCTCGAAGGGCTTACGAGGAGTCAGGTAGCGGGCCAGCTTATCATCGTAATAATTCATTTTGACAAACTCTACAATGAGACTTTTGGAGATGTCTGAATAGTGCTTGCTAATGCTCAGCGGGCCATAGAGATAACGGTACTGAGGATTGCGCAGCAGAAAGAAAAGGATGCCCCGCCAGAGCAGAAAGAGTGGCAGCCGTTTGCGCTGGTACTCCTCAACGATAAAAGAGCGCCCCAGTTCTACGGCCTGATTCATGATAGGAAAAAAGCCTTTTTTGATTTTAAAGAGACTATGAATGTAGAAGCCTTCGGCGCCGTAGCGTTTGAAAATCTCATCGCCGCGCCCCAACCGATAGCCGCCTACAATCTTCCTTGCCTCCCGATCCCAGATGAAGAGCTGCTCGTAGTAAAGGTCATACTCATCCAGGTCATGGTCCTTGCCCGTCCCCTCGCTTACCGCCCGAAAGGTAATCTCCCGCAGCCGACCAATTTCTTTGATCACGTGAGGAATCTCTTTAGCCTTAGCCAGCAAAATATCAAAGGACCCCTGCGAAGAAATCAAGTGGCTGTAGCTCAGCCTGCTAATATCCTGCTCGATAGCTTCCCTCGGCTGCGTCGCTGCGATGGGGCTTTGCGCCGCCGTTGCCTCCTTCTCATTGAAGTAAAACCGCTGTACCTCTAGCGCCGAGCCCATCGCATCAATCTTAGACTGGATAAACTTCCGCAGGCGATTGGACTTGCGAAAAGCCCGTTGCTCCTCCACGTTGATGGGACGGCCGAAACGCAGACGTACCTTCTGCGGCTGTTGTTTATCGTAATCCAGGTGTACCGGCAGGATGGGAATATGCAGCTGACGGATGGTTTTGAAAAGTCTCTTCAATTGCTCACGCGTCTTCAAAGAGCGAAAATTGCGTTGTAAATAGTCGATGAAAACACCTACCGAACGGCCCTCTTCTACAGCACGGGCCAGGCTCTCGGCAACAGATCGGGCCCGTTTAGCCTGTCCTTCTTGTGGCGGATTGATGTAGCAATCCCGATGGGCCAGATGCAGAGGGTGATTGGGTTTGGCCAGCAATCGGAACTGCTCGCGGCGCTGCAAGAGGCTGTGTAGCAGCACCAACTCATCAACCCCAGGCTGGCGGCGAATAGTGACCACGACAAAGGCTCCCGACTTTGGAATATGCCGCAGCTCATAGTCGTCTACTTCTGCTTCGACTGCTTTTTCGGCCATTTGTCTGGCAATAAACTGCTGTAGGGTACTGATCTTTTCTAGTTTTTAATTATTATACGGTTCAATTTTTTGTGCAGCATTCACCTAACAAAGCTAAAAAAATCGTCAAAACCTTGTATACATTATCCATAAGTTCCTACCCCTGTGGGATGCAATCTGCTAAAAAACAGCTGTTCGTGTTGCTGCTCCTCCTCTCTGGCCTTACGGCTTTTGGGCAGGTGGATCTGGGGATAGAATTTCAGGCCTACCCTACTGGCTTAATGCCCGGCGTTCGGGCAGAATTCGGTCTGGACGACAAACAGGCCGTTCATATCCGTTTGGGGTATAATATTGTCCGGCATCGCGATTTGGGCGAGCATGATGATGAGCGTGGGGGTGGCTTCGGTGGTTCGTTGGGCTATAGGCGCTACTTTGGAGCAGAGCGCAGCGGCTGGTTTGCCGGCGTGCGCGGTGATGTATGGTTCAATGATGTAGATTGGAAAGACAATATTGGGGAAGTCGATGAGGTGCGCGGCAATACGGACGTTGTGGTTGTGCAACCCACGGCCGAGGCCGGCTACCGCTTTGGTTTTGGAGAACGCTGGTTTTTTGCTCCTTCGATTGCTTTAGGGGCCGAGATTAATATAAAAACAGAGGGCGCCGATGTCGGCCAGGGCGCTGTTTTGCTGTTGGGCTTTAGCATCGGAAAGCGAATCGGCGGCTAGAAGGCCCAGGTGGACGATTAAATTTTATATTTTCCCATCAATCATTTCCATATCTGATCGACAGCCCGTAAATTTAGGATCACTACACACCCCCTTTACTATGAAAAATCAAAAGGCACAGACGATCAGCGCCGATTTTGATCGCATTGCGCTGCTCCCTACTGAAAACTGGGACCACAACCTGCACTACCACGAATGGATACGGCAACAACTGCCTTCCGACTGTAAGTCGATCCTCGAAATTGGTTGTGGAACCGGGACGCTCTGCCGCAACCTGGCGGCTCCGATTCGTAAGATAGAGGGCATTGATTTGTCGAGAAATATGATCATCCGAGCGCGGCAGCTCTCGCGTGACTATCCTAACATCGATTACCAAATTGGCGATTTTTTGGAGCAGGACTATCCCGCCAATAGCTTTCATTGCATTGTGGCCGTTGCCACCGCTCATCACATGTCCATGCAGGCTTTCCTGCAAAAGACCCGGACGCTGCTGCGGCCCGGCGGGCGGCTGATCCTGGTGGACCTCTATCGCTCGGCCCAGCCTACAGACTATCTGTACCAGATGACAGCACTGCCGGTTAGCTTGGTCTTGCGCCTGTCGCGCAATGGGCGACTCCGTCAGAATCAGGCGCATCGGAAGGCCTGGCAGGCCCACGCCGGGGGCGATCAGTACCTGAGCATTAAAGAAATCCGGGAGCTTTGCGAGCAGTACCTGCCCGGCGCAAGCGTCCGCCGACGCTTCTTTTTCCGCTATTCGTTACTTTGGGACAAACCTGCGGTCTAAATAGCAACTTTGTCTTTCTAACCCAAATACACCACGACAATGGAACCGCTATTGCTCCTATCCGGTGGTCTCGACCCTTTCAGCCCCTACATGCTGATCATCGAAGCCTCCGTCATCATCGTCCTTTCTCACCTCTACGGCAAACTGGCCGAAAAAACCAACATCCCCTCCGTCCTCCTACTGATCCTGACCGGTATCCTCATCAAACTGGGGCTGGAATACCTGCACATCGGCCAGGTCGATCTGATGCCCGTGCTGGAAATCCTGGGCATCGTCGGGCTGATCATGATCGTTCTGGAAGCCGCCCTGGACCTCAAGCTGACCAAGGAGAAGCTGCCGCTCATTGGCCGCTCCGTCCTCATCGCCCTCCTCTGCCTGATCGGCTCCGTATTCGCCCTTGCTGGCATTTTACAGTACTTTATCCAAATGAACTTCGCGCAAGCGTTGCTCTACGCCACTCCGCTGTCCATTATGTCCAGCGCCATCATCATCCCCAGTGTGAACAAGCTGACGGCCAGCAAAAGGGAATTTATGATCTACGAGAGTACCTTCTCAGATATTTTGGGGATCATGCTATTCTACTTCATTATCAGCTTCATCGAATCGGGAGGCAGCGAGGCTTCCGTACAGTTTGCCAGTAGTTTTATACTGACGCTGCTGGTCGCCGTAGTGGCCAGCTATGTGTTGATTTTTCTGTTTAAAGATGTCAAAGGGCATACCCGACTCTTCTTGCTCATCGCCATTCTGCTGATCCTGTATGCTGCTGGGAAGCTGTTTCATCTCTCCCCGCTATTGATCATTTTGGTATTTGGCCTGGCACTTTCCAATCATCATCGTTTTTTCAAGATTTTTAAAAATGAGCTGTCCGACGAGGACCCGATTGCTGAAATCGAGAAAGAATTTCACCTCATTACGCTCGAAACGGCCTTTTTAGTCCGGACCTTCTTTTTTGTCATTTTTGGGATGACCATTGCGCTATCCTCGCTGGTCAATGTTGATGTGTTCATCATCAGTGCTCTTGTTCTGGTTGCGCTGTATGCGGTTCGATTCATTGCCCTCAAGTTATTCCTCAAAGAGGGGATTTTACCCGAATTGTACATCGCTCCGAGGGGCTTGATTACTATTCTGCTCTTTTTTGCCATTCCGGCTAGTTTAGAGGTCGAAAGCTTTGATCCGGGAATCTTACTCTATGTCATTCTAATTTCTAGTGTTATTATGACCGTTTCATTGATCAAAGATCACAAGCGACAGAAAGCAGCAGTGGAGACCCATCCTCAAAATTAATCGTTATGCAAGGTATTATTATACAGGTCTATGGGAAAGTACAGGGCGTTTGGTATCGCGCCAGTACGCGTAATAAAGCCCGCGAATTGGGGCTTTGTGGTATTGTTCGCAATGAGTCGGATGGTTCGGTGTACATTGAAGCCGAAGGCCCTGCCGAAGCCGTCGAGGCGCTCCGGGAGTGGTGCAAACAGGGGCCGCCGCACGCTCGGGTAGAACGCATCGAAAGCCGGACGATGCCGCCGGTAGGAAGAAGCCAATTTGAGGTCCATCGCTGAGTAATTTAGGGGAAGAGTGCTGAGAATTCCGCAAAAATGCCTAACTTAAACGGTTGTTTTTGATACGATTGACTAATGAATGATTCTCAGATTAAAGAGCAGTTAGAAAGGCTTGAGCGGGAAAACCTGGAATTAAAAGAAACCCTGTCCAGACTGGGTGGTAAACGAAAACGCCGCCGCAAAAGCCTTCGCTACCTCTTCAGCAAAAAAGCCGCCTACTTAATCATCGGGAAAGGCCTCAAAAACAGCCTCTTCCGGATGTACGACGAACTGCCCGACCGGGTAACCAAAGATACTTTCGCCGATGTCAGTGCACATCTGGTTTGGAGATTGACCCGAATCGGCGTCTTCACTATACTCATTGGGGTCATTCCGCTGTTGATCCTGGTTGTTCAAACCATTGTGCTGAGCCAGCAGAACAAACTTTTTTCTAATCAGAATGAGCTGTTTGACTTGCAGATCACGCAAATCGATAAGCAAAATAAACTGATCGAAGGGCAAAACACCCTCTTTGCCGATCAAAATGAGCTGTTTAAAAACCAGAACAAAAAGGCCGACATCCAAAATGCGCTGGTCAAAGGGCAGAACAATCTGGTGAGTAGCCAAAATGCGCTGTTCGACAATCAAAATAACCTCATCGAAAGCCAGAATGAACGTATCGAGCAGCAGACGGAGCTGATCGAGGCGGATCGCCGAAGTTCCCTCGTTTTCCTCATGGGAAATATCATGGATAAGGTGGATGAAGAATTGAAAAATCCTATTAACGAAAATCGCGCCTTGAGCTTTGAGCTAATTGGCCGTATTTCAGCCCTCAGCCAATCCCTGAAACCCTATCGCTACCTCAAGAACGATCGGCTGATCAAAAGGCCCCTCAGCCCGGAACGCGGTCAGCTGCTGCTGGCCCTGATCAACAGTCAACTGGATCACAAGGAGACCTATCCCTCCATCTACACCAATACCAAATTCTCCCGGGCCGACCTCGACGAGGCCCACCTCTACCAAGCCTTCCTGGAGCGAGCCCGCCTCACCAAGGCTGATCTCAGTGAAGCCAATCTCAGCGAGGCCAACCTCAACGGTGCCAACCTCAAAGAGGCGGACCTCAAGGAAGTCAATGCCACCAGTTCCCAGTTCCGAGAAGCTGACCTGAGCGAAGCCCGGCTGGACTGGGCCGACTTTAGTGGCTCCGACCTCCGCCGCGCCAACTTCAATGCCGCCGAGCTGCCACGCGCGGAGCTAACGGGCTGCCTGCTCAATGGTGCCGTCTTCAAAAATGCAGACCTCCGCCACGCTGACCTGAGTGAGGCCGACCTGACCAAAACCAATTTCAATAATGCCAACCTCAATCTGGTCGAGCTAGAGGATGCGATTGTCCACTCTAAAAACTGGTTCAAGCAGCTCAAAAAGTGGAATGTCAAGGGGCTGGAAGCCATTATGGCCAATTATGAGCTGGAAAAAGTAGATCAGGAAAAGAAAAAAGGTGGAGATTATTACATCATCCGAAAAAAGTAAGGCCCAACATTGCCCCCAACCCTAAAAAGCAAACCGCCATTCGTGAGATCAACTCGAATGGCGATTTGTTTTATAATACTTTGAAATCGGTTGGGAAAATTAGGCCCTTGGTTGGATGACCAGCGCTTTGCTGATCTCCCCATCGCTATGCCGCACACGTACCCAATATTGGCCAGCACTGAGGGCCGCCTGTTTGAGATCGATGTGGACGATAGACTTCGGATCAGCGCCCTGCTCCAGTACCAATTGGCCAGCAGTGTTGTAAATGCTGATTACAATATGCTGTGCATCCAGCTCCCGAAGATCGACTTGGACGTAGTCAACCGTTGGATTCGGGAAGAGTTGGATGGTATTGACATCAAAATCATTGGCCGAGCGCCCCGCCTGCGGCGTCACTGCCAGCGGATCATTGCTGGGACGAGCCGTACCGTCTCTCTCTACATCCTCTAGCGTGATGCCCTGCGTCAGCTCCGTAGGGCCTTGCTTGACAAAGCCCGCTTGGCCAGTGTTATTAGATTGTTCGTCTGGGTCGTCGGTCGAAAGGCCCACATAGACATTATCGAAAGACGCCGTAGTAAAGGTGACGTTCTCGTCCTGATTATTCGTTGCAACGGCCAGGCCGACGTAGATGCAATCACCCATATTATTGACTTCAACAGAGTAGTTGGCGACCCAGTCGACACCGTTTCGAGAGGTGAAGCCGGTGAAGCGCTTGCCTTCACGCTTGAGGCGCAGCCAGACGGGCGCACTACCGCTCAAAGCCGCGGCAGCCGTATTGCCGTGATGGCGGCCTCGGGCCTGGAACAACAGGCCGTTGGACGGTGTCGCCAGTAGCGCAATGTTTTTAGACCCGGTAAAGAGTTTTTTGCGGAACATAATCCCCGCCAGATCATAGGCGGAAGTATTGGTCATTCCAGTCAGACGAGCAATAATTTCACCATCACCACACCATTCCTGATAGGCAAACTCGAAGTCATCCGCTGTACCGTAAATGTCTCCACTCGCGGAGCTGACCACAAAGGTGCTGTTTTCGGGCTGGTAGCAGGCAGTGCCTTCTTCGTCGTACTCTCCTATGTCTGCATTGTCCCAACCATCAGGCAGACTGCCACAGAAGGCATTGGGGACAATATTGACGGTATAATCTTCCACTTCCCCGTATCCAAAGGGATCACAGGCATTAGGATAGGCTTCGAAATTCATGGCTACCCGCATCCGGGTTTCGCCCAGCACCGCACTCGCAGGGACAGGGATAGAGCCGTAGATCGTACTTTTTCCACTGCTGCGCACCACGTATTCTCCCTCATCATCAAAATCACCGTCGTTATTAAAATCGATCCAGACACCCCAGCATTCCAGGACCGGACTGGCAGGATTCGGGAAGCTTGGCGTCAGTTCAATGACCTCATTAGACCCCAGACTCAAATCAGTTGTCATATCGGTATAATCGCCGTAGCCATTGTCGTTGCCAGAGATATTCTGAATGTCTCCAATATTTACCTCTTCGATCCACTCAAAGTCCGTTGATTCTCCGTAGGCTTCACAGTATACCCAGCCACAGGCGAAGGTAGGATCTTCGATGGTCAGGCTTAGCTCGCAAGTTGAGCTATTACCACTTTCGTCAATTACTTCCAAAGTGACCGTTTGGGTACCCATATCATCACAGGTGAACTCGGATTTATCCAGGCGCATCTCTGCGATACCGCAGTTGTCGGTACTTCCAGCGTCGACTTCCTCGGGAGTCAGGCGGTAGGTCCCACCAACTCCCAGCTGTACGGTAAGCTCCGAATGGCAAGCCGCAACTGGCGCTTCGGCATCTGTGAAAGAATGACTTATTATATCTATTTGATAGCGCCCTTCGTCATTGCCTTCATAATCCATCACCAGCAAGGTATAACTACCATCGGCGGGCAGAATGACGTTGCTCTTGCTACTCACTGAGCCGCTAGAGGCATCTACGACCAAGCTGCCGTCAGGTGCATACAATTCGAAGCGAGGTTCTATTACCGGGTCGACGTCACTCACGGTTAGGCTCAGTTTTTCATTTGCAGTACCGTAGAAACTGAAGGCATCGATCTCGGCCGTGCTGCCCAGATTCCAGGTTTCTTTGATACTATTACAATCTAGACTGATTGCACAATCTACATGGCTATTGGTATACTGCAAGGAAAGGGCATAGTCACCGATGTCGTTGCCGCCGTCGTCCATAGCTAGCAGGATGTACTGACCGGAGACGGGCAGGGTAACGGGTTTCAGTAGGCCGAGACGGCCGCGGTTGGTATTGGTGACGATGAGGTTACCATCGGGGCTGTACAGCTCCATGCGGGCCTCGACATCTTTGCTGATGCCGCGCATATGGGCGACGATGACGTCCCCGGCGGCGGCTTGGAAAGTATAGGCGTCTATTTCTGCTTTGCGGCTGAGGTTAGCGGAAAAGTCAGCACCGCAGCCAGTAGGCAGCGAGCATTCTTCGCTATTCAGGACCTGAAAGGCAAAGGAATAATTACCCACATCATTGCCATTGCCATCCATTGCGAGGAGTAAGTATTCTCCAGCTTCCTCCAAGCCAATCACGCCCAGGCGAGTTAGGCCATCCGGCGCGGGCTCCGCCCGCTCGATAAGCTCACCACTAGGACTGTAAAGCTCAATGACGGACTCCACCTTGCCCTCTTCATCCTTCATTCTCACCAAAATAACATCTCCTGCATCAGCATTAAAACTGTAGGCATCGGTTTCGGCCAGATGCGTTAAGGTAGCGTCGAAATTCATCTCGCAGGACTGAAAGATGGCATCGGCTCCCCCATTCAACAACTGGATAGACAGTCCGTAGATTCCGGTATCATTGTCCCGACGATCCATAACGTGCAGTTGGTATTCACCGCCAGTAGAGAGTACATAATTATTGATTACCGCCATTCGGCCATCACTACAATCCTCGGCTACCACCTCTCCTTCGGCATTATATAAGGCCAGGCAGGCATCTACCCCACCTGATGTTCCCTTCATACGGATTAGGAGTCGATCACCGATCGCTCCACTAAAGGTATAAATGTGCCGCTCGCCAGTGACTTCAATTGTACCGGTTAGGCTTTCCCCATAATTAATAGGGATCAATTCGGCCGCGGAGGCCTCAGCAAAAGATAAGCAAGAAAGGATGGTAAGTAGAAAAACTTTGTACATCTTAATTGGTTGTAGTTTCTCGAAATGTTGTCACTTAAAGGGGGGATCGTTTAATTCTTGAGGGGAAAACAGTATCCAAATCGAGGGGGGAGTGATGGATAGGACTTAAATTCTAGATTCCTCGTAATATTCAATTTCAGCCAAAACCTTATTGCTCGAAATAAACAACTTTTGTGACAGGCAATGGACTAGTATTTCAAGGGAATAACATTTACTCTTGGGGAACGTCATGCGCTTTGCTGTGATTGATACACGAATCGTACCAAGTCGCCATCGATATTTTACCTCGAAAGGATTTTTTTTAAAATCCTTGTATTTTTCACTAACTTAACCCAAGTTGCGTTTCACTACCTAACTTATTGCACCAACTGAATAATATGGAAAATCAAAGACCCTGGCTTTCAAAATACTACAGTGGCATTCCAGCCAATATTGACCCCGAAGCCTACCCCACCCTGGTTCATCTTTTAGACGAAACTTTTGAGAAATACCGGAACAACCCCGCCTTTGCCTGCATGGGTAAGACCATCACCTTTGACCAGGTCGATAAACTCTCCCGACAGTTTGGGGCCTATCTGCATTCCCGAGGCTTGGAACCCGGCGACAAGATTGCCCTGATGATGCCCAATATGCTGCAATATCCAATTGCGCTGGTCGGTGCCCTTCGGGCCGGACTCATCGTTGTCAATACCAACCCACTCTACACCGCTCGGGAGATGCATCACCAATTCCAAGACTCTGGGGTTAAGGCCATTGTCATTACCGAAAATTTTGCCTCCAAATTAGAGGAAATCATGGGTGATACGGCCATCAAAGTGGTCATCACTACTAGCATTGGAGAAATGTTGGGCTTTTTCAAAGGAGCAATGGTCAACTTTGTAGTGCGGAACATCAAACGCATGGTGCCTAAGTTCAATATCCCAAATATTGTCACCTTTAAAGATGCGCTCAAGCAGGGTAAAAACTTTACGCTCAACGAAGTCAAAGGCGCTTCGGAAGATGTGATTATGTTGCAATATACCGGAGGAACAACGGGCGTTGCCAAAGGCGCGATGTTGACCAATCGCAATCTGGTATCTAATATGCAGCAGATTCGAGCAGTGATGCTGCCTTTTCTGACCGAGCGCAAGGAGGTGGCCCTAGCACCACTGCCCCTTTATCATATTTTCTCTTTTACGGTCAACTGCCTGGCGCTGTCCAGTATCGGTACACTGAATGTACTCATTACTAATCCTCGGGATTTGTCGACGATCGTGTCTGCCTTCAAGGACCATCCGATTACTTTGATGACGGGGGTTAATACTTTATTTAATGCCTTAGTTAACAATAAAGACTTTGCTGCGCTGGACTTTAGCAAGCTTAAATTTGCTAGTGGTGGCGGCATGGCGGTGCAGCGAGCAGTAGCAGAGAAATGGCAAAAAGTAACTGGCTGTCCACTCTCAGAGGGCTATGGTCTAACAGAGTCCTCTCCGGTATTGAGTACCAATCCCTTCGACGGCAGCCAGCGAATAGGTACCATCGGCTTGCCCCTCCCTTCGACGGACATCCGTATCGCCAGCGATAATGGCGACATCCTTGGCTTTGATCAGATTGGCGAAATTCAGGCTAAAGGACCACAGGTAATGAAAGGCTATTACAACCGCCCGGAAGAGACCGCCAAGGTCATCATCGACGGCGGCTGGCTCCGCACCGGCGATATTGGCAAGATGTCCGAAGATGGCTTCCTGCAAATTGTCGATCGCAAAAAAGATATGATCCTGGTTTCTGGCTTCAATGTCTATCCCAATGAAGTCGAAGATGTGGTCGCGACGCATCCAAAAGTCCTGGAAGTCGCCGCCATCGGCGTCCCCAGCGAAAAGTCTGGCGAAGCTGTTAAGCTCTACGTTGTTAAGAAGGATAAATCACTAACAGAGCAAGAGATTAAGGATTTCTGCAAAGGCAAGCTGACTGGCTACAAATGCCCCAAAATAGTAGAATTCCGGGACGACCTCCCCAAGTCCAACGTGGGTAAAATCCTGCGTCGAGTACTGAAAGAGGAATTAAAACAAGAAGGATAGTCGCAATAGGCTAACTCGCGACTCCTTTTGGATAGAAGAACTGCGTATACCACTTAGGCTCAAAACGCTGCCAGTTGTCCTCTGCCTGCGACAAGCGATCGGCAAGTAGGAAAAGGACTGTAGGGTTGAATCCCAGGCCGCAGTGGCTGCCCTTCACTTGAATATTCTGGGTAATCGGACTTTCCTGCGACTCCTGGCAATCCATCCAGGAAACGATGCCATCGCCTTTGGAAAAGATGGCGGTAGAAGGAACCGGCGGCGGCTCCATGATCTGCTTCAACACTTCCTTGTTGATGTCTGTGACGCGTTTTCCGGAGAGCAGGGTATAAATCCAGGAAACATTATTTTCTTTGGTCAATCCAGCGAATGGAGAGCCCATGGTGATCACCTGCCGCACCATCTCGGGCGAACGGCGAGCCACCTCACGAGCGTAGACACCGCCCAGGCTCCACCCAACGATGCTGACCTTACGGCCTTCCGCTTCGTAGATTTGCTCTAATCGATCCATACACTTGTCCACAAATCGAGGGCTACCATAGTTGCAGCCCAACTTCCAACGATGAGGTTCGTATCCTATTTTATTGAGAAAACGGCGCAGCGGCCGGGTAGAAAAGTCAGCAGTCAGAAAGCCTGGAAGCACCAGTACGGGGTGGCCATCCCCTTTGCCTATTTTTTGTAGAATGGGTTGGGTAGCGTAGAAAGTTCCAAACTCCATAGCTGCCCGCAGTCCCTCGGTGGCAAATAGCAAAAAAGAGGGGCGTTTTCTCTGTACTTCACTTACTGTCATCATGTTATTATCTATGTGCTTTTGTAAATAAGTTCCTCGACAAATGCCGAAGAAGATCGTAACTTTGGGCGTAATGGGAAGCGTGTCAGGAGGACTGTTCAACTTTTAGATCTAGCATAAAACACCATTATAACGCGCCTGTTCAAGATAAAATTAAGCAATTATACGATTTATTGAAATTTATTACTGTTTTTTATGGCTGAGGGTTACAAATTGGGCTTAGTTCTTTCCGGTGGCGGCGCAAGAGGAATCGCCCATATTGGGGTGCTCAAGGCACTCGAAGAGCATCATATTTTTCCGGACATCATCGCTGGAGCCAGCGCCGGAGCCATTGTAGGAGCCTTTTACGCCGCAGGGGCTTCCCCGCAGGAGATGCTCAATATCGCTCGGGCCAGTAGCTTTATCGCAGCCTTTAGGCCCCGTCGCATTCCTTTTGGTGGCCTCACTGACTTGCAATACCTCCGCAACCTCATGCAGAAGCACATCGGGCACGATAGCTTCGATCAGCTCAAAAAACCGCTGCGGATCGCCGCAACCAACCTGAACAAAGGCAGCTTAGAGCTACTGAGCAGCGGATCGCTACAAGATGCCGTCGTGGCCTCGTCCTCTATTCCGATGGTCTTTCAGCCCGTCACTATTGAAGAACAGCAGTTTGTCGATGGTGGTTTACTGAATAACTTGCCGGCGCAGGCCCTTCGCCCCCACTGCGACTTTTTGCTGGGCGTCAATGTCATGCCCATTGTCGAAGTGAAGACAAAGAAAGGCGTTAATAGTATGATCGAAATCGCCACCCGCTCCTTCGAGCTATCCGTTTGGAACAATACCCAGCTAGGCGCTGCCAGCTGCGATTTGGTCATCGAGCCGAAGGCCCTGCGCAAATACCACATCTTTCAGCTCAGCGCCGCCGAGTTGATCTTCGAAGTTGGCTACGAAGCGACCATGGAGCAAATGCCTGCCCTCCTCAAAGCCCTCCTCTAAGTATCATTGCACGGTCGGATTGGGCAGGACCCGGTCTGGAATAGACCACAGAAAATCGGTGCGAATGACATTCTTGAATAGCAAGGTGTTGGTAGAATCGAAGGTCTGTATGGCCGTTGGCCCGCCCATCGCCTGGTAATTGGTGGCAATGCTGTCGGTGGTCCAGCCGGCGCGCCAGTGGCAGTTTCGGCAATTGGTGGCAATGGGGTGTAGTCCACCGAGTTCGATGTAGGGGTTATAGATCACAGGCCAGCAGTCGGAGTTATTGCCGCCGGGTACATCGCAAAACGCAGCCTTGTGTCCAGAGGTATCTTGCTTCTGCGCTTGGCCGTAGGTGGTGGCGATCAAATACTTGTCCCAGGGCCCGTAGGGCTTCCCGCCGAAGGACTTGGGCTTATTACCAGAAAAGCGAGAATCTTCCAATTTATCATACCACCAGGCAGTCTGCATCGTCCAATCCGGAAATTCCTTGCTGAAGATGTGCATAGCGATCAGCACTACATAATCATCAGCCTCAAAGGGGCGTCCGTAGCACCACCAGGCAGATAGATCGAGAATCAAACGGTCAGAGCAGGACATCCCCGCCAGCTGGGTGCTATCGATCTGCCAATGGTAAAATTCCTGGATGGAATGCACCGGTGCGGTAGGGTAAATATTGATCAAAGGGGCATTGGAAGAGGTCTCCAAAACGCTGTATAAAAAGCGCAGCGAATCAATCGTCTTTGGCTTGCCCGTCGTATCCGGTGTAATAGCAACTGCTCGCTTCCAAAATTCCTGATTTTCAAAACCGGGATATTTGGTATTATTTTCTGTGGCTTCGGGGGATACATTATCCCAAACCGGTAAGGGAGTGTAGCCTGTTTTCTTGACGGGCCACAGCATGGGCTTGAGCACGAAGGAGCTGTCCGGAAATTGACCAATACTTGCGTAGGGATTGCCAGCGGCGATGGATTTGGCCAGCTCAGCTTCCAGCGTTTTCTTGAGGTAAAGCGGCTGACTTTTATTGCGCATCCAGTCGAAAGCAGGGCGATTATAAGGCACACCAGCGATCATCACATCCCCATTAAATTGGTACTGACAACCGTCGACTTTCACATCCGCAACAGTATCTATTCCGTAGCGTTCCTGTAAGCAGTTGGGGATCATATACCGAGGTGGCTTTCGCTCAATATTGGGATCTTGGTCAGGATAGCTGGTCAATTGCTTGAGCCGCTGGGTCATGGGGCGGCTAGGGCCTAGTTCTGAATCTTCAAAAGCCTGAGTAGCCGTTTTCCAGGTTTGCCAGATCAGCTTGTCGGGCTCCCCTTGAGCAGGTTGATTGAGTCCGACCCAAAGGTTCCAGGCGTGCTCCCGTATTTTCTTCCCATTGCGTTTGCTCACCCATTCGTTAAAAACAGCAGTATTCCCGGGCATATAGTCAAACTCTGGAGGAAAGTCCTGTTGGGAAAAGGTGACATCCGCACAGGTAGCGGGACTTTTGCAAGGGGCACATTTGCCATCTCCTGGCGAAGGAGTCGTAGGCTGGCAATTGGTTTGTAGCAAAATGACTGCGGCAGCTACCACTGCACAGAGGTAGTAGGATAAACGTGTTTTCATGTTGGTTCGTTTATGATGATTGATTGATTTTACCCTAATAGCCAAAGACCATGGCTAGACACCAAGGAGCGGATGAATAATGCAGCTTAGAAAACGAAGGGGTGTCCCTTACTGAATACCAGTATTGTATGAAATGGGTAGGTAGGTTTTATCAATATCTTGACTAAATGTACTAATTAATGTGTACATATTACTTCATTAAAGTAGAACTTATTACTATATGTAATTAGTCTAAATATAGATATTTATGATCCAATATGCGCATACTTAATATGCAAAGATGGCGTGACTACACTAAAAATCAATGTATTAAATTTCCTATTTCTTGACTTTTAGGAAGAAGGCTGTTATTTTATAAATCTAAAATTTAAAGCCTTATGAAAAACCAGATACCCCTCTTTCTTCTCCTCTTCTTTTGCTCCTCTCTTTTTAGCCAGGTACAATTAGGCACAGACATCCTTGGAGCAGACTTTAGTGATTATGCGGGTTGGAGTGTAGCCATTTCTGATGATGGTAATCGAGTGGCTGTAGGAGCCATTAGAAACTCGGATAATGGAATATTCCATTCTGGCCATGTACGGGTTCTTGAATGGACAAATAATGAATGGACCCAAGTAGGAGAAGCCATCAGTGGCCTCAATGAACGGGATTTTGCGGGAGGAATCATAGCCCTATCTAATGATGGCAATCGGGTTGCTGTTGCGGATATTAATGCCGGCACTCCTCTGAGCAACGACGGTCGTGTGCGGATTTTTGAATGGCGAGACAATTCCTGGAAACAGATGGGACCAGATATTCTGGGGGTACGCGAAGATGAAATAATGGGCTCGGATATTTCCTTTTCTCAAGATGGTAATAAAGTAGCTATTGGAGCACACGGACACAATAATAAGGGGACTTTCACTGGCCGGATTAGGGTTTATCAGTGGAACAGCGCGAATTGGGTCCCTATTGGAGGGGACATCGATGGGGAGCAAGCCTGGGACCTTTTTGGCTATGATTTGCGCTTATCTGCCGATGGTAATCACTTGATTGCGATGTCTCCTGGTTATACGGAGTTTGGCCCCGATGATACCTATATAAAAGTGTTTGAGTTGGTGGCCAGCAATAATTGGCGGCAACTAGGGGAAACCTTTAATCTCCCAGGTATCTTTGAACGAACATTTGTTAATATTTCTCGCGATGGGCAACGCATTTGCTTTAACCACCCTAAGCGATTTGCTCAAACAGAAGTATTAACTTACGAATGGAGTAATGGTACCTGGGTGCCCGCAGGCGATACAATTGTGAGCGATTCTTCTACGCATGTCATTAGCACGGTTTCTATGTCTGATGATGGACAAGTACTCGCCGTAGGCGTGATCAATAATGAATTCGGCAGCCCTAATAGATCGTATATTCAGATTTATCACTGGCGCAATGGAAATTGGCAGCGGCAAGGAGAAAATATTGAAATCGGATCTTCCATTCCAAATCTTAAGCTTTCAACGAATGGAAACCGATTGATCCAAGGTGATTACAATTATGATAGCCGCCGAGGAAGAGCTATCGTATATGAATTAGATGGTATCGTATCAATTACAGAACTGCCGGAGATGGCAGAACAATTGCTTGTTTTCCCTAATCCTACAACGGAAGCCATACAGCTTTCGCGGCTGCTCCAAAACAATGAAAAGCTTACACTAATTAGTACAGATGGTCGGGTATTGAGGCAATGGTCAGCAGCTCATCAGCAGCCCTTTAATATTGCTGATTTACCTCCCGGCATCTACCATTTACTACTCGAAAATGGGCAGCAATTATGGCAACAAAAAATAGTTAAACAATAGGGGGCTTACTCCTCCGAACCGTATTTTTCCTGTAATTTCTTGAAGTAAGCATCTTCTGCTTCTTTATCGGATTGCGAGTTCTCTAGCTCGTCGAGGCCATCGCGAATATACAAGGCAAACTTGTCTACGTCGGGCATAATGTCCTCGCAGGAAGTGGCACAAATAGAGAGTATTCCATTGTAACTGAAGACCACAATCATTAGCCCAATACCTTCGAAGGTTACGCCGAGGCCGTAGTGATGCAGGACTTTGAAGCCGTTCATGTACAGCGGGATTGGAGGGCCCGGTACGTTGGTGATGATCACATTGAAGAAGGGCTTGTGCATATTGGAAAGCCCCATTTGGGTATAAAAGCGGCTAGCTAAGGCACCGACTTCGGAGGGAATTAATTCTACGATTTGATCCACCGGTGTTGCCTTACTGTACATCTTAGAACTTAAGGTGCTGCTGTGAATCTTTCTCAGTCGATCAAGGGGGTCTTCCTCATTGGTGGCCATGCCGACCAGCATTCCCGAAATGCGATTGCCCATCGTCCCTGATTCGTCTTTGCTGCGTACAGAAATCGGCGCCATTGCCACCAGTTCTTTTTCCGGCAGGGCGTCCCGCTCTGTCAGGTAGCGGCGCAGTGCAGAGGAGCAAATGGCCAATACTACATCGTTGACTTTGACCTTGAACTGGTCTTTGATCTTTTTGATTCTCGAAAGCGACAGGTCTACCGCTCCAAAAGTCTTGCTGGGCGTCACCGGCACATTGAGGATGGTCTTCGGTGCGGTCATAACCATCGGCGGCGGCGGCAGCAGGTTGGTCGCCGCTTGCATCGCTACGCCCATCGCATTGCCTGCGGCATCTTTAACAAAATTAAAAATCTTACCCGGCGTATCCGTCACCCCCATATAACTCTTAGCAATCAAATCCTTATAGGAAGGAATCTCATCCGGCTTCCAGGGTTCGTCCGGCGGAGCGATTTTACGGGGCTTCGGAAACATATCGAAGACCGCCGCCATCATCTCGGCCCCCGACATTCCGTCGATACTGGCGTGATGCACTTGGGCCAGCATAGCAAAGGCATTGGGCGGGATACCCTCGATGCCTTCGAGGCCCGTGATGAAGGTCATCTTCCACAGCGGCCGCGAGCGGTCTAGCGGTGGGTTATAGATTTGCGCCGCCAGGCGAATCAAGTTTCTGCGAGAAGCAGGCTTAGGCAGCGCAAAATGAAACATATGAGCATCCAGATTAAAATCCGGATCATTGATCCAAAAAGGACGCCCCATATTCATCGGCACCTCCACGAGGCGGCGACGAAAGACAGTCGACAAATGCAGGCGTTCCCGCAAAAAATCTTTGAAAGCATCAAAGTCAAACTCCTGCTCCTCATCATCCGAAGCGAAAATATAGATAGCTCCGATATGCATCGGCATCCGGGCATTTTCCAGGTGCAAAAACCAGCTGTCCAGTGCAGATAACTGCTGCATAGTCGATTTCATTTATCGATTAGATATAATTCTGTAATTTCAACGCGATTCCCATATCTCCCTTCACTTTCACTTTCCCCATCATCAAGGCCATAGTAGGGCTCAACTTTCCAGCCTTTAATTTTTGGTAGGTAGCCAGCTTCATATGCAATGCACACTCTGCTTCATTGTCCTCGTTGCTGACCTGGGTTTCGGCTCCCGTTCCGTCAACAAAAACAACCCCTTCTTCGAAGACAAATTTAAAGGTATGGCCGATAGGATCTACTTTTGCAGATATTGCGATGACATCATTGGTAATATCAGCTACAGTCATGATTTCTTTGTTTTAATTTATTTGGTGGTGATAATTGAATTAGTCAATAAAATTAACAATTCAATTCAATATTCTCCGCCTACTAGACCGCTATTTTGAGTCCTGCCTTAATTTGCTGGGCAATATAGTAGGCTAGGGCCTGAGCCGAGAGCATAGGATTAGCGCCACTCGCACTCGGAAAAGCACTGGTATCGGCCACATAAAGATGGCGCACTTCTCTCAACTGACCGTCGGGTTGTAATGGATGCCGCTCTGCCGATGCGCCCATTCTGCACGTTCCCATTTGATGAGCCGATGCGAGGAAGTAACGGTTGAGCGTCCAGCTTAGTTTGTCAATTTGAGGTAAAAAATCAGAGAGCTGCTGCTGCTTAGGGTCAAAGTGTAATGCGCCGTTGTGTAGTATGCTGACTCGCTCCGCTCCGGCAGCTGCATGGATGCGTACAGCCTCGCCAATCCCTCTCAGCATATGCTTACGGTCGTAATCACTCACCCGATAGCGAATCTCTGCCTGCTGCTTTTTATCCAACCTTACCTGCCCACCAATCTTATCCCGCGTCAGAACGATAAAGGAGGCTACTCTACTAATATCCAACATCTCTCTTTTGTACTGCTCTCCACTTTCCCAACTCATAGCCGTCGCCATCAATCCCGGGTGGGCCGGTGGCGTCTCTATCTTGAAACCATGATTGCCATCCAATTGAATGAACTCATCACAAACGGCCGACATCATCGGCCCGTACCAGCTCTCGACCGGATGAGGATAAAGCCCCGAGACTGCCGTAGTGGGATGCAAGTACAGGTTGCGGCCAATCTCTGGATGCTGTAGGCCAGAGCGCAGCAGTAAGGCAGGCGTATGAATGGCCCCCGCCGCCACAACGACTCGATTTGCACGAATTTTGACTTCTACCGGTCTTCCCAGTTCATCTTTGGTCACTGCACTCACCCCTCGGGCTTGCCCATCGCGAATATCAATTCGCCGAACCTCTGTATCGACCAAAATCTCCGCTCCAGCCTGCACCGCATCCGACAAGAAAGTCTTCAACCCATCCTGCTTAATGCCATAGCTATCACCGTGCGGCGAAAAGCCCTCCGCCTTCCAGCTGAACTCTTCGTCTAGTCCTTCGGGGCGGCGCGAATTTCGGGGAATGATCTTAGTCAAATAGCCCAACGCTTCAGCGCCATCGGCCAAGGCTTGGTTCTGTGGATTATGCCGCAGCAGTTGGCGATCAATATGGTTGCGCTGCTCAATGAACTCAAAGCACTTTTGGTACTCCGGATCGAGGAAGTGTGGATTGCCGTGTTCCTTGGCCCATTCTTCCAGCACAAAGTCCGGAGTGCGGAAGGCACCAGCCCAATTGATCGTAGTTCCACCGCCTAGGCAGCTGCCCGCCAATACGGTGATGTTGCCATCGACAGCGTTGAGCGCGGCCTGCGAATCGTAGAGCTGCCCCAGCATTTCCTCTTCGTGCTGCGTCATCTGCTTCCGATTCAGGTAGCATCCTTTTTCTACAATAATGACTTTTTGCCCGGCCTCGGCCAGTTGGGCGGCGACGACGCTGCCGCCGGCTCCACTGCCGACGATGACGACATCGCAGGCGAGCTGGGTACTGGCTGGGACGCGCAGTGGTTGGAAGGCCTCATCGCTGGTGGGCGGTGACTTGAGCGGCCCGGGATAATTGATGGCAGACCAGTTGGGATTGCGCTGCCCATCGAGTAGGCCAGCGTAGAAGAAAAAGCCCGTCAGTTTCTTTAGGCTATTGAAGCCATTACGAAGATCAGCAAGCGGACTCTTGGACCAGCGTTGCAGCAGACGGGTGCGTTGCTCCAGGCTCAGGCGATCCGCAGATTTGAGAGCCCCCAGCCAGGTCAGGCCCAATAGCGGTGTCGACAGGGTGCGGCAGAGCTTTTTGAACTTCTCTTGCTCTCCGACCGACAGCTGGCTGACCAGCTCGACGATCCGTTCGGCAATCTTCATATCACTGGCCTTTCGGGCCCAATAGCCGTCAGGGTCGTCGGCCTTTTCAATCGCCGGGATCACCGCATCGCACATGGCCCTCAGCCCCTTCCATTCTTTATCGGAGAGTTTCAACATGGTATATTTCAACAGTAACTAGCGGTTTCTTCCGTATTCTTCGTGGCTGGATACCCAGTCGGAGGAGGAAATGGCCGAAGCCAATGACAGCTCACCTGCCAGGACAACCCCAGCAACAATTTCAGCAAATTTATGCACCCTATCCTTTCCATAACAGTCCAGCAGTTCGAGGCATTCGCGCTGCGTTGCCAGGCTGGTTCCACCACCATAAGTAGCTACGATGAGTGAAGGTATCGTGATAGAAGTATAAAGATCGCCCTCTGGTGTAACCTCAGAGTGGATAATGCCCGCTGATGATTCAGAGACATTAGCTACATCTTGACCAGTAGCAATAAATACGGCAGTAATGCCATTGGCAGAGTGCGCTCCATTATTGTTAGCGCCAGAGAGAATCGCCCCTACATTGGCCACTTGCCCGTGATAAACCAACTGCTCCGGAGTCACTCTCATGACCTCTTCGAGGACTTCTTTTTTGATCACACATTCTGCCGTTACCCGCTTCCCTCTTGTACGCATCACATTGACCTGTGAGGCCTTCTTGTCCGTAGCAAGATTAGATTCGAGGTAGAAGTGTTTGATAGGATATTCCTTATAGTGGTCCAATATCCAACTGCAAGCCGCAAAAGTAGCCCGGCCGACCATGTTCTGCCCAGCGGCATCACCGGTGGTATAGTTGAAGCGGAGATAGGCAAATTTACTGGCCAGATAGGGGTCAATGTATTTGAGTTTACCGACGCGGGTAGTCGCTTCTGCCTCGGCGGCAATTTTGGCTTTATTGTCTTGTACCCAAGCGACGAAGTCGCGGGCACCGCGCGCATTTTCGAAGGCGAAGACTGGAGCGCGTTGCATCGCATCATCCTGCACGGTACAGATGGCGCCGCCGCTGAGGTTGATCAATTTCATTCCTCGATTGTAGGAGGCTACCAATGTTCCTTCGGAGGTCGCCATAGGGATAATGAATTCGCCCTTAGCGTGCTCCCCGTTGACGATCAGTGGACCGGCGATGCCGATAGGCACCTGAGCGACCCCAATAAAGTGCTCGCAGTTGCCGGCAGTAATATGGGGATCAAAAGAGTAGTGAGGAACATGTTCCAGCTTCTTACCCGTGTAATCTTCTACAAATTTCTGACGGATTTTGATAATCTCCTCATCGTAATCGTCCGTTCTGCTTCGTGGCACCCTAACTAGGTCCACTTGATCATCGGAGATCGAACCATCGACCTTGAGTTTGAGTTTACCGAAACGCTTGGCGCGGAAGTGCACCTCAATTTCGTGCTTTCCATTAGCTAGAGGTTCACGATCGCAGTACACATCGAATTCTCGGCGCAGTGGGAAGTCAATGGGTTGACCGGCGTTGATTTGCAGGGGCGTTAGCACCTGATCGCCGCCAAAGTCGAAGCGGACATGGTCTAGCGGCACCTCTTGACCAGAAAGTTGTACTTTAATAATTTCGACGAGCTGTGTATCGCTCAGTCTGTTTTTAATGGAGAATTTGACACCTTGCTCGGTATTAGAGAGACTGCCGAAGGTGTAGAGTTGTTTAAGGATTAGGCTAGGTACAAGCATGGATTTCGTTGAGCTGTTTAGTTAAGGTTCGTTGATAGTGAAGTGAATTGAGCGGATGAAACTATCTTTTGGTTAACATAGAAAAAATTCGCTAAAATATTTCCCCAAAAGCCAGTTTTATCGTCATTCAGCAAATAAATTCGGGGCTTAGAGATCGTTTCCCTAAGCCCCGATGATGGTCCAACTCCCTCTTCTTTCGCTACTTATTCTTTACACTATAATACAGGAGTTGGGATAAGGCTTAAGCAATACTGGATTACTTAGTTGCTGCCGTTTTTCTACGTCTGGTGGTCTTTTTAGCAGGCTCAGCAGTTTTACCGACTGCATCTAATTCCTTAGAGAGGAGACCTACCTTAATTTCCAATGACTTGATACGCTTTTCCAAACGGTTGATAGCATCAGCTGTAGGGAGGTTCAACTTCGCCATAGTCAGCCCGACTGCGTTGTTGAGCATCGCCTCGAACTCTTCCTTCTTTTCACTCAGGTTTTCTTCGATGCTAGAGACCACTTTTTGGCCTTCTTCTTCAGAAATTTTACCTTTGTTGACAAGGTCTTCCATTCCCTTTTTCAAGGTGTCAGTTGTATTAGATACGATGCCTACACCAGTGTAAAATACTTTCTTAAACAGATCTTCCATTTTCCAAATATTTTTTGGTAATTCAGTTTAAATGAATTGTGTTGCAAAATTTTATTTCGTTTGACAGTACAAAGATA
>JBCDGZ010000104.1:0-29249 GCA_038750655.1 Bacteroidota bacterium | reverse complement strand
TCTCGATATGGTATTGTAATTTCAACCAATTGTTGTGCTAATTTAGCTTTATCCTTCTCTCGATAATTGACCTCATTAGAGTGAGCATAAAGCAACCCTCCTGATACATAGATTTGACAAATTATTTGATCAAGACATATTTCATCTCTGTTAGGCGTATTCATACAACCGAGCACTAGACAGGCTATGCTTATCATAAAGTATTTCGTGATAATCCGAGCTAAGGGCATTGTATAATAAATGATTCTGAGTTAAAATAAATCTCAATTTGATGTGTAAACGGCTTAAAACAAGGAGGATTCGAGCATACTGGTTCACCTCCTATAGTGTAATGCCATTCGTTGCTCCCATCATCGCCGATTATGTGCAAAGCTACGCTTGGGCCGTGCGTGAAGTTGGCGATGCTATGAGGGCCTTGGGCCTGACTCGAGAAAGAGAGCCAAAGCAAGGCCAATAAGATTAAAAGAGAGCTTTTTCTCATTAGTAAATATTTAGTAGTATTACACCCATCCCAAAAACAAAAATTTGATCGCAAAACCTCTGAGTAATAGATGAAACAAATGATATAAATTCAAATGTTTATTTTTTGCAAAATCAAGGAAGAGGTAAATTGATATTGGAATGTTAATGATGATACTCAGAAAGCAACAAAAACTAAATACTGCATGTTTGGCAACTTCCGGAGCGTTAGTTCCTCCATACATCAGACCATAAGATAGAATTACTATAATCCAAGTTAAATTTGCTAAAACGATTAATGTTTTTTTATCATTAAGCATAGCTAACAGTTATTATAAATTGATTTGACCAATTCAGCATAAGAATCCGCATTTATCGTCTGAAGGAATGTAGAATTTTGTTGATAATCTATCCCCTTTCCATTCCAGTAGTATCCTAAATCTGCATTACATCCATATTTGTGAGTCAACTCATGAATTATGGTGGCTGATCGATCTATATCGTTCTGACCAAAATATGCTGGATCACACAAAGAAATATTAGTAAAGGGAATACAAGGATATGCAAATGCAAACGAATTGGAATCACAAAAAATTTGACCATTTGGTACACATCTGTAATCCGCAAACGAGGAGGCCATAAACTTCAAATATCTTAGATTTAGCCTAATAAAATCAGCAAATAATTCACTATCAGCCCCATTAAAATGGAGCGTAAGTGCATCTTTAACACAAGAGGGATTTACCCCATCATACTCCTCTAATTTTTGAATAGCAAATTCCAGCATTTGTAACGCACGCCTATGATCTAAATAAATAATCCCATTCTGACCTACACTACAATCATCATATCCACTGGTATTTACTGGTAAATCAGTAATATTATTAGGAACATTTATTCTTTGTTTAATAAAGATACAATCATCATCACTCGAAATAGGATTTTCCCAAATATGTATCCAAATGTTATAGTTCAAAGTTGAGTTTTGATAAAGCTCATCTACTTGTTCAAAAGTCCCGTTACAAAAATCCTCATTATCAGTAAAATTGTATTCACCAGTATAACCTGCTGCGGTAAACTGCCCCAATAGAGCATCCATCTGTTCTGATAGATTGAGTTCGTTTCCTTCAATTGATATAATTATATCGTTCCCTCTGCTCACACTTCCATTACCTACTAAACCAGGGGGTAATTGATCAACAGAAACAGGGATGCAATCATATCCATAATTTTCAAAATACTGCTTTATTTCTATGGGATTATCCCCATTAAATACCTCTACATCATCACTTCCAGAACAACCATTCCCATCTAACACATTTACAGTATAAGTTCCAGCTATACTGACTGCTAATGCAGGCTCAACACCTAATATATTCCCTCCATCATCTACCCACTCATAACTCACAAATCCTGCCCCAGCATCTAGTGTGATAGGCGTTCCCCCACAAATAATCCCAGGATCAGGCTCAATCGCTACCTCCACTTCCATAACCTCCACCTCATACTCACTCGTCCCTACCAAATTCCCATCATCATCCGTCAAGGTCAAGGTATAAGTAGTCGTTTCTTCTGGACAAGCCTCCGTCACACTGGACTTCGCATCTGCTAAACCTTCCTCAGGACTCCATTTGAAACAGTAGTCTGTCTCCTGCCCGATTTCCTCACATTCTCCTTCACATATCGTCCCACCACGAGATCTTATCGTTATGAAAGAACAATGCTTAGTGCATCCTCGTGCGTCGCTAACTGTAATCTCGTATCTTCCCGGCAATAAATTTGGAATCAAATGCTCTCCTGTGGCAGTAACTACTTGGCTTCCATTCGATGGCCCTGACCACTGAATAGTGTAGCTTCCTACTCCTCCCTGAATCTGAATAGACGCAGATGTTGTATCTTGTTCATTATCAACAGACTGACATTGCATAGACAGAGGGGCTTTCAAGGTTCCAGAAGCCAAATCATGAATAAAATTACCATTATTTATTGAATTATAAGTTCCTGGTGATCCTGTTGGGCTATGATCATAAATAACATCATAATGATCACACCATTCCTTTAATTCGATAGGAATTTTTGGGATGTCTCCACCACCAACGGGAGTAAAATCAACAGTTTGAGGCTGATGATAAAATTCGTATTGGTCTCCCATCCAATTGAGGGCATACTGTAATCTTCCATCCGGTGATCTTATTTGTAAAACATCTCCTGACGAGGATAGGGCCAATACATCATTCCAGCCTTTTGAAGAAGAAATAGGCCCACACTCAAAACTGCCTTCTCCTCCTTCATCACAAATTTCCAAGCAGACATCATCCATTGACAATTGATAGACCCCTTCACTATTTGGAGTTCCATTTGCGGCAAATGAAATCGCACTCCCCTTTCCTTGATGATCATAGATCAATATGAGTGTTCCGGGAAGAATTGAAGAAAAACAACTTCCGAATCTAACAAAACTACTATCTCCCGCAGAGAGACTAGATTGATTATCGATAATCCAATCCCTAAGATTAATAGGATCGTCAGGTGATTCGGGATTACCAATTACCAGTAACTCTATGTATTGCTGGCCGGAGGTAGTCAAGCCAATTTCGTTAATGATGAGCGGCGAAAAATCCGAATGGTCTTGCGCAGAAAGAATAGACAGTAAAAAAACGGACAAAAGAAAGGTAATGTAAGTTTTCATAGGCAGTAATAGAAAGGTCGTATAAAATTACTGCTTACAATATATCGCCATTTACTTTAAACAAGCAAAAAAAATAGTTTTTTAAAAAAATTTAACAATTTATTTACCCATTAATCTCCGCCAACAACTTCTCCGTCTCCGAGTAATCTACCCCTTCCGCCTTGGCCATTTCAATGGCCCGTTCGGCAGTTTTGCGCGCTTTGCGCTTCTTGCCTAGCTTGTGGTAAAGAGCAGCCAGGGTATCGTTATTGTAGTAACTATTTTCCTGCTTGATGGCTTCTTTAGACCACTTGACCGCCTTTTTCAGCAATTTCTTGTCTTTGATGACGCGGAAGAAGGTCCAGGCCGTTTCATTCAGCTCATCAGCTTCCCCATCGTATTTATCAAAGTAGGCGACGGCGGATTGGGCGTAGCCCTCGCGGTCGCCAGCCTGGCGGTAGTAGGCCATTCGGAAGCGCATGGTGAGTTGGTCGGCCTTGTCGGGGTAGGCCCGCTTGAAGAGGGCGGCGACTTGGTCGACACTAGAGTTGTCGGCGCTGTCGTAGACTTTACTGTAGATCAAGTCCTGGATTTTGGCCGTCACAGCGCGAGTACCGAAGTTTTCGGCAAAGACCTGGCGATTATCCAGCAGGTAATCGAACATTTTGGAGTCGGTATCGGCGATAAAGGAGAAGAGAAATTGTAGGTTGTCATCGGTCGCCCAGTCGTTTTGGGTGGCCATGTATTCTTCGGCGATGGCGGCGTGGGAGCCATCCTGCGCCTCGAAGCGAGAGAGGGTATAGGCGTAGAGAAATTCGGGGCTGCGGTCGCCGGAGGCGTAGCGGCTGTCCATGGCGGAGAGGCGGCGGTTAGGATCAAGAGCAATGTTGCCCAACTCTAGGAACTGATCAACATTGTGATAGCCTGCGGAGCGGTGCACTAAAGTACCATCAGCCGCCAGAAAGAGCAATGTAGGATAGACCATAACATCATATTGCTGAGCGACGGTAGGGCCTTCGCCCTTTTCCATATCTAGCTTAACATTGATGAAGTTTTTATTAAAAAAATCACCGACTGCCTTTTGCGGAAAAATTTCCTTGCTCATCTTCTTGCAGGGACCACACCAGGTGGTGTAAGCATCGACGAAGATCATCTTACTTTCTTTGGCCGCTTGCGCCAGCACCTCGGCCCAGGCCTCGTGCTTAAAATGGATACCGCTGTCCTGAGCGGTCAAGCTGATACTGCCCAATAACAGGGCGATACATACAAAGGTCTTATTCATATCAAACTGTCTAACTTTCTTTAATCTGATTGATCAGGCGCTTGATGCCTTCGTGCGCATTACGAGCATCCTTGGCCAATTCGAGCGACTTCTCGGCATTCTTCATGGCCTCCTTCTTCTTGCCGTTTTTCAGTAAAATTTGCGCGTAAGTATAGTAATAGCTGTACGTCGCTCCATTCTTGGCGGACTTCTTGGCCAGCTGTTCGGCCAAATTCATGGCTTTAGCATCCCGGCTAAAGCTGCTGGAGATTTCTTTGGCTAATGCCAGCAGCCGATCGGGGTCCTTTTTCACCACCTTTTTCACATAATCATTACAGACCTTAACGTATTGCTTAGTGTCGTGCATGGTTTTGTAGAAATTCAGGTCCGTTTGGTAGCTAAACTCTTCCGCCTTTTCGGGATAATAGGCTTTCATTTTTCCCTTCGCCTCCTCGTGCAGGTCTTCGCTCTCAAAAGTAACGGCTTTCTGAGCTGTTTTGCGACAGGCCTTTTCAATGCGTTCTTTTACAGCTTCCTCAGAAGTCAGCGCAACAATGTCGGAGCGATGTTCAATGAGCAGACCAAAAATACGCGAATCTGCCTCAGTAGTGGCTTCGAGGATGAATTTCAGATTATCCGGCGTACGCAAATCTTTCTGAGATTTGATATAGTCGTTAGCAATCTTCAGACTAGATTTGCCGGCCTTATTCAGGGCCTTGACGTATTTGTACACCAGCTCCGGAGAGCGGTCGCCCTCCTCGTAAGCTTTAGCATATTCTTCACTATTATCGTACTTGCCGAGCACCGAGCGACCTAAAGCGATGAATTGCTCAGCCTGACGTCCTCCTTTCACCTTATGCACCACCTTGCCATTACCATCAATGTAATAGAGTGTTGGATAGGCCCTGACGGGATATTTTTGTTGAAACTTCATCCCCATCTCCTTTTCCATATCGATTTTCATGCAGATGAAGTTCTGGTTGTAAAATTCTCCAACTGCCCCATCCGTAAAAACCGTCTTGGCCATGCGCTTACAGGGGCCGCACCAGGTGGTATACGCATCGATGAAAATTATTTTCTCCTGCCTTTTGGCCTCTTCGAGTGCCTCTTCCCAACTACCGTGAAAAAAATCAATGCCTTTAGCCTGGAGTCCAAGGCTGGCGGTGAGCAACAAAACGATTAATAAAGACCATCTTCTCATGTCCGATCAAAAATTTGAGTGAGTAATTATAAAAGTAATGACATTTGCCATCTGCACAAGATATAAAGTTTCCTGCTCCGATGCCCATCCTAAACGTTCGGCAAAAGACAGCAGGCAGATTTCTAAATGACTTTAACAGTTTTGTAACAATTTAATCCTATCTCGTTGAGGCTTTACTTTTTATTCTTTTTCTTGAACTCCTCGATCAGCTCTTCGGGCGATTTGTCGATAACGGCCAGGGTCTGTTTGACCTGTTCGGCGAGCTGGTGGTCGGGATGGTTCTCCAAAAACTGATTGTAGTGCTTCTTGGCCTGCGTCTTTTCGTTGAGGTTATTCTCGTAAGTAAAGCCAATTAAGAACCGCGAATCTGGTGCCCGGTGGTAGTCAGGGTACTCCTCATACACCTTTTCCCAAAGGTTAATCGCCTTGCCATATTTGCCAATGCCTCGGGCCACATCGGCGGCGCGGAAAAGCAGAGAGGCGCTATTCTTATCCTTGGGATAGGCCTTGACATAAGCTTCGCTTTTTTCGATCAACTCCGAGGCTTTAGCGATGTCCAGTTTGCTGCTGGTTTGTTCGCGCAGTGCCGTTTCCAGCGCCTTGATCTCTTGTTCCAGGGTAGCCTTATCGCCTGTCTGAGCTGGCGCCCCCGTTTTGCTCTGCGAGCAGGCCATCAGGCCGAGCAGCATGGCGATAAGCAAAATTGCGTATTTTGTATTCATAATGATTGTTTCTACAGTTTGATATTCTCCCCAAAAATAAACATTGCCCAACATATCTACCAGTTTTTAGAGAGAACTGGCACTTTTTATGGTCTTAAAAACTATGCCATGAATCTGTTAAAAAACGTTAATCTGTTGGCCCTACTTAAACCTCCACCCCGCCCTTCAGTCAAAAAAGGCAAAATCTCCAAATCGCATGATAGCTCAACAAGATCAAATCAAACACCTCTACAACCGCGCTGGCTTTGGCCTGAGCCCCCAGGAATGGCACAAGCGACGACGCTGGAGCCGCCAACAGGCCGTAGAGGAGCTGTTCACCACAGCCCAATCTGATAGTGTGATGTCTACCCAGGCCCTGATGGCCGACTACAGCAAGGAGGAGCTGGAAATGATGGATAAATCGACCAAAAAGGCGCTAAGAAGAGAAAGCAAAAAACTGGTGATGCGACAAAATGCCGAGTGGATCGATCGGATGGCCAGCCCGGAACGCTCCGCCCTGCGGGAAAAGATGTGCCTGTTCTGGCACGGCCACTTCGCCTGCATCACCCGAGGCCCCAAACTGGCCTTCCGCCAACTGGCCACCATCCGCAGCCATGCCCTGGGCAACTTCCGCGACTTCGTCCTGGCCATCGCCCGCGACGTCTCCATGATTCGTTTTCTCAACAACCAACAAAACCGCAAGCGCAAACCCAACGAAAACTTCGCCCGCGAGCTGATGGAACTCTTTACCATCGGCCGTGGCAACTATACCGAGCAAGACATCAAAGAGGCCGCCCGGGCCTTCACCGGCTGGTCGAGCAACTTGAGCGGAGATTTTGTCTTTCGCCGCCGACAGCACGACTTTGGTAAGAAAACTTTTATGGGAAAGCAGGGCAACTTTGATGGCGAAGACATCATCAATATCCTGCTGGAGCGCCGCGAGACGGCGACTTTCATCTGCCGAAAGATTTATCGCTATTTTATCAATGAGCAAGTGGAGGAGTATCGCTTGAAGCAACTAAGCGATTATTTCTATGACTCCAATTATGATATTAAAGCCTTGATGCGCCGCATCTTCGAAAGTGATTGGTTCTACGATAAGGCGAATGTCGGAGTACGCATCAAATCGCCAACGGAGCTGATTGCGGGCATTATGCGGCAGTTGAATGCTCGGCTGAACAGCAACTTGACCCTGCGTTTTTTACAGAAGGCACTGGGGCAACAGTTGTTCAATCCGCCCAATGTCGCCGGCTGGCCCGGTGGGCAGTCCTGGATCGACAACTCGACGCTGATGCTGCGCCTCGTACTGGTGGATTACCTCTTTCACGCTACCGATGTCAACTTTACGGTCAAGCCAGAATTTGAGGCCCAAAAGCCCAACAAAGCGATCCGCCGCATCGATGCCCATCTTGACTTGCAACCCATGATTGCTACCTTCGGGCAGCATAATCAGCAGGCCATCTACAACGAATTAAAGGCTTATCTGATCGCGCCTTCGCTGAAGGCCAATAAATCCCTGTTTGATCAATTTATCATAAAGAATACGACCGAAGATTATATCAAATCACTGACCCTGCGGCTGATGAGTATGCCGGAATATCAGCTGTGTTAGCCGCTGATCGATGTACCCAATTCTTATCCCGTAAAAAAAGAAATCATGAAAAGAAGAGCATTTCTCAAGTCCTCCGCCCTAGCCTCCACCGCAATGATGGTTCCCGCCTTTCTACGAGCCAACACCGGAAAATCTATGCTCAGTAGCCGCTCGGGGCGCATCCTGGTCGTCATCCAGCTCTCAGGAGGAAATGATGGCCTCAACTCCATTATCCCTTATCAAAATGATATTTACTACCGCAGCCGCCCTTCGCTAGGAATCAAGCAGGAGGAAGTTCTCAAAATTAGCGATGAGTTGGGCTTCAATCCGGCCTTGCAAGGCCTGCAGTCGCTCTACGATGAGGGGCTGCTCAGCATCGTCAACAGCGTAGGCTACCCCAACCCAGACCGCTCACACTTCCGCTCGATGGACATCTGGCAAACTGCCAGCAGCAGCACCGACTACCTCTCTACAGGCTGGATCGGCCGCTACCTGGACAATGCCTGCCAGGGCTGCGACAAGCCTTATCACGCCTTGGAGGTCGACGACAGCCTTAGCCTGGCACTCAAGGGGCAGCGCCGCAACGGCTTCGCCGCCGGCGATCCGGTTCAGCTAAAGAAGATTACCGACCATCGCTTTCTGCGGGCCGCCGGGGCGCACCACCACGATCATCACGACCACGCTGAAGAGCAGGTGGCCTATCTCTACAAAACCATGATCGATACCCAGGCCTCCGCCGAATACCTCTACCAAAAGGCCAAAGTCTACAAATCGCGGCAAACCTATCCCGCTACGCCCTTCGGGCGCGACCTCAAGCAGGTAGCCGAGCTGATTACCGCCGATACCGATACTCAGATTTACTACCTGAGCCTGGGGGGCTTTGATACCCACGTCAACCAGAAGAACCAACACGCCCGCTTGCTCAAGCAGTACGCACAGGGCGTCAAAGCCTTCGTCGCCGACCTCAAAGCCAATAATCTGCTCAACGATACGCTGATCATGACCTTCTCGGAGTTTGGCCGCCGGGTCAAGCAAAACGGCAGCAATGGCACCGATCACGGCACTGCCAACAACCTATACTTAATCGGCGGGCAGCTGCGCCAGCCCGGTTTTTATAATGATGCTCCGAATCTAAAAAAGCTGGATCAGGGTGATTTGATTTATCAGGTGGACTTTCGGGACATCTACGCCAATATCCTCGACCGCTGGCTGAATACGGACCCCAAGAAGGTCTTAGATGGGAAATATGGGAAAATGCGCTTAGTTTAGCGGCATGAAAGTCAAGCAACTGAGTCATCAGGAAATCCAAAATGCACAACGGCAGTTCCCGCTACAGGTGATTGCGGAGAACATCAGTAGCCCAGAGAATGTGGGTATGATCTTTCGGATTTGCGAGGCGATGGGCGTAGAAGCCTTAGTTTTGAGTGGGGAGAGCGCAGTACCGCCGCATCGCAAGATCAGCAAAACAGCACGGTCTTCGGAAGAGCGGGTGGTTCATCGGCGGGTGGAAGATACGCTTGCGGCCATTCGGCAGGCTCAGGAGGCGGGCTTTCGGGTGCTGGCCTTAGAGATTACCAATACCAGTACGAGCATCGGGCAGTATGATTTTCGACCTTATGAAAAGGTCGTTCTGGTGATTGGGGGAGAACGGCACGGTGTTGATCAGGCCACTTTGGAGGCGGTCGATGGCTGTGTACACATTCCCATGTTTGGTTTGAATACTTCGATAAACGTAGTAACGGCGCTGTCGATTGGCTTGTATGAGGTAACGAGGCAATGGACCTCAGTCCAGTGAAGAGTAAAGTCGACTTTCGGGGAGACAGAGGGCTTCCAGCTCGGTCAATTCGCCGTGAAAGACATTGAAGTCGACATCGCCTTGGATGCCTTTCATCCGTCCAGTATCACCGTATTGCCAGAAAGTCCAGCGGCTGCCCAAGTTGAGGCGGGGCGTATGCTTGCTGTATCGAGCGATCCAAAGGGGATAATCATCGAAATTGCCTGCGATAAACTTGCTGTAATATTTCTGATTGGTGTAAATGATGGGGCGAATGTTGTACTCTCGCTCGACCAATTCTAGCCAGGAGCGCAGGCGCTGTACGACAATCACGGGGCTGACGCCATCGGCGACTTCCACATCAACAACCGGTGGCAGATCGCCTTCCTGAATATCTACTTTACTGATAAAATTAAGGGCCTGGTTGATGGCGGGGCTGGTAGGACGGAAGAAGTGATAGGCTCCCCGGCGGATATTTACGCGCTTAAGTTCTGCCCAATTGTGTGCGAACAAAGAATCGCCTAAGCTTTCCCCCTCCGTCGCCTTGACAAAGGCAAAGTCAATATCCTGCTCCGCTACCGTCGACCAATCGATGTAGGATTGATAATGAGAAACATCGATGCCATGCACCTTATAATTATCCATCTTGAGGGTGACAGAATTGCAGGACATGTACAACAGGCATATGCATACTATAGCGGCTATATATCTCATCTCATCGTATCGACTTTTCGGAGTTCTCAGAACAGCCTGAGAAGGAATTTATCTAGTAGTGAAGCAGTTTGGGACGGAACAAATACATACTCATAACGCCGAAGGCCCAAAAAAGATATGGTTTTCTTTCAATTTTTTTGTCGGCAAGTACACCAAGGCCCCAATCCGGCGAACCAATCTTCATTTATGGGGTTGAGGTTTAGGGGTTTATTCAGAGTTCTTTAAATTCGCTGTTTATGAGTACTATTCGTCAGTTATTTTTACAGCACCTGGCTCAAACCAGTGAGTTTCCGTTGATGCTGGAAGTTCAGCGAGCCGAGGGCATCTATCTTTACGATCAGGAGGATCGGGCGCATATCGACTTGATTGCGGGTATTGGTGTGAGCTGCTTAGGGCATCGCCATCCGGCGGTGGTGGAGGCAGCAAAGGCCCAATTGGACCGCTATCTGCACACGATGGTCTATGGCGAGTATGTGTTGGCGCCGCAGGTGGAGCTTACCGAGCTGCTGGCCAAGCAACTGCCCGACCCACTGGACAGTGTGTACCTGGTCAACTCGGGGAGTGAAGCGACTGAGGGGGCAATGAAGTTGGCCCGCCGCTACACCGGTCGCCCCGAGATCATCTCTGCCTACAAGGCCTACCACGGCAGCACCCAAGGCTCTGTCAGCCTGATGAGCGATCCCTTCTTCACCCAGGCCTATCGTCCGCTGCTACCCGGCATCCGACATCTTGAATTCAACTGCGAGGCTCACCTGCAAAGAATCAATCGCCAGACCGCAGCAGTCGTCGTCGAGACGGTGCAGGCGGAGTGGGGCGTTCGCCCGCCCAGCAACGACTACCTCAAAAAACTGCGCCGGCGCTGCGACGAAGTTGGCGCACTGTTGATCCTGGATGAAATTCAGGCGGGCTACGGCCGCACGGGCAGCCTCTTTGCCTTCGAGCAGTACGGCATCGTCCCGGACATCCTCCTGCTGGCCAAAGGCATGGGCGGCGGCATGCCCATCGGTGCCTTCGTGGCCTCCCGAAAGCTCATGCAGGTGCTGTCCTACCAGCCGCTACTGGGGCACATTACCACCTTTGGTGGCCATCCGGTTAATGCGGCGGCGGCTTTAGCCACTTTGAAAGTTTTGTTGAAAGAAAATTACATTGCCGAGGTCAAGGCGAAGGAAGCACTATTCCGCGAATTGCTGGTGCACCCTTCCATACTACACGTCCGCAGTGCGGGGCTCTTGATGGCTGTTGAGCTGGAAAGCTTCGAGCGCGTGCAGGCCGTTATTAAGCACTGCCTAGAGAATGGATTGATTGTCGATTGGTTCCTCTTCAACGACCGTTCCATTCGTATTGCACCGCCTCTGATTATTACAAGGCAAGAGATTCAGAAGGCTTGTGGGATTCTACTGGAAGCACTGACGGTGACAGCGTCGGAACTGCAAGTGTAAAGTGGATGGTTGTCCCCTTGTTCACCTCCGTATCGACCCAAACTTGTCCACCGTAATCTTCGATAATTCGCTTGCAAATGGCCAAACCAATGCCCGTCCCAGGGTACTGGTTTTTGTTGTGCAGACGTTTGAACATCTCAAATATTTGATCCTTAAACTTGGGATCGAGACCAATGCCATTATCCTCTACGGCAAAGTATTGATGGCCGTCTCGCTGCTCATAGCGGATAAGGACCTGAGGCTCTGAGCTATCGTTGTATTTCAAACCATTCTCCAAAAAATTCTGAAACAACTGCATCAGTAGGGTATTATCGGCTTCGAAAACGGGCAACTCTGGCCATTCGATGACTGCCCTTTGATAATCAGGCTGTTCTCGGAGTTGCTTGCTGATTTGGGTAAGGAGAACGTTGAGATTAACCGATTCTACCTTGGCCTTTCGGTTGGTCGTTCTTGAATATTCTAAAATATCATCTACTAGTAAATGCATTTGCTGAGCACTCTCTGAGACGTACTGCAAATACTCTCTCCCCGTATCGTCTACCTTATCGGAATAACGTCGTTCGAAAAGATTGAGAAAGCTCACGATATTGCGCAGTGGACTTTTCAAATCATGGGAGGCGATGTAGGCAAACCGCTCTAACTCTTTATTGGAATGCTTCAATTCCTTGTTGGAGCGTTCCAGCTTTTGACGTACAATCCGATAGCTGATTCCAAAGCTGCGGATCACCGCCACAAAGAGGATAGAAACCAAGAGATAGCTCAAAAAAGCGAAGAAGGGCAGCCATTCTGCTGGGCAGTTTCGAGGAAAATCATATCCCCATAATTGCCCCAGCCAAAACATAAAGACCGTCAGTCCAGTAAGCCCAGTCCAGATTCTTCGATATAGCTTTTTCAGGTAAAATACAGTCACCGTAGGAATGGTAATCAGCCACATTAGAAAAGGAGAATCCAGCCCTCCTGAGGACCAGATTAATATGGTAAAAACTACTAAAGTATGAAGCGCAAAATAGTTTCCGGCCAGCGTCAGGTTCGCAGAATGGTACATCAAGGCCATGAAAAAGAGGACGTTTAATCCAGCATATAAACCGACGTGGTAGCCTTCTGTGTAGCCGATTTGGTAAAAAAGAGGAGTTAAAATAATGGAGCTTAATAGCGCCAGGAGGCTAATTCGGATCATCAGAACCGAACCTCTGTAGACCTTCCTGTCCTTTTTAAAAGAATCAGGGATTAGTTTGTCGAGCATCTTCAAAGCAGTATTATGGGTTTTGCATCAGTTCTTGTGTGCAGTAACAGAACAAGCCATAATACTATTAACAAGATGAGTGCCAAAGGCGGCTTTAGAGTTCTTTGCGCAGCCGAGCAACCGGAATATTTAGCTGCTCCCGGTATTTAGCTACGGTTCGACGGGCGATATTGTAACCTTTGTCTCGCAGAATATTCTTCAGCTTTTCATCGGAGAAAGGCTTTCGCTTATTTTCTTCCTCTATAATGTCGGTAAGAATCTTTTTGACTTCGAGCGTAGAAACTTCTTCGCCATTATTGGTTTGGAGAGATTCAGAGAAAAAGTCCTTCAGGCGTTTGGTCCCAAATTCAGTCTGTACGAATTTACTATTGGCCACCCTGGAGACCGTAGAAATGTCCAAGCCGGTAATATCTGCAATATCCTTGAGGATCATTGGACGCAGTTTCTTTTGATCACCGGTCAGGAAAAAATCATATTGGTACTGCATGATGGAATACATCGTCTTATACATGGTCTGTTGGCGTTGCCGGATGGCATCGATGAACCATTTGGCAGAATCAATCTTCTGCTTGATGAACATCACCGCCTCTTTCTCTTGCTTGCTGGAGCGGCGGCCTTTGGTGCTCACCTTGTAAGACTTGAGCATATCGCGGTACTGCTCGTTGATCCGCAGGTCCGGAGCATTCCGGGAATTGAGGGACAGTTCGAGTTCGCCTTCGCGATTGACGATGGTAAAATCAGGGACAATATAATGGTGGGAGCGTGAGCCACTGCCAATGTGACCACTGGCTGGCTTGGGGTTCAACTTCAAAATTTCATCGATAGCGTACTTCAGCTGCTTTTCTGAGATATTCAGATAGCGCTGCAGTTTTTGGTAGTGCTTCTTAGAAAATTCATTGAAATACTCATCAATGATGCGGTAACTCAGTCGGAGTTCTGCCTTCTCTTCTTCCGTAGCAATGTCCTCTCTGGCCTCGATCTTGCCGGCCAATTGCAATAGCAAACATTCCCTAAGGTTAGTCGCACCAATCCCCGGCGGATCAAAACGTTGAATTCGTCTCAGCAGGGTCATTACCTCGTCCTCAGAGGTAACAATATTTTGAGAAAACATCAGATCGTCAATAATCGCCAGGGGCTCCCGCCGCAGGTAACCATCATCGTCGATGCTTCCAATAATCTGCTTGGCAATGTTGAGCTTCCGCTCGTCCTGCAGGTCCAACATCCCTAGTTGCTGCTCGAGATATTCGTGAAAAGTACTTTCTACGGCAACAGGAATCGTTTTGTCCTCATCATCAGCAGAGTAATTATTCGCTTTCAATTTATAGCTAGAGGGATCGTCTTCGATGTATTCCGTTAGATAATCGTCCAGCTCAAATTCCTCTTCCCGCTTGATTTCTTCGGCGGCTTCTCCTCCTTCCTCGTCGCCATAAGAATCTTCATTACTTTTGGCAACATCTGTCAATTCATCAGTTTCTTCGCCCTCATCAAGTGCGGGATTAGCTTCTAACTCCTCTTTGATACGCTGTTCCAGCGTGGCAGTTGGAATTTGGAGTAACTTCATAAGCTGTATCTGCTGTGGAGACAGCTTCTGAAGCATTTTATGACTTAAATTCTGCTTTAGCATAACTAAGAAAGGATTCCCTTGGTTTGAAAATAGTTTGACTCTTTGCAGTCTGTTTGTTTATTCTTTGTAGCTCTTTTCTCGTAGGAACAGGCTTTCACAATGTAATTATTAATTATTTATTAATGATTTTATAATTCGTGAAATCGTGACGACTTGAATCCTAATTTTACACGTATCTTTCATGGATGGCTACACTGCAATATAAATCAAATTGTCTAATATGTCCAGTGAAATCTCGCCCATTCAACAAAAAATATGCCAATTCCATCAAAAACGATTGAAAACCATAATTTTAGCCCGCGAAAAAATACATATATTCTCTATTTTCAATCTATTAATGCCCTAATCGTCCTAATAAAATTCGTACCTTTCGGCTACAGTTATACGCGCAATTGTGACAAAAGTTCGGCAAAAGGAGGGGCCTTATTTCTGGTGTCTTCCTCTAGCCCTAAACCATACAATGATCTAAATCCTAATCATGAATACCATCGACCAAAGCATTGCAGCCCTGCGCGCTCAGATGAGCCAGGCCAAGCTAGACGCCTATATTATCCCTAGTAGTGACCCTCATCAAAGTGAATATCCGGCCGAACACTGGAATACCCGCAGTTGGGTATCGGGCTTCACCGGCTCCGCCGGCCTTGCCATCGTCACCCAAGATCATGCTGGGGTATGGACCGACTCCCGCTATTTCCTACAAGCGGAGGAGCAACTAGCCGACAGTGAATTCGAACTGCACAAGCAACTCATCCCCCACGCCCCCGAGCATATCGACTGGCTCTGCCAGCAGCTGAGCAAAGGCCAGCGTGTAGGCTGCGACGGCCTGCTGTTCTCTCTCGGCCAAATCAATCGCCTTGGCAAGGCACTCGATGCCAAAGGCATTGAGCTGGATTACCAACACGACCTCATCCCCGCTGTCTGGGCCGACCGCCCCGCCCTGCCCAAAACGCCCATCTTCGAACACGCCTTGCACTACACCGGTCAAAGCCGACAAGATAAACTGGCCCTTATCCAGCAAAAAATCCAAGCCCAGGGGGCGACCGCCTGCCTCCTCACTACCCTCGACGATATTGCCTGGACCTTCAACCTCCGAGGCAGCGATGTAGAATGCAATCCCGTCTTCGTAGCCTATGCTATCGTTGGAGCAAATAAGGTCCAGCTCTTTATGGATCAGGAGAAAATCCCCGCCCCCCTCCAAACCCAACTAGAACAAGAAGGCATCGAAATTCTGCCCTATCGAGCCATCACCGCCATTTTGGATACCCTAAAAGCCCCCCACCGCTTATTGGTCGACAAGGACACCGTCAGCATCAGCCTCTACGATCTCATTGATGAGGAGGTGGTGCTCTCCGGGCCCAATGTCCCCCGCCAACTCAAAGCCATTAAGAACGACACCGAAGTCGGCCATATCAAAGCGGCCATGCTCAAAGACGGCGTTGCGCTGACTCGCCTCTACCGTTGGTTGGACCAGGCACTGGAAGAAGACGGTATAACAGAGGTCGACGTCTCCCAGAAGCTGGATCAGCTGCGCCGCGCACAGGGCGACTATCACGGCGAGAGCTTTTCGGCCATCGTCGGTTATAATGGCAACGGCGCTATTGTTCACTATCGCCCCACGCCCGGCTCCTGCGCGACCCTACGCAAAGAAGGCATCCTGCTCTTGGACTCTGGTGGGCAGTATACCAACGGTACGACCGACATCACCCGAACCACCGCTCTTGGCGAACCGACAGAGGAGCAACGCCGCAATTTCACGCTGGTCCTCAAGGGCCACATCGCTCTGGCCCGCCTGCGCTTCCCGAAGGGCACCCGAGGCATACAAATGGATACCCTGGCCCGTCAGCCGCTCTGGGAACATATGCTCAACTACGGGCACGGCACCGGGCACGGCGTCGGCTTTTTCCTCAATGTACACGAGCCCCCGCAGGGCTTCGCTGCCAGCATCTCGCAGCGAGGTACGACGCCCTTCGAGGAAGGCATGTTCACTTCTAATGAACCCGGCTTTTACAAAACAGGGGAATACGGCATTCGCATCGAAAATCTGGTGCTGACCCGCACCGCCGGCAGCAATGAATTTGGTACTTTCCTGGAATTTGAAACCTTGACCCTTTTCCCCATTGATCTCCGTCTCATAGATGTGACACTGCTCTCGCCCGAGGAAAAGAACTGGCTCAATAGCTATCATGCGGAGGTCAACCGGCAACTAGCTCCCCTCCTCGACGAAGAGGAAAAAGCTTGGATGGCTGATCAGTGCCGAGCAAT
Organism: Bacteroidota bacterium; assembly: GCA_038750655.1. Lineage (GTDB taxonomy): Bacteria > Bacteroidota > Bacteroidia > Chitinophagales > Saprospiraceae > JBCDGZ01. The sequence continues at coordinate 12,312 of JBCDGZ010000104.1, read as the reverse complement.
CTAGCGCAGGAAAAACCCCGCTGCGAAGGGATCATCGGGATCGATAAAGAACTCGTGCTGCCCGGTAATATAAGCCCGCCCTTCCACTTGAGGGATGACGGCCTCGTAGAGGCCATAGTCTAGCGTTTTTACAATCGAGCCGCTGAAGACACTTCCCGTGATGCTTTCGATGCGCATGCTTTGCCCCAGGTCGATCTCCTGACGAGCGTAGTGCAGGGGCATTCGTCCAGAGACACCAGAGCCCGTCGGGCAGCGATCCACCTCACCTTCCGCAAAGATGCAGACATTTCGACTATCTACACCTTCACTGACCGGGCTGCCGATGAAGATGGTACCGTAGAGAAAGCTGAGGTCGGCTTCGAAAGGATGGGCGATGGGGACGCCGCTGTTGATGATGGCGCGCTTGATGGCCATGCCTTGTTGAAGGATGGTATTGTAATTGGTAGGAGTAAGTTCTAAGCCCAGTTGAGTGGCATCGACGTAGGCATAGAAAGCGCCGCCGTAGGCCAGATCGTAGCGAAGCAGGCCAAGCCCTGGCACTTCGATTTGCTGATCCAAAGCAAGGACGAAGGAGGGGACGGAGTGAAAATGGACCCCTTGTACAATGTCTTGCTCGACGTGAACGAAGGCAGTGATACGTCCGCAGGGGGCGTCGATGCGAAGCGTAGTTAATGGTTCCACCGGCTCCACCCAGCCCATTTGAACCGCCAGGGTGCTGATGGCGATGATGGCATGACCACACATGGTACTATAGCCTTCGTTGTGGAGGAAGAGAATACCGAAGTCGGCCCCTTCATCGTTAGGCGGCAGCAGAAGGCAGCCGTACATATCGGCGTGGCCTCGGGGTTCGTGCATTAGGGCTTTGCGCAGGTGATCGTAGCGGGCCTTTAGGTCTCGGCGGTATTCTAGGACGGTGTGGCCGTGTAAGGGGGGAAAACCATCGAGGATGACGCGAAGCGGCTCTCCGCCAGTATGCATATCAATGGTTCGAATGTGTAGCCAGTGTACTGGGGGAGTGAAGCGAGTATGGGATTGAATCTTTGAAAAAACGGAGGACATGATCAGTATTCAGTTGGTTCAACTATTTAAAATGGAGAATGTTATTGAAGATAAGTATTGCCTGATAAAGCATTGTAGAGAAGACTTTAAATTATTTATTTTAGCGAACCTCCTTTGATGTTTTTACTTTTTTTGTTTTTCTTTGCACAACGAAATTAATCTATAGAAAAACCTCATTACAAATGTCAGATAATATCGAAAATGCGGGTAAGAAAGGGTACTGTTTGATGTATTTCTTCGTTGGTATCTTTCTGTTCTTCTCCCTAGTGATTTACCTGTACCGATACAACTTTACGCTCGACTTCGGTTAATGGTCAGAAGTCAGGTTATTAGTTCCTAACGTATTACCACCAACTTACGGCTAAACCGCTTTGTCCCTTTGATACTAAAGCTAAGGTAGTATACGCCGTCGTGAAATCTTCCGAGATCAAAGCGCACGGGAACCTCTGGCAATTCCTCAATTCGCTGACTGTAAACCAAAATCCCCACCTGGTCCTTAATCTCAATCGTCGCCTGTTGCCCGGCAAATTCTCTAAAATTAACGTAGACCTCATCTTTGGCTGGATTGGGGAAAAGCACGAAGGAATTGACGTCAAAATCCAATATGACCCTTTCTGTATTGGAAAAAACAAAGCTGCTGTCGGTAAATACCTGACGAATCCGGTAGTAATTATCGCCCGTATTCGGCGCGAGGTCCTCCCCCTGATAATTGACCAGTGTGCTGTGGTCATTCAAGCTAGGCTGTTGTTGTATAGCCTCAAAATTGATGTTGTCAGCAGAACGCTCTACCACAAAATAGGCATTTTTGTACTCCGTATTTGTCGTCCAATTAAGGAGCGCCCGTCGACCGTTGCCATTCGCGTTAAAAGACAGCAGGGCCGTATTAGGATCAACATATTCTACCTCCAAAACATTAGACGCGGTATTTGAATTGCCGGCCTCATCAACCACTCGATCGGCGGGGAGTTGGAGAAATACTTTCCCAGGAATTTGCGGATTAACCGTCAAGCGATACACCCGTCCGCTGCCGCTGAGGCTGGCCGCCGCTCCATTGTTGAATTCAAAATCGTCGAGTTCCAGACCACTAACATTCTCATTAAACTTTACTGTTACCGTAAAAGCCCCATTAAAGACCGGCGCGAGAGTGCTCAATTCCACCGTTGGCGGCTCGAAGTCAGCAGGTTGATGGTCGAGAATGAGTAGATTAGAAGCGAGATTACCATTACTGCTAAAGTCTTGAGCCTGGTTGGCTGGCAAAGCTACACTGACCTCGCCCTCATCAAGCGGCATGACCTGTAAGCGGTAAAAATTGTCCAACCCAACTAGCCCTAGGGCCGTCCCGTTGCTGATCGCAAAATCGGCAGCTTCCAAGCCTGTAACGGCCTCATCAAAGCTGACCTGCACCTCAAAATTACCATTCACCTCCAACGATCCGGTGCTCAAGTTTACCGAGGGGGACTGGGTATCCGGCGCCACGTAGATCACCTCCAATTCATTAGAAATCAAATTGCCATTGCCCGCTAAATCAATCACCCGATCCGCCAGAATCTGAATATGGACTTCACCAGCTTGCAGCGGCAGGATATTCAGGCTGTAGGTCGCCCCGCTCCCATTGAGATTGCTCACCGTCCCGTTACTGACTTCCACATCAGCACTTTCAAAGCCGGTTATGGCTTCGCTAAAATTGACGGCTACTTCAAACTCTCCCCTCACTTCTGCGGAAGGCCCGATCAGCGAAACCGAGGGTTGTTGCAAGTCTTGAACCTTGTAGATGACCAATAATTCGTTGGAACTCAGGTTGCGGTTGCCGACCAGATCAGCAGCGCGATCCGCGGGCAGTTGGATGCGGACTTCGCCTTCGACGCCGGGTTGGATATTCAGCGCGTAGCTGCTGCCACTGCCGGACAAGTTGAGGGCCGTCCCGTTGCTGATCACAAAATCGGCAGCTTCTAGGCCGGTAATGTTTTCACTAAAAGTAGCCGTAATGCTAAAATTGCCCATCACTTCCGTATTGGAGCTGCTGAGGACAACCAGCGGCGGCTGTAGGTCTTCAATCTCGTAGGTGATGATTAGTTCATTGGAGGCCAGGTTGGCGTTGCCCGCCAGATCGGCTGCGCGATTCGCAGGCAGCTGGATGCGAATCTGGCCGGGGTTCTGCGGGGCGATGCGAAGGGTGTAGCTTGCTCCGCTACCACTGAGGTTCAACGCTGTTCCGTTGTTGATGATGAAGTCGGAGGCCTGTAGGCCCGTAATGGGCTCATCAAAGTTAGCAGTAATCTCAAAATCTGCCGAGACGACCGTGGCCAGGCTGCTCAAGCTCACCGAAGGGGCTTGCACATCCTCTATTTCATAAGTTACCAGCAGCACATTAGAGGCCAGATTGCCATTCCCGGCTCCGTCAACCGCCCGGTCGGCAGGCAGTTGGAGGCGGACCTGGCCTTCAGAAAGCGGTTGGATATTCAGCACATACTGATCCGCACTACCACTCAAGCCAATGATACTGGCATTAGTCACCGAAAAGTCGGTTGTTTCTAAGCCACTGATTGATTCATTAAAATTGACATTTACCACAAATTCCGCAGATACTTGCGCCGAAGGGGTACTCAGCTCCACCTCCGGCTTCGCCGTATCTGCGATCTTAAAATTTACCCGCAATAGATTAGACGCTTCATTGCCATTATTTCCCTGATCGAGCACCCGATTGGCCGGTAGCTGTATGGTCACCTCTCCTTCCTGTTGAGGGTCAAGTTGTAAGGTAAAGGTATTACCACTTCCCATCAGGTTACTGGCAGCCGCATTGTTGACTACAAAGTCGCTGATGGCCAAGCCAGTAATATTTTCATTAAAATTCACATTCACCACAAAGGCCCCCGTCACCTCCGAATTCGCCGTACTCAGCTCTACTTTCGGGGCAGGGTCCACCGTTCCGCCATTGACCGTCACCACCAAATCGTCAGAGATGGTAAAAAACCGGGCATTAGTCGCCAAGGGCTCCAAGTCATCCGCCGAAAAGCGCAGTACATAGCGTCCCGGAGTAGAGAAGCTGGCGGTAGTCGTATAGGCTCCGGGATCAGCGAAGTTCACGGCGGCAGGCCCTTCCACCAGACTCCAAGTCGCCGGAAAGCTGCTCAGCGATTGCCCATTAACGCTAAGGCGCCCTACGAGCGAAGCCTGGTCGTTGATGTTTATATTCTGATCGCTCCCCGCCTCCGCTAGATAGCCTGTGGTTGTGCCGGGCCAGGGCCAGGGGGGATTGAGAGTAGCTGGAAAATGTTGTCGGAAAAAATCAAAGCGACCATCCCAATACTCCGGTGGATGATCATGAGCCAGGTCGCGAGCGTGCAGCAGCACCTTCGGCCCTCGCAGTTGATTATAAGCGGCGAAGACTGTCGCAGGCGGGCAGGTTTCGTCCCGATAAGAAATGATGGTCAACGAAGGGCCGTCAAAACGGCGCGCAGCGTGTACAGCATCGTAATAGGCCGTTGCGCTAAGGGTTGCCGCCTCGTGGGCCGGCGTACCGACATCGGCTTGAGATTGGTGCAGGTAATACGGGAATCCACTGGCTTTCTCGTACTTCAACCCTGCGTGCTGACAGTGGGTCGAATTGCTATGAATCAACATTTTCACCCGCCCATCAATCCCTGCCAGCAATATCGCCAAACCACCGCCCTGGCTCACCCCGCCGACCCCCAACTGGCCATTGAAATCCGGTCGCGAAGCGAGGTAATCGATAGCGCGGACGCCCGCCAGTACGGCCCATTTAAAATACATCTTGTTAGGGTCAGCGATGTCATCGGGCTGGTAGGCCTGCGGATCAATTTGATCAGGCTCGGCATTGTGGATGCTGATGAACATAGAGATGGCACCGGCCTTTTCGGCGATGCTTTCGTCGGGCAGGGCCACGTTCGCGCCCTCGCCAAAGGAGGGCAAGCTGAGGATGGCGGGAAAGGGTCCACTGCCCGTCGGAATACTGATGTAGCCGTATACCCGGCGATTATCGATATGAGCGAGATTGATTCTATAGGTCGTAGAGTAGGCGGTATTGCGGTAGGGTGTAAGCTGAGGGTCGAGTGGTTGGGCGGCCAGTTCGGACTTCGCCGCCGCCCAGAAGGCATCAAAGTCAGCGGGCTCGGCTTCGAGGGCATTGAGGGAGTAGGGGGCGAAGGCGGCGGCAGCCTTGGCAGTTTGTCCATTTTGCGTAACGGTACAAAGCATAACACCCGCTTGGTCACTATTAAAAGGGATGGTCGCGCTGACTCCGGCTTGGAGGTTCAGCGTTCCACTGCTGATAACCTCCGCAAACTTATCATGGGTAATGGTGTAAGTGGCGGTACCGGAAGAAGAAGATTGTACCGCGAAATTTGCCGTTTGGCCCAACTCGTAGTTGGCCGTCGGCCGATCGGTGCCAAGCGTTAACTGAGCAGAAAGTCCTAGGGGGAAGACCATAAGTGCCATTGAAAGAACGATACCGATTTTGAAAAATCGATGGCGCTCTGAGTGGACAGCTCTACAGAGGTTTTTCATAGTAGTTTGTTTAAAATCAATAAGACGGCGGCTTTGCTACTCGCCAGTCTACCCTTCTGTAAAAATGGTGTTCTCGTCTTAGGGGGACGTATTTCTAGTATCAGTTTTATTGGGACGCTGTGTTGGTCAGGGAGGCATGCAAACACAGGATGTAATCTAGGGAATAGGAAAATACCAGCACAAATATAAGGAGTGCAGTCAGCAATGTCAATACAATCTTATCCGAATCTACGCCAGAAGTTAAGCCCTAAAGGGCAAAATTGGAGCTTATACGTCAAATTTCACCAGCTGGCTAAAGCGTTTCAGGCGGCTTTTGATCTCCCGCTGGGTCAAGCCCTTGAGGCGGTCGATGCTGAATTCTTCGACGCAAAAAGAAGCCATCGCGGAGCCGTAAATCACCGCCCGTTTCATATTGGCAAAAGACAGATTGCCAGTTTTGGCCAGATAGCCGATAAAGCCACCAGCGAAGGTATCGCCAGCGCCGGTAGGGTCGAAAACTTGGGCCAAAGGCAGCGCCGGTGCGAAGAATATATTGTCGTTGTGAAAAAGCAAAGCACCGTGCTCTCCTTTCTTAATCACCAAATAGCTAGGTCCCATCTTGTGAATCACCTTAGCGGCTTTGACCAGCGAGTACTCTCCGGAGAGCTGGCGGGCCTCCTCGTCATTGATGGTCAGTACATCCACCTTTTTAATGGTCTTCTTTAGGCTAGGCATGGCCACATCCATCCAGAAGTTCATCGTATCCATAACGATCAGCTTCGGCCGGGTTTTCATCTGGCGAATCACCTTCATCTGAATTTCTGGGGTCAAATTCCCCAGCATCAGGTATTTGGCATTGCGGTAGGAGGCGGGGAGTTTAGGGTTGAAATCTGCTAGTACATTGAGCTGGGTATCTAAAGTATCTCGCTGGTTCATGTTCTCGTGGTAGCGACCGGCCCAAAAGAACGATTTTTCGCCCTCTTTGATCTGGAGGCCTTCGAGGTCGATTCCCTTTTTACGCATGTATTTCAATTCCGCCTCCGGAAAATCATCCCCAACGACGGAGACCAAATGCAGGTCCTTGGTAAAGTAAGAAGCAGCGAGGCTAATATAGGTAGCCGCGCCACCGATAACGCGTTCGGCCTTCCCATAAGGCGTTTCAATAGTATCGAATGCAACGGTACCAACAGTTACTAAGCTCATAATGCAGTTTCAGTTTAAAAATTATGCTGTAAAGATTGCACTTTTCTCCGAAATGTAATAACTTTGTGCCGCTCTTTTAAAGAAAGAGTTAGAATCAGCCTCCATAGCTCAGCTGGTTAGAGCGGCGGACTGTTAATCCGTAGGTCCAAGGTTCAAGTCCTTGTGGGGGCGCATTTAAAAAGAGGAGTTTCCGATGGAAACTCCTTTTTCTTTTTTATGCAACTCACAGTTCAAATCGAATCCCTAGCATATACACTGCTCGGATTTGGTCACCCCACGCATATTCTGAGTTTGGCCGGGATAAGTACCTTTCGTCTCCAGATAAGGATAGACCAATACTGCGACCACTGAAGAAGCATTCTAAATTTCGCTCCTTATCTTCTTCGTCTTCGTCCCCCTTATTCCCAAGTCTGAATAACCACGATAATTTAAAATGAGCATTGAATTTAGCGGGCATGAAAGCAATCGACCGATCGTCTTGTATATAATAGGACTCATTGCGATGAATAAATGTTTGGTCAGACAGAAAATAAAATCCTCCGTTTAATCTGCATCTTCTCTTAAAAATTTGCCCGGTAACATCTAGCCCCATAATCCACTGAGGCGTCCCCAAATGGGTGGTATCATCAAAGGTAACTTGCCAGTGTTCGGTGTTCGTATTTTGCTTGATGCGAGGAGGATCTCCAAATTGAGGAACTGCAATCAATCCAGGCCTTCCAAATCCAGGATCACCCTGCTCATTGAGATAGGGAGAGTAGTCAAATAACCTGGTTTCCTGGAAAGTAAGGTGAAAATCTATATTCAATTTTTTGCGAATGAGTTCTCCTCCCCCTTTGATCGTAATTCCTCTTTGTCGGACCTGAAGTGGTACATTTTGAAATACGGATGGAGAATAAATAGATGAATCCTCCTGAATATTGGGGCCAACAATAGCATCGGTAAAATCATTGGCTTGCACCTGGAATAACTCTATTTCCGCACGAAGTGTCGCATTATTCTCGGTTACATTTTGCCAACGCATCCCAAAATCGAACGTACGCAGTTGCAATAGGTTTAGGTTATCGACTCCTATAACTCTAGAAACGCCACCTCCATAGCTTTGGTCAAAATAAAGATCCGTCAGAATTGGGGCTCGGTAGGCTTGCCCCCACATCGCCCTAAATATCCACTTATTATTTTTGTGATCCCCAGGTAGCACCTTGAGCAAGTCCACAGAGGCTCCTGCTTGCAGAGATGTATAATTTTTAGTTGGCCTATTAAACATATCGTAGCGGGCGCCCAGCATAAAATTGATGACCTTAAACTGATGTTCCACCCGGCCAACAATTGCATGGGTTCTTATCCTTCGCTCGAAAGGATCAACAGGATTCCCAAGAGTATCAACATCAGGGGTAAGGATGCTTAGACGGTCATTTGTTGTCTTGTAGGGTGCCCAGCGAAAATTGTAATTAACACTTGCCCGCCAAAAGGTATTATCCGATTTAACCTTCTCATACATTAGCTCTGCCAAAAGATCACTGTTTGAAAATTCATAGCCTACGTCTCCACCAATGAATTGCTCGCCGGAAAGGAGACTCAGCTGTACATTCGGAATCAAGTAAATATCTGCCTCATCTGTTTCTTTAATTGTCCAGACATGATTCCAAAAGGCATCCAGGTAAAAAGTGTTTGACGTGTAGCGCAGTAATGGATTCATCTGATCATCCGAATAAATTTTCTGACTTTCAGATTTTTCCCCACCCAAGCTAAGTCGAATCTGGCTCTCAGAATCAAAATGAAGTCGCATAAAGGCATTCCCTGCATACTTCGACAAACTCAAGTCAGGTCTGGGGAAGTCCTGAAATTTTGGTAAACTATCTGATCGATACACCAACGAATCTAGTGGCACGAACTGACCTCCAGGGTTTCGAGTTACTGTCCCAAAATTAAAATATTGATCACTATGCCGATTTCTCTCCTGGAAGTTTAGGGACATCCCCGTAAATAAATCCGCACCACTCTTTAACTCAGATTTCATAATTCCATTAATGCTTCCCATAAGTGTCCCGCCAGGAAGTGTTAACTCATCTAAAAAGTCTGCTCGCTCATTTTTATTAGGACTGTAGCCTGCACTTACACTACCGGTAAGATAAATGCGACGTTTACTGAATCTTTGATTGTCCATGAAGTTATCCGTTCTAGTCACAATATTGATGACCCCCATACCAGCATTGGGCCCATAAAGTACAGAGGTAGCACCTCTGATCACATCTATTTGCATCACATCATTGATATCAATGGGTAAGGTCTCCCAGAATGTCCCCCCTGAAAAATAGCTGTATACGGGACGCCCGTCAATCATAACTAAAGTAGTTGTGTTTGTGGATAACAAAAAAGTACTGCCAGGAGGCACATTATCCAATCCTCTAATATGTACATCAAAGTTTCCGTTGGTCTGTTCTCGTACGATCAATCCCGGGACTAACCGTAGAGCTTCCGGAATGGTAGTGCAGCCGGCCGCCAAAATGCGTTCTCTGGTAAGTACGGTAATAGCATGCGAAAGATAAAGACTGGTATCTCTACGACGAGTCGCAGTCGTTGTTATTGGAGAAGGATGCTTACGATAGATGGGAAAGATGTATTCATAATCCTTAAGTCCTGGATTAATGCTCTTTGCATCATCGGTCTTTGTAGCAATATAATCAAAATAGGGGCGAGACTCATCTTCATGATAATATCTTTGTTGTTCGTTTGCCTCAGCTGGCCCCCAGAATATCCACTCTCCATCGTCGTAATGCCTCCGATTGATATAACCTTTTCCGCCTGTAAGTACACCACTAGTATCAATTTTTTCTTCTTCTGATGTAATCCTGAAGTAAACATCATGCTTGTAGCGCAGGGAATATTCATCATCAAAAACAGCGACAGGGACGTATCCCTCCGGGATAGGTGCTCCAACAGATACCTGCGCACTCGTTTCTTGGCTAACCAGAATAATAAGCAATAAATACAATAGGCGTCCAGGTGATTTCATAACTAATTATTTTCAATTCAATTTTTCTTATATTTATAAATTCCATTATCAGGAGTTGTCAAAATCTTGAATCCTAGCGTATTTAGCTTGTTCACGAGAGGATCTATATCAATATTATTATTAAACGAGATAATCTTAAGGCACTGAAATTCAGCTAGCATATCAATTAATTGATCAACTTTTTCAAGGCCATATCTCGGTTTCCTGACTGCAGTCAGGTCTATGACCCTAATTTTTTCCTTATTACTTTGCAGTCGTTTTACGAATTTCTTCATCGACTCATTTCGATCGATAATCATTCGTTCTCCCTCCAATACCCTAATCGGCTTTGCAGCTACTGTAACCCCATTTAATTCTAGCCTTATGAGGTATCTACCAATAATTGTTGGTTGAAAAGTATAATCAGGATTTCCCTTGATCTCTTCATCATTAGCATACCAGGCAATGGTTTTTATCGCACAAACTGAAGTTTCTTTATAATTTAATTTAACAGACGAACAAAGCTGTATCTCAGAAGGTAGATCAAAGTCCTCTTGAACGGTTACTACCTCTACAGTTTTAGTTATTGACGCTGCCTCATTCACAGTCAGCGTAATTTGGTGCTTTCCAATATTGGGAGGCTTATAGGTGAAGCTAGGTTTCTTCGAAAGCGTATCATTGTTAGATGTCCAGACGGTCGTTTCTACACAGTCTTCCGGGTTTGCCATACTTGTTAATTGGATAGAATCGCCACGGCAGATGATAGAAGAAGAGCGTTGAAAATCTGCCTTTGGTTTAAGGACAATGATCTGCTTAGTTATCGGAGTTCCATTCCCATCTAGGGTAATTGGATAGGTTCCAGCATCTTTAGGTTGGAATTTGTAGCCTAAGGGTTGGGGTTTAGGATCGTCACCCACCAACCATCGAATAGTGTCTGTACAGACCTGCGAGCTTATGGTGTTTGACAACTGGATGGATTCCCCAACACAAATCGAAGAGGGTAGCTTAAAATCTACTTGTGCTCCCACTACCTCAATTTGTTTTGTTGCTCGATTACCGTCTACGTCCAGCGTGATTCGGTGAATTCCAGCATTGCTAGGTTGAAAGGTGTAGTTGAGAGGTTTGGGGCTAGAGTCATCACCGATGAACCATTGAATGGTTCCAGTACAACTGCCTGGATTGACTAAATCAGCTAGCTGAATCGGCTCATTAATGCATACTGAATCAGGAAGCCGAAAATCAGCAATGGTTTTCACAACTTTGATTTTTTTCCGTTTTTCAATTCCGTTTATATTTAAAGTGATTTGGTAGGTTCTTAAACTATCAGGTTTAAAAATATATACAGAGTCCCCCGGAACTGGCTGACCGTTTACCATCCATGAAATTATTTTTATACATGAAATAGGCGTTGCTTGGCTATACAGGCGAAGCGAATCGCCTAAGCAGAGTTGGGAGGGTAATTTAAAATCAATATTCTTCACCCGATCCATCGCAACAATCTGTTTTGTTTTTTTAATGCCATTAATGGCCAAGGTGATCTGATATGTTTGCGGAAATTGAGGGTGAAAGAAATAAACAGAATCTGTTGATACTTCCTCGTCATTCAAGTACCAAGAAGTAGAATCAATACAATCTGACGGAATGGCAGTGTTCAAGAGATTGATAGTATCTCCCACGCATACTTGAGCAGGCAGGTTAAAATCAAGGCTTTCCTGCAGTGATTTTCCTTGATACTGAGCACAGAGAGATGGATTACAAGTACATTCTTTTAAAAGTAAAATAAGAATGGCTACTACGATAATAAAAGCCGTTCGTGCTAAAATTACAGGCGTTCTTTTTTTATTCCTTTCATTCTTAATTATTTGCTGCCACTTCTTAGGTAGAAGCTCCTTAATCTCTCTTTCGTGTTCGATTGTGAGGATAGTAGGAATCAAGGGGATGAGTACCTTCAACTTGGTAGTACCACCTATTTCCTCACTCTCCAATTGCTTTTTGATCACTTGAATATCTGATCTATACGGGTCGGTTTGTTCTGATGATTTTTCTAATATCTTAATCATCAAATTTCCTAAAGCAGTAATCTTTTCATCAGTGATTTCAAGGCGTTTAAGAACTTCTTCATCCTTCTTAGAAGAAGTATCTGGTTTTAAAGTCCCTAATAATTTAACGCCTAATTGATCAGTAAGCTCAGGTAGAGGTGGTAAAGATGCTCTAATTTCCTTAGTCTTTCTATCGTAATGTTGTAACTCTTCATCTTCACTCTCAGATGAATCTTCTCTCAAGTTTTGCGTTGGGTCAATTTGCTTTTCATCCTCTTCTGCCTGCTTCTGTTTCTCGTGGGATTCTGACAGTTCCTCTAACCGTTTTTCACATGCTTCAATAGCTTTTTCTACCAACCTAATTTGCTTTTTCAGTTCATTAGCTTTAATAAGGTTTTCTTGTACCTCTGCACGAATCAGGTTGAGGTACAAGTTATCTTTCACATCCCGAAAAGCATTTAATTCTTCTGACCATTTTTCTTTGTTTCTACCCATGTTAGATTGTTTACATAGAAG
>JBCDGZ010000103.1:0-29491 GCA_038750655.1 Bacteroidota bacterium | reverse complement strand
TTAAAACCATATCTGGAATGTGAATCTGCTCCTATTAATATGTATATCTATACGCTCTTAATTCATAGGGCATATCTTTCTCATAACTACAAAGACGTCATAAAATGCTGTAAGGAGATTATAGGATTTTTAGAAGTAAGAGGAATTGAACGAACCTCCCCCTTCTACTCTAACCTCACCCCTGTACTCATCATCCAAAAACAATTCAACGAAGCTCAAACAGTTATCCAAAAAGCATTGAGCCAAGCCAACAAAGGCTCCTACTCCTGGAGCGTCTACACCTACTACCGCTTCGTCCTCGAACTGCATCGCCGCGACTACAAAGCCGCCCACGCCCTCTTTCAAACCGCTGAGCGCAAGCGGCACATCAACAAGGCCATGCGCGAGCAGTGGCTCATCGTGAGGGGTTTTGTGAAATTTTTGATGCGGGTGGGACGGATTGAAGGGAGTGGGCATTTCAAGCTGGGGAAATTCCTCAACGAGGTGCCTGTGTTTACGGCGGATAAGGCGGGGAATAATGTCAATATCATTATCCTACAATTGCTGCATAATCTGGGGCGGAATAATGATTTTTTGATTGATAAAAAGGAGGCGATTATCAAGTATGCGGAGCGGTATTTGAAGAGTGGCAGCCGGGCGCGGATGTTGCTGCGCTTGCTGCTTAAGATTCCTCACTATAACTTTGATAAGGCCCTCATTCTGCAAAAGACAGAGAAGCTAGCGACTCAGCTGAAGAACAGCGATCTAAAAGTCGATAATGCGGACATTGAAATTATTCCTTATGATGATTTGTGGGAGCTGACACTAGAGTTATTGTAAACCCTACGGCTGCTTCTCCTCCTTCAAATAGGTATCCAGCCAGTCGAAGAACACTCGCTGCCACAAAATACCATTCTGCGCACTGCTCACCCAATGCCCCTCCTCAGGGAAGTAGAGAAAGCGACTGGGGATACCCTGCAACTGCGCCGCCTGGAAGGCCTGCATCCCTTCGCCGATCGGCACCCGAAAGTCTTTCTCTCCGTGAATCACCAGCATCGGCGTATCCCAGTTGCGCACGTACTTGTGCGGCGAATGCTTCTCGTAGCTGATCGGCTGGTCCTTTTGCCAGTAGGGGCCTTTGATGTCCCAGTTGGCGAAAAACAGCTCCTCGGTTGTCCCGTACCAGCTCTCCAGGTTGAAAAGGCCGCAGTGCGAGATGAAGGCTTTGAAGCGTTTGTTGTGATTGCCGGCTAGCCAGTAGACGGAATAGCCGCCGTAGCTGGCCCCCACCGCACCGAGGCGCTCCTCATCAATGTAAGGCTCCTGCTTGGCCTCATCGATGGCACTGAAGTAGTCCTGCATGGCCTGCCCACCCCAGTCGCCGCTGATCTGATCGTTCCACTCCCGCCCGAAAGAGGGCAGGCCCCGACGATTGGGTGCGACAATAATGTAGTCATTGGCCGCCATCATCTGAAAATTCCAGCGATAGGACCAAAACTGGCTGACCGCCGACTGTGGCCCGCCCTGGCAATACAGCAAGGCCGGGTATTTCTTATTGGGATCAAAATCGGGTGGATAAATCATCCAGACTTTCATCTGCTTGCCATCGGTCGTCTCCACCCATCGCTCCTTAACCTCTCCCATCTTAATTTTACTCAGGGCTTCCTTATTGATGAAAGTGATGGGCTCGGCGGCTCCGCTGCCCGTATCTACGCGGTACAACTCATGCGGCATGGACATAGAGGCCCGTGAAGCGACCAGGCTATTGCCCGCCGCAGGTAGAAAGCTGTAGTAATTGTGGACCCCTTTGGTGATTTGGCGAATTTTGCGGCTGGCGAAGTCCATCGCGAACAGCTGGTAGGTCGCCTCTACCCCACTGCTGAAGTAGAGAGTTTTGCTATCAGCTGACCAGTGGGGATGAGAAACATTGCGTTCCAGGCCTACGGTCAGCTCCTCTTTGGTTTGCTTTTGCAAATCGTAGCAGAACACGCGATTGCGGTCAGATTCGAAGCCAGCTCGCTCCATACTGCTCCAAAGCAGGTAGCGCCCGTCGGGCGAAAAGACCGGCTCTTGATCGTAGCCGGGCATGCCCTGGCTGAGATTGCGGGTTTTACCGCTGGCCAGCTCGTAGAGATAGAGGTCGTTATTGGTGCTTTGGGCCCATTGGGTGGGCGATTCTTTTTTGCAGGTGTAGGCGATGGCCTTTCCGTTGGCACTCCAGGCGATCTGCTCCATCCCTCCGAAGGGGTTGACGGGCGAGTCGTAGGGTTCTTTCATGATGTTGGTGGCGGAGCCGGTGAGTTGGCCATCTTCATAAGCCATGTAGAAAATATTGCTGCAGGAATAGTCGTGCCATTGATTCCAGTGGCGATACATCAGTCCATCGATAATGCGCGCATCCGCCAGCGGTAAGTCCTTGTACAATTCGTTGGCCGTTTGATCGTATTTGACATCCCGAATAAATAAGATGTGCTTGCCCGTCGGCGACCAAGAAAAGCCATTCATCTCCTCCTCTGACACCTGATGCTGGTCCGTCCCGTCGGCATTCATTTCCCACAGTTGCCCACCCCGCAAAAAAGCAATCCGCTCCCCATCCGGGCGATACTTGGCATTGTACTCACTCCCAGCATAAGCGGTCAATTTCTTCGCAGTGCCTCCGGCCGTCGGCACGATGTACAAATCCGTACTGCCCTTATTGGCCTGAATATCATAATAGCGTACCCCATAAAGTACCGTTTTCCCATCCGGCGAAACATCTTCGAGCGACACGCGCCCTAATTCCCAGAGTTTTTCGGCGGTCAGGCGGTCATTTTGTGCCGTAGCACTGAGGCTGATAGCCAAGAGGAGAACAAGCAAGGTATTTTTCATGGTTTACGAAATTTTAATGTGAGCAGTAAATATCGGATTTTCTGGGGGGAGAATAGTATTTCATATGCGAAAAATCAGTAAGGTCTATCATATTTTTTTAAAAATATTTATTCCTATAAAGAACTGTTTGTAAGTCGATTACATTATCACAAACACACAAATTCAAATATGTTTTAATTTTATCATTATGGAATTTTTCAAAAATCCCGTCTATGCATCGAATGTTTGTCATCTACAGGTACCGATGGATGATACTTCTGACACTTCTTGCGGCTTTGAAGCAGTAGAATGCGAGGAAAAGTAGTGCCTGTAAAGGAACTGAAAAGCCGGCGGAGGCGGTTGGGTGGGAACCCTCCCCAAAGCCCCAATCCATGCTCATTCCCTAAAAACTAAAAAGAAGCACTAACTATAATTGAAGACAGACCACAGGAAACAATCAGCTACAAATGATGACCAATCACAAATAACAAAAATAAACCTCTACCTTTACCCCCCATGCAACTCCTCTTCCTCCAAACCGGCGGCACCATCGACAAAGACTACCCCCATACCACCAACGGCTGGGCCTTCGAATTCGGCGAGCCGGCCGTCCTCCGCATCCTCGAAAAGCTCCAACCTTCCTTCGAATATGAATGCCTCACTGCCTTCCAAAAAGATAGCCTGGAAATTACCGACGCAGATCGGCAGCGGCTAGTGGAGCTGATCCGGCAGCATTCGGCCCGGCGCATCATCATCACCCACGGTACGGATACCCTGATCGACACCGCCCGCTACCTTGCCGAACGCATCCCGGATAAGTGTGTCGTACTGACCGGAGCGATGCGGCCAGAGCGGTTCAGCAACTCTGAAGCCCCCATCAATATAGGCTGTGCCATCGCCGCTGCACAATTGCAGGAAAGCGGTATCTTTATCGCAATGCACGGCATCGTCAAAGCAGCGGATAAAATGCAGCGCGATCTGGAAACTGGAAAATTTTATTGATAGAAAAGCCACCACCAACAAGCGTATCTCGGAAACCAAAGGGAACGCTCGCGAGCTGCATTATGGCTATTTAATCGAACTTGAGGTGACGGCTTTTGTTGAAGAATAATACGACTCATAACCAATTAACCAATATGGACAAACAAACCTTACTCGATTGTCAGGCTCGGATTTCTCCGCACCTGCACCGTACGCCGGTCCTTTCCTCGACGGCGATCAATCAAATGGCTGGTGCACAGCTCTTTTTTAAATGTGAGAATTTTCAGAAGACGGGATCTTTTAAGATGCGAGGAGCGACCAATGCGGTGCTGTCCCTGTCGGAGGAGGAGCGGGCGCGCGGGGTGGTGACCCACTCTTCGGGTAATTTTGCGCAAGCCGTAGCCTTTGCGGCGCAGCTGCAGGGGGTAAAAGCTTTTATTGTGATGCCGGAAAATGCGCCAACGGTAAAGAAGACTGCGGTACGGGGCTACGGTGGAGAGGTGAATGAGTGTGAATCGACCGTTCAGGGGCGGGAGGCCATGGCGGCGGAGATCGTGGAGCAGCGGGGCGCTAGCGTTTTGCATTCTTCCAACCAGATTGAGGTGATCCTCGGGCAAGCCACCTCGGCAATGGAGTTGCTAGAGGAGCAGCCTGACCTGGATGTCATTTTCTGCCCCATTGGTGGTGGTGGTTTAGCGGCAGGTACCGCCTTAGCCGCTCACTTCTTCGGCAAGGATTGCATCACCATCTGCGGTGAGCCCTTCGAGGTCGACGACGCCTATCGCTCCCTACAAAGCGGCACCATCCTCAAGAACGAAACGACGAATACCATTGCCGACGGCCTGCGGACTCACCTGGGCGATGTCAATTTCCCCATTATTCAACAATATGTCGATCGCATCATCCGAGTTACCGAGCAGGAAATCATTGCCGCTATGCGGCTCATCTGGGAACGGATGAAAATCATTATTGAGCCTTCCTGCGCGGTGCCTTTCGCCGCCATGCTGAAAGAAAAAGAACAATTCGCCGGCAAGCAAATTGGAATCATTATTACGGGGGGAAATGTGGATTTAGAGAATTTACCGTTTTAAAAGGAGCCCCGCTGGACTTTCTAAGCATGTTTATATTAGTTGCTGGTAAAAATTCTTCACCATGCTCATCACTACCCCTACCCTACTTCTCGACGAAAACAAATGCCGTCGCAACATCCGTATGATGGTCGATAAGGCCCGTCGTAATCAAGTCGTCCTTCGGCCCCATCTCAAGACGCCACAGTCGCAGGCGATTGCTCGGTGGCTGAGGGCCGAAGGCGTGACGCAAATCACGGTTTCGTCGATCCGCATGGCCGCTTATTTTGCCGAAGATGGCTGGACCGACATCACCGTGGCTTTTCCGTTTAATGTTTTAGAAATGGAAACGGTCAATGGTTTGGCTAGCCGCATTCACTTGAATCTCCTGGTCGAATCCAATGCTCACATCCGGCACCTGCAAGCCAACCTTCAATCTCCACTTGGCCTATTCATCAAGCTGAACCTCGGCAATCACCGCGCCGGCTTAGAACCAGATGACTATCCAGCCATAGATGCCCTCCTGGCAGAGATAGCGGCTTCGCCCCTGCTGAAATTCCGGGGTTTTTTAGGGCACGCCGGGCAGAGCTACAGCGCGCGTGGATTGGAGGAAATTGCTGCTGTCCATCGCAGCAGTAGGGCGCTGATGCAGGCGACCAAGGCGCATTACCAAGATCGCTATCCTCAGCTCATCGTCTCTGTAGGGGATACGCCAACTTGTAGCCGAATGGAAGATTTTAGTGGCGTGGAGGAAATCCGGCCGGGTAACTTTATCTTCTACGATTTGATGCAACAGCAGATTGGCTCCTGTGATTTTGCGCAAATTGCGGTGGCGATGGCCTGCCCGATTGTGGCCATACATGAAGCCAAGCAAGAGTTGCTGATCTACGGCGGCGGAGTGCATTTTTCTAAAGATCGATTGGAGGACCCCGAGCTAGGTACAATCTACGGACGGGTAGTCCGCGGCGAGGGTAATGGCTGGGGCGATATTATTCCCGATACCTATCTCAAAAAGGTGTCGCAGGAACACGGGATCATTAAAGCCCCCAGCACATTTATTGAGCAGCAACAGATTGGAGCTATTCTAAAAATTCTTCCCGTTCACTCTTGTATGACTGCTGATGCAATGAAGGGCTATATTCAGACGACAGGCGAGGCACTGAGCATGATGCAGTAGTCGTATTGTTACCTTTTTCCGATCACAGCACTCCTTGTATAGTTCATATACAAGGCACCCACTCATGTTATTCAAAAACATTTTACTCCTACCCGCTATAGCTGCTAAAAATCGCTAATAGGCTGAATATAAATCCGTTAGGCAACAGACCACACAACGAAACTAGCCTCTAAGCCAAACAAATGCAGCTCATTTTCATTTCTCCAGGTGCTGGCAGCTGCACGACAGTAGGCCAGACCTGGCTTTTTGTTTGACAAAAAATTTATTGTCAACACTTGACAATCCCCCCATTCTCCTTTAATTTTGTAGTTGACAATAATTTTATTGTTAAGATCATGTTTAGACTTTCATGATCTAAGTTTGGGAACACATCCAAGGTAAGAATTATAACCAAACATATCCTCGATGAGAAACATTGTTGGACAGACCCCTAGAGGAACAGATTTCTTCAAACGGTCGGCAATAATCAAAAAAATCTACCGCCGGCTAGAAGCGGGCAACCATATCTTTTTGTCTGCTCCACGCCGAGCGGGTAAGACCTCTATCATGCGCTTCCTGGAAGACAATCCGCAGGAGGGCTACGCTTTTATTTACATCAACACAGAAGATGTTGATGACCTCGAAGACTTCTTTCGGCTACTTTCGGAAGAACTACTGGACAGTGAGGCGGCCAAGAAAATGACGCAGCTGGTAGAAAGCTCCAAGGGGCTCTTTGCTGCTTTTACCGAAAAAATCACCAAAATTAAGCTCTGGGACCTTGAGGTACAGCTCAAGCAGGGCGAACCGTCAACTTACAAGGATGAATTTCAAGACTTGCTCAAAAAGCTGAATACCCGCAAATTTACCATCGTCATTATGTTGGATGAATTCCCGGTGACGCTGGAAAAAATCCACAAAAAGCACGGGGAATACCAGGCTGTACACTTTTTGCACTGCAACCGCGCACTGCGACAGGAGGCCAACCAGGGAATACAATTCATCTATACCGGCTCTATCGGCCTGGCAAGTATCGCCAGCAAGCTCAATGCCACTGCGGCGCTCAACGATCTGAATGTGCTGGAAATACCGCCACTGTCGACGGCGGAGGCCCGCCGCTTTACGGCCCGGTTGTTGAAGGCGTATAATGTCAAATTCGAAGATGGATCGATTGACTATTTGCTCTCCAAGCTGCAATGGCTGATGCCTTTTTTCATCCAGCTGGTCGTACAAGTCCTCATCGATGAATACGAAACTCGACGCAAAACCATTGATCAGAAATTTATTGATCAAGCAATTGAAAAATCAAGCACCCACCGCAACCACCTCTACTTTGTCAATTATTACACCCGACTGGAAAAATCGCTGCCGCCGGAAGAGGCCAAGGTAGCGAAGAAAATCCTGTTGGAAATTGCCAATAAAACCGAGGTACCGCTGGATGCTTTCGAAGAACACCCCCATTCCAGACGCATCCTGGAGATGTTGATTTTGGATGGTTATATCAACAATAATCAAAATGCTTATCGCTTTAACTCTCCGATTCTACGGGATTGGTGGAAAAAGTATGGTAAGGATTGATTTTTGTCCCTCTTTGACAACTCCTGTGGATATTTTAAAACACAGAAGTTGTCGAAGAATTTTTTCGTAAAAAAAGGGAATATGGCAAGAAGAGTGAATTTGGCGCATCTGTACAACCCACAGATCCTGGAAAAGGACGAGTTGACAGAAAACTTCGTGGTTCGCCTCGATATTTTTAAGCGTCTTTATCAAGAGATCAGTACGGTCGGGATGAAGTACCCCGAGCAACATTATGTCATTCAGGGCAATCAGGGAACGGGAAAGACGACCCTGCTGCTGCGCCTCAGCTACGCAGTAGAAAATGACCCTTCGCTGCGGGATTGGCTGGTGCCGATTGTTTTTAATGAGGAAGAATATGGTATCCGTCGGCTCTACAAGCTGTGGTTGCGACTAGCGGAGCTGCTGGGTGAAAAGCAGGAGTGCTTTCGCAATTTGGGGGAGGTGATGAAGGAACTGTCGCAGCAGTTTCCGGAGGATGATGAATTCGAGCGGGCGGCTTTCAAGCTTTTGTCAGACAGTTTGCATCGAGAGCAGAAAAAGATCATCCTGTTTATCGACAACTTCGGAGATATGCTGAGTAAGTTCAACAAGGACGAAGCTCATCGGCTGCGGAAAATTCTGCAAACCTCGGCCGATCTGCGCATCTTCGCCGCCTCTTCGCGTACCATCGAGGCCTTCCACGATTACAAGCATCCTTTCTACGAATTTTTCAAAATCGAATACCTCAAGGGCCTCAACCACGAGCAAACAGAAGAGCTGCTGCTCAAGCTCGGCGAGCGCTATCAACTGAAAGATTTCACTTCGACGCTGCAACAGCAAAGAGGACGGATCGAGGTCATGCGGCGGCTGACGGGTGGCGTTATCCGACAGATGGTCATCCTCTTTGAGGTATTGGTAAAAGAAAAAAACACCGACGCTTTCGAGCTGCTGGAATGCCTCCTAGATCGCTCCACGCCGCTCTACAAAAACCGAATGGACAAGTTGCCTCCGCAGCAACAGGAGATCGTTGAAGCCATCGCTCATCGCTGGGACGCCGTCAGCGTTAAAGAAATCAGCGAACGGACCCGCATGGGCAGTAAGATCATCTCAGCCCAGCTCAACCAACTGGTCAAAAGCGAGGTTGTCTTTAAAATCCATACGACCACCAAAAATCACCTCTACCGCATCAAAGATCGCTTTTTCAACATCTGGTACCTCGTACGGCTGGCTCGCAATGGCAGCATCGGCCGAGTGCAGCGGCTGGTCAACTTTCTGGACTACTGGTGCTCCCGCCCTGCCGTCGGCCCCGACTCCGACAGTACGGCTCCCGCTAGCGCAGATTATTTTAATCAATACCTCCCGCAACTGGCAGATTCCGATACGGCTTTATCCCAAGTCCTCCCCCAACTGTGTCCCGAAATTATGGGACTGATGGCCCAGCAGCAATACCCACCGCTCTTGGCCTTTTTTAATGCCCAGGATGCTCAAGGTCGCAGCATAGCAGATCAACTCAAACCCCTCTACTACGCGCTCATGCAAGAGCGAAAGGAGGAGTTCCCCAACGAGTACCTGCGCATGGGCGAGGAACTGGAAAGTACAGTAGAGGAAATTTTGGTGCAGGTGCAGAGTCAGCAGGCTCGAAGGGCTTGAATTTACTTTATTCTAACTTTTGACTAACAGTTTCCAAATTCAACCGTTTTATTCTCTAGAATTTCCTTTTATTACTTTTAGAAACCATTTTCCTTAAATACAATCAACACTGAGCATGAAAAAAAATCTACCATTACTTCTTTTACTTTGTTTCAGCCTTTCCAGTCTTTGGGCGCAAGAGGTTCCCGAAAAACAACAAGCCCTGATCAGCAAGGTCTCAGCCAGCTGGTGTATCAACTGTGGTACCTGGGGCTGGAACCTCTTCGATGGATTGATCGAAGATAATTCCGATAATGCCGTTATTATGGCCGTACACTACAGCGGTAATTTGATGAATGCTACATCAACAGCCATGTCTGATAATTTTGGCACCATTGGACAGCCTACCTTCTACCTCGGTAATGAGGATCAAAATGCAAATGGTAACAGCAGTGCTAAACGCGAACAGATTCGGAACGCCGTTGATGCCATCGCTGCGCAATCCCCCGTCGCCAATACTGGGCTGACGGCTAGCTTAAATGGAAATGAGTTGGTGGTCAATACCAAAACCCGCTTTTTCCAGACTACCAGTGGTGAGTATTACATGGTGCTGTACATCATTGAAGACGGGGTGATCGCCTCACAAACGGGTCAGGGTGCTAATGCTTCGCACAAAAACCTCCTGCGTGGAGCCATGACTACGGATGCCTTCGGCACCTTACTCAAAAATGGCGACATCAGCATGGGGGAAGAATTTACTGAAACCGTTACCTTCCAACTGGACCCGAGCTGGAACACGGAGCAGATGCAGATCGCAGCAGTCATCTGGAAGAAAGAAAACAATACCTTTAATTTTGTCAATACCAACTCAACGGTGGACTTGAATACTGCCAATGTCAATGAGCTGAGTGATTTTAATAATCAAATCAAGACCTTACCAACGGTAGCCGACGAAAGCCTACAAGTGCAACTAGAGCTGATCAGCAGTAGCGAACAGGCCCACCTGCGCCTCTATAACCTCAATGGACAACTGCTACACACGCTCTATAGCGGTCGCCTCAATCAAGGCAGCCAGCAGTTCGAGCTGCTGCGCAGTCAGGTTGGCGGCAGTGGCCTCTATGTCCTGACCTTGGCGACCGAACAAGGCTTGGTGAGCCGTAAGGTCATTTTCAGATAGGCATACAAGCGGATTTTACTATCTTGCCTGGAAATCTTTTTCCATGCCCTTGCAGTTGTCTAAAGTCCTGCTCCGATTTAACGATCGCGAGGTCGAGCTGCCGCTCGGCAAGATGAGTTCCTTCGAAGAGCTTTATGTCGATTTTACCATCGAACAAGTGGCAGGCGGCGAACAATGCCGCCTGACCATTCACCCCAAGCAAGACATCGTTCTGCAGGGCCTTGAGCTTTACTATCCTTATACCTACCAGTCGACAGACCGTCTCTTTGCCAATGGCTTTCAATCCTGGTCGGAGAGCCGCGAGTACGGCTCCGAAGAGCGCATTCCGACACTCCGCGGCTTCACCCGCTCGCGCTACCAATACTTCGGCGATACGCACCTCCCAGGTATCCGCCGAGGCCGAGGCCACCTGCACTCCTGGACCTACAGCTACATCCGCCGAGATCGACAGTTCGACTTCATCGGCTCCCTCAGCGAACAGACTGGCTTCACCCTTCTGCACCACGATACTCAAGCCGGACAGCTCTGTCTGAGCAAAGAATGCGCAGGTCTACAACTCTCTCACTCCTTTCCTCTCCTCAACTGCTGGAGCGGCAGCGGCAGTGAAGCCGAGGTCTTTGACCGTTACTTTGAGGCGATGGGCTGCCCGCCGCCGAAGGCTGCCCCCATGACAGGCTGGACCAGTTGGTACAACTACTACACCGACATCTCCGAAGAGATTATTCTCAACAACCTGGCAGCTTTTGAAGAAAAGGAAGTTCCCGCCGACATTATACAAATCGATGATGGCTACCAACAGGAAGTGGGCGATTGGCTAAAGATCAAATCCAGCTTTCCCAATGGCATGGGAGCGGTGGCCAAAAAGATTAAAGCGGCAGGCTATAAGGCGGGCATCTGGATTGCGCCCTTCGTTTGCAGTGAACATTCCCAAATTTTTAAAGAAAAGAAATCCTGGCTACTCAAAGACCGCAACGGAAAGCCTGTTAAGGTAGGGCACATTCCGGTCTGGAAAGGCTGGTTCTATGCGCTGGACTTCTACAACCCCGCCGTGCAGGAATACCTTACAGGCGTACTCTTTACCTTTCTTAACAAATGGGGCTACGACCTGCTGAAACTGGACTTTTTGTACGCCGTTTGCATTCTACCGAGACCTCATAAAACCCGAGGGCAGATCATGCACGAAGCGATGCAGTTTCTCCGCGAACGAATCGGTGATAAGCTGACCCTGGGCTGCGGCGTTCCGCTAGGCTCGGCCTTTGGGCAGGTGGACTACTGCCGAATTGGAACCGACATCCACTTAGAATGGGAGCAGCGATGGCTGCGCTTCTTGAACCACCGGGAGCGCGTATCGACCAGCAGTGCTCTGCAATCGGTGATCGGGCGGCGGCAGCTCAACGGCCGTGCTTTTATCAATGACCCTGATGTCTTTATCCTCCGCCGGCAGAACAATCAACTTAGCGAACATCAGCAGTTTACCATCCTGCTGATCAACTGCCTGTTGGGCGATTTACTATTTACCTCCGACTATCTTGCAGCTTATCAGGCCGAGCAATGGAGCGAATTGATGAGCATCTTTAAATGGCGGAAACGAACCCTAAAGCATATTCAGACTTTTGGAAAAAACGGTTGGGCGATTCATTTCTCCCACCAAAATAAGCACTACATCGCGGCTTGCAACTTGGATAAGCAGGCAGCTAATTTCCAACAAGCCCAAAAGACCATCTCGCTTGAACCTTACGAAAGCATGGTGCTGTTGGCCTAAAAAGGCAACGTAAGTACAGATCTTGCGTTCTACCTTCAAACAGAAAAATATAATATTTATGAAACGCCTTTCACTCTACACCCTTCTCTTTTTATTAGGTAGCACGGCTTTTGCACAGCAGGCCGTCCGCATTCCAAAAGTCGGCTTTTCTATATACATTACCCATCCTCCCGATGATCCCAACCTCGATCAAATTATCGACAACCTCTCATCGGGCGATGCGCTGCGGAAGAACCATAAATCTTACGCAGCCGGGATCATGTTGAAATACCGATTGAAAGGCTTAAACCTGATTCGACTTCGCTTAAACTATGCGTCACTCGCTCAGGAGGGATTGAACGACTTTCGCAGTTCAATTATTAATGATACTCAGGTCAGCTCGGAGGCAACAACCAACTTCGAGCAGCAGCAACTGAGCATCATACCAGGCATCACCTGGGCCAGTAATATCAGTTTACTGCGCATTCACTATGGCTTCGAGCTGCCGCTGACTTTTTTCCGCGAGGGAGAATTTACCCAAAACATTCTGATGAACCGCAGAGAAGAGGATCAGCTCAACGATATTCGTATTACAGGGGTGAGTCAAACATCGACAGAGGCGAGCATTCCTACGGGGTATTCAGTGGGCTTGGGCAGTTTGGTGGGGTTTACTTATCAATTCAGTAGTCATTTTGAAATCGGCGGTGAGATTCTTTTTCAGGTCAACTATCAGGATAGGACAGGGACAGTTATCGCCAATAGAGATAATAACCAGATTATCACGGTGCAATTCGGCAACAGTGCCCCGGATATTAATGAGTTTAGTGAAATTCGGGTAGACCGATGGGAGACGGGCCAAAGAGGAGTAGAAGTAAGCCGGCCAAGCGCCCTGTTCTTTCTCAACTACTGGTTCTGATTGTTGTCCTGCTTTTGCTGGCCAGACTGAGCGGTCATAGGATTGAGTTCTTCCATAGACTTTAGGGCTTCTTGAACAGCGGCATCTTCTTCGTTCCAAATACTGTAGAAGCCTTCATCACCAAAGAGATGGCGGGCCACGCGGGCTTTGAGTAGGCGTTTGATGGCGGGCTCACAGGTGGCGAATTCCTCGGGCTGAGCTTCCATGCCTTTCTCTTCTGAATACCGGATAAACTCTCGGAAGAGTTGATCGCTCACCTCAAAATTGCGCTTGAAAGAAGACAGTGACTGCTCCAAGACCTTTACATTATCATTGATGTAGCGGTAAACGAATTGTGGGACGTGCTGGCGCAGACCGATGTAGTAGTCGTTGAGCAGGATAGTATCGATGGGGATGAACAAGTCCGGGGTGATGCCGCCGCCGCCATAGACGGTCCGGCCCGAAGCGGTGTAGTATTTGGTAGTATCAGCAACTTTGATATTATCTTCGTTCATCAGCTCACCTGATTCCAGCCGTTGGTAGACGTCTTCGTCGTATTGATCGGGGTTGTCTTTGTCGTAGGCCTTTTGGATGAGGCGCCCGGAGGGCGTGTAGTAGCGGGCAACGGTCAGTCGAAGTGCTGAGCCGTCTTTAAGGCCGTACTGCTCTTGCACCAGCCCTTTGCCAAAGGAGCGACGGCCAACGATGGTTCCTCGGTCCCAATCCTGAACAGCGGCGGCAACAATTTCACTCGCCGAGGCGGAGCCTTCATCGATGAGGACAGAGACTTTACCAATGTCGAAAAAGGGTTTACCGGTAGATTCGTAGTCACTGCGGTGGACACTTCGCCCTTCGGTGTAGACCAGCAATTTATCCTTATCCCTAAACAATTGACTTAAAATATTGGTCGCTTCCTGGAGATACCCGCCCGGATTTTGCCGAACGTCAATCACCAGGTCCTTCATATCGTGGTCTTCCACGAGTCGCTCCAACTGCTCCATAAATTCGCGGTAGGTGGTCGCGCTGAAACGGTTGACCTTAATGTAGCCCGTTTCTTCGTCCACCATGTAGGCGACGTCCACACTGTTGAGCGGAATTTCGTCGCGGGTAATGACAAAGGGCAGTACCTTATTTTCATTGGCTCGCAGGACGCCCACCTTTACCTTGGACCCCTTCTTCCCTCTCAGCATACCGATGATCTCACGAGCTTCCATATGGCCTCCGGCCACCAAAGAATCCTCAATCTCCACAATCTTATCTCCCGCCATAATACCCACCGCCTCCGACGGCCCACCAGAAATCGGCGAAACCACCATAATCGTATCATCCAGCATCATAAACTCTATCCCGATCCCCTCAAAGTTGCCCTCCAACTGCTCATTCACATCCCGAAGTTGATCCGAGGCGATGTAATTAGAATGCGGGTCCAATTCTTCGAGGATGTTGCGGATGGCCTTATCGATCAGCTCTTCCCGATCGACCTCATCCACGTAGCGGGCTTCGATATAGCGAATCAGTTCTTCCAGGCGGTTAGACTCCGCCGCCTTAACCGATGTGATGTCTTGTTGTAATTCAGCGTACACCGCAGGGGCCTTCTGCAACTGCATACCTATTAGCATACCTCCTACTAAGAAAACAGAGAAAAGTAAGGGAAGCCAGACATTCAGCCTCTTTTGGGGATCATTTTGGTGCACCATGCGCTTTAGATGTGTTCGGACTGTTGGATGGACAAATGTACGAATTATTTACCCTGATTGCTAGTATTCAAAAAACAAGCCAGCGATTCTATTCGAATAGCATTACAACAATTAGAAAAATGACAAAGTTTATCATAAAGTGGTCATATTTTTTCACAATTTCCAAACAAAAGTGGAAATTGTTTAGGAATCCTCTAATGTACAACTATGCAAGTTACTGATATAGACCACATCGATCTGCAAATCCTTTCGATTCTGATGCACGATGCACAGACTCCCTATACCAATATTGCCAAGAAGGTGCACGTTTCGGGTGGAACGGTACACGTAAGAATGAAAAAACTCAAAAGCCTGGGCATCGTTCAAGGCTCTAACCTGGTGATTGATTATGCGCGCCTGGGCTACGACATCACCGCCTTTTTGGGCATCTATCTGGATAAAAGCTCTCTTTATGATGAAGTGAGTGAAAAGCTCAAAAAGATTCCCGAGATCGTCGGAGCGCACTATACAACGGGCAACTACAGCATCTTCGCCAAGATCATCTGCCGGGATACCAATCACCTCCGCCGAGTGCTGCACGATAAAATCCAGAAAATTTCGGGTATTCAGCGCACCGAAACCTTTATTTCGCTAGAGGAAAGTATCAATCGGCCCATAAATATCGTTAATGATTAGGAGCAAGGCTTAGACACCCACTCAGCTGCCCACAATCACTCCCATGCCCACAATGGCAGGGCTTTTGATTTACTTTACCCTAAACACAACGGAAATCAAGACTCCCCCGCCGTATTTATCTTGACCGACGATAACCATAACGACATTATGAAAATTTTAGATTTACCGAAATGGTGGCGGGGTGTATGCCTGATCTCAATGGCCTTGGTATGCCAATCTTTCGGAGCTGCACAAGAACAAACCGACCCGCCCTACGAGGGCTACCGCCTGCACCTGACCAACCTCAAGGTGCTCAAGAAAAAAGACCAACAGATTAAGATCAATTATACCCTCATCAACACCGGCCGGGAGCCGGTGCAGCTAGGCAATGCGCAAGCCCCAGAAGCGCTCCTCATCCTGTTCGATCAGTCGCTGACGACGGCCAACCTACTGGCCTACCAAACCGAAATCAAAGAGCAACTACTCAAAGAACAGCTGTCCATTGCCGCCGGACAGATCAATAGCGATCGGGAGCTGACCTTCCACCCGCAGGAAATCATGACGGCCCGAGGCGGGGAGTCGGAAAAGATGGAGAAACCGGTAGAGTTGGAAACGAAGATTGAGGAAACAGAGATAGAGGCGGAAACAGTAATTGCAGCCACTGAGACGGAAACAACCGAAGCGGTAGACGCTCCTGCAGCACCAGCGGTAGAAATGTCAACCCCAGCCGAGGAGATGCCAGCAGCACTCCTGCCAGAGGAACCAGCTACTACCGCCGCCGAACCGGAGGCAGCAAAGCAAGAAAAAGAAATCATCCCTTACCTAGATAAAGACAACTGCGCTGATCTAAAGATCGATCAGATTGGGATTGTTAAAAAATCCAAGAATTCTATTACCCTTTCTTATACCATCACTAATTACGGTACTGGTGTAGCGGCTCTTTTTGGAGAAAGTGATAAAAAGGAAGACAATGTAGCCATCCGAGCCAATATCTCCGGAAGTACCAAGTTATCCAGAGGTGCCATCATCATTGGCGGAGATTACCTTTCCAAAAATAAACGCTCCAAGAAAAAAGAATTGGCGCCGTTTGAAAGCTATCAGGGCACCATTAAGCTGGATACGCGAAAGATGACTCGCTTCACGCCCAACATTATCCTAGAACTAGATGTCTACAACAGCATTATTGAATGCGATGAAACCAACAATCGCCAGCACATCGTTGTAGAATAGTCTTACCGCTATCAACGAAATTCATTCTTATTAGTAGTAGACGTAACGTCTCACCTTCGCCGCATACTTCGCCAGGCGCACCACCTGACAGGTGTAGCCAAACTCATTGTCGTACCAGGCATAGAGGGTGATATTGCGACCATCCTTGGCCACGATCGTCGACGGTGCATCCAAAACCGAGGTATGAGTCATCCCTACAGCATGGCTGGAAACATACTCTGTGGATTCAGAGTAGTGCAACTGCTCAACGATACCCCCGTGCAGGGAAGCCTCTTTGATCATGGCATTGAGGGCTTCGACCGTCGTTTCCTTGCGGACGGTTAAGCTCATGATGGCTAGCGAAACATTGGGCGTAGGAACACGAACCGCATTTCCGGTGAGCGTACCGGCCAGCTGGGGCAGCACCTTCGCAACAGCCTTGGCGGCGCCAGTGGTGGTCAAGACCATATTGGTGGCTGCTCCTCTGCCCCTGCGGGGCTTCTTGTGAAAATTATCCAGCAGATTTTGATCACTGGTGTAGGCGTGGATGGTTTCGATGTGTCCGCGCTCGATGCCGAGCTGTTCGTCGACGACTTTGAGGACAGGAACAATGGCGTTGGTAGTACAGGAAGCGGCGCAGAAAACGCGATTTTCTTCGATGTCTAGCTCGTGCTGGTTAACGCCATGTACGATATTGGGAATGTCTTTGCCGGGAGCCGTCAGCAGGACTTGGGTTGCGCCGGGGCGCAGGTGCTTACTGAGGCCTTCTCTATCGCGCCAGACGCCGGTATTATCGATGACCAAGGCATTTTCGATCCCATACTCCGTGTAGTCAATATCTTCAGGTCGAGCAGCGTAGATGAGTTGGATGCGGTTGCCATTGACGATTAGCTCGGAGCCATCGGCGGCAACATCGACCGTTCCGCGGAATTTGCCGTGGACGGAGTCTTTGCGGAGCAGGGCGGCGCGTTTTTGCGCCTCTTCGTAGGTATCTTTCAGCTTGGGGCGCAGGACGATGGCTTTGAGGCGCAGCTGCTCTCCGCGGCCGGTCATTTCGATGATGCGGCGGGCCGCCAGGCGGCCGATGCGACCAAAGCCGTAGAGGACGACGTCGCGGGGAGCGATGCTGTTTTTATCTTGGCCGATGAAGTCGCGCAGCTTGTGGTTGACAAACTCGTCGACATCCTTGTAGCGATCGCGCTCGCTGAGCCATTCGGCGCCGAGTTTGCCCAGATCGATGCGGGCGGGCGCCAGCGCTTCGATGCGGGAGATGGCTTTAGCCAGAGAGAGGCTATTTTGCACAGAAATGGGTTTGTTGACGTAGTTTTTAGCGAAGAGGTGGTCCTTGAGGACTTCGCTGGGTCGAGCATCGTAGATGGCTCGGCGAAAGAGGATCAGTTCGATGGAGCGATCAAAGCGCAGTTCTCCGACGATTTGCAGCAGCTCCAGTGCGGTCATTTCTTTTTCTCGCCATTTCTTGAGAGAGGTATCATTTTGATTACGAATCAGTAACTCTTTTTCGTTCATTGCAAGGGCGTAAATTAAATAGGCGTTAAATAATTCTGCAAAATTGAGAAAAAAACAGATACGAAACAAGAAAAAGGGCAGCCTAGTCATCTAAGCTGCCCTTTGAGAAATCTTATCGAGGAAATCGCCTAAGCGCCAAGGTAGTTCTTCAACAATTTACTGCGTGAAGTATTGCGCAGTTTGTTGATGGCCTTGTCTTTAATTTGGCGAACTCTTTCTCTTGTTAAACCAAACTTCTCACCTATATCTTCGAGAGACATCGGATGCTCAACACCAATACCAAAGTATAACTTGATGACATCGCACTGGCGATCCGTCAAGGTGCTGAGAGAACGATTGATCTCACGGCTCAACGACTCCTTGTACTCAAGGGCCTGATCTGTTTCAGGCGTACTGCTGTTTTCCAGCACATCGAGCAAAGAATTGTCTTCGCCTTCGACAAAAGGTGCGTCCATAGAGACGTGGCGAGCAGCTACACCCAGGGTAGTTTCGACCTCTTCGGTAGGAATTTCGAGCAATTCTGCCAATTCCTCAGAGGAAGGTTCTCTTTCGTACTCTTGCTCTAGTTCGGAGAACGCCTTATTGATTTTGTTCAACGAGCCTACTTTGTTGAGGGGCAGGCGGACGATCCGCGATTGCTCAGCGAGGGCTTGAAGAATAGACTGGCGAATCCACCAAACAGCATAAGAGATGAATTTGAAACCTCTAGTTTCATCAAATCGCTGGGCTGCTTTGATCAGACCGAGGTTACCCTCATTGATCAGGTCACTCAGCGAAAGTCCCTGGTTTTGATATTGTTTAGCGACAGAAACAACAAAGCGGAGGTTAGCTTTAGTCAGTTTTTCCAGGGCTATCTGATCGCCCTGCTTAATTTTTTTAGCTAACTCAACTTCTTCTTCTGGCGTCAACAAATCAACTTTTCCAATTTCCTGTAAGTACTTTTCTAGCGACTGGCTCTCACGGTTCGTAATGGACTTAGTGATTTTAAGTTGTCTCATGCAGTAACAGTTTATGAAGTTTAGCAATAGTGGTAAACCAAAATACTTGTAATACCTTAGTCGGTTCTTCAGGATTGAAGATATGTGGATGGGCTAAATTTGTTGTTTATTCTCTATACACCTTAACAAGGGCAATAGAATAACGGTAAAGGCATGAATTGCCGTGGAGTTCTCTGTGAAATAGAAGGCACCATCTCTCTATCCGAAATTCAAAGTACAAAAATAACCTAAATCCTAACTTAAGTCAAGGGTTACCCTCATTTAACATGTATGAATTGTTTTGAAATGGCCGTTTTGGGTAGGTGATTCATTAGAAATATAATTCCCTTAACTACAACATCGATTTCTTCAAAAATAGTTCAATTATTTGGAAAAATCATTTTTTTATTTTTTATTGCATGCAGCGTAAAGGCGCTGACACACATAAATATTTAATAAATAATGGTCTACAAATAATGGCTGTCTTTAATACTAATACGTTTTAGCGCCGCTGTTGTTTACAACTATTGCACAAAACATTAAACTCTTTTAGAATGGAAAGAGTAAAGATCGACCTTGAGTTTTTATTCCGAGCCTCTCCTACTATTTTGTACAAGTTCCTGACTACTCCTTCCTGCCTGATCCGTTGGTTCTGTGATGAAGTGGACATCCAGGGAGATACCTTCACCTTTAGTTGGAGCGGTGCTGAGGAAGTGGCTGAATTGATTGATGATATAGAGGAGGAACGTCTCCGGTTCCACTGGGAAGAAGCAGATAGCGATGAAGAGTACCTCGAATTTCGCCTGAGTCGTTCTCCTGTTACTGGAGAAACAATTCTGGAAATCACAGATTATTGCGATGAAGATGAAGCAGAGGATCAAAAGCAGTTGTGGACCAGCCAAATGAAAGTCCTCCGCCAGGAAACAGGCGGATAAAATTGATAACGCTTAATTTTTTTATAATGACTAAAGCCGTTTGAAGAATGATCTTCAAACGGCTTTTATATTTTGCCTATCTTCTCTGTATTAATCCCCTCTAGGAAACTTCTCAACAATGCGCTCTTCACCATAATCGATCTACACCAGAGGCATTGTCAACCGGACGATCTACAGTACCTGACATGGCCGGGCTACAAAACACCTGGAATTCATCGAAAAGTATTGTCAAAATACTTTATCCCTGTCACACATCAAAGAAGGACAAGATCAATAATACCAAGCCAACAAAGGCAGCAATTCCAGCAATCCAGTTGATAAAGCTCAATCCAGCTACTCTAGCCAGTATGGCAATCAGTAAGCCCCCACCGAGCAGCAGCAGTCCTAGTCGAAATCTAGATTCATCTTGCACACCATCGATCATCCGCTTATTTTTCTTTTTTTCCAACTTTAGGGCCTTTTTGCTGAATCTTTTCATCCATCGATTGAGGCGCTTGCTTAATTTCTCCTGCTTCCGTTCTTGCTTCTTGATGGCCTTAGCGGCCTTTTTATGGTTCCGAGCTTTGAGCTGTTCCTGTTTGGTATTTCGCTTGTTTTTATCAGAATTTACCGCCTCACAGGGCATAGAAACGATTAGAGATAGGATAAAAGTGAACAATAGGCTCTTGGTCAAGTTCATGATTATGCGATTTAGAATTAGAGAAATTGTGCTATCTTTCGATCTTCGAAGAGTAACTAAAAATTTAGTAACGCTCAAATATAAGTATTCCGTATTTTTTTAATCTCTAAGTGTCACAATACCGGGCTTTAATGAACCTTTACTTCGGCCTTGAGCTTGACGATCGCCTCTATCCCTACCCCGACAGCCTCCCCACCGGCTGCACCTGCCTAGGCCCCCAGGGCCTCCTGCAGCGCCTCGAATCCCATCTCGGCCTGGCCGGCCATCCCCACAACAACGAACACCTCCGGATCGAACAATACCGCCAAGCCCTCGGCAAGCTCCTCAAGCAACAGCCCCAAGCCTTCTTTCGCACTTCCTTCGCAGCCGACGAACTGGCCACCGCCAAGCGCCTCCTGGAACTGCGCGACGAACTGCTCCTCGCCGGCTGGGACTTCGCCGACCAGGACCAGGTACCGCCCCGACTGCGCTGCCTAGCCCGCATTGAAGTAACGCTGCAACTGGCCTTCGGCTACGCCGATCGATTCGTCGCGGTCCTCAAGGCGCTGCCCGAAGGTCGCCTCCCTGTCCGTACCCTTTTTCTAAACGACCCCGCTGCGCTCCTCCCCTCCCACTATCACCGCTTATTTGCGGTGCTGCGGGCCAAGGGCCTTTTGATCGAGGAACTACCGGAGCGGGAGCACCGGGGGAATAGCGATTTGGTGCGCTTTCAGCAGCTGGTGAGTGGGAAGCTGGCACAGCGAAAAGGGTTGGAGCTGAGCGGCGATGGTAGTCTGCTGCTTTTTAAGGCCAAGCGGGAGACGGAGGCCGCGGGCTTTCTGGCCCGCCTTTGTCGCCAAAACCCGGAGCTGCGGCCAGTTTGCTTCGTTCCGGAGAAAAACCGGGCCTTCGACAATGCCTTGATTCAGGAGGGGCTGCCCAGTCCGGGTATTCTCTCGGCTTCGTTGGCCCGGCCCAGCTTGCAGATTCTCAAGCTGATCACTACCTTCCTCTGGCACCCCATCGATCCTTTCAAAATCTTGGAATTCGTCTCCCTGGCCCTCAAGCCGCTGCACGATGAACTGGCCGCCGTGATCGCCAGTGAGATGGCCCAGCGCCCCGGTATTCGGGGCGAAAGCTGGCAAATGGCCATTCGCCGCTTTTTTGATAACCTCCACCAAAGAGCCGAGCAGGACACCAGCATCGATGTAGCGGAAATCCGCAAGCAGTACAATTTCTGGTTCGAGCGGCAACGCTACGATGCCAGTAAAACTGTTCCCAAGCACGAAGTGATCGAAATTTTTGATTACCTCGCTACCTGGGCCTACGACATCTACGAAGAAAGTGACCACAAAAATAACTCTCTACAAGTACTCAGCGGACAGGCGCGCCGCATCAAAGACCTGCTGGAAACCCTCCCGGAGAACCAAACGCAGCTGAGTCAGCTGGAACTAGAGCGTATTGTCCGCACCATCTACGAACCCGCACCAGTCGAATTTATTCCCCAACAGCTCCATCATCTGCCCACTGTTCATCACCCCAGTGCGCTGATCGCCCCCTGCGAAGAGGTTCTGTGGTGGAATTTTGTCCGCAACGAAAGAGACCACTTTTTCTCCACTTGGTACCGAAAAGAACTGGCCTTTCTGGAAGCCATCGGAGTACGGCTGCAAAGCCCGGCCGATAAAAACCAGCTTCAGCTCTGGCAGCGCAATCGCCCCTTGCTGCAAGCCCAGCACCGACTGCTGCTCATTATGCCAGCAAAAGTCGACGGCAGCGAGGTCTACCCCCACGCGCTACACGATGAGTTGCTGGCCGCCTTCGGCAGCCTAGACGCCATTACTTTCGACATCAACAAACGTGAAGGCGAGTCGCTGATGAACCTCTTCTTCGAGCTGCCTCAGCTCCAGGAGCTGCGCCTACAGCAACTGGGCCGCCCCAGCCCTTTTCTGCGTATCCACCACCCCGAAAAACTGGATCAGCGGGAGCACGAGACCTTCAGCAGCCTGGAAAGCCTATTTTATTACCCCTACCAATACCTCTTCCGCCACAAAACTAAGCTGCGCAAATCCTCCATCCTCAGCATCGTCCGCGATGTGACGCTGATGGGTAATTTAGCGCATCGCTTCTTCGAACTGCTCTGCAAAGAGGACAATATTCAGCATTGGAATCGCCAGCAAGTACAAGAATGGGTGGACCGCCGCGCTGGCCGCCTCCTCAGTCGCGAAGGGGCCGTCCTGCTGATGTATGGCCGAGAGCCAGAGCGCGTGGCCTTCATCAACCGCATTAAATATGCAGCGTGGAGCCTGGTGGCTATGATCCAGGAAAACAACTGGCAGGTGGTCGATACAGAGAAAGACCTACAGGGGCAGTTCCTCGACATCCCCATTCGTGCCAAAGCAGACTTGGTCCTTCAGCGGGCCGACCAGCTGGCGGTGGTGGACCTCAAATGGCGCGGGGGCGCCCGCCGTGAGCGCATCATCCGCAACGAGGAGGACCTACAACTGGTCATGTACGCCCGCCTGCTAACTGACGATGAGCAATGGGCCCACACCGCCTATTTCATCATCGAGGAGGGGCGAATGATTGCTCGCAACAATGCGGCGTTTAAGGAAGTCGCTGCCGTAGCGCCGGACGCGGATACCTTAGAAGTCAACGGCCGCATTTGGAGCCAGATGATTAATACTTTTCGCTGGCGCAGCCAGCAGTTGCAGGAAGGCATCATTGAGGTCCGTACTGAAAGCACACTGCACGACATTGAGGAACGCTATAGCGGCCAGATGATGGAGCTTTTGGAGATGAAGGATGGGAATGCGCCGTTTGATGATTATCGGACCTTGATTAATTTGGTGGAGTAGCGCCTTGGGGGCGGTGGCTGCCTTTGGCAGTTTGGTGGACGGTGCACGGTAGACGGCCGGACTTAGTGGTGCGCCTTTGGCGCTTTTGGGGGACGCCCACCTGCCTGACGGCATGGTGGCTGCCTTTGGCGCTTTGGGTGGACGGTGGCTGCCTTTGGCAGTTTGGTGGACGGTGGACGGCTGGACTTGAGGGTGCGCCTTTGGCGCTTTGGGGAATGGGGAGTATTTCAAAAAATAAAAACCCTGTGAAAATGATCAAAAAAGTGAAGAAGGAGGAGAAGATTTATGCAGAAGATGATGGAGGAAATTTGACGCTGTCCACTGTAACGAAGTATAATCCGGCAGGCCAATTGATATGGGAACAGCACTTGTTTCCTTCGGGACAAGTTCAAATGGAAAGTGCCTTTGAATATACCGATGGCCTACTATCCAGGGAAAAAACCTGGAATGAATACGGAAGTTGGACGGAGATTAAGTATTTGTATGATGACCGTCAGGAGTTGGTGTACAGAACGACTGAACATGCTGATGGAACGATCGAGACTTATAAAAGAACATTTTCAAAAAATAGTGAACTCGTAGAAATCTATGATGCGGAGGACAACCTAGACAAAAGGGAGGAAGCGATCTGCGACGAAATGGGGAGAGCAATAGAACGGATTTTTTATGAGGATGGCGAAAGTGTAAAAGTCTGCCAGTATGAATACAACGCTGAAGGACAAATGGTCAAAAAAATGACTCGTTCTCAAGATGGGTTCGGGGAAGAACTGACCATCATTAATACGTACCAATATGATCAATATGGGAATGTTATTGAGGAGATTGAGCAGAATATCAACGGGGTCATTTTATACAAAATCGAAAGAGCGTACCAAGAAGATTTGATCCTCAGAGAAATAGAAAATGACTTTGAGGGGAGTGAGGAAGTGGTGCTTGCGAAATATACGTACGATCACCACGAAAGATTGATACAAATCCGTATTGAAAACAAATTCGGTACCCTCACTTATCACGAAACGATGGATTATAACGAAGACGGCACCCTAATGACGAGTAAAACACTAGAACAAGCACCGGATGAATATTCCCCGCCTAGCAAAAAGAAGTATAGATATGAGATCGCTTATTTTTGAAGGAGCTGACTCCGCATTTTTAAAATTATCCCCCCTCACGGTTGTATCATTGCCCCTTAAACACTAATTTGAGAAGGATTTGATGTACCCTTAATTCATAACGGCTTTGATGGGACAGTACCCAAGACTGATTTTCTTTGGCCTGTGGCTTACTTTTTTATTGTTTTTGACGTTGCAATGTGAGACTCCAATGATGGAAGACTGCTACCAGGAGCGCAAAACGATGCAAGAGGTCAATGCTGTAGCGGGGACGATCAGCCGACAAGGGAAAAGTTTTATCATCGTTGTTGAATCGATGCAGAAGCATTATGCACCTTGCAACTTGGCCAATGAGTGGCAGGTGGATCAGAAAGATATACAATTTAGTGGGATGGAAAAGGAGGTATATCCTCACGAAAGATGGGCGGGTTTGCCCTTTGTCATTACCACTATTCAAACGCCATAATCAACACTCATTTATCTTATTTTGATAATCTGTTTTGCTATGAAAAAATCAATTCTACTCCTTTTTGTCCTGGTATTTAGTTTCCAGTTGCTCGCTCAGGATAACTCGACGATAAAAATTGTTCACCTCAACGATGGGAGTAAGCTCAAAGGGGTGGTGGTGAGTGAGGATAAAGAGGCTGGAAATATTGATTTTCAGATTCTTAAGGGGCCACGAGTCGTAATTGATGAAAGCTCCATTGTGGAGATTGAAGATACAGGAAAAGGGGGCCATATCTCCTGGGAAGTAGAAGAAAACCCTAATTTCATTCAAAGTGAGCAGGTCAATCGGTTGCCGCAGGGCATTCAAGATGTTACGATCCTTTTCCTCAAAGATGGCAGTAAATTGAAGGGGATTGTTCTAGACAGGCGGACCTCTGAGGGGACGGTAGAATTTCAGATTTTGGGCGGACCAGTGGTGGTCATCGCCCAGGAGGAGATTGAAGAGGAGGTGCAAGCTAGTGAAATAGAAGAGGAACGCGGAGTTGTATATTTCGAAAATGGTAAATCGATCCGTACGCAGGGGTACTACGGCATCTTACAATTTAATACCAACTGGACGAATACGGAGTCGGTTGATGGCAATTTTGGAGGGATGGGCATTGCTACCATCCACGGCTATCAATTTCATCGCTTCTTGTCGGTCGGTGGTGGAACCGGTATTGATGTTTTCAATGGACCTCGCTTCGAATCCTACGCTTTTCTACCCGTCTTTTTGGACTTACGTAGCTTTCCGCTGAACCAAAAAGTGGGCCTCTATGGTGCTGTGAAGCTGGGCTATGGATTGAGTTTTAGTGAAATTGGTTCGGATGAAAGTCCTTTTCGGAAGACGAGGTATACCAATGGTTGGATGGGAGAAGCGGCTATCGGATTGCGCTTTGCTTCCCACAAGCGGGGGCGCTTTTTCACCGAGCTGGGCTATCGCATCCAAGAGACCACGGCGACCTTTCAGGAGCGCGACTTTTTTGATAACTCGACGTTCTTCGAAGACGATATTACGTTTATTCGTTTCTCCATCAGTTTCGGTTGGATCTTTTAGCGAAGGAAGTGCCGTATTTTCTTGGCATTGCTGTAATAACATAGAAAACCGCCCCACCATTTCCACTGCCGCCGGGGCTTCACCCTCACCTCTACCGAACGGGCCGAGCTGACCAGCAACAGCCCCACTCCCTTATAGCGACAAATGCGCTCCAGCTGCTGCCGCTGCCGGCGACTCAGGGCCTTGAGGCTATCCCGCGAAAAAGCCAACCACTGCTCATTCGCCGGGTATTGCCGCAGTTGTCGAATAACCCCCATGACCCGATGCCGGGTACTTTTGTAGGTCAAAATACTGTATAAAATAGCGCCGATTAAAAAGGCATGGAGGGGTAGAAAAAACTGGATGAAGCCGTCGTCCATTTTGAACAGCGCAGCGTAAGCGCCGCTGAGCAGGCAGAACACCAAACCGGCCTTCAGCGCGTTGCCGAGCAACTGCCCGAGGTCGCCGCGCGGCTTGATGGCACTAAGGGTGCGAAAAGACTTGGCTTCCATTGAAACGACGTAGGTGCCCCAGAGCAGGTGGCGAAAAACAACGAGGCCGTCGGCTCGCTTACCGCCGTAACGGCGCTGCGTACGCGCCTCCTCTTGCCAATATACCCGGCCTCGCCGGGCCCTCGCTTGATAGCGTTTTCGCAAATAATCTACTGCCGCTAAGCGGACCTTAAACTCTGGCATTCCCGACATCGACTGATTGGTTGTAGTTAGCTTATGCTAAGGATAATTATCAAGTCCTGCTCCGTTCCGCAGCAATAACTTTTTTAATAACTAAAATATTGTAATACAATAAGTTATTCTCCCAGATAGTACAAAACCCCAAATGCGATCACCAACTGATCAAAGTCGGAAAGTACATATTTGACCTCTCCGTAGGCCGCCACATTATCCTTCACCATAATCTCTAGTCCTCCCCCTAAGTTGAGGCCGATCTCGGTGTTGATCGTCCCCATCGCCACGTTGAGGCCAACCAGTGCGTAGAGGTCAAAATTATTACTGTTGTTGATGAAATAGTGTAGGTCACCGTTGATGGTATTCACGTCGCCATTGTCGACAAAAAAATAAGTGAAATTAGGCACAGCAGCCAGCACTTCAGAAAGGATAAGTTTGCCTTTAGCACTGACCCCAATCGCATCGGCCTCTGATCCATAGACCAGTCCACCGCCGAGGCCAAGTTGCGCATTAGTACTGGTGGGCAACAAAAAAGTGATTACAAATCCCAAAGCCACCATTCGAAGCAAGTTAGTCATAACGAGTCATTTTAGAATAAATAAAAACTGTTCCATAGCGCTCGAATTCTGTTGGCTTATTTATCAGCAACTTATACATATCAAAAATTTTACCAACTTTAAGGCATCAAATCAATTGTCTGAAATATGTAAAAAGCTGCCGATCTGGGCCTTAAGTCGAACATTTGGCTGCTACAATCATTACATTTGTGTTATGGAATTAGTCAATGTTATCAACCGCAGCCAGTCTGCTGCGCTGTACAAGGAAGCTCAATCTTATTTCCCTGGTGGGGTCAACTCGCCAGTACGTGCCTTCAAATCGGTCTCCGGCCCGCCGCTATTTATCAAGCAGGGCGAGGGCTGTCGTATTACTGATGAAGATGGCAATCGCTACATCGATTTTTGCTGCTCCTGGGGGCCGCTCATCCTCGGCCACAACAATGCCGAAATTCGCGAAATGGTAACGGAAACCGTCGCTCGCGGCACCTCCTTCGGGACCCCTACCCGACTGGGTAATGAGCTGGGCAAACTCCTATTGGACAATCATCGATACATGGAGAAAATCCGCTTCGTCAGTTCTGGAACAGAGGCGGTGATGTCGGCGATCCGGCTGGCGCGAGGCGTTACGGGAAAAGCCAAGGTCATCAAATTCGAAGGCTGCTACCACGGCCATGTCGATGCCTTGTTGGTAAAGGCAGGGTCTGGCCTAGCCACCTTCGGTGTTAGTACTTCTGCGGGTATCCCCGAGGGCTACACCAACGAGACTCTGGTACTGCCGCTGAACGATAAGGCGGCGCTGGAACAAGTGCTGGAGCAGTATGCCAAAGAGACGGCCTGTGTGATCATCGAGCCAGTACCGGCCAACAACGGACTTCTTTTGCAGGATCGTGACTTTTTGGTCTATCTGCGCGAGCGCTGTACGGCCCACGGCGTCCTGCTGATCTTCGATGAGGTCATCTCTGGATTCCGGGTAGGCTTCGAAGGAGCAGCAGGATATTATGATATTCAACCAGACATTATTACTTTCGGAAAGATAATCGGCGGCGGAATGCCCGTAGGGGCCTACGGCGGCAGTGCGGACATCATGCGCCACATTGCCCCCGAGGGGCCAGTCTATCAGGCGGGAACGCTCTCGGCCAATCCAGTGGCGATGTCGGCTGGTTTTGCGGCGGCCCGACAATTGCTACAACCAGGCTTCTACGAGACCCTGGCGGCCAAAACGCAGCGTTTCATCCGGCAAGTCCTGGATTTCAGCGAGCAAAAGGGCTATCCGCTGCGCATTCAGTCCATCGGCTCCATCTTCTGGCTGGCCTTCGGCCACGAGCGCATCATGACTGCCGAGCAGATTGATCCGGCCAGCATGGAATACTTCAAGCGCCTGCATCACGAGTTGCTGCAACGCGGCGTCTATCTAGGGCCTTCGGGCTACGAAGTTGGCTTTGTCTCAGCGGCCCACACGGAGGCCGATTTGGCGGAGGCGGCCAGCATTATGAAAGAATGCCTGACGCTGGTTTTTGAATAAATACGCTTTATATGGCTAAAAATACTCGACTACGCCTGCTTTCTAATGTTGTCATAGGCTACATGATGATTGCCTTTGCCTGGTGGTCGGTATTGCTGTTTACTAAAAACCGGGATGCCTTTTTGGCTAAGGTGGATAACATGGCCATTGTGATGGCGGCCCAGAAGGAGGTTAGGGATGCCGCGGAGTTCCGACAGACGGAGGCCTACAAGGCTTTGGAGAAAAAGTACAAGCGGCAGGAATGGATGATTTTGGGAGAGGCCGTCGTCTTTGTGATTAGCTTGGTGATTGGCGTATGGCTGATCAATCGGGGGTATAATGAGGAGATGAAGGCGGAACGCCAGCGGCGCAATTTTCTTCTTTCCATTACCCATGAACTCAAATCACCCCTGGCGTCGATCAAGCTCATTTTGGAAACGTTCAAAAAGAGAGAGTTGGGAAAAGTACAGATCGATAAGCTCAGTAGTGGAGCACTTAAGGAAACGGATCGTTTGCACAGCCTGGTGAATGATTTGCTCTTAGCTGCCCGCATGGAAACCGCTTATCAACCTAAC
>JBCDGZ010000102.1:0-29725 GCA_038750655.1 Bacteroidota bacterium | reverse complement strand
TACATTTTCTCTAAGTCTTGGTGTTTCCCCACGGCGAAATACATCTCCTCATGATCAGCTAAATCCTGAAAGAAAATCTGTAGGTAGGTAGAATCGTTTTTGCCCACCCATCTGCGCTCTCCCTTATGATAACTCAGCTTGGCAAAGCTTTTATCATTCAATACCACCAGGCTATCCGTTATGCTGAGGGTGTGGTCATTGTTCCAATACGTTCCATGAA
The DNA here is from genome assembly GCA_038750655.1 of Bacteroidota bacterium. Taxonomy (GTDB): domain Bacteria; phylum Bacteroidota; class Bacteroidia; order Chitinophagales; family Saprospiraceae; genus JBCDGZ01. Next base: position 29,505 of record JBCDGZ010000102.1, on the reverse strand, counting down.
CAGCGAGTACATCCTTTTGGTCAGGGATATTATAAGCGTAAACGTTCCAACCGTGATCCTCGGTAGCATCTGCTTTGGGGACACCAAATTCAATAGCCTCTTTAATACCCGCAGTTTTACATTTGCGTTTATAGATCGTAATGGAATGTTCCGTTTTATCCTTAAAGAATAATACATAGACCACTCCGTTACCATCGTGCCCGATCCATTTATTGTTGGACTGATCATAAGATAGCTTTTGCATAGTATAATCAGTGCTGTACACCCTCCCCTCCATCGAATAGGTGATGCTATCGGGATAAAAGTGATGCACCGATTGCTGCGTTCCGCCCATTAGCTGAAAGGCCCAGTGATAATCTCCTTTCAGCAGGAATTCATCGTGATGAAATTGATCGGCATATTTTGCAATTTCAGCGTTTTCGCTTTTATGCGTACAGGAGTACGCTAGGAGCAAAGAACACAAAAGAATAAGGTAGCGCATGTTATTGTTTTTTGAAAATATTCCAACCGTGATTGGCCGTCGTACTAGCGGAAGGTACAGGAAGTATAAGGCCCTCCTCGAGTGTTTCCACCGTTTGCTTATACACGATAATACTATCTGTTGTTACATTTTTGGCAAAGAGCAAATAATACTGATCATCGGTGGTATGGCCTATAAAGCGATTATTTTCTAATGAAAAGCTATCTCTGTGTAGTACGTAGTCAGCATTACCGATCGGACCAGATAGCTGATAGCGAATACTATCTTGATAAATGGAGTATTGCACATCGTGTAAATTTCCTGGACCGGCCTCAAACTGTCGAGTCCAAGTCCCTTCAAAAGGTATAGCGATAGGCTCGTAGGGTGGAAGGATGGGATCACTTTCTTTGTCACAGCTCAGTATGAAGAGTAGGGAAATAAGGAGAAGAAAATTCCGGATCATGGTATCAATATTTTTATTTGGATTAAATACAAATTTAATCCGACCCGGCCCCCTTCCGCATGACTTTCATAAGCATAGAAAGTGATTTTCATTACTAGTAAAGTCGTATGCTGCCGATCACTAGTTATCTGTAGAACAATACGGTAGTCAATTGCTATTAAAAAAACAGCCCCTTCGCTAAGGCGAAGAGGCTGCTCCATCAGGTAATATATTGCAATTTCCGAAGGAAATCTCAGATCATTTCTTGGCCTTTCCGTTCTTACTCGCCGTAGCTTCTGCGACAGCCTCGGACTCTTCGAGTCCTTCACCAGTTACGGCGGCTTTAATCTTGTTCTCTACTTCTATGGCAACCTCGGGATTATCATTGAAAAAGCGCTTCGCCGCTTCACGGCCCTGGGCAATTTTAGCCCCGCCGTAGCTGTACCAGGCCCCGCTCTTTTCGATGATGTTGTGATCTACCCCCAAGTCCACAATCTCTCCGGTCTTGGAGATGCCCTCACCGTACATGATGTCGAAGAGTGCAACACGGAAAGGGGGGGCCAGTTTGTTTTTAACAACTTTCACTTTAACGTGATTACCAACTACATTCCCTTCCTTATCCTTAATCGCAGAGCCGGTCTTCCGAATATCCAAACGCATAGAAGCATAGAATTTCAGTGCATTACCACCGGTAGTAGTTTCCGGATTGCCGAACATCACACCGATCTTCTCGCGAAGCTGGTTGATAAAGATACAGCAGCATCCCGTACGGCCGATAGTTCCAGTCAGTTTTCGCATGGCCTGAGACATCAGTCGAGCTTGTAGACCGACTTTGGCGTCTCCCATCTCTCCCTCGATTTCACTGCGGGGTACCAGGGCAGCCACAGAGTCAATAACGATAATATCAATAGCGCCAGAGCGAATCAGGTTCTCAGCGATTTCCAGGGCTTGCTCGCCGTTATCCGGCTGTGAGATGAGCAGATTGTCGGTATCTACGCCAAGTGCTCGGGCATAAATCTGATCGAAGGCGTGTTCAGCATCAACAAAGGCGGCAATACCTCCATTCTTTTGACATTCTGCGATGGCGTGGATCGCCAAGGTCGTTTTACCGGAGGATTCCGGGCCATAGATTTCGATAACACGGCCTTTGGCCAAGCCGTTGACCCCTAGTGCAATATCGAGGCTTAGCGAACCAGTGGGAATGGATTCCACCTCTACAACCTGCTTATCGCCCAATTTCATGACGACGCCCTTACCGTAGGTCTTTTCGAGCCTGTCGACGGTGAGCTTAAGGGCCTTTAATTTGGCTTCTCTATCTTTAGACATTAGTGTAAATTTTTAGCGGTGTGAAGAAAGTAACGATAGTCTGTTAAAACAAATTTATTTAAGAACAATGCAAATATAAACTTTTTGTTTAGTATTGCAAAATCTGTAAAGAAAAAAATTACACAAATGTACAAAAAATGGAAAGGCCCCTGGCGGAAATCCGTCAGAGGCCTTAAGCTTTTTGTTTCGATCCCTTACATTGAGTTAATGCGGTGTTTCCACTGCAGATTGCTCGCTGTAGCGAAGGATATTCTGGATGGCTGAGGCTGAGGGAGTGAAGCGAACTTCGGGCAGTTGATTTTTGCTTTCCAGCAAATCTTCGAACTGCTCGTACAGTCTGCGATCCTCGTACAATGCATCAGCGACCATCATCGTCTCAGCGGCCGTTGTTTCTTTGTAAAGGTATCGAACCAATAAATTTTGTGTAAACTTTTGCTTCATGTAGAACATTTTGATGTGAATAATGCGATTTCTGTGCTAGTAAAAAATTCACCTATAAAACTCCCCAGTCCCCTAAATTATTGTCCAGGGGCCGTTTATTTTATTATTTTACCCTCAACCAGGTCTGATTACGGCCCAAAGCGGAAAAGCCGATATAGCCTCTAACGCGGAGTTCATTGGCCTTTTCTAAATACAAGCTTACCTTATAGGTTTTGCCGTTTTCGGGGTCCAATATGCGCCCATAACTCCAGTAATCTTTGTGGGCTTTAAGGTCCCAGAGGATTTCCATACCCAGTACAGGTTGATCTTTCTTATCTCCAGGGCATTCGGGGCAGATTGTATCTGCAGGACGCTGCAATAATTTGACGACACGACCGTAGAAGCGACCGTCTTTTTCATAAATTTCAACGTGGGATTTTTCTTCTCCAGTTTTATCGTCTACTGTTTTCCAGATGCCGACGGGAGATTGGGCTTGGAGGGCTACACTTAGGCTTAGGAAAAGGGCACACAGGCACCATTGGTACAATTTCATATCAAAATGAATTTGGGTTAGTTAATTACCCAAAAAAACGCTGTGAGCACAAAAAAGTTATGTATCGGGGGAGAATTATTCTTTGTATTCGTCCATTAATGACAATTCCATCTCAATTTTATAAAACCACTGTTTCTGAACATTTCTTCTTAGACTATGGCGGGTAAAAAGATCGAAGGCGCGCTGGTCGTTTTCCCAGTTGGCGAGTAGGTTAGCGACAAAATCTTCGAACTCCTGCTCTTCTCCGCAGTTGAAGCTGCGCTCCTTCAGTGCTTTGCGCAACCGACGCGCATTGAGTTCAGTGATGTCAAAGTGCAGTTGCTCGTGGCGGAGGTGATGATCCGTACGGGCCTCGTCTTTGACCCAGGATTCGTGCTTCTCAAAATAGGCTTGTACCTTGTAGATGATCTTGCCGTCTCGGCAGCCCTTGTAGTGAACGATTCCGGAGGAGGTCAGGGCGGAAATACTTTGGTATTCGAAGCGAGGATCCCCTTCAAAGTCATCCCAGCTGAGTTTATAATCTTCATCCCAGTAAATGATTTCGGGAGTGTTAGTACTGGTACCGGTTAGTAAAACGACGACACTGAGCAACACGTAGATAGAAATTCTTTTCACTTGCATAATACGCTCTTTTTCAAGTTACAAGGTACTCAGAGTAGCTCTTCTTTGGGTCGCTCAGACCGTGGGGTCAGGTATACTCTCAGTCCTCCTCAATAATGGATGCGGGGTGCCAAAACAGTTCGTCAAAATCCTGTACCTTATGGTTTTTTACAATTACCCCTTCGCTTTCCAGCAGTTCTTGCATTCTAGTTGGCGTTTCGAAGTTCAGGCGACCACTCAATTCTCCCTTTCGATTGACAACCCGGTGCGCCGGGACATTATCCATCGAGAGGCATTGTCGGAGTGCCCATCCTACCATACGAGCAGAACCTAATGCCAGCGCATCTGCTATCGCTCCGTAGGTACTTACTCTTCCTTGAGGTATCAGTCGGGTCAGTTCGAAAACATCTTCGACATAATTTCTATTGGTCATGTTTTTTTGTTTATCGTACGATGTCAAAAATAAGTATTTTTGCGTAAAACCGTACGTAAACCGTGAGTAGTCGTAGCGCCGGAAGGTGGGGAGAAGGCGCTCATAAATCAAAATGGTTATAGTACCTCAATGACAAAAATTATGCCCGTTGGTGTTTGTTTCGTAGGTAAAGAGCTTAACAGCTGGTATTTGTCAAAAGTTTCGGATTAAAAAATAAAATTTCACATTTTAACACTTTCATCAAATCGAATTGCACCAAATGCTCAAAACACGAATTAAAGCCAGTCGTATTACCAACCTCACAGATGCCCGGTACTTTGCTGCCTGGGAAGTCAAGTGGCTAGGCTTCTGCCTCGATCCTTCTTCGGCCGATTATATTCCTCCGGTCAATGCTAAGGCGATCAAAGAATGGGTGGAGGGGCCGGTGATTGTGGGAGAATTTGGCCGACAATCGCTCTCCGATATTCTAAGTACCATCGAGGCCCTGGGCCTGCAAGGGGTGCAAATTGCGGATACTGCGCAGCTGCAAGCCCTGAGCGATCAGACGGATGTTCCTATTTTGTTGAACTTAACCCTCAAGGACCTGGATCAACTCGACGCAGTAGCTGCACTTTGTCAGGAATGGGCACCGTTAGTGGAGCTGTTCATCTTACAGTTCTCTTCGCCCGAGGCTTTCGATGAACTACAAGATAAGCTGGTTGCTAAAGGGCAACTCATGGGGCTGTGCGAGAAGTACCGCATCTTGTTGGACCTTAGCATTCCTCCACAGCAAGTTGAAGTCTTTCTGGAAGAGGTACAAGCGTACGGCTTGAACGTCGCCGGAGGAGTAGAGGAGAAGGTAGGTTTCAAATCTTTTGACGAATTAGATGATCTGTTCGAGGCCATAGAAATCAATATTTGACGTTAAAGTTCCGAATCTCGGATTCTCTTTCTTCCGCATTTCTGTATTTACTCCTATATTAGGCACCTCTGATCGGTGCTATCCAATACTTTTATTTGAATACATCCTTATGGGTAAGCCCTATTGGCGGGAATGCTCTAAATCTAAAATTTTACATCGCATGAAATTTTTTCTCCAAATCATTACAGTAATTATTATGCTTGTACCCCAGACAAACAAGGCCCAGGTCGCTTTCAAGCCTCCACAAACGGCAAAAGAAACCGTCGTTGATAACGTACACGGTTTCCAAATTACGGATAACTACCGCTGGTTGGAAGACAAAGAAGCGCCAGCAGTGATAGAATGGACGAAAAAACAACACGACTATACCCTCAACTATCTTCAAAACACCAGTAAGAATGTCGAAGGACTCCGCGAGGAGATCAGCGCCTATGTCGATAGAGACATTACTGGCCCTACTTTCCTGCGAGGAGAACGGCAGTTTTACTACGTCAAAAAGAAAGGAGAGCAACAGTACAAATTATACACTCGATTAGATGAAAAAGAAGTGCTCATTTTTGATCCTACACAAATCGACGACTCCGGGCTTTCGGCTATATCGGGCGTCAATTTTACCAAAGAAGGGGAAAAAGTAGCCGTTGGCATACAAAGTAAGGGCGCTGAAATCAGCACCTACCGGATTGTGGATACTAGAACCGGTAAGATACTCGGTGCGCCCATCGAAGGCCTACGCGGCTTCACCTGGACCAAAGATGAGCAACACGCCTACATCACCGTCGGTACCAAAGAGATGCTGGAAAACCAAATTCCCCTCAAAACCTTCCTACACAAGATCGGCAGCGACCGCAGCGAAGACCGCTTCCTTTTTGCCCCCAAAGATGCCAAAGACTTTAAATCCATCTGGGATACGCAGTACAGCGACCTGACCTTCACCTCCGAAGGTGATTTTTACTCTAATACCCTCAAAGTACGCCCCGTTAATAGCGACAAAGAACCTCAAACCATCTTCAGCAGTACCACCTCGCGGGCCTACCCCGATGCCATCGGCGATAAGATTTACTTCCTCACCAATCACGAAGCCCCCAAGTTCAAAATCATGGTAGCCGATAAGAACAATCCTGCCTTCGAAAATTGGAAAACCCTGGTGCCCGAGCAGGAAGATATGGTCATCGAAAACTTTGAAGTGACCGGCGAGCACCTGATCGTACACGCCAAAAAAGATGTAGTCAGCCGCCTTTTCGCCTATTCATTGGAGGGCAAACTGATTAAAGAAATCGAATCGCCGGAGGTAGGCAACGTCGCTGGATTTTCCTACCACCGCGAGTCCAATACCATGTACATCAACCTCAGCACCTTCACTGCGCCCACTAAAATCTACAAAATGGACGCCAGCACGATGAGCTGGGAGCTGTACTTCACCCGCGAAGTCCCTCTGGATACCGACGATATTGAGGCCTCTATCAAATTCTTCGAATCCAAAGATGGCACCCGCGTTCCAATCTTTGTGATGCATAAGAAGGGCGTAAAACTGGATGGCAGTAATCCTGCCCTGCTCTACGGCTACGGCGGATTCAACTATGGAATGTCTCCGGGCTACGTTGGCTTATCGGCAACCTTCATCAATCGAGGTGGGGTTTACGCCATTGCCTGCATCCGAGGTGGTGATGAATACGGCGAGCAGTGGCACCTGGATGGGATGTTAGAAAAGAAACAAAACAGCTTCGACGACTTCATCGCAGCGGCAGAATACCTGATCGATGAAGGCTACACCAGCAACCAGCGCCTGGCCATTCGCGGCGGCAGTAACGGCGGCCTGCTCGTCGGTGCAGTCATTACCCAGCGCCCCGATCTGTTCCGAGCAGCCATTTGCGCAGTTCCGCTTCTGGATATGGTTCGCTACCACAAGTTCCTCATCGCCCGCTACTGGATTCCAGAATACGGCGATCCTGATAAAGCCGAGGATTTCCCCAACCTCCTGTCCTATTCTCCCTACCACAATATCCGTCAGGGCCTCAACCTCCCCACGACCCTCGTAACGGCCGGAGAAAATGACACCCGCGTTGACCCGCTACACGCTAAGAAATTTGTCGCCGCTCTACAGAATAATCCCGGTCAGCTCAATCCAATTATGCTCTACATGGATTATGACAGCGGCCACGGCAGTGGTAAATCGACCGAGCAAACGATCAATGATCTGGAAATTCAGTATGAGTTTATTATGAATGAATTGGGAATGAACGACTAGCAAGACGAGTAGTAAGCTACCGAGGGCCATGCACATCAAGATGCGCATGGCCCTCTATCTTTTAATACACCACCGTCACAAAACCTTTCAACACCTGTGGCCGTGAATTGTGCTCCGTAGTATAGCGCGCCACGTAAGTATACACTCCCGGCTCCACCATTCTCCCCTTAAACTGCCCATCCCAGGCCGCCTCCATCCCATTGGCCACAAAGAGCTGCTGCCCCCAGCGGTTGAAGACCTGCCAGCTCAGCGAAGCAATACCGACACCTTTGAAATGAAAAACATCGTTTCGGCCATCGTAATTCGGGGTGAAAGCATTGGGAGCGAACAGGCGATGCTCGGCCCGGATGCACACTTCGCGCGAAAACACGGAGCTACACTCGCCTTCATTTTCGATGTACAACTGAATGAGATAGCTGCCCGTATCCGGAAACTCATGCGATAATTCTTGCCCAAAAATATAAGGCTCATTAAAGCTGCTATCGCCAAAGTTCCAGTGTCCTCGCACGCCCCCTACGCTGAAGTCCAGCAGTTGAATCGTTGGGTCCAGACTAGAGATGCACTCCTCGTTGGGGTTGATGCCAAAATTGGCTTGAATGGGCGCATAGCCGGGCAGCTCCACCTCGGCCGTAGTAGTGCAGCCGGTCAGCGTATCCGTAATTTGAACCTCATAATCGGTGGGATAACTTTCGACGCGCGGGCCGTAGGTCGGCGGATCGGTATCCCAGACATACTGGTATTGGTGACCTAGAGGTAGGGCCTGTATGGTAGCAAAAGTAGTATCGTCAAAACAAACCCTGGGACCGGTACTAGAAATCGACTGAATCTCCGGATGGACAAATACAAACAGGGTGGCGCTTGCTGGATCAGAACATCCGTCTGTTACATGGACGGTATAGTGTGTAGTAACAGTTGGCGCGACCAGGTGGTTGCTGCCGAAGCCCAGCCCTTGATCCCAGGAGTAAGTATAACTTGCCCCGGGCAGCCCCCCGCTGCCTTCGGCAATCAATTGTATAGAAGTCCCATAGCAGATGCTGTCCTGATAAAAAGGCAACTGTACCGCTATGGGCAACCCGACCGTAAAGCGCAGACTCCCCTCTGTCAAGCACTCGCCGATACCTGCGGTGAACTCCAGCGTATGGTCGCCGGGACCAATTTCGGCCGGATTAAAATCTTGGTAAGCTACCCCGTCGACCAACAAGCTGTTGATCTGAGGATCAGTTACGGAGAGTAAGAGGGTATCTTTAAAACAATAAAAATCAGGCAGGCTGTCCAGCCCAGGATCGGGCGGTGGGACGACCGTCACCTCCACCGTACTGCTACAGCCCTCTGGCGATTCCTGCGTAATCTGATGTACACCTACCCCCGCCCTTCGGGGATCAAAAATCCCCGCTTGCCGGTTGACAATCCCCGGGCCGCGCCAGCGGCCTCCCGCGAGATTGCTGGCCAACTGCGCCGGAGCATCCTCAATGCAAAACAGCGCAGGGCGAAGGACTGGCGCTGCCAGCACCCGAATATAGAGGCTATCGATACAGGTATTGGCCGTGTAGATCAGCAGATGCGTTCCGCGCCCGGCGGCCAGCGGATCGAAAAGGTCGGGCCAGATGCCTGCTTCACCCGAAAGCCCAGGCCCCGTCCAGGTGCCGCCCTCGGGTATAATGCCAAAAAGTGCCATCGAAAGCTCTAAAGGGCCTTCGTTATCGCAGAGTAGGAAGGTATCGGTATAGTCAATGCGCGTTTGGCGGATGTAGACGATGCGTTGGGCGGCGCAGCCGTTGGCGGTGTACAGCAGGGTATCGTTGGTGCCGTCGGGCAGGAGCGTGGGATCGTAGCGCCCACTGATTTGGTCGATGATGCCCAGCCCGCTCCACAGGCCGCCGGCGGGTGACCAGTCGCCGGGCAGAATAAAGGAGGGTTGCGCGGGGCAGGCGGAGAGGTCTTCCCCCGCATTAATGCCTTTGATAAAGAACCGCAGGGTATCGCTGCAACCACTGATTTGGTAGATCAACTCCACTTCCCCAGCACCCGCCAACTGAGGATTGAACAAGCCCGTATCCTCGTCTTCAATACCTGGGCCTACCCACTGCCCGCCAAAAGGGGTCACCGCTAATTCGAAAGGCGTGTCTGATTGACAGAGGGTATCGATGAGGGGCAGTTGTATGGCGCCAACATTAACCATCTTAGTACCCGAGCAGCCATTAGGATGAGTATAAGTTACGGGAAAGCTTCCAATTGCTATCGGATCAAAGAGGCCGTCCGGCTGAATATGCATCCCCGACCAGCTCCCTCCATCGGGCGTCCCTCCGGAAACATAAAAAGCGGCAGTGTTAGGGCAGGCCGCGTCATCGGTACCTACGTCCAATTCATTGATTTCAACAGCGATGCTGCTGGCGCAGCCGGTTGTGGGATCAGTATAGTAAACAGTGTCTGCGGTAGCGTCGACCAGCGAAGGGTCGTATAAGCCTGTACTGGCGACGGCCTCGCTGATTCCAGCGCCCGACCATGCTCCGCCGGGCGGCGTAGCCGTCAGTTCGAAGGGGGCATCCGATTGGCAGATGGAGAGGTCGTCGCTGTTGATGGTCGGCAGTGGAGCGGGGTCGACATCGATGCTGGCGCTGGCCGTCGCGCCGAAGCCATCACTGACCGTTACGCTGTAGTTGGTAAAGCTATCGGGGCATATTTGCAGGCTGGCACTGTCGGGTAGGCTCGGCGACCAGCTGTAGGAGTAGGTATTGGGATCGCCACCGTCGGCAATGGCGCTGATGCGGATACAGTCGCCGGCGCAGAGCGGTTCGTCGGGGATTTCCAAAACAACATTAAGCGGACAATCATAGATACCGAAAGGCTCAGTAGAAAAAAGTTCTCGTAAAATATCGCAGGAGTTAGGTCGATAGAGTTGATAGCGGACGCGATAGTCGCCCCCGATGGTCAAGGGGTCGGCGAAGGTCAGGGTGACCGATGTGCTCACACCCCCGGAGCAGGCACCGGGATCAACTGAAATGATCTCCGGTACCTGCGGCCCCAAAACTGAAAACGCGGCTAAATAAAGAGAGTCACAGGGAAGGGGCTCACCAAAGGTGAAAGACAGAGTGTGGCTGCCACAGCTCAAGTTGCTGATCGGCAGAATATCCGGGGGCACTGGCTCTTCAAATTCAATCCACCACCGAGCATACCAGCCAGTGCAGGTTACGCTGACATCACTGATAAAGTTAACCGTCAGGCAACCACTTGTAACGACGACCATCGGAGGGTCATCTTCACCGGTATACACCCCCCCAATTTGAGGGGATAAGGTATCCGGTCCATCGAAAATTCGTAAATAATCGAAATCCTCTTCTGTACAGAACTGCTGAAATTCCAGGTTGATGCGATCAGCCCCCGGAATACAGATCGAGAAACTGTAATTTTCGTTATGATCATAAGTACCACCAACATCACCGTTTTCACTATCCAGCAAAATGCCTTCACAGTCATCTACGGTCTGGGTACTCATGGTATATGTAGGCTGAGCTTGCAGTTGTACACTCCATACAACTACAAGCATCAGCAAAGGAGGTAGAATAACTTTCATATATTTCAAACAACTAGTCTTTTACAATGCTAATTTCGCCGGTCTCAATCCGATTGCTTTCATTCCCCGCCCGATCAAGGAGGTAGAGGGTAAAAACCGTCGTCTCCCGATCGGCATTCCCCAGTATAAAAGTAGGCGGCAGCTCAATATTCAAGGTCCCTTGAATCGAGATGCTCGCTCCGTCAGGCGCCAGCGGCGCGAGGTAGTACTGGTCTTCCTCTGCCAACCGGCTATCCCTGACAAAGATTGAGTTAATATCGGCATTGGGATGGCCAAGATCGCCATCACCATCTTCATACGCGATCCGAATACGCAATGGATCGCGGAATTGGGTTAACACATTATTGGACACCTCCAACAGCTCAATACGCGGCTGAACGTCGAATACAGGCTCGTCAGAAACTTTCTCGCAACTTGGGAGGAGAACGCTCAGAAGCAACAAGCTGAGGAGAAGATTGTGGTATTTTTTGTAATTCATTTTCTTTTTTTTGCACCCTACTGCACTAAACTCATCGAGCAATACACCTTCAAATGATCCGCACTCCCATCCGCTGGAATCTCCGTCACTGGATTATCCTGATCCTTGACATAGATGCGGAAATAAAGCGTCTCACCGGGGGCCGCAAAATCCTGAGGTTTGATCATGATTTTGTGATGGTAGCTGACTTCCGAGCCGCTGTGTCCAGTGTAAATGACGCCATCAGATAAAACCTCCAGGGGGTAGTCCGTCGAATTGGCGAAACTGTTTTTAGCGGCGGCGAAGCGGATTCTATTTTCAGTCAGCTCCGTGGGCTGCTGCTCGTCATCTTCGATAGCGAAGTAGAGGACGATGTCGGTTTCATTGGTCGATACTTTGATCGCGCCCTCGCCGCTGTCCAGGCGTTTGAGCCAATTGCTGCCACGGGCCGCTACGCCCAGCAGCTGAGGCTGGGTATTGCCCGGTACGGTGGTATTCCCAAAAACATCCTTCGCGCCTTCGGCAATCCACTGTCGGATATTATCGATATAAGTATCTTTCTGCTCCGGCCAATCCGAGTCCGGCTCAATAATCAGCGGCATAATACCCGACATCCCATCGATGTCAGATGTCAATCGAGCTAAGAGCAGCGATTGCGCTGGCTGGCCAGGGACAACGCGATATTCGTATGTCCCATCTGGATCATTTTTAATAATGGGCTGATAGACCAGACTGCTGTAGGTACTGCCCAAGGTTCTAAAATCCGGCTCAAAGCTGCCGTCGTGGCAACCAGAATTGGCGCAAGTGGGGCGGAATACTTTGGCGTGCAAACTAGCAATCGAAGCGGGGGCCGGCTCTTGAGTTTCCACCGTATCTTGTGTAGGGAGATTGACTTGATCATAAGGATTGACCGGCTCCTTTTTACAGGAGCCAGCCAATAGAAACATTACCAGTAGTAATATGAAACAGTATTTTGGTGTTCTCATCTTGGTTTATAGGGTTTGTTTGTGGGGAAATAGGTCAAGTCAATTATCTCATTGGGGATTCGGATTTATATTCGATCAAATAAAGAGCGAGCATTGCCATTCAGCAGCCCAGCATTTATCACATCACTTTTGATTCCTAGTATTTGAGCTATGGTGGGGACAATATCAGCGGCATCGCCAATGGGATTGGCCTCACTACCAACCCGGAGATTGGCGTCGATACCTGGCCCGGCCATCATCGCAAAAATGCGTCGGGAGTTCTCATCTGAGTCGTGGTCGAAGGAGAACCAGTCATTTTCATCCATAATCGAATTGTGCTGCAAGTTGCGGCCATGCTCAGGCATGACAATCAAGGCAGTATTGCCCGCCATTTCGGGGACTTGAGTTTGGATAAAATTCCACAGATGGCCGATGGCGTGATCGCCGCGATGCAGGGCTTTCAGATAGCCGGTAAAACTGCTGTGGCAGGTATCCACACTGTTCATGTTCACCACCGTTAGCTGCGGCTTGAACCAACGCAGTACTTCAGTGGTAAAGCCTACGGTAGCCAAATCACCGTTATCAGTGACCGGCGGAAAAGCAATTTCATTGTTCTCCAAGCGTTCGAAGGTACTTTTGATAAAAGCTTTGATGTCTTCCTTCTCTTCTTCGGTATTATTGAGGTTAGGAATGGCTTGGCCCTGTCGCAGGAAGTTCTGATTGAGGAAGGCCCGCATCTGACGGACGGGGTCGAGTTCTTCCTCGGGGTGATAGCATTTGAAGCCCTTGAGGTGGCGCTCTCCTTCGTAGCCAAAGGTGACCGTAGGAGCAAAAAAATTAGCCCCATAGCGCGAGCCGTAGCCAGCGTACTCAGAGTGATTCAGCAGCGGCGTAGACCCTCCGATTCCATTGCCGATAAACCAAATGTCGGTGGCCTTCGAGCCTCGGTGGCGGCGCAGGTATTCAAAAATCGTAGGATGCAAGGGGCGCTGCTGTAGGCCCTGCGTGGTACCGTAATACCCGGAGACGCCAGTACTTAGACCGCCGTAGTGTCCGGTCCCCCCGCCGGAGTAGCGCAGTTCGGGAAACAAAGTTCCCTGCTCCGAAAGCGGCGTGCTCAGGATGCGATCAATAGGCTGACCACCGGGCTGACCATCCGCCGTATCTACCCCATAAACAATCTTGATGTCTGGCCCTTCTCCCGGCAGCATATTATAGAGCACATTTCCCTCAATATCCACCCCCTGGCTATCGGCCAAGTAGCGTTGATAAATGGCCTCCTGTTGGCGTACCCCCCCAGCAAAAAGGACAAAGACCACGTGGTCCGCCATCGCCAATCCCGTCTGAGCAAAGAGTCGCCCCGAGGGTAAGATATAAGGGGCAGTGATGCTGGCCCCGGCAGCCAAGGCTGCTTTCTGTATGAATTTCCGTCGGTTAATCATCTCATTGTTGGTTTAGTAGAAGTAATACTCATCAGAAGTTGCGAAAGCCAGATAGACCAGCTCGGCGGTGATATTAGGACGAGAAGACAGGTAGTTGACCCAATAAGTCTTCTCAGCCTGGGAGGGCAGACGAACGTAGAATCGCTTGTAAGTTGCGGTGATAAAGGCGGCCAAGTCTCCGCGCATTTCGGCATCAGAGGGGATGGCGACTGCGCCGTCGGCCATAAAGCGGGCAACCAGGGTTTCGTAGGCGATCTGTTTATCACCGATGGAGCGAATCAGGCTGGCCAGCGCGGCCATCTCGGTGGGGCTGATGGCCTTTTGGAACATATTGGCGTAGAGAATGGAGAGAAATTGCTCGTTGGATTTCAGCTTGTTTTTATCCCCATTATTGGTGCCAATGGCGACTTCATTGACATCATAGACGTAGGATTTCTCTTTACAAGCCAGCACCGACAATAGGCTCAGCAATAGGATTATAAGTTGGTGTCTCATCAATTGTTGGTTTCTAGTAATTGTGTGTTCTAACAAACAGTCTTGGGACGGCCTACTCAAAGTTGGCGTACTCATCACCAGTCATCAGTTCCTGATGCAGCAGGCGAATATCTTTGTGTTGCCGAAAGTCGCTCATCGCTGCTACGGTTTCTTCCGTTGTAGGGCGGCGGGCCAGCAGTTGCTGATAGGCCCAGATGACGATACCCTCCAGGGCTTCCTCCGACTGGCTGACGATATTGACATATTCTTCCTTATTGCGTCCTGGCTGGCCAAAGAGGGTCCGGGAGCGATTGTACTCTACCATATCGAAGCCAGACTGGAATTCCTGCTGGGTGGGGAAACGCCAGAGGAGGTTATCGAAGGTAGCATTGACGAAGTTGAAAGAATTCATATTGATTTCATCATAGATGGTATTGAAAACCATCCGTCCAAACAGCTCGTCGATGGTGATGCGGCCAGCCTGTAGGTCGGTGCGAGAGTCTAGGACGGCCTGTAGTTTCTGGGCTTCGACGCCATCGTTGTTGTTGCGGAGCAATTCGTCGGAGGCGCCTTCCAGGCAGCGCAGCTTAGCGAGGTTGTAAATATTTTGGTAATAGGCTTGAACGTAGGAGGTATCGCCACTGAGAAAGTCGGTTGAGGTTTGCAGGTAGTCGATTAGTTGACGGCGGGCCGCAGGCTCCAGGCTTCCATTTTTCAATACCTCAAAATCTCGGCTCATCTCGGCATCTAGCGGCTCCCGGCCTAACAGGTCGATGTACAAACGATTAATATAATGCTCCACCCGAATGGCCGGTACATGATTAATCGTTGGAGCAACATTGTCTTCAACAATGATGGTTTCCTTACTACAACTCAAGGCCAATACCAGCAGAACCAATATGCTCCATACTTGAAATCGAATCGGTGCTCTCATTTCGTTCCTTGTTAGGTCTTTTCGACTGCTCGTGCGCTGAATACCAGACTCGAAGACATCAACTTCTAGCCAATAGCGCCGCAGCCATCTATTGCAAATTGTTTAATTGAGATACAGTATTACACTGTGTAGAAAGGGATGATGCGCTGTTGTCCTAACAGCAATCATTATTCGTTTAGATATGAGAGAAAGGGAGTAAAAGAAAAATTTGTAGTAGGGGGGCGATCAAACATAAAGATAACGATAACAACTGGAAATAAATTATATGAATGATCTTTTTTTTAAAATTTTTGCCCTTGCCTATTGATACGGGAAAAAGTGGCGGAATGTTGGCTCATTGAGGTAAATATTTTAAATTAGAAGACCTCAGCCCCCTAGGTACCCTTAATACTCTGGTGAACATTTGGTTACATAGACGCCAACGGTGATGCCATCACGAAATTTCAATACGATTATGGGACTGACTTTTCTGGAGGTTTTGCCTTGGTCCCCAGTAAAGAAAGAGGAGATGAATTCATAGATCGCACCGGGCAGCCTGCTTTTCAACTTGACTTTGAAGCGCGGGCGGGTTTCATCGGGAGCAATTTCAAAGGACCTTTAGCACGCGTCGTCATTAATAGGCAGAATGCGTATATCAACAAAAAGGGGGAGGTCGTGTTCATATTCTAAGTAGAGAAAATCTTAGGTCAATATAGTCAGTAACAAAATCTCAACACACACATACCATATGCTCAACCTAGCCAACATTCTTGAAAACAGCGCCGCCCACCATGGCGACAAAGCTGCCTTCGTATTCGGCGATACGCGCCACAGCTTCACCCAGCTCAACACCTTTGCCAACTACATCGCCAACGGCCTGCGGGCCGCCGGCATCCAAGCCGGCGATAAGGTCGCCCTGAGCTGCCCCAATCTGCCCTACTTCCCCATGATCTACTACGGCATCCTCAAGGCCGGAGCCGTCGTCGTCCCGCTCAGCATATTGCTCAAAAGGGAAGAGATCAAATACCACCTACAGGACAGCGAAGCCAAAGCCTACTTTTGCTTTGAAGGAACAGCGCGACTGCCGATGCGCCAGGAAGGCTACGCCGCCTTCCAACAAGTGGAGGCCTGCGAAAAATTCTACCTGATCATGCCCAGCATGGCCGCCCCCTCCTCGGTCGAGGGCGTCGAAACGCTGGCGAGCCTGCTGCACAATCAGGAAGCCACTTTCCCAACCGCCGCTACGGCTGCCGATGATACGGCCGTCATCATCTACACCTCTGGCACCACCGGACAGCCTAAAGGCGCCGAGCTGACCCACGCCAACCTCCTCAAAAATGCAACGATCAGCCAAGGCATCCTCGAACTCCGGGAAGACGATACCTCGCTAATCGTCCTGCCGCTCTTCCACATTTTCGCCATGACAGTGCTGATGAATGCCAATGTCGCCAATGGCAGCACCTCGGTCTTGCTGGCCAGCTTTGATCAGGCCGCCGTTTTCAACGCCTTTGCTCGCGAGAAAGTCTCGGTCTTCGCTGGCGTCCCAACGATGTACTGGGCCTTGCTCAACTACGACGGCGAGGTGGAGGACTTTGCGGCGATTTGTGAGCAGCTGCGGGTCTGTGTGTCCGGCGGTGCGTCTTTGCCAGTGCAGGTGCTGGAAGATTTTGAAGCGAAGTTTAGTGTTAAGATTCTGGAGGGCTATGGTATGTCGGAAGGATCGCCGGTAGTGACTTTTAACCATCCGGGGCGCGAGCGGGTAGCGGGGAGTATTGGTACGCCGGTGGAAGGCGTGGAGGTGATGCTGGTTGATCAGGACGACAAGGAGGTGCCGATAGGCGAAAAGGGGGAGCTGATCTATCGGGGGCACAACGTGATGAAAGGCTATTATCGGAAGCCGGAGGCTACGGCGGAGGCCCTGCGCAACGGCTGGATGCACTCTGGTGATGTGGCCGTCAAAGATGAGGCAGGGTATTTTTACATTGTCGATCGCAAAAAGGATATGATCATCCGGGGTGGACTCAATGTTTATCCGCGCGAGGTAGAGGAGGTGATGATGAAGCATCCGGCAGTTTCGCTGGTGGCGGTTATTGGGGTACCGAATGAGCAGTATGGGGAGGAAATCCGCGCCTGCGTAGTGCTCAAAGAGGGGCATACGGTGGAGGAGGCGGAGCTGGTGGCCTGGACCAAGGAAAACATTGCAGCTTATAAATATCCGAGGCTGGTCAGCATCCTGCCTGCACTACCGATGAACTCAACGGGCAAGGTGATGAAGCGGGAGCTGCGGCAGCAATTTCAAGCCTAGCCCGCCTAACGGCCGATTGAATCCCGTTGGAGGTTAAGCAGGTGGGCTACGCAGTTTTGTTTATTTCCTACCAACAGGACCCATTCCTGGCTTGTTGTTGTCCCATTAGCGTAGGCGGCAGGCGTCCAGCAGGGCATATTGCGAATAGCGACCAACAGTAGCTCGTTGGTCGCTTCGTATTTAGCAGTTTGGTATTCCTTTGCAAAAATGTGGGGATTCTCGATTTCTCCTGCGGCAGTGACGGTAAATTGTACGGCGGTGAAGTCATAGCCCTGAAAAGTACCTTCGGGAATCTGACCGATAGCCTTTTCTTGTAGATACTTTCTCATCGATGATACGCCCCCTTCATACGCTGCCTCCTTTTCCGGGTCGATACTAAAGGTAAAATCGATAATTTTCGGCTCGTTTTGACTTAAGCTATTTGCAGGAATGTATTGCACTTCAACCAAAATGTCAGTGCCCAAATCAGCTCCACTCAGCAGTTTTTTTTGCTCTTGGCTAAGTGTATCGTTCTTACTTCGTGACGTCCGGAACGTTCCTTGTTGAGTGGTCGTAATGGCAACAGCAATGTATTCCTTGATCCACGAAGTAGGATAGCGAGCATGGAGATCACTAAGAGTATGTGCAGCATCCAGGGCAGCCTTACTGATTGAAATATAAGGATAGATTTTACTAACTTCATAATACAGCTCACCGGCCGATTGATCTTGGGCAGTTCCAGGATTTGGAGCCGCCAGTAGGACTAAAAATAAAGCCAGGATACTATTTTTCATAAACGATTACTGAATTGTTGAGCTATCAATAAAGTTAGGGCTTATCGCTTTGAGAAGTGTAAATCAATGTAAAATAGTGTAAAAAGGCAGCTCAAGCGCCTCAAAAGGGCGAATAATCCAATAGCTTTGTAGTATGGCTAGTAAACAGTGGTATTTCTTATTGCTCTTTTTAGGCTTGACCGGCTCATTGTCGGCGCTTGCGCAGGAGGTGGAGCAGGAGAACATCGTAGAAAAGCGAACTCAGCTGGCGATGCGGATGATCGGCCACGAAATCTTGCTGAGTGTGGGGAATTGTGAGTCGCGTGTCCTACCAATTGAGCAAATCGATAATCAATACAAAATCCCTTTCGGAACTGCGTTCAGCTTTGATCCAGATACCATTATAGCTGTTGTTGGACGAGTGGTTCAGCATACCCAGGTGGCGAGCGACTATTTTGTAGAAGTGAGGCAGTGTGGCGCTGATAAGATGGTGCATGCTTTTGAGATCAGAAATGCTCGGTACGCAGGTATGATCCCTTGCGGAGGTAGAATCCTTCCTGAAGATTGTTATTATCTCTTAATCACTATTCTGGATGGATTTAGCCCTTATGCCCAGCCATTACCGCCCTCCTCCGATCGCTCCGCGCTGAATTATGTACTACCGATTCTGCTTGCTTTAGTTGGTGGTGGCGTTTATTGGTGGAATAAAAAACAGCCTCCTTCCCCTAAGCCACAAGCAGCTACCGCAGTTGCCGATCTGATCCAAATTGGGGCCTCTCAATTCGATAAAATAAACGGGCAGCTGTTTTTTCAGGATCAACGGATTGAATTGTCCAACAAGGAATCCGAATTACTAGTGGTATTGCACGCCTCTGCGAATGTGCCGATCGCACGCGAGCGTATTCTACAGAGGGTTTGGGGAGATGAGGGGGATTATGTAGGGAGAACGCTAGATGTTTTTATTTCAAAGTTGCGCAAAAAACTGGCAGTAGATACTAGCCTAAAAATTGTCAACATTCGCGGAGTGGGTTATAAGTTAATTACCAACAATCCGCAATAAAGTGCTGCGTTCTCCCTACTATTGTTCAAACGGCTAGCCCAGCAATTGCTTGACCACCCCGGAGATGGTCTTGCCATCGGCCTTGCCCGCCAGTTGCTTACTGGCCATCCCCATCACCTTACCCATATCGCGCATGGAGGTGGCACCGGTTTGTTCAATAATTTTGCTGATGATGCCTTTGAGTTCTTCTTCGCCGAGTTGTTCCGGCAGGTAGCGCTCAATGACTTCAATTTCTTCGCGTTCCTTGGTAGCCAGGTCTTCGCGATTTTGCTTTTCGTAAATATCTAAAGAATCTTTGCGCTGCTTGACCAGCTTTTGCAGCATCTTGATTTCCAGTTCTGCATTCAATTCCTTACCGCTACCGTCAGTCTTGGCCAGCAAAATGGCGGATTTGATGGCGCGGATGCCACGTAGGGCAGCCTGATCTTTGGCTTTCATGGCGGTTTTGAGGTCACTGTTGATTCTTTCTTCCAGTGTCATTGTAGGATTTTTTGAAATTAATGATGAAAAATAATCCATATATCGTGTCTTGAACCAAATCCCAAGCGGAATGGTTCAATGGCCTATTCTAGCGGTTACCTGCTGGGTGAGCCAAACGAAGTCTTCCACGCTCAGGCGCTCCGGCCGCTGCTGGAAAAAAGGCTCGCGCAGGAGGGGGTCCCCCTTGATGAAGCTGTTCATGGTATTGCGGAGCATCTTGCGGCGTTGGCTGAACGTCTGCTTGACGATGCGCCGAAAAAGCTTGGGATCGCAGTCAATCGGAGACTCCGTTTTTCGCCACAGCCGAATCACACCAGACTGCACCTTCGGCGGTGGATGGAACTGGCTCCTATCCACCGTAAAAAGGTATTCGCCGTGGTAGTAAGCCTGCACCAGCACACTAATGACGCCATAAGTCTTACTGCCGGGGTCCGCCACCACCCGCTGCGCCATTTCCCGCTGAAACATGCCTACCAATTCTGGTACCTGCTCCTTATGATCCAGCATTTTGAAAAGAATCTGTGAGGAGATGTTATACGGAAAATTTCCAATGATGGCAAAAGGCCGATCGCCCATCACCTGCGAAAGCTCTACTTTGAGAAAATCTGCACTGATGATCTGGTCTTGCAATTCGGGGTAGTACTTCTGTAAATACAAGACCATATCCCGATCCGCTTCGACGACCAGCAACTCATAATCGGCCGGAAGGAGGTACTTGGTTAGCATTCCTCTTCCGGGACCAATTTCCAGCACCCGATCGTAGGCGTCGTTCAGCTGCAAGCTCTCGGCAATGCGCGAGGCGGTTTGCTCATTGGTCAAAAAGTGCTGGCCGTAGGATTTTTTGGCTTTCAAAATGTCAAAGACTTAGTGGATAATTCCAGTTGAATGATAAAATAGCCGTTTCTCAGATGTAATGGCTGCAATATAAAGAAGTTGATCAGGAAGGACAACTCGACGGTCATAGAAATAAAAAAGCATCCTGATGACTTGGATCGAAATCAGGATGCTTCGGAGGGCTGAGGATGGGCGATGGCCTTATCGTATCATCACCTTAAGGGCTTGAATGCCATCTTCATAAACGACATTCACCATATACATTCCCGGACTCAGGTTGGGGACTTTCACATCAATATTGTATTCTCGGAGGTTATTCACATCGGTGATTACTTTCCCCATCAGATCATACATTCGAATGCCAATGATGGGTTGGGCAGTCTGATCCGTTTGTAGGGTAAACTGCTTGTTGGCGGGGTTGGGGAAGAGCTTGGCCCGGGTTTGCCCCTTGATCAAATCTTCGGTGGAGGTGAAGTCTCCGGCACAGGGCAAGTCGAGGACGACGCAGGCCCTGGGATTGAAGTAGCCCATGATGGTATCGATGTAGAGCCGGGCGGATTGCGGGGTGTTGAATGGGTTGGCGGCGGAGCCAAAGCCGCTGGCGCCGGGTGTGGTATTGTCGATATTGGGATCATTGGGATCATACCAGGCCCAAGGATCATAAAAGAAGACGGCCGAAGGAATGGTGAAAAGCCCTTCAGAGTAGGTTGTGCCTGTAGCGATGGCGTGGTCCTGTGCTGCCTGTGTGAATGGATCATCGAACACCGCATTCTTCATCACATCGTTGACGCTTATGCCCGATCGGTCAATGTAGGGGTGCAGCGCACCGCCGCCACTGACTTCGACGATGGGGTCGCCGGTGGAGGTGACGATTACGACGGCAGTTCCGTAGGGCGTTAGCGGATTGTTTCTTTCCTGAAAGCTGACCAGCGCAGCTTGATCGCTTTGATCCAGCCAGATGGAGTCGCCCAGGGCACCGCCCAGGTTCAATACCATATGAACATTGGTGGAGAAGCCGGGATGAGAGTAATTTTGCAGAGCAGGATTTCCTCCGGTTCCGTCGATATTACCTTCTACAGATTCTTGTACAAAGGGGACGCCATTATCATCGAGGAACTTGAAAAGTACCAATTCCTCCGGCCGATTGAGATAGGCGGAGGTGAGCGCCATATAGCCACCAGAATTATTTCCTGCTGCGACGACTCTCGTAGAGTCTGTGCGGAACAGGTTGTCCGTCGCTCCATCTTTAGCAAAGAAGCGAACGGCGGTAACCATATCCTGCGAGGCCCTAAAGGTCGCCTGGATAATAGACTCGGCCCGTTCCAACTGGGTAGGGGCGAGAGGATTCCAGCCTAGGCGATAATCAATTGAGGCGCAGACATACCCGCGTCTGGCGAACTCCCGACAAATTTCAATATTAGCGGAGTCCTTTCTATTTCCAAAAGGTAAGGTGTTCAAGCCTTTGGGAAGAAAGCTGCCCGCATGCGCCATGATGACCAGTGGTCGACGAGCCTCCATATCTCCGGCTGGCTCGTAGACATCCATGAGCAGATCAATGAGTATGGGCGCCCCGGTTAGGACTTCGTAGTTTTCCCCGTACTTCACATCAGAGGTAACGCTGACATCAAACTGGGGGTCCAGGTATCGGGTTTGGGCAGATAGTTGAATGACCGTGAAGGCCATTAAAAACATAAAGATTGTGCGTAAGGTTCTTTTCATAATCAAATTAAATTTTATGACATTTATTATAAGAGTTAATTAATCGGATTAGGGTTCTTAGGTTTTTCTTTGACATCAACAATGATCGACAGGTAGGCCATCCGACCGAGTAGCGGCCCGCCGTACACTTCGAAATGCAAATTGTTGAGCAGATTCGACGCGCCTAATTTAAAAGTTGCATTCCAGGCGGGCACGCCAATATTGACCTGAGCATCCAGCAAATCATAAGAGTCGATGACTCCGGTAAACTGTGGCGATCCCTCGAATAAAAAGCCTTCCACGAATTTGTAGTTTACACTAAATCCAAAGTGTCGGATGCTGTTGAAAAGTGTAAGGTCTCGCCCCGAAAAGCCGAGATTGAATTTATGTTCTGGCGTATTGAAGGCTGGAATGATCTCATCATCCGTTTCGGTGTTGAGAATATTCCAGGAATAATTACCCGTAAAGGCCAGCTTTTGGTAGTAGTAATTAAGCCCGATGGAAAAGCCCTGCGTAGTCACCTGCTGATCAGAGTTGGCAGATACTCGATAGAACTGTACATTTCTCAAAAATTCATTCTCGTCAAATTCAAGATCAGCCCCTAATTTAAATCCTAAAAAATCTCGGTACCAACTGTAGTAATAACTGGCATCCACAAACAGACTATTGTTGAGCAGGCTGGCCTTGTAGCCCAACTCTAATGACCTCACCTTCTCCGGGCGCACCGGCGCTACATTAAATATTTCCAGCGTATCCCGGTTTAACTCCGCATAGTAATCGATCAAAGACTCTGAGGTGGCGAGCCCATCGAAGCCATCCAAATTTCCCAGTAAGATGGCCCGGCCTACATTGTAAAAGAGGTATTGATCCAGCAAGGTGGGGTTACGAATTGCGGAGGAGAAAGAGAGCCGATAAATATTGTTTTCTGTTTGTTTGTAGACAATAGAAGCGGCCGGAGAAACGAGGTAGTCAAAGTTTTCATTCTTGTCTAATCGGCCAGTAGCATTCAGTATCACCTTATCATTCAACACCCTTTTTTCTACTCCCCCAAAAACACCAAAGGCATTGTTTCTAATTTCTACGCCCATCGTATCGCTGAAAACGGTACCGCGCGATTGCGGAAGGAACTGACGGAAGCTAGCCCCTGCGGTGATCTTGGCAAAGTCAGTATCGAAGGTGTAGGCTCCCTGAATGTGGTTGAGTTTGGAGCGGCTGTAGAAGCGTGTTCCTCCGTCTACGATGTCTTTACCAGTAATGTCATCGAAAAGTTCGTTCCAGCGAGCACTGCCGGGTTGAATGTAGGCTTCATTGCTCGGCGAGTTACCGACGCCATCAGCGAAAGTCCGCGCCTGCTGATGCCACAGCGCCAGGGAGTCCGAAAACTGATTCAGCACCCCGGCGGCAATTGCGTAATTGGGAGCATCTTCACCAAACCATCCCTGCGTAAACTGCGGATCATTGGGATCGGGGAAGCCCGGCAAGGCCCAGATTTTCGGCCGAACCTGTTGTATCCAATAAGTGCTATAATCCTGCCCCCAGTCATTATCGTCCTTAGCCTCATCGAGTAATTTGAAGGCAGTGAAAACGGCGTCGTAAGATTCGCCCGAGTTTTCCCAAGTGCGGTAAGCGTGGAGGTAAAACTTGTCGGGCTTTTTGATTTCCAGCTTAGCTTGCTGAAAGGAAATCCCCTTGAGGCTGTATCGATTTTCTCCTTGAAAGACGGTCGTTCCAGATCCGTAATTATAACCAGCAATAATTTCAGTTTGATCGGGAAAGCGGTAGTGGAGAGCCGTAGCAATTTTAGTATTTCTAGTATCATAATCTACCAAGTCGCGCTCCAAATAGCCTGTACGGTGGTAGATGCCCAGGCCCGGAAAATTACGTTGGCCGAAGAGGTCGGTAAAGTTATTTTGTCCTTCTGTCAATCGCTCATCACCGTAGATATTAACCGCATCATATCCGCCCCAGTTAGTGGGATCGATGCCTCGCTCCAGCGACTGATCAGTAGCCGCCAGGTTGTTGGCCTCCCAATCGTTTGCGGTGAGGTAGGTGGCATTGACTTTGAAGGCAAAGCGGTCATTAATGGCAGTGGCGTAGCGGATAGCTCCTTCGAATAAGCTGCGCTCTCCTCCCTTGAGCATCACAGATAAACCTTTATGTAAAAAAGGGTCTTTGGTCTGCAAAGAGATGACCCCATTAAAAGCATTGGGACCGTACAAGGCCGAGCTGGCACCGACAATCAGTTCTACACGATTGACGTCCAACTCCGAAGCACCGGCAAAGTTACCGATAGAGAAATTGAGCCCGGGTGCCTGGTTATCGATACCGTCAACCAATTGCAAAGAACGCACGGGCGCCGTACTATTAAAGCCTCGGGTATTGACAATCTTGAAACCGATGCTGGCCGCCGTCAAGTCTACACCTTTCAAGGCTCCGAGGCCATCGTAGAAATTGACCGCAGGAGTTTCTTTGATGGCAATGGCATCTAGTGATTCTACGGTCAGCGCAGATTCTTTTTGTTTCTCCGTCACTCGACTGGCTTTCACCTCTACCGCATCTACCGTGATCACCGAAGGTTCTAGTTTGACTTTTAGGCGCTTATCAGCTGTTTCGCAAATGATCTCCTGCTCGGTGTAGCCGGTGTAGGAAATCAAGAGGCTAACCGGGAAAGGGCCAGTGTAGGGAAGGATAAATCGACCATCCAAATCACTGATCGCTCCCTGCGTAGTCCCCTTGATCAATACGGTCGCCCCAAAAAGTGGTTCGGCCGTTTCAAGATCGGTAATTGTTCCTTTAATATCTTGGGCATACAGCGCCATTGCACACAACAAAAAGACGAAAATCAGGAGAGACGAAAAAAGATTTTTGAGCATAAGGCATACCAATTACAAAGCCATCTAAATGAATAATATTGAGTCGCAATAAGTGGAATAACAGACCTGAAAGGGGTACTTATCAGATGCGTTTTTCCTTTGTTGCCAGTTACTTAATACTGCGACATCAAATAAATGTAATGAAAAATTGGCTTAATATAAGTTAGAAGAGATAATATTTTGTCAATAGTTCGTTTATGAGAATAATTACTAAATTTCCCAATGTAGTAGCCCTGAGTGGATAAAAAGACGAAACGCTTAATTCAGCTTTATTCTTTATCTTAGCGGTAATTTTAAGAGATCTTAATCGATGCTATCCCGGGTGCGGAATTAAATACTATTGATGAATACCAGAATATCGGTAACGAAGACAAGTAAAAACACGGATCACCTGCTTATTCTGGCGGATAAAAACGACTTTGCCTGGACAGCAAACTACCTCGATGAAGCCGAGTTGACCTTCCTCAAACGCACAGCTGATCAGCAGATTCCCTATGCTTTTATTCCACAAGAAAAACGCTACATCATTGTTCAATACCTCAAAGACAATGCAACGGAATCCTACGATAAAGAGGATGCCCGAGTGGCGGGAAATGACATTCTGACCTTACTGGCCCACTATAAAATTAAAACCCTCACCCTGATCAATCAACGCAAGCTCAACCGCATTCCGGATTACGTGGAGGGAATGGTCCTGGGGAATTACCAGTTCCTGAAATATTTTCGGGAGAAAAAAGACAAAGCCAATACCTTAAAGACCATCAAGATTAATCATCAGGCCATCGGCCGCAGCGAGCTACAAACTTTGAAGGCAGTGCTCGAAGCGACTTGCATTGCTCGGGATTTGGTCAATGAGCCTCAGTCTTATCTCTCGGCGGCTACACTGAGCAAGGAGATCATCAACATCGGAAAAGAAGCAGGCTTTACGGTGAAGGTTTTTGATAAAAAGAAAATCGAGAAGCTGCGCATGGGCGGCATTTTGGCGGTCAATATGGGCAGCATGCAGCCGCCGCGTTTCAACATCATGGAGTGGAAGCCTCCCCAGCCACAAAACAGCCAGCCGATTGTGCTGGTGGGCAAGGGTATTGTCTACGACACGGGGGGCGTTAGCCTCAAGCCGACTAGTAATTCGATGGATTATATGAAGAGCGATATGGCGGGGGCGGCGGCGGTCATCGGTGCGATTGCGGCGGTGGCCAAGGCGCGGCTGCCTTACCACCTCATCGCTCTGGTACCTTCAACGGATAACCGGCCGGGGAATAATGCCTACGTGCCCGGCGATGTGATTACGATGTACGATGGCAGTACGGTGGAAATTCTGAACACGGATGCCGAAGGCCGTTTGGTCCTGGCCGACGCGCTGCACTACGCCAAGCAATACAAGCCTGAACTGGTGCTCGATTTTGCTACACTCACCGGCTCAGCCTCACGGGCCTGCGGCCCCGAAGCTATCGTCTACATGGGCAATGCCCACCCTACGGTAAAAGCCAAAATCGAACAAAGCGGCTACAGCGTCTACGAACGCCTCATCGAATTTCCGCTCTGGAGAGAGTACGGCGAGCAGATTAAGTCCAACATCGCCGACCTCCGCAATCTGGGCGGCTCCTCAGCAGGAATGATTACCGCCGGGAAATTTCTCGAATACTTTACAGACTATCCCTGGCTACACTTCGATATTGCGGGCCCCGCCTACCTCAAATCCTCCGACTCCTACCGGACAAAGGAGGGAACGGGAGTTGGCGTCCGCCTAATTTTTGATTTTTTGAAGCATTATTGACAAAACGACGAATGGAAAAAGTAAAAATAGGCATAAGCATTGGAGACATGAATGGCGTTGGGCTAGAGGTTATCCTTAAGACCCTAGCCAATCCACAAATACTCAACATCTGTACCCCCATTATATATGGTTCCTCTAAGGTGGTTTCTTATCATAAAAATATTGTAGGCATCGAAGATTTTTCTTTCCACAACACTAACTCTGGCGATCGCATTAAGTACGATCGGATCAATGTGGTGAATTGCTGGCAAGAGAATGTGAATATCAGTTTGGGTAAACTGTCTGATACGAGTGGGAAATACGCCTACATTTCGCTGGAACAAGCCACCAATGACCTAAAGAACGGAATGATTGACGCGGTGGTCACGGCTCCTATTCACAAGAAAGCGATGCAGATGGCCAATTTCCCCTATCCGGGTCATACAGAATATTTCACGGACTCCCTCGACGGCGATGAGAGTCTGATGCTCATGGTGAGCGAGGTCATGCGCGTTGGTATGGTTACCAATCACCTCCCGATTAAAAATGTCACCAGTACGATCAGTAAAGGCTTAATCCTCAAAAAGCTTCGGCTGCTGAATCATTCGCTGAAAGTGGATTTTGGCATCGAACGCCCCATAATCGCTATTCTGGGGCTCAACCCACACGCCAGCGATGATAATGTGATTGGGGAAGAAGAAGAGAAGGTCATTCGTCCTGCCATCATTGAAGCCAAAAAGAAGGGCCTGATGGCGATGGGTCCCTATCCGGCCGATGGCTTCTTTGGCTCCTCTCAATACAGCAAATTCGACGGGATTCTGGCCATGTATCACGACCAAGGTATGATTCCTTTCAAGGCCCTCTCCTTTGGAAAAGGCGTCAACTATACGGCAGGGCTCAGCGCCGTCCGCACCTCTCCCGATCACGGTACGGCTTATGATATTGCTGGAAAAAATGAAGCGGATCCGTCTTCTTTTCGGCAGGCGATGTTTGTGGCGATTGATGTGGTCAAAAATCGTAAGCAGCACCAGGAAATGCACGCCAATCCGATGACTAGAAAAAAACGTCCGATAGAAGGGGAAGAAAGAGAAGAAAGTCTGGGTTAAGCCAGGCCCTCTTCTCGTGTAGCCGTCGAGCAGTGCTATCGTCTCCGATAGCTACTACTCAGCTGGGGGGTACGACTCTTCTGTAAAGTTTGGCTCTTTCTTTTACTACTCTTGTTGACACTGTTTCTTAACTGTGGATTAATGGAATACCTTGGCGCGGTCGCCGCGGTCGCTTGCCGGGCGGTGGTTTGCTCTTGTGCGGTATTTGCCGGAGTAGGCTCCGGAATCACGGGGCTAGGGACGACAGGTTGGTACTCCGTTTGTGTAGCCAGCTCTGATGGAGGAGCGACGTATGCTGGTGCTGGCTCCTGAATTTCGGGTGTCTCAACTGTAGAGGAAGAATAATATTCCGTTGTAAATGCTTCATTTTCGTCGCTTACAGGCTCTTGCGGCTCGGTATTTTGCACAACGGGAGGGCTTAGCTCGTCGCTGTAAGGCTCATCGAAACTAGGTCCGGATGCAGGCACTTCTTGTGTAGGTGCGGGAGTCGGGAAATTTTGGGGATTGACCATTGGAGGTGTAGCCGGGGTGGTATATGAATTGCGCACATAGTCATCAGGTAGGCGGAAGGCCGCAGGCACCTCGTAGTGTTCTTCAGCAACGGCTCCATTGTAGTTAGGAGAAGAAAGCTGGGGGTCAACGGTATCTTGCTGGGCCAGAGCATCAAAGTCCGGTTGAACAATCAGGTTAGCCATATTAACTTGAGGAAGGTCTAGTTGGTACAGCTCATACTCCCGAATAGTCCGGATGAGTTTTTCGGCGTATTTTTTATCCGTCGCGTAACCGCAAGCTTTAAGGCCTTCGGCCCAACCGACATAATCCGTACGCTCTAACTGGAACAGCCTTGCGTAACGACTGTTGTTCATCAAAAAATTACTGTGATCTTCAAAGGAGGCCTGAATGCTCTCGTACACCCGAAAGCAGGATTTGATGAGTTGACCGTCAAGATAATCATCATCCTCTTTGTAAAAAGTTTCTCCCGTCCATTCCTCCTTACATTTAATCCCGAAGAAGTTGTTAGAGTTTAGGGCTAGGCTACCACGGCCCCAGCTCGATTCGTGGATAGACTGCGCCATTTTAATGCTGGCCGGGATACCGCTGCGCTGCATCTCACTGATGGCAATGGTCTTGTATTCTTCAATATAGCGTAGAGCAGCTTCGGTAGGTTGGCCATCATCGACTGCAATGGCAAAAGAACAAAACAGCAATAGACAGATCGTTAATAAGGCGGGTCTCAACATAGTATGGTAGTTTTATTTGATGTAATAGTACACCCACAAACCACCATAGTCTAAAGCCTCAATGGTATTTTCTCATAGTAAGTTTGTGTGCGAATGTTGAGGCAATATAAATCATTTTCATATATGAAACTATATTTAATATATGTGCTACTGTAAGTTCTGTGACGTCTTTGATCACATTAAAAAATATTTATATAC
>JBCDGZ010000101.1:0-29739 GCA_038750655.1 Bacteroidota bacterium | reverse complement strand
ATATTTATTTGTAATGTCAATATTGACAGCTTTTTACATATAAAATATAACCCTTATGCCAAACCCAAGAATCGCCCTTTACGTGGGCAACGAAGTGTATCCTAGCGCAGGTTCTGATCCTTCTGGAACCATTAAAACCCTACAGCAAAGTCCACTCACCAGTCCCATCCTGGGCCTGCTGAATCAAAGCGCCAGTAACCCCAGCGAATTGGTGTTCAATGATGCGACCAACCCGCTCTACAATACTACCGGGGATTATATTGGTAGCTCGCAGTGGCCCACGCTGTTAAAGAGCTTACGCAACGGCGGAGATGTACAAGAATTGTATCTTTCGTTTTCTACCAATGGTACAGAATTCATGAGTAGCTTGATTACCAGTAATCCTACTGCTGCTCACAATATCCTTTTTCACATCAAGAGTACCTTAGGCTTTGATGGCATTGATCTGGATTACGAGGGTGGGAATTTCAAGCCAGGTGCGCCCATCTTTGTCCTTGCGGAGGCGGCCGTCAAAGTAGGCCTGAAGCTCACCGCCGCGCCGTACAACCATCAGTCGGATTGGCAGGTCTGGGTGAAGGATGTACAGAGTAAGGGTGGAACGGTGGCCTGGCTGAATCTGCAGTGCTACGCGGGCGGAAAATACAATAATCCTGGGGACTGGCTGAACATGGGGACTTCCATTGTAGCGGGTACCTGCAACGACTGCTGCTGTCCGCAGACCAACTGTACGCCTACGGATATGCAGAACTTATTTACGCTGTGGAGAACCGGGCAAGGCTCGGCCTCTGGTAGTTGTTGGGGAGGACGGCCCAATTCGCAGCCGCAGGCCATCGGCGGAGGCTTCATCTGGGTCTACTCTAGCATCAAAGGCCCTGACTTTTTTAATTATATGAATGCCGTAAAGGTGGGATTGGGGATGGAAGCTCCCCATGCGGTGAAAGGCTAAGTTGATTTATTCAGCCCAGCCCGCGTGCGTAGTGCTGGGCTGAATAATTATTAAACCATCAAGCTGTCCCAAGGCCCTGTGATGGCCAAGGTATCTCCATTCTCCTGGACATTGACAAATAAAGTTTTGCCCGAAGGAGAAAACACCAGTCCAGCAAACTCTGATCTCGAACTGCGGTTGCAAGCAAAGTTATAAATCTCCCCGTTCTTATTAATGCCTCTGATGTGATTGCGCTGACCATTGTCTTCGCATAGGATGACATCGCCCCAAGGAGCAATCGTTAGATTATCACACATATTCAAAAGCTCCCGATCCGTCGACTCCGCATAAAGCTCCAAGGTAGCAGGCTGCTCCTTCTCACCGGGCTTTCCTTCTAGGGGCGAGGGCTGATAGCGAAATACCTGCCCCCATTTTTTCGGTCCTCCATTGGTGCAGGCAAAAAAGAATTCATTATTTCCAAACCACATCCCCTCCCCTCTCGCAAACCGGGCTGCACCCGCCTCAAACCCGCGATAGCGCAGATCATCCTCGGGAGATAACACCTCCTCCAGGTCTATCCACCCCACCTTAAGCTGTTGCCGAAGTTCCATGCTCCTCTCCTTCCAATTGCGAGTATCAAAACCGGGTTGATCGATTATCACCAAAGCCTGCAAGCGCCCGCCTTGCAAGAGCTGCCCTGGCACGTTGGGAATGTAGCGATAAATGAGGCCATCACCCTCGTCCTCCGTTTGGTAAACAATGCCAGTCTTGGGATCAACCACCACGGCTTCGTGGTTGAAGCGGCCCATCGCAGTGATCGGCAGTGGATCAGCCACTCCGGGCTCCACCCGCGCTGGTACCTCAAACACAAACCCGTGGTCTTTTTCTATTGTTCCCTTTTTCAGCGTTGTATCCTCCTCACAAGTCAGCCAGCTGTTCCAGGGGGTGATGCCCCCGGCACAGTTGCGATAGGTGCCCGCCAGGCTAAGAAACTGTTGTTCCAACTCTTCGCGCTCTTCGTCGTAGACCAGCGTAGTTGTCCCACCGCGCCCCGGTTTTTTCAACTTCCCCGCATCGTATAATTTCGCAGAATCGATTTGATCTAATAGCTCATTACGCTCCCCAAAAGGCCCTAAATTACTATCATTGGGGCTATTTTCATGATTTCGGACAATGACAACCTTCCCATTTCCACCATCAAAAGTCCCCATACCGTCCGGGCGAGCGGGCACCAAAAAGCCATCACTCATCCGCTGCCCCTGCCGGGAAATGACCCGGTAGCTAAAGCCCTCCGGTAAATCCAGATAACCCTCCGAATCCGATTGCAGTTGAATCTTTGATGTTCCTGCGCTTGCCAGCCCTGGCGCCTTACCTTTAGCTTCCGGGCGGGGGCCGTTGCTGCAACGGGCCAGTGCTAGGAAGCCCAGACTAACAATAGCAGATTGTTTAATAAATGTTCGGCGGTTTCGACTACCTTGTTGTGAACTCTTATTCATTGAACTGGCTTTTAATTCAAAATTAAGGGTTCCTATTTATTTTCCCAATCGTAGATCAGCGATCTTGAAGCTTCATAAATTACTTTTTTGTAAAGTTATTGTATCCTTTCAGTATCTAAACTATCGCTTTAACAAATAAGTAATCGCAATCAGGTGAGGAAGCTCGATAAGCATACCGATAATTAGCACCAATTGAATGGCCGTTTCCTGTGGGAAAAGTCCTAAGCTGATGACCAGCATCAGGGGAGCATTCCTTGCTGCTGTGGTGATCGTCAGACTAACTTTTTCTTCTTTTGATAAGGTCAATTTTTTAGAGATCAATTTCATCAGAAAATACGTGATCACAAAAAAGATTAGAATCACCACAAATATGATGGGGAGCAAGTGAATATCCTCAAGTAACGAATGGATATTAGAATGAAATATAGAGAATACCAGAAGAACAAGGGAAAGCAAGATGCCCAACTCTGCAAGAACGTTGCTCTTTTCCAGGTATTGCTTGCTCAACTTTGCTACGATAAAACGTAGCAATTGCGCCGCTACAAAAGGGAGCAATACCCAGTTAATTAAAACATCAAAAAAAGAATCAAATGGAATGCTAATCGTACGAGCAGTAAATACATACAGATAAACGGGAAGAAGGACAATTTGTGAAAGTAAATTTATGGGAAGTAGGGCCGAGTTGACTTCAACATTTCCGTTCGCCAGTTTAGTAAACCCTAAAAACCAGTCGGTACATGGAGCAACAAAATAGATAATCAGTCAAACAAAAACGGCATTGGAGTTATCTACAAAAATACTGGCTATTATAAACGCTAAAGAAGGGATTAGAACAAAATTCGAAACCCAAGCGATTGATAGATATTTCTTGTTCTTAGCCCCTTGTAGATATTTATCAAAAGACAAATTATAGAATAAAAAAAAGAGTAGCGCGATGATAGAGGAATCTACAAAGGACATTTCGAAGGTCGAATACAAGCCCGTTAAGGATCCAGCTATAATGGCAATGATTAAAAATAAGGGTTCTCTAAGCTGCTTCATTTTAACAAACACATTCCCCATCACAACAGGATAAATCTTTCAGATAAAAGTTATTGGTTTTGTATTCTAGTAGCCCCTCCTCTATGTACTCAAAGGGAACGCTCAGCCGTTTTGCAATTTCTTCGGCAACGATGGCAAATCGTTGTCTGTACTTATAGATAAAGCAGAATAAGGCGGTCCCGTGCTTCACCTGAGGTCCTACTAAGAAGAGGTTTTCTGTTTTCCGAGACTCATCAAACTCGGTCAATAGAGGATAGCCTTCCTCAAAGGAAAATAGCCCCTTTACCAATTTAAGACTAGTATCGAATCCCGTACAATTGATCGGTTTATCATCCGAAATAAAGGTCTTACCATTATTGGTTGTTACGATGTATTGACCATTGTCCAATTCTACCTTTTCCACTCTTGTTTCCTTGACGTAGAAAATCTCATCGTGAATGACCTCCTTGATTCTATCTCTGGTGAAAGGAGAAAGGGAATAACTTGAATCGCTCCTTATGTATTCTAGATATTCAAAATCATCAATAAGCGTTACTGTTTTTCCGAGTTTCGCCAAATTAATGGCGGTATCGAATCCTGATTCATAGGCACCGATAACAACACTCTCATTACCTTCTATATTCGAAAAGGAGCTGATCTCAGAATAATGGGCACACAGTTGTTCTCCCTCAAAGGAATTCGTTTTAGGATACTGGTATTCTCCGGCGGCCCATATGACGTATGAACTACTGTATATTCCATAATTGGTACTCAATAGGAAGGCCCCACCTATATCTTCCACACTTTTAACCTCGATACCCGTTTTTACCGCTAACTGGAAATGATTGGCGATGTTTTCCAGATGATCTGCATACTCATTTCCCGTAGGGTGTTCCGTTAAAAGTTCAAAAGCAGGCGAAGTATCAGGAGTAATGGCATTTAAATCCGGCATCATAAAAAAATTCCCCGTAAACGAAGGCGATATAAACCGGGTTTCCTCTGGCCATTTTCTAAACGAAGCCCCGACCGAGGTCTTTTCTAAAATGACGTAATTTATGCCGAACTTTTGTAAAAGAATACTCACTCCTAAACCCGCAGGTCCTGCACCAACTACGATAACGTCATAGTGCCTTTCTTTGGAATAATTATTATTGCCCATATGAATGATCAATATGCTTTTGTAACATCAAACCGCTGCAAAAGTAAACAAATAACTTCTATTAACGCGACTCGGTTGCAATAATTTTATCAAATAGGTATAAGTCATACTGGAAAAGATTTTTTCGTTATTTTCGACCCCATAAAAAGGCAACAAATGACAGTAGCGAAGTTTGGAATTATTAATGTCTCTGATCGGGCCTCTAAGGGTATTTATGAAGATATTCCAGGAAAAGCGGTGGTGGCCACTTTGAAAGACTATTTGATTAGCGACTGGGAATATGCTTATGCGGTAATTCCTGACGAACAAGATCAAATTGCAGCGAAGATGATTGAGATGGCAGATGAAGAAGGCTGTTGCTTGATTATTACCACAGGGGGTACCGGGCCCGCCGCGCGAGATGTGACGCCAGAGGCAACGGAGCAGGTTTGTCAAAAGATGATGCCGGGATTTGGTGAGCAAATGCGACGTGTGAGTTTACAATATGTTCCTACAGCCATTCTCTCCAGACAAACAGCCGGCATTCGGAATAATACTTTAATCGTGAATTTGCCCGGTAAGCCCAAGGCTATTCGCGAATGTCTGGATGCTGTTTTTCCAGCGATTCCCTATTGTATTGACCTAATTGAAGGGCCTTACTTAGAGGCTAATGAGGAAGTCATCAAGGTATTTCGGCCCAAATCAGCTATCCGGAAGAAGGGAAATGCGGAGTAAAGGGAATTATCGCTGCCCGATCTCCTTAGAGCTCCTTTCTAACCAGTAAATGATGTTATTTAAATGCTGCTCACCGTACAGCTGAACAAATTTCCTAGTCTCGGGATTGTTTTTAGCTTTGTAGACTTTCAAGCGACCAGCGACGAAGTCTCTAGTTAGCTTGATTTTGCAGTCGTTGACGATGCAATTTTTCCATTCTTCAAAGGTCGTTGGTACCATGATTAATGATTTTGAAAATCAATGCTAAATTGATAATATTTTGAAAAACCTTATTCCTCCTCCGCAATACGCAGGATATAGTAGAACTCATCAGGATTATCGTGATTGAGGTGCAAGGTGCCTTTGAATTTTTTGAAGTCGTCCACCTTGTAGCGCCTGCCTTTATTCTTCAGATACATGCTCATCACCGATACCGGGCTTGCCCGACCGCAGAAAAAACAGGAAGCATACGGATTAGCCGATAAAGATAGTAGTTCCTGCTCCTGATCAAATGGGATTACGAATCCTTCTATAACCACCTCCTTGCCGTCAAGCGCCTGAATCGACTGGGGGAATATAGGCGCATAAATTTCCATATCCAATTCACTGAAATAGCGCAGTCGGTAGTTGATGTCCTCCAGAAATTCCCAATCAATTTTGATCGGTTCTTTTAGCGGAGACTCCGCTTCGTTGTGGGCAACGAGCTGTACGTCGTACTCCGGTGCTACTCTAACGGGGCTCCAATCCAACAGCTGCTCATCCCAGCGATACAAAGAATCATCGACAAAATAGTCGCTATTCTCCGCCTCCTGCCCTACGGGAGGGTCAGGGTCGGCCTTGTCATTCACAGCGATGGAACTACCGTGATGCTGCTTGGCTTGTCCAAAGCCAAAATGCTCACAGACTTTTTCCTTTGTCAACAACGTGACAATGAGAAAAGCACCTAGTATTATTCTTAGCTTAGGACTCATTTTTTTTATTTTTCGGATAATACATCTGATATTTTCATCCGCATGGCTTGCCAAGCTGGTAGCAATGCTGCTCCTACCCCTACTAAAATAGTAATCAGGAACAACCATGCTTCCTCAATTATCCAGCCGCTGCTGAAATGAAAATTAAAATCCCCCTCAGCTTGCTGATTCACTATATATAAACCAGCACGGCTCAACAGCCACCCCAACACATAGCCAACTATTGCCAATAATAATCCCTCCAACAACAGCAGCCCAAATAGCTGCCAGGGTCGATACCCCACCGTACGCATAAGGGCTAACTCAAACTTGCGTTCTCTCAGGCGATTGAATAGGACAAAAAATACGCTGAAGCCAGCCATAACCATAATTCCGCCGGCAATGAGCTGCAGAGTCGTAGCGCCTATACCCAGCATATAAAACAGCTGGTTGATTTGGAATGCAGGTAAAACCGCCTGCATAGTAGTCTGATCATTAATGACACGAGGCATATTGAATAAGGCCATCTTACTTTTATATTGCAGTAAAATAGCAGTTATGTCCATACTGTCGGCGATAATGGCAGGTGATGAACCATCACCTGCAGGATGAGCATGGACGACCCAGACACTTTCAAGATTAGTCAGAAGAAGTTGGTCTACCACACTATTCGTCTTTTCCAATATTCCAACCACAGTATATGGGTGTTCGTCGTGAACATCTCCTCCTTTAACATCTCCGTGTGTTCCCAGGAAAGTATCTCCCAGCTTTAAGCCTGTTTTCTCTGCAATATCACTGCCTATTGTCGTCTCCATCGATTTTGAAAATAGACGTCCATCGCGAAGTTGAGCATCATATTTTTTGACGTAGGCATCGGTAGTCCCTAATATTCGATACCCTTGGTAGGAATCACCGTAAGCTAATGGAATAGCTTCTTTAACGATGGGAGCTTCCATTATCTTGCGAGCTTCGGCTAGTTTAATATTACCAGTTGGTGCATCCAGATGATATACAGCAGATAATACCAACTGTAAAGGACTGCCCTTAGCCCCTACCACTAAGTCAATATCTTTTAAATCCCGAGCAAACTTTTGCTCGAGCTGGTGCTGAATTAACAGTAATAAGGATATAATACCTACTCCAAAAAATAGCAGACTAACACACAGTGCGGTGTTTAGCGGTTTGTATACTATATTTTTCC
Source organism: Bacteroidota bacterium (assembly GCA_038750655.1). GTDB lineage: Bacteria > Bacteroidota > Bacteroidia > Chitinophagales > Saprospiraceae > JBCDGZ01. Next base: position 22,295 of record JBCDGZ010000101.1, on the reverse strand, counting down.
AAGCTATTTTCTTGAGCATGCCTTTAGTCTTTAGTTAACGAGGGGGGTTAGGTCCACCGAGTTACTAATTGCGGCGCGTAAACGGTCATCGTGGGTAACAATAATCAAGGCGGAATCCTGGGCGAGGGCTTCTTCCAACAAAAGGTCGATCACCAGCCCACAATTTTTATTGTCTAGAGCACTGGTCGGTTCATCGGCCAATAAGAGCTTCGGCTGATTCATGACCGCTCTGGCGATAGATGCTCTTTGCTGCTGGCCTACACTCAGCTGATGGGGATAGCGCAATAGTAAATTATGGATATTGAACCGCTCAGCAATCGTCTTTGCCTTGCTTCGATTGGCTGAGTAGGGGGAAATCAATAAATTATCCATAACGGACAGTGATTCAATGAAGTACGCCTGTTGATATATGATGCCAATGTGTTGACCCCGAAATTGATCTATTTTTGCCGGAGAGAAAGCAGAAATCGTTTCCCCGTCCATTATTACCTCACCAGCTGTTGGCTGCCGCAGGCCTGCTAATAAATGCAACAGCGTTGTCTTGCCACAGCCCGATTCACCACAAACTAATAAAGCATCACCAGCCTTCACAGTAATATCAGGGAAAGCAATAGGCGCAGATCCAGGATATTGGTAAGTCAAATTTTTAGTGGTGATCATTACCGCTTGGTTTTAGTTTAACCCCTCACTTTTGTAATGCCGATGACTGTAAAAATAATTCGTAAGATGTGCAATTACCAATACGATAGAACCAACATACATGAGCTGGTGTCCTAAAGCGAATTGGTGAGGATCAAGTAAAAGCCCTCCGGCAAATAAGGTCCACGCCCCCCATAAGACCCATCTGATAATAGTATGGGGAGTATTCCGGGCAGAATACCATACTGCCACAAGACTAAGGATCAAAAAACCGTAATCCAATCCGGCCCATGTATGATGATGCACATTCTTGCCTATCATACCATAAAAAAGAGGTTTAGCACTAAAAATTAGTGGAGTTAACGCACAATGAACGATACAAAGTCCACTGGCCGAAGCGCCTAGCCAATCAGCGTAGTTCACTTTTTTAGTTTGGTTCATGCTGTACTTCAGGGTGAAACGATTAAACATTTATGGGAAAGCGTCCTTTAGCCTTCTTTAACGCAACTCAGCTGCAAAGATACTCAATAAATTCTTTATTGCAACTCTGTTGCATTAACTTTATAGAGGTGATAAGCCCGAATCTCTACCTACCTGAACTATCGAAAATTCTGAGCATAGGTTTGTAGAATATTTTTACCTTGCAGTCACTATGGCAAAGAAGAAAATTACGGTAGAAGGGATAGAAATCGCCATCCTCGTCGGCGATAAAAGGGATTATATTTCACTAACGGACATCGCTCGTCAGGCAGCCGATGAACCCCGCTTCACCATTCGGAGCTGGATGCGCAACAACAATACCCTGGCTTACCTCGATGAGTGGGAAAGCGTCCACAACCCGGATTTTAAACGTGGCGATGCTGCCACGTTTAGATTAAAGGCGTTGAACAACTCCTTCTCTGCTACAGTAACCGCCTGGGTATCAGCCACTAATGCGTTGGGGCTACAATCTCGCGCCGGCCGCTATGGCGGCACCTTCGCTCACCGAGAAATCGCCCTAAACTTCTGCTACTGGCTCTCCCCCACCTTTCAGGTCTACCTCATCAAGGAGTTCGACCGCCTCAAAGCCGAAGAGGCCAAGGCCCTCGGCCGCAGCGATTGGGACATCAAGCGCATTATGACCAAAGCCAATTATAAAATCCACACCGAGGCGGTGCGCACCCACCTGATTCCGCCCAAACTACAGTACACCAAGAAAGAAGGCCTATTTTTCGCCAGCGAAGCTGACTTGATCAATATGGCGCTATTTGGCGTAACGGCCAAGCAATGGCGCAAGGCCAATCCCAAGCTCAAAGGCAATATGCGCGACCACGCGACCACCGAACAACTGTTGGTGCTCTCCAATCTGCAATCCCTCAATGCTAGTCTCCTGGAATGGGGCAGCGATGCCGTACAACGACTAGAACTCCTCAACAAGGCCGCCATCGACCAGATGTCCATTCTCGTCAACTCCAAATCGCTAGATGCACTCCGCCCCAAGCCCAAGCAACTCAAGAGCAAAACCAAAAAGCCTTGAAGCGATGCCGCCAGAAGAAATAAAACCCCTATATTTATGCCCAATTCACATCAAGGCACGCCGAATAGTCGCGTGAAAACAAGGGGAATCGCGTGAAAATCGCGAGCTGTTGCGCAACTGTGAGAGGCCCTTCGGCCTCAAAGCCAGATTACCTTCCTTGCATCAGTGATCATTGCTTTCGCATAAAAGGCAATTTGAACCAACTCAAGCGACATATCATCCCTTGTCTCTTTCTGCTTGCTCTCCTGCTAGAGCCTGCGGCCCCTCTTTGTGGACAATCCTTATTGGATACGACCATTGTCATTCCCGCTGTAGAAGTAGCTTCCAGCAGAAAGCACCGGCAAATCACAGGAAGCAGCACTCAGGAGTGGAAGGCAGACCAGCTCGACAAACTGCCCGCCAATACCATTGCGGAGTTGTTGACCACCGAAACGGGGACCTACATCAAAAGCTACGGCCTGAGCAGTCTGGCCACTTCTTCGGTTCGAGGAGGCAGTGCCGGGCATACCCTGATTTTGTGGAATGGCCTACCGGTGCAAAGCCCCATGCTGGGGCAGCTGGACTTGGCCCTTTTGCCCGTGCAGGCGATGGAGGCCATTAGCTTCACCCCAGGAGGCAATGCGGCGCTTTGGGGCAGTGGAGCCATTGGCGGCGTTCTGAGCCTGGATAATCGACCAGATTTTTCGCAACGGTTAGGCGTGAAAAGCAGTACTCAGATGGGAAGCTTTGGGCACTTTCAGCAGCAGCTAGGTGTCGCAATCGGGAATAAAAAGATACAAAGCATTACTCGCTTATCTCATCTACAAGCCGATAATGATTTCTACTATTTCCAGGCGGAGGGCCTGCCGGAGCGGCAGCAAACCAATGCGCAGGTCAGTCAGCAGTATTTGATTCAGGATGTGTATTGGAAAATCAGCAGCCGCCAGCAGCTGGCCCTGCACTTCTGGCGACAAGAATCTGACCGGCAAATCCCTCCAACCATTGTCCAGACGCGGAGCGAGGCCCATCAAGACGATTTGACCACCCGCCTGATTGTCGACTTCAAGCAGTTAACCAAAAGAGGGCTTTTGGAATTCAAGACTGGCTATTTTGATGAACACCTCAACTTCTTTGACGACCTCATCCTACTAGAATCTAGAAGCCATTTTCGCACTTTCATCGCCGAGGCCACTGGGCAGTGGAACTGGCGGAGGCATCAGTTTTTTGTGGGCAATACCCATACGAACACCAAGGCATGGTCAGCAGGTTACCGAGAGAATATTCCAGAGGAATATCGTACGGCCTTTTTCACCTCCTGGAAATACCGTGGTAAACGGCTGAATACACAGGCTAGTCTGCGTCAGGAAATCGTAGATGGGCAGCGGGCGCCGCTCGTCCCGGCCTTCGGCTTCGACTTTCGCCTCCATTCCCAGCTGCTGCTCAAAGGAAAAGTCAGCCGCAATTACCGCCTGGCCACCTTCAACGATCGCTTCTGGCTGCCCGGCGGCAACCCCGACTTATTGCCCGAATCCGGTTGGAGCCAAGAGCTGGGCCTACAACAAGCCTTTGAGCAAAAACGCTTTGCTCTAACCACCACCTTGACCGCTTTCAACCGCAAGATCGATAATTGGATCCTGTGGAGTATCCGAGAAGGACAGCAATTCTGGTCAGCCAATAATATCACCCAGGTTTGGAGCCGCGGTCTGGAGGCGCGCCTGACGATGACCTATCATTTTAATGCCCTCAAATTACAGCTGCGCGGAGGCTACGACTACATTCGCTCTACCAATCAGGTAGCACTGGAAAACCCCAGAATTCCCGCTGGTGACCAACTGGCCTATACCCCTATCCATCAGGCCTTCGGCACCTTTTCTGTCGAATGGAAATCGCTCTACCTGGCCTACCAGCACAATTACACCGGCGCAACCGTAGGAATCAATGAACCCCTCCCCTCTTTCCAAATCGGCAATCTGCGCTTACAGTACACTGGCCAAGTGGCCAAATTCAAAGGAGTACTCTTTTTCAATATCAATAACCTCTGGGATCAGGACTACCTGGTGATCGAACGGCGCGCCATGCCCGGTATCCATTTCCAGACCGGCCTTCGTTTATCCTTCAACCAAAAGCAGTAGCCCGCAAAACGAAACTGACCATGAGTAGACCTAAAGCATTTATGAATTGGAGCAGTGGGAAAGATGCAACCATGGCCTTGTACACGATCTTACAAGAGCAGCAATACGCGGTCGAAAAACTGCTGACTACAGTCAATTCGAAATACAATCGCGTATCGATGCACGGGCTGCACCGCAGTCTACTGGAAGCACAAGCCAAGGCCATCGAAATTCCGTTGGACGTTTTGGAGGTAGGGGAAAATCCGACGATGGAGGACTACAATCGCCTGATGTCCAATAAGCTTACTCAGCTACGGATGGAGGGTTTCGGCCATAGTATTTATGGAGATATTTTTTTAGAAGACTTGCGAGCGTACCGAGAAAAGATAAACAACGAACTGGGCATCGCCAGTGTTTTCCCTCTTTGGAAAAAAGATACCCGGCAACTGCTCCTCGACTTCATCGCTCAAGGCTATCAGGCCATTGTCGTTTGCTGCAATGCACAGTTGCTACACCGTTCCTTCTGCGGACGACTGATTGATCGGCAATTCTTGGAGGATCTTCCGGAAGGTGTTGATCCTTGTGGAGAAAATGGAGAATTCCATACCTTCTGTTTTGATAGCCCTTTGTTTCGACAGCCGATTGCTTTTACCAAGGGCGAAGTGGTGTATCGAACCTATCCAGCCCCCAAGTCGGAGGATAAAGAAGCTCCTGCGGAATATGGCTTTTGGTATTGTGATTTAACCTTGAACTAATCCAGCAATGAACTTTCAAGAGCAACTACAGCAAAAGATTGATCTAAAAACCAAGCCTCTCGGGGCCCTTGGACAGCTAGAAAAACTGGCCCGACAAATCGGCCTCGTCCAGCAAAGTCTCACGCCCCAACTGCGCCAACCCACCCTGCTGGTCTTCGCCGGCGACCACGGCATTGCCCGCTCGGGTGTCAGCGCCTATCCGCCGGAAGTGACCCACCAGATGGTGCTCAATTTCCTCCACGGTGGTGCCGCCATCAATGTCTTTGCGCGCCAGCATGGCATCAACTTAAAGATTATTGATGCCGGTGTTAATTTCGATTTTGAGGAACACCCGCTGTTGATTGATGAGAAGATTACGTACGGGACTCAGAATTTTGTGGAAGCCCCAGCCATGACGGCCGAACAGTTGGAACAATGCCTAGAAGCAGGGAGGCGAGTAGTGAAGGAAGAAGTAGCTGCCGACTGCAATATTATAGGCTTTGGAGAAATGGGGATCGGCAATACGTCTGCGGCCTCACTGTTGATGGCCAGCTTGCTGGACCTTCCGGTGGAGCAGTGCGTCGGGCGAGGTACGGGATTGGATGATGACCAGCTCCGTCACAAGGTGGTGATCTTGCAAAAAGCCCAGGCCCGACACCAATTACCAGCTAATCCCAAGTTGGCCCTACAAAACTTCGGGGGCTTTGAAATGGTGCAGATGGTCGGTGCGATGCTGGAGGCCTTCCGGCAAAACAAGCTGCTGCTAATCGACGGCTTCATCGCCACCGCTTCCTTCCTGGCAGCCGAGCGAATACAACCCGGGATGCGGAGCAGCGCCGTTTTCTGCCACCTCTCTGAAGAATATGCTCACGCTCGATTGCTGGACGCGCTGGAGGCTACACCGCTACTTCGACTAAATATGCGACTGGGCGAGGGAACGGGCTGCGCGCTGGCCTATCCTCTGCTGCAAAGTGCCGTTGCATTTCTAAACGAAATGGCCAGCTTCGCCGAGGCGGGGGTGAGCAATAAATCCTGATGATGATCCAGAAAGAAATTCGCTATTTCTTCACTGCGCTAATGTTCTTTACGCGTATCCCCTGCCCCGCTTGGGTGGACCACAGCCCAAAGTACCTGAACAAATCCCGGAAGTACTTTCCGTTGATTGGCTGGATCGTTGGTGGCCTGGCCGCCCTTGTTTATTATATCGCTCAGCTGATCTTGCCGCTAGATGTGGCCATCTTGCTCTCACTGATCAGTACGGTTTGGATTACTGGGGCTTTTCACGAAGATGGTTTTGCCGATGTCTGCGATGGTTTCGGCGGGGGCTGGACTAAGGAGCAGATTATGACCATCATGAAGGACAGCCGGGTGGGCGCCTACGGTGCTATTGGCATCGGATTGCTGATCGCCTTAAAAGTCTTTACGCTGTTTCATCTGGCCCAGATTAGCGGCCTTGATATTTTAATCTTTCTAGTCTGCGGACATACGCTGAGCCGCTTCGTCGCTTCTACTTTTGTACAGACGCACGACTACGTCCAGGACCCCACTAAAAGCAAGGTCAAGCCTATTGCCAGTGAGCGGTTCAGCAACGGTGAAATGGCTTACAGTGCGCTGTTTGCCCTAATTCCGCTGCTGTTTCTGCCTTATATGATTTTCCTATTAGCGGTCCCCATTACTTATTTAGGTAAGGTATACTTGGGACGCATTTTTCAAAAAAATATTGGTGGTTATACGGGCGACTGTCTCGGCGCTACCCAGCAATTTTGCGAACTGATTTTTTATCTCTCAATTCTAGGCATATGGAAGTTTATATAATTCGCCACACCCCGGTGGCCGTTGGCCGTTCGACTTGCTACGGGCAGCTAGACGTGGAGGTCGCAGACACCTTTTTAGAAGATTTACAAGTCTACAAGGATAGCCTACCCTTCGATACTTTTGATGCCGTTTATTGCAGCCCGCTTTCTCGCTGTCGAAAGTTGGCCGCCGCTCTGAATATCGAAGCACCAAAGATTAGCCCACAAATACAAGAGCTTAACTTTGGGGATTGGGAAGGGATGTTGTGGAAAGAGATTCCGGCGGAAAAGCTGAATCCCTGGATGGAAAATTTCGTTCATCGCTCCCCACCCAACGGAGAATCCTTCCAACAGCTTAATGACCGTTGCCAGCACTTTCTAACTCAACTTCTAGAAGAAGAGCACGACAAAGTCCTCTTGATTACCCACGCCGGCGTCATTCGCTGCATCTGGGCACAACTACTTTCCATTCCATTATCAAAGCTGTTTAAGCTCCCTGTAGGATTTGGAGAAACGCTGAGAATACAATTAGATAAAGAGAGCAGCCTCTGTCGTATTTTACAAAAAAAATGAGCAGTAATTTTCCTACTTTGCAGCCATGAACGCGCCTCTTAGCACAGCTCGGCAAATCGGTTACGCCTGCGGTATGCTGGGATTTTCTACATTGATGAATATCATCTCAGTTATGCTCATCTATGTATATGTCCCTCCCAGCAATAGTGGACTGGTACCGCTCATTCCGCAGCTTGTCATTTGGGGCGTATTTAGCCTGCTTTCGCTGGTGGTGGCCAGTGGCCGCCTCTTTGATGCCATCAGCGACCCGCTAGTGGCTTATTGGAGCGATCGATCGCAGCACTCTCGGGGCCGCCGCACGCCCTTTATGGCCTGGGCCTTACTGCCCGCTGCCCTCTTCTGCCTCCTCATTTTCATCCCCTACCACTATGGCCAAAGCAGTGTTAATCTGTGGTGGCTGGCCGCTATGCAACTGGGCTTTTATTTCTTTCTGACCCTCTACATTATTCCTTTCAATGCCCTGCTCCCCGAACTGGCGACCAGCCCCGAGGAGAAAATCAGGTTATCCTCCTGGCTCTCCTTTGGCTATGTCATCGGCATCATCGTCTCCTCTCAGACGCCTCTGCTGGCCGATACCTACCAATCGCTCTTTGCGCTTAGCTCTCGCAACGAAGCCATCCAGTGGGCCATCGGCAGCCTGGCGCTATTCGCTGCACTGGTGATGATTCTGCCCATTATCAGCATCGATGAAAAAGAGCATTGCCACAGTCAACCCATCACTATCCCACTCCGCACGGCCATCCGGCAGACCCTGAGCAATAGAAATTTCTTGCTTTTCGTCTTGGCCGAAACCTTCTATTTTGTTTCCATCACCCTAGTGGTCAGCGGCCTGCTTTATTACCTAAGCGTCCTGCTGAAGCTCGAAGAGTCACTGGGTGGTTTTGTAATGGGAACAATGGTACTGGTCTCGCTCTTTTTCTATCCCTTTGTGGGCAAGCTGACCCAGCGCTTTGGCGCCAAGCGCATCATCTTGTTCTCCTTTGCTTGGCTGGGCACCCTGCTGGGGGGCATCTATTTCATGGGTAAAATGCCCATTCCTCCAGAGGCGCAGATTTTCGGATTTGCCATACTGGCCTCCCTCCCTCTGGCCTTCCTAGGCATCCTCCCCTACGCCATTATCGCCGAGCTGGCCCAGGCCGATAGCCAACAGACCGGCCAGCAAAAAGAAGCCCTCTACTTCGCCGTCCGAAATCTGGCCAATAAATTCGGGCAGACCTTCGGAATCATGATTTTTGCCATCCTCACCCTTTTCGGCAAAGACCCCGATGATGACCTGGGCATTCGCCTCTCTGGTGCTCTGGGCTGCCTGCTATGCTTTGCCGCTGTTCTCGCCTTTAGCCGCTATAAAGAAAAATAAACCTCGTTTTGGCTACTCTTGATAAAAGTCAATGCCCAAATTGACTTTCATCATCCGCTAACAGATGAGCTGGGGCTAACTTGCCCCAAAATTCATCTGATAATGACTGTTCCTTACAAGATACCCAACGAGCCCGTCGTCCAATGTTCACATTGCGGAGAGGCCTGTGAGGAGCCTACACTCATCGGGACTGAGCAGTCATTTTGTTGCCAAGGTTGCAAGCTGGTCTACGAATTGCTGCAAGAGAATGGCCTTCGCAACTACTACAACATCGAGCAAACGCCGGGGCTATCGCTCAAGGCACTAAAAGCAGAACAATACGCCTACCTCGATGATCCAGAGGTAAAGCGCCAATTTGTAGATTATACGGACGGGAAGGTCGGAAGAGTACGCTTTCTGTTGCCTCAAATCCACTGCGCTTCTTGCATTTGGCTACTTGAACACCTCTACCAATTGGACCGAGGTATTCAGCAATCTAGGGTCAACTTCCTAAAAAAGGAAGTACACCTAAGCTACTCAGAATCAGATACTAGCCTCAGTAAAATTGCAGGACTGCTTCACAAGATTGGCTATCCTCCTGCCATCAATCTGGCTGATCTCAATTCAGAAACCCCTCCTACCCTCTCTAAATCCCTATACTATAAACTAGGCGTAACCGGGTTTGTCTTCGGAAATATCATGTTTATGAGCTTTCCTGAGTACCTGGGGCTGCACAGAGGAGAGGATGCTTTCTACTTTCATCTTTTCGGGTACCTCAATCTGCTATTTGGACTACCACTGGTTTTTTACAGCGGCTGGGACTACCTACGGTCTGCTTACCTAGGTCTGCGGCAGGGCAACTTAAATATTGACCTCCCCATCTCCATTGGTATTCTTAGCCTCTTTGGCCGCAGCGCCTTCGAGATTTTGAGTCAAACGGGAGCAGGATATATGGATTCTTTGGGCGGGTTGATTTTTTTCCTTTTGGTCGGCAAATGGTTTCAGCAAAAGACCTACCATAGCATCTCTTTCGAACGGGATTATCAATCCTACTTCCCCATTGCAGCTAATCGGCTAGAAGATAATGAGGAGCAAGCGACCTCGCTTAACAAGCTCCAAGCTGGCGATCAGATTATCGTTCGCAATCAGGAATTGATCCCCGCGGATGGCATTCTACAGAGTGAAAAAGCTTATATCGATTATAGCTTCGTGACGGGCGAGTCTGCTCCAGTCAAGGTGGAAAAAGGAGCTTTGCTCTACGCTGGCGGTCGGCAGACCGGTGCGGCTATTCAGATTCAACTGACCAAGAAAGTCATTCAGTCCTATTTGGTGCAGCTGTGGAATGAGCACAGTTTTGAGCAGAAGACCAGTAAGCTGGCGGCCAGTCAGTTGGCCAACGCCGTAGGAAAATACTTCACCATCGCTATTTTGCTGATTTCCGCAGCTACGCTGCTCTATTGGCTTCCTATAGATACTGCGAAGGCCATCAATGCCTTTTCTGCGGTGCTCATCATCGCTTGCCCCTGTGCAGTAGCCCTTTCTATTCCTTTTACCTACGGCAATGTTTTGCGTGTCTTGGGCCGCAGTCAAAGTTACCTGAAGAATACGGAGGTTATTGAGCAGGTGCAGCGGGTAACGCATATTGTTTTCGACAAGACCGGTACTTTGACTGAACGTCAGGAGCAACTGGTTTTCGAGGGGCAGCTGAGTACAGAGGAAAAAGATGCGGTTTACAGCCTGGCCTGTCAGTCTACCCATCCACGCAGTCAGCAGATTTGCGAATACCTGAAGGGGGCGGTGAAGTTAGAAGTAACGGATTTTGAAGAAATCCCTGGTGAGGGGATCGGCGGAACGATTGGCGGGCAGCGGATTTATATTGGTAAAGGGGCCGCAGGCACGGAGATTTTAGTTGATGGACTGGAAAAGGGCTATTTCGGCTCTAAGCCTCAGCTGCGCAAGGGAATGAAAAACACCCTACACTGGCTGCGCCAGCAGTTCGATATTTCGTTGCTCTCCGGTGATCACAACCGGCGACCAGCGTTCTTCAGTGCCTTATTCGGTGGCGTTGAACAACTCCATTTCAATCACTCTCCCAAAGAGAAATTACAATACATCGAAAAATTGCAGCAGGAGGGCGCGGTCGTCATGATGGTCGGTGATGGCCTCAACGATGCCGGAGCTTTACAGCAAGCTAATGTGGGGCTGGTAGTAACCGAAGAGCAGAACAACTTTTCGCCCGCCTGCGACGGTGTCTTATCTACCGCATCCTTTCAGCAATTTCCAAACCTCATCAATTACATCCGTCAGAGTCGCTGGGTCATTTATATCTCTTATGCCTTTGCCCTCTGCTATAATATAATTGGTCTGAGCTATGCCGTGCAGGGACTACTCTCTCCGGTGATTGCCGCCATACTAATGCCATTGAGTTCACTCAGCATTGTATTGCTGGGCATCAGCGGAAGCTGGTGGCTGGCCCGCAGGCTGAAACTAAATACTAACCAAGTTGTGATGAACGAGATTCAATAAGGAAGATTTTGTACCTCAAATATCTGAGGCATTGAATCTCTTAATAGTGAGTCACAACTTGAATTAACACCTAAGTATGAAAATCATATTGCTATTAATCGCTATCAGTATGCTAGTGGCCCTGGGTTTTCTAGTCGCCTTTTTCTGGGCAGTCCGCTCCGGTCAGTACGAAGATGAGTATACGCCCTCCGTACGAATTCTTTTTGATGATAAAAATGAAAAATCATAAACAATGTCAAAAGTAGAACAATTTTATTACGATAATGCCATAGTAAGAAACTTTGCCTATGCTACGGCAATATGGGGTGTAGTTGGGATGCTCGCGGGTCTGTGGGCTGCCCTTCAATTGGTTTTTCCCGCACTCAACCTCGACTTTGCCCCTACCACCTTCGGACGCCTACGTCCACTGCACACCAATGCAGCAATTTTTGCTTTTGTGGGCAATGGTATTTACATGGGCGTTTATCACTCCTTACAAAGATTGCTAAAGACCCGGATGTACAGCGATGCGCTAAGCAAGTTCCACTTCTGGGGCTGGCAGGCCATCATTGTCGCGGCAGCCATTACACTGCCACTAGGAATCACCAGTTCGCACGAATATGCAGAATTGGAATGGCCGATTGACATCGCCATTGCACTAGTCTGGGTCGCCTTTGGTATTAATATGTTTGGCACCATCCTCAAAAGAAGAGAAACTCACCTCTACGTAGCCATTTGGTTTTACATCGCCACTTGGGTCACCGTAACGGTACTGCACGTCGTCAAAAACCTCGAAATTCCAGTCCACATGTGGAAGAGTATTCCTGTTTTTGCTGGTGTTCAGGATGCATTGGTGCAGTGGTGGTACGGTCACAATGCGGTTGCTTTCTTCCTAACCACGCCTTACCTGGGGCTGATGTACTACTATCTTCCTAAGGCGGCCAATCGTCCAGTTTACTCTTATCGACTATCGATTATCCACTTTTGGGCATTGATTTTTATCTATATCTGGGCGGGGCCACACCACTTGTTGTACACCTCTCTGCCCGACTGGGCGCAGTCTCTAGGGATGGCCTTTTCGCTGATGCTCATCGCTCCTTCCTGGGGAGGTATGCTCAATGGTCTGTTGACCCTACGGGGTGCTTGGGACCGGGTGCGTAATGACCCCATTCTGAAGTTCCTGGTGGTTGCAGTTACTGCTTACGGTATGGCTACCTTCGAAGGACCAATGATGTCTATCAAGTCGGTCAACGCTATCAGTCACTACACCGACTGGACCATCGGACACGTTCACGTAGGAACCCTGGGTTGGAACGGTATGATGACCTTTGGAGTACTCTACTGGCTGTTACCGCGCATCTTCAATACCAAACTTTACTCCGTTAAGCTAGCCAATGTACACTTCTGGATCGCAACATTGGGGACCCTGTTCTATGTCGTTCCCCTGTATTGGGGAGGCTGGACGCAGAGTTTGATGTGGAAAGAATTTACCGCAGATGGTTTCCTCAAATATGGCAACTTCCTGGAGACCGTAACGCAGATCATTCCGATGTATGCAATGAGAGCCTTAGGAGGTTCTATCTACCTGGCTGGTGCTATTTTGATGTGTTACAACCTCTTTAAAACTGTAAGACAAGGAAATTTAGTGGCCAACGAAATGGCGGAAGCACCACCACGTCCCGTCTACGCGAAGCACAAGGGCGAGCACTGGCACCGTTGGATCGAACGTCGTCCTATCCAATTGTTGGTTGGCGCTACGATCGCTATCCTGATTGGTGGAATGGTTGAAATCTTCCCGATGATGATGGTTGATGAGAATGTACCAAAGATCACCTCCGTCAAGCCTTATACGCCACTTGAACTCGAAGGACGAGACCTCTACATCCGCGAAGGCTGCATCAGTTGCCACTCTCAGATGATTCGTCCTTTCCGCTCCGAGACCGAGCGCTACGGCGAATACTCTAAATCTGGGGAGTTTATCTACGATCGGCCTTTCCTCTGGGGATCTAAGCGGACCGGGCCCGACCTGCATCGTTTGGGTGGCAAATATCCCGATAGCTGGCACTACAACCATATGCTCGATCCCGAGAGTATGTCGCCAGGATCAATTATGCCTCCCTATCCCTGGTTGATTGAAAATGATCTGGATACCACCTACACGGCTGCTAAGATCAAGGTGCTGAAGATGCTTAACACCCCTTATCCGGACAACTACAATACCAGGCTCTATAAAGAGATGCGGGAGCAGGCCAGCCAGATCGCCGCTAGCTTGAATGGAGATGGTATTGAGCAGGAGCAGTTGGAAAGAAAAGAGATTGTTGCCCTCATAGCCTACTTACAGCGATTAGGTACAGACATTAAGCCAAAGCCAAGAGCCGAGGCCGAAGGCAGCACGAATTAATCCATCTATCAAAAATTATCAGTTATGTATAAATATATTTTGCAAGGCGCCGGAGACATCAACTGGATGGCATTGTTTGCGCTGCTCACCTTCTTCATCCTCTTTGTGATCAGCCTCTTTGTCGTATTCTTCCGAAGCAAATCCTACATCCATAAGATGTCACATTTGCCGCTCGACGACTCTTTTTCTTCTGTCAATGAAAACGAAAGTCAACATGAATAATCTGAATTTTAAACGCATTACAATCGGCCTTGTTCTGCTGAGTTTTGGAACAGCAGTCTGGGCCAAAAAAGTCGGCGAAAATGCCATCGACCCTGATTATATGACCGATATGCTGGGCAAACTGGTTTTGGCTACTGGTTTTACCGTTGCCCTCTTTGTCATGGCTTATCTGTTCCGCCTCTTGTTTATGATCCTCAATATTCACAAGATGCGGCTATTGAAAGAACAAGGCATTGAAGTGCCCGAGGTAGTGGAAACTGCTCCGCAGGAATCCTGGTGGTCTTGGCTTTATAAGAAAGCTACGCAGGTGGTTCCGGTTGAAAAGGAAGCCGATATTATGCTTGACCACAACTACGATGGTATCCAGGAATTAGACAACCGCCTCCCCCCCTGGTGGGTCGCCATGTTCTACATTACGATTGCCATCGGAACCGTCTATTTCGCCTACTATCACTATCTGGATATGGGAGACAGCTCTCAAGAATGGTACGCCAAGGAGATGGCCTATGCAGAAGAGATCAAAGCCCGCTTTTTAGAGAAGCAAGCCAATTTGGTCAATGAGAGCAATGTGGCCATTTTAACTGATGAGGCGGCCCTGGCCAATGGGGTAAACATCTACCAAAGCAACTGCTCGGCCTGCCACGGTCAACTGGGCGAAGGAGGCATTGGCCCTAACCTCACCGATGCCTACTGGCTGCACGGCGGTGACATCAAATCGATTTTTAAGACCATCAAATACGGAGTTCCAGAAAAAGGAATGATCGCCTGGAAAGCCCAGCTACGGCCTTCTGACATCCATCAAGTAGCCAGCTATATCACGACTCTGGTAGGTACTAATCCACCTAATGCCAAGGAACCTCAAGGTATGCTGGATGAGCAGTCCCCGACTCAAGAGGCTGCACAGGATAGCACAACAAATAGTGCCATCGGAATGAAATAAAATTAGGCATGCAAGTACCCATCGTAGATACTGAACAATATAGAGATAAGGTGGCCACCATTGACGCCCAAGGGCGGCGGATATGGTTGCATCCTAAAAAGCCCAAGGGGCCTTATTACGAGTGGCGCAAATACGTCAGCTACGGCCTCTTGCTTTTTCTCTTCGGGATGCCCTTCATTAAAGTCGGAGGCTATCCACTACTACTCTTTAATATTCTGGAGCGTAGGTTCATTATCTTCGGGCTTCACTTTACCCCGCAGGATTTCCATCTGTTCGTATTTGGAATGCTGATTTTCATCATTTTCATCGCCCTTTTCACCGTTGTATTCGGCCGTCTTTTCTGTGGCTGGGTCTGCCCGCAGACCATTTTTATGGAGATGGTTTTCCGACGAATTGAATACTGGATCGAAGGAGATGCCAATGCGCAGAAACGCTTAAATAAAGCACCCTGGAATACCGATAAGATCATCAAAAAGGGAAGCAAACAGCTGATATTTTTCACCATCGCTATACTAGTGGCCAATACTTTTCTGGCCTACATCATCGGAATCGATGAGGTCTTTACCATTATCAGCGAGCCCATTGACCAGCACCTCTCGGGCTTCACAGCGATGGTATTGTTCTCCTTTGCCTTTTACTTCGTGTTCTCCTATATGCGGGAGCAGGTTTGTGTAACCATCTGCCCCTACGGCCGCTTACAGGGGGTTTTGCTGGATAAAAACTCGATTGCCGTTTATTACGATTTTGTACGGGGAGAGCCTCGGGGGAAGATGAAAAGAAAAAAGCAGGCGCTGCCCTCTGCGAAAGAGTTGATTTTGGGGGATTGTATTGATTGTAAGCTCTGTGTGCAGGTCTGCCCTACTGGGATCGATATTCGAGATGGTGTACAACTGGAATGCGTCAATTGCACCGCTTGTATGGATGCCTGTGATGAGGTGATGGAAAAAATCGGACGCCCCAAAGAGTTGATCCGCTATGACAGCTACAATGGGATTAAGCAGGGCATCAGAAAAATCTTTACACCCCGTGTCATTGCCTACACCGCCGTATTGGCCGTACTGCTGGTCATTCAAATTGTCCTGTTGGTTGGTCGCAGCGATGTAGAAACCCTGCTACTCCGCACCCCCGGAATGCTTTATCAGCAGACAGAGCAAGGGGACATCAGCAATTTGTACAATTATCAAATTATCAATAAAACCACGAAAGAAATGCCGATCGAATTCCGACTGGTCGGCATCGAGGGCAAGATTCGCCTAGTCGGCAAAGCTCCCGTTGCCCAAAAGGACGATATAACCGAGGGAGCGCTCTTCATCGATTTACCCCCAGCGGCCCTGGACAACCGAAAGACCAAGATACGCGTGGAAGTCTACTCCGCCGGTGAGCTGATCGATGAAGTCAAAACTAATTTTTTGGGACCTGTAAAATGAGTAAGATATGAAAATCAATTGGGGCATTAGTATCGCTATTTTCTATACTTCCTTTATGGTCGTATTACTGTACTTCGTTTTTAAAACCCGCGATTATGACCACAGCCTGGTTATGGACAACTACTATGAACAGGACTTAAAGTACCAGCAACACTACGACAAAATGGAAAATAATTTGTCGCTAAAAGAGGAATTACAAATTCGTTATGATGGACGACAGGGGGAAATCATTTTACATTTCCCCGAAGCTATGAAAGACGTTGAAGGACAGGTCTTATTTTTCCGCCCCTCCACCAGTAAGCTTGACTTCACTAAGGCCATCAACCTGGATGAGCAGTACACCATGCGCGTTTCTACTCGTGAGGTTCAGACCGGCCGCTGGACCATTAAAGTCGACTGGACTGCTGGGGGCAACACCTATTTTAAAACCAGTGAAATTGTGCTCTAGATGTTTCTGTGGACCGCATTTCTTTTGGGTTTAGGAGGCAGTCTGCACTGTGTAAGCATGTGCGGGCCGGTTGTCATGGCTTTGCCGCTGACGGCTCGTGAGCGAAAGTCGGTGGTCCTCCAAGCCTTGCTGTACCACCTGGGGCGTGTCAGCACTTATGCGCTGATGGGGCTTTTCTTTGGGTTGATGGGTTGGGGAATTGCCTTGTCCGGTTATCAGAACCTATTCAGTATTTTGCTGGGGGTGGCCCTGTTGGGCAGTGCTATTTTCTCTATTTCTTTAGAGCAACAACTTCTCAAGCAGCCCTATTACCGCTCCTTCATTCAAAAAGTCAAAACCAGACTATCCAGAGCCTTGTCGATTGACAGTTCCTCCTCTGCCTTCGGCATCGGTGCTTTGAACGGCCTACTGCCCTGCGGGCTCGTCTACGTGGCCCTGGCAGGCTCCATCAGCACCAGCAGTGCCTGGGCGGGTGCAGCCTATATGGCGCTCTTCGGCCTGGGCACGCTGCCCCTGCTCTTCGCCCTGATGCTGGCCAGCTACCGCCCGCAGCGATGGCTTGCCCGCTTCCGGCAAGCCATCCCCTACGGACTGGCCATCTTTGGTATCTTTTTAATCTATCGAGGCTTCCTGTTGGACATTCCGGTAGAGCTGCGCTTCTGGGAAAGCACCAACTTCCAGCCGATGTGTCACTAGCGTTGTACCGTGAAGAGGCTACTCCCCCACTCTTTTTCCGTTTGAATCCAAAGCACGTAAGTTCCTGCTGGCCAGTCCCCTACATTAATGCGATTTCTGCCCTGCTGCAAGTTCTGAGCAGTGAGCTGACGGCCGTGCAGATCGGTAATTTTGAGTTGACCGTCGGGCAGCTCTCGCCAGTCGAAGAGCAGGAAGTCAGAGGTAGGATTGGGGAAAATGCTAAGTTCCAGACGCTCTAAAGGCCCTTCGAGCGAAGTGCTCATATCCGCAGTTGTCGCATCATCCATACAAAAATAAGCCGGCGTATTTAAGCCAAACATCCCTATATCGCTCCCACTGAAAGAATAGGATAGGCTGTCCATATCCCCCAGGGAACTCAAATCCAGATAAGTCCACTCATCAACAATATAATCCATGCTGTTATCACTAAAGCGGTAATCGGCCAGGTAGAAATTGACACTATCGGTACTCAGCTCTCCGTTGAGGAACTTTTTGAAAGTCACCAAAAGAAAATCTGGATCATCGCCAGTAACCCCGCCGAATTTCTTGCCAACACTATCCCCTTCTTTCATACTGAGGTAACCGTAGGTGCCATTATTGATGAAAAAACCATCGAAGCCACCGCCCAAGGCATCTCCTTGCAAAAGAATCTTCCCACCACTGAAGGCAAAAGTTACTGCGTAGTTAGAAGAGCCATTATTACCTCCGCCGCTGATCGAGCTGTACTGGTTCATAAATCCGGGGGTGGTGACATCGGTAGTGTTAGAAATGGCCCAGCCTTGCCAGGAGCCATAGGTTGGGTTGAAATCATTAGGCAAAAAGAGATTGCCCGCGCGAAATCCACCGCTCATATCACTCCCGTTAAGGAAGGTATCGACATCGATGGTAAAATCTTCGAAGTCGGCCGTGGTTTGTGCCTGCAAGCTAAAGAGGCTAAAGCAAAGGATGAGGAGGGTAAAGGTTCTTTTCATTACAGTTGTTTTGAAATTAAAGAATAAGGTGAATAAATGAGGCGAGCCGAAGGCGGAGAAGGGGAATACGCAAAACAACAAATGAAAAATACAGCCAATGATAGGCCCATGTGGCCATCCTGGCTGAAAGTGTAGCGTTCTATTCCCGGCTTTTCCTCCGAAAGCGCGCATGAATCAATCGGTACTGGCAGGTATTCTGGCTTACTCCACTTTCGATGCCTTCCCATCCCTTGCGGACAGTGACTTTATTATCGAAAGCTTTTTTAGGAGCTTACAGCAGCGGGGACTGCTCCGGATTTGCACCGGATTCCCTTTTAGAACTGCGAATTAGGCAGTTCACCAAATACGCCACAAAGGTAGAGAATTATTTTTAGTTCTCGTGGAATTGGATCAACTTAAGATGAACACCAGGCGCAAGTTTTACCCCCTTTATTTAATTCCAGGCCGCTATTATTGTATCTTTCGGAGGCGAATTCGAATAACTAAAATCGTCTTCAAGCGTTCTATATAAAAACAATTCCTAACCACCTCAAGGTGCGATGAACGAGATTCATGAAGGAAGATTTTGTGAACCACGAGGTGGTGACTCAAATATCTGACGCTTTGAATCTTTAATAGAGAATCGCAACTTGAATTAATCAATAGTGACTACAAATTATGAATAAACTGGGTAACTACGTAAAAGGAGAATGGGTAAATGGGGCTGGCGAAGGCCAAGCCATCTACAATGCCGTAACCGGCGAGGTCATCCACCACGCTTCTACTAAGGGGTTGGACTTTGGAGATATTCTGGACTATGGCCGCCGCGTCGGCGGGCCGAAGCTGCGAAAAATGACCTTTCAGGAACGAGGCTTGATGCTCAAAAAATTAGCCCTCTACCTCACCAAGCGTAAAGAGCAGTTCTACGAAATCAGCTACCGCACCGGCGCCACCCGCGCCGACAGCTGGATCGACATCGAAGGCGGCTTTGGGAATCTCTTCGCCAATGCCTCCCTGCGCCGCAACTTCCCCTTCCAAAGCTTCCACGTCGACGGTGATGCCATCGATCTGTCCAGAGGAGGCAATTTCATGGGGCACCACATCATGGTCCCTAAAGAAGGCGTAGCGATCCATATCAATGCCTATAACTTCCCAGTTTGGGGAATGCTGGAAAAATGTGCGGTCAACTGGATGGCCGGCGTACCGGCTGTCGTCAAACCGGCCACCTCCACCTCCTTCCTCACTGAGGCCGTAGCCCGCGAGATCATCGCCTCCGGCATCTTGCCTGAAGGCGCTCTACAGCTGATCTGTGGCTCCGCCCGCACCATCCTCGATACTGTAGAATCCCAAGACGTCGTCACCTTCACCGGCTCCGCCACCACCGGCCGCCTACTCAAAGGCAACCCTCGGATCATCAATGAGGCCGTTCCTTTCAATATGGAAGCGGACTCCCTCAACTGCTCCGTCCTCGGTGAAGATGCCGTTCCGGGCACTGCGGAGTTCGATCTCTTCATCCGCGAGGTGCGCCGGGAAATGACGGT
Organism: Bacteroidota bacterium; assembly: GCA_038750655.1. Taxonomy (GTDB): domain Bacteria; phylum Bacteroidota; class Bacteroidia; order Chitinophagales; family Saprospiraceae; genus JBCDGZ01. Next base: position 2,484 of record JBCDGZ010000101.1, on the reverse strand, counting down.
CAAATGTGGGCAGAAATGTACGGCCATTCGTCGGGTCATTGTACCGGAGGCGCTGGTCGAAGATGTACAGATTGCGTTGGGGAAAGCCCTGTCAAAGGTGGCCATCGGCGATCCGAGCCGCAAGGAAGTCAGAATGGGAGCCCTGGCCAGTCGGGATCAGGTGACGGAGGTGCGCGATCGGGTGCGCGAGCTGGCGCAGACGGCAGAGATTGTCTACGGAGATTTGGATAAGGTCGATGTGTTGGGCGCAGATGCCAGTAAGGGAGCCTTTTTGAGTCCGATTTTACTTTTGGAAAAAGATCCACATACGAACACAGCGGTGCACAATGTCGAAGCCTTTGGGCCGGTCAGCACCATTGTTCCCTACAAAGACTTGAGCGATGCCATTCAGCTAGCTAAGATGGGCATGGGGTCGCTGTGCTGCTCGATCTCGACCTATGATGATCGGATTGCACGAGATTTTGTCATCGGGGCGGCCAGCCACCACGGCCGGATTTTGGTAATCAACCGCGAGAGCGCGAAGCGCAGTACGGGGCATGGGTCTCCGCTACCGACGCTGGTGCACGGTGGGCCGGGTCGGGCCGGCGGCGGCGAAGAGATGGGCGGAATGCGTGGGGTGAAGCACTATTTGCAGCGCTGCGCTATTCAGGGTACGCCGACGACCATCACTGCCATTACGGGCATCTATCAACCGGGGGCCAAGTACAAAGAAAGTCCGAAACATCCTTTCCAGTATCACTTCGAAGATATTGAGCCTGGAATGTCGCTGCTCACCCACAAGCGGACCATGACCGACAGCGACATCATCAATTTTGCCAACTTGACCTGGGATCATTTTTATGCCCATACCGATATTACCTCCCTCGGCGGTACCATCTTTGAGAAGCGGGCGGCGCACGGCTATTTCATTCTGGCAGCGGCCGCAGGCTTGTTTGTCTATCCCAATAAGGGGCCAGTGGCCGCCAACTATGGCCTAGAGGAATGCCGATTTCTACGGCCCGTTTATCACCATGATACCCTGCAAGTACGGCTTACCTGTAAGGAGCGAGTAGACCGCGATACCAAAGGTCGGGAGTTTCCGGCGGGTGTGGTGAAATGGTATGTCGAAGTCTTTGATCAGGACGAAGAGCTGGTGGCCATTGCGACCATTTTGACGCTGGTACAAAAGAAATGTCCTTTCTACGATTTTACCCGCAGTAATATCGAAAAGGCCATTGGCAAGCTAAGCGCGGATCGGCGGCCAAGCTGGGGAATGATGGCTCCGCAGCACATGATTGAGCACCTAGAATACCAATTCCAGCTGGCAACTGGCGTGGCAGCAACCAAGGTCGTGACGCCGGAAGATCGGATCGAAAGATACCAGGAGTCCCTCTACAACTACCGCCCAATGCCCCGATTTGTGGAACATCCCATGATGAAAAAAGGAGAATTGGAGGACTTGCGCTACAGCAGCCTAGCCGATGCCAAGCAAGCCTTATTGGAAGCCTTCGATGCCTACCAAGCGTATTACAAAGAAAACCCTGAGGCGGAACACAATAATGCCGTTTTTGGACCATTGGATAAAGAACTCTGGGATTTAGTGAATCGCAAACACTTTCACCATCACTTTGAGCAGTTTGACCTGCTTTAAAACCTAAATGAAATGGATAACTCACTTACAGACAACCTCATTCCTACCTTTAGTGGTGATTATATCGCGCTGACTGAATTTCGTGCGCGTATGGAACAAGATGTGCTATCGCCCTACCAGGCGAGGTTCAGCATTTCTACCTTGATTAAGGAATTCAAGAGGAAGAATGCACTATTGAAAAATGATCCTCTAGACCATGCAGTTATCCATTTAGAAGGGGTAGAAGCCAAACTGAGAGAGATGAGCTGGGAAGCCCTCTCCGAGCAGGGAGATCTTGACACATTGATGGTTCATATGTTTCCTTCCTTTTTCTTTAAGGATCAAATGGGTTTTATCAAAGGCCCTTTCGAGAGCAATGACTTTCGCTTTCAAACTGACGATTTTTTAGTATTGCTCGCTAATGAAAATTGGGAGGTAAAAGTGAGTTCTGAGAAGTTCATGCACAATGGAGGAATGCAAAATATCTTATTGGCCGGTGCAATTGTGCTCAATACATTTTATGGCCAGAACGTGGATATTTATTCTTCCGAAGGGATGACCCTTCGAGATCGGGTAACAAAAACAGAGCGGCACTTTAAGTTTAATATTCAACTCGACTATCTAGAGGCTAAGGCCCTAAAGCCTTTGAAGAAACTAAGTACGCAGCAAATCCATCGATTACTCAATAATCTGGATGATCCAGAACTGTGGATAAAATATATTCCTCCGGAAAATTTCTTCTTTGAGGGTTTTGTCATCGGCGTTTTATCCGATGTTACCAAGACTGAAATTCTGTCGACGCTAAAAGAAATGGCCGGCGATGAAGGAGGTAAAAGCGACCATGAATACGATCTAAAATATATAGAGATTCTGGT